>LUGL01000056.1 GCA_002796835.1 Elainella saxicola E1 | reverse complement strand
GTGAGCCCGTTTGGGATGACAAACCTTTAGAGGAGTCGAATCGATGAAACTAATCCCTGTCATTTCTCCTAAACGAGTGTACAGATAACAGCACAACAGCATCAGGCTCCAAGGCATCAACTCTACAAAACGGTTGTAGCTCACCAAGTTGGGAAAGGCTCCTCGCCAGTGCGGCAACACTTGCAGGGTATAGAAATCCTTGAAGGTGCGGTAGCCAGAGCCATGAAAGGCGATGACAATCGTCATCACTTCGCTGAGGTGCAGTCTGGAGCGACTGCGTTTCTCTCCTAGCATCGAGGGCAGCTGGATTTGTTGCTGCCAAAGTCGTTCAAACTCTTGGTAGAAGTCATCTACATCGCAAAAGATTTGGGTCACATCCAGGTGCGATACGATCGGTTTCATCGCTGAGGCTTTATGTACTTCATTTCCAGTCTCAGCTTTCCTTTGGCCTTTTGTCACTCCGTCGAACTCACGTTAATTCATGTTTTCTTTCAGCAAAATATGCAGCTTAGAAAATTGAGAGTTTGGTTTAGGATTCGCGGCCAGGAACCCAAGTATCACGCCACTTAACCGTCCCTTCAGTCGCAATCACCCAACGGCGCGGCACAATGTTTTCCCGCAGTGGCGATCGGTCTTCCCGCAGCATGGCATAGCGATAGGTAATTAGCTGACCTGCACTTTCGTCAAAGGGAATTTCTCCAAACCAGGTATTGGAGTTGATGTACTCTAACTTATAAGCTTTGCCGATGTCCCAATTCCCCAGTTCTGGACAGTCACCCATAACCACAATCGATTCACCGGGCTGGGTTTGGACTCCATTTAATTGAATTCTAACGATCGTCTGCCCTTTAACCCGTTCGCCCACATGGCTTAATATAACAACGCCGCGTGCCTCCAGCGATAAATTGTAAATCTTGCCATCCTTGACTTCATATTTGTTGCGAGACAGGACGCAGGTGTGTTCTCCATCCGGCAGCTCAGTTTCTACTTCAGGTAAAGTAGTTGCTTCGCCCCGATTCAAAGCTACAAAACAGCGAGAATCACGATAGCGGCGAACATAGCAGTAAACATCTGGCGTAATATACTTTTCCCATTGGCCACCCATCGAGACAGCCGGATTGAGCCGTCGCAGCCCAGAAAGTAACCGAATATAGCGATAAGCTTCACTTTCGGTATCCCAGCGATCCATCATCGGGCGGTTGTAGGGATCGTTGCCGCCCTCGGTATCGTTGTGAAGATATTGTTCTGTGCCGTAGTAGATGCAGGGAATCCCACGGGTTGTCATAATTAGGGCGAAGGCAACCTGCAACATGGCGGGATCCGGATTGAGCGACTGGAAACGCGGCATATCATGATTGTCGATAAACGTTACCAGCTCAGTTGCGCCATAGTAGCAGGAATCCTGATCCAATACATCTTTAACCAGATGAAACCCGGCTTCTGCACCTTGGGCCAAAGCAGAACGAATGGCAACACATAGGCCGAAATCCAGGAGATTCATGCCGGAATGATTGGCAAATTCGACCGATCGCTCATCGTTCGGATGACTGTAAATCCATTCGCCAAAAATGAACACATCTGGTCTGTGCTTATACATGTCGCCTGTGAATTCCTGCCAGAACCAAATTGGCATATGCTTCACCGTATCAACCCGCAACGCATCAACGCCCCGATCGAGCCATTGTTTGATTGCAGCTTTAATATACTCCCGATATTCGCTGTTATTTTCGTTAAAAGTGGCCAGACCTGATAGTTCGCAGTTTTGCACCTGCCATTCATCTTCCCAGTTGGTCACTTCGCCATAGTGATGATACCAATTCCGCTCATCCTGATTAAAATCGGCAATTTTTACACCATCATCGTAAAGCTCACCCTTCTTGCCGCTAAAGTCCGGATTGCTATGGTTACAAACAATATCTAACACCAGTTTCATCTTGCGTTTGTGCAATTCATCGACTAGGCGATCGAATGTCGTGTTGCGCGACTCTTGAGTCTGATTAAGGGAAGGATTTTCCCCCTCTGCTAAAAAACGGGGGTTGATTCGCTTAAAGTCCTTGATCCAGTAACCATGAATCGCCGCATTGCCGACAAACAAATCTTCAACCTGCTCAAACAGGGGAGTGAGCCAGAGGGCAGTGACGCCTAATCCCTTGAGATAATCCAGCTTATCAATGATTCCCTGTAAATCTCCTCCCCAATATTTCCCCCAATCCTGCCCGGTCGGGTCGTATAACTCTGGATTGGGGCCTTCGCTATTGCTGGGGTCTCCATCATTGAACCGATCAACTACAATGAAGTAGATCGTTTCCTGACGAAATTCGATGTCTCGGGTATACAGAAACTCAAGGTCGATTTCGGTCTCAGTAGGAGGCTGTTGAGCAATCGCCTCAATCTCAGCGTTTGAATCCTCGACCTGGTGTTNGCAATTTAGAAACCTGAGAAGAAGGCGGAGTTGCGACCATAATAAACCCGTTACTTGCAATGATAATGAATAGCTAGTCGGAATTATGTCAGGCTGCGCTCTGTTCCACATCTATCTAGCGGTACGCGTTTTTCTACCTGAAGGCATAAAAATAATAAAACTCCTCCGGATCTTAAGAGCCAGAGGAGCTTGATGTTTAATACCTACGTCAGATAAATCTCTTAAACAATGTTTCCAAAAGTTGATAGGATGCCTACCTCAACGCAGCTACACAGTGGTACGGCGGGTCATCAGGCCCCACAGGAAAATTGCAACCATCGCACCCAATATTGCAACGATCAGCCCTGGAATACTCAAACCTGCGGCGGTTAGCTGCAACGATCCCGTTGCTAACAGCGTATAAAGACTACCGCCCACGAATGCACCGATGATTCCTAAAATGATTGTTGCCAGAATGCCGCCACCCTGATGGCCGGGATAAATGGCCTTGGCGATCGCACCGGCTAGCAAGCCCAAAAGCAACCATGCGATGATGTTCATAATTTCACTCCGTGTCTGATGTGGAATTGATGTTTCAGCGATATCCTTACGTTATCAACCAGATTATGCTTTTCCTTCCACCCCAGGAGGGAACTGGCCAAGTCCAAGGGGGGATTACGGTTTGAAGCCATGTCCAGGTTTGGGCTTCTTCTTTTTGGATTTATCTTTACTCACTTCGAGCACAGCTTCCTGAAACAAATTATGTAAATGCAAGGGAACGCTGGCAATTTCAGGGAGCTCAGTCTGTAAGTTCTTGCCAGACGCTTGCAGCAGGGGATCGAGATCGGTTGTGAGCTGGAACTCTGGTTTTTCTAAAACGGTTTGCAGCAGCGCTTCGAGTTGACTTGGATATTGCTGTGCTAATCGGTGCCAAACAAAAGCCGGAATCTCTGGATCCTCCAGATATTTCTTGACGAGTGAGGCTGCCGCAGGATCTGGCTCTGTTGCAGCAGAGGTTAACAAAGTGGTGAATTGCATATAGTGCGGTAGAAACGCCTGTCCCCAGCGAGGATGGGTCAGAATCGTCACCTGCTCCGCTTTTTTCAGGTGAGGCGGTAACTCGATCGCAGGCATCATCATTTTAGGAGCCTGTTTGGTATCAATCACCTGATTTAACAGCTTGGCATCTGTGCCCAACGCTTCAGCAGCTTCTTCCATCTCTGCTTGAGAAACCCCTGCTTCTGTGACCAATTCCTCAAACGATTTAGACTGGTCAATTCCCGCTTCCTCAAACTGCTTCTCAAGCATTGCGGTTTGAAAATCAGACAGTTTTTTGCCAAGTTGATAACCGGGCAGCGTCACTTCATCACTGCCAAAAAAGTCAGTAAAATTTTGATAATGTTTCTCAACGGAATGCCACGCCTCTGCTAGCAGTTCGGGGGCATCGCTGTAGAGATGTTCTTTATAGTTTTGCTTAAAATTGCCGATCGCGACCGCCAGTTTTGGTTTGCCCAACCGTCCTAAGGAAATCCATTGACTAGCAAACATCCAATCCTCTAGCATCGGTGCGATTTGCACCAATAAAATATCCCCCTCCTTGAATTTGGCAACGGCCTGCTGTTCCTCTGCGGTTAGCCTGACGCGATAGAGTTTGGCTGTGGTGCTGTTCACTAGCTCTAGACCATCCTCCAGCACTTGCTGCACCGAAAATAGTCCCAAAAAACTGCGTCGCCAGTTTTGCAGCAGTAGCCGATCGGTCTCACTCAACTCTGCCTCAAACTGTTCTGTAAATAAATCAATAGGCGTGGCGCTGCCCACCTGACCTTCCATCAAAAATCGATCGACCACAAAAGTGCGGCGATGCATATCTGGCTGTTGCGATCGAGACAGTTGCGTTGCACTATATTGCTCTAACGCCACTGCCAATTCATCTTCAGCATCCAGAATAAAATCCGTTAAATTTTGCTTTAATGCTTTTGCTTGAGCTAACGTTGCATCCATCTTCAGTTACCTATACTCCAAAGGCCAGTTTGAATTTGATATCTCTTGAGTTTTACACCCAAATTTGAGTTTTGAACGGTCCATATAGAAAATGAGTACCCACTGCTGGATACTCAATCTGGCTTGTTTCCCCGATCGTCAGGCCTGTCACTCAAATCTAGACTTCAGTTTTGATGGTGACGTCTGGATTCCGTTCAGCAAAATACTTGCTCAGCAGCGTATTCACAAAACTCAGAATCACAGGCCCCAAGAAGAATCCCAGCAGTCCATTCACATAGAATCCAGGCACAAGAACGGCTGCCAACCAAAAACAAAGACCGTTAATCACAAAAGAGAAAAGACCAATGGTGAGAAAGTTTAACGGCAATGATAATGTTGAAAGAATGGGTTTGACGGTGGAATTGATCAGACCGATCGCCAAAGCAGCAACAATTGCCGCAGGAAAGTTGGCGAGATCAACACCCGGTACTGCAAGATCAACCACCAGCAAACTTAGTGCAGTTGCTAAAGTTGTTAACAAAAATCCAATCATTTGCTTTTCCTCTAATCTAACCAGAACAGCTAGGCTATCCCGTTTGAACGATCGCTACCGGCCTAAACCAAGCTTATTTTCCAATTACAATTTCAGCTTAGGCACTCAGCGGGCTTTTTACATCTGCCATCTGGGAGATTAGCGGTGAGCCGCGAAAAAAGCGCAGAACCAAGTAGGCTCCACGCTCTGTTAAATAAATAAGGGTTGAATGAGGATTGAATGAGTGTTGAAAAATGAATGAAGCGTTTAACCAAATCGACCGCTGACGTAATCCTGCGTGGCTTTCTCCTGGGGGGCATTAAAAATATTCTCGGTTCTGTCGTACTCTACAAGATAACCAAAGCGGCTGCCATGTTCTCCTGCTTCGGCGTTGAAGAAGGCCGTGTAGTCTGCCACACGAGAGGCTTGCTGCATGTTGTGGGTCACAATGATGATGGTGAAACGTTGCTTCAACTCGTGAATCAGATCCTCCACGCGCAGCGTCGAAATTGGATCCAGGGCTGAGCAAGGTTCATCCATCAGAATCACTTCGGGTTCGATCGCAATGGTTCGAGCAATGCATAACCGCTGCTGTTGTCCACCCGATAGGGATAGGCCACTTTCCTTCAATTTATCTTTGACTTCATCCCACAGTGCAGCCCCTTTCAGCGATCGCTCGACCAGTTCATCCATATCCCCCTTATAGCCATTAATTCGTGCCCCAAAGGCAATGTTTTCGTAGATGGATTTTGGAAAGGGATTGGGTCGCTGGAACACCATGCCAATGCGTCGCCGCACCTCAACCGGATCGACTTTGGGATCGTATAAATCAATATTTTGATAAGTGATCTTACCTTCAACCCGCGCTCCTGGAATCAGGTCATTTAACCGGTTATAGCAGCGCAAGAGGGTGCTTTTGCCACAGCCTGACGGTCCAATAAACGCGACGACCTTATTTTTGGGAATGTCGAGAAAGACATTGCGCACAGCCTGGAAAGAACCATAAAAAATCGAGACGTTTTCGGTGGTGATGACTGGACTCCCGGAGATCGAGTTATCCGTAGAGTTGGAGTAAATTGAAGGATTCGTCATAAAGTTATTGAGTTAGATGTTGGATCGAGGGCTTGCTTCGAGTATTTTGGGCTTACCGGAAATTGTATGATGCTGTGTGAAAGAATACTTCCTGCAAGTGGGTCAACTTATTGAGCAGAATGGACCCGGTCGCTTCTTACCACATCATCGGAGGTCAGTTCTAGTAGACCTTACGCTTTGTGAACGATCGAGCCAGAATGCTGACGGCCAAAATCAGTACGACTACAATTAGCGCTGCCGCCCAGGCCAATTCATTTTGGTTTTTGTAGGGGGTGATTGCATAGTTGTAGATCAAAACAGATAAGGTTGCCGTCGGTTCTCTCAAACTACGAGCATCATATTGGTTAAACAACGCAGTAAACAACAGAGGAGCGGTTTCACCAGCCGCCCTGGCCAAAGCTAGCGTTACGCCCGTGGCAATAAAAGGCAGCGCAGCAGGTAGGATTACACTAAACACACCCTGGAAAGTGGTTGCACCGATTCCCACCAGCCCTTGCCGAACTTCGCGAGGAATAGACTTCAAGCCTTCTTCTGCCGTCCGGATAATAATAGGCACCATGAGAACTGACAGAGCCACGCCGCCTGCGATTGCAGAAAAGGTGCCCATGGTTAGCACGACCACACCATAAGCAAATAAGCCTGCAATGATGGAGGGGACGCCACTTAACACGTTGGTGCAAAACCGGACAAATTGGGATAGTTTGTTACCTTGACCAAATTCAACCGTGTAGATCGCAGTCAAAACGCCAACCGGAACACTAATCAAGGATCCAATCAAACAGGTGAGGATGGTTCCCATGATGGCATTACGGAGTCCACCTCCATCAACTAGCGGCGGTGGCGGCAATTCAGTGAACACAGCGGGAAAGTCTTGGAATAAACGACCCAGGCCGTTCTTCAACAACATGAAAAGGATTGAGCCCAAGGGCAGAATGGCGATCGCGACACAGAGAATGACCAGGGTTGTCATCAGAGAGCCGAAGAATTTGCGACCAGAGGAAACGGTGTAGTCCATAGCTCTGGAAGACAGGTCTTGGTGATGACTATCGAGCGGATTTTGGGAACTCATTTCAGCTCACTGGGGAAAAAACAGGGTCGAGAGATGGCATCAGATTATTCAACTTGCTGAAATCGGTTAACGATCACTTCTGCCAGCATGTTTACGACCAGGGTCAGAACCATGAGAATCAACGCTTGATAGAAGAGCGCCGACTTTTGTAGACCGCTGGCTTCACCAAACTGGTTGGCGATCAGAGCCGAGATGGTTGAAGCAGGAGCAAATAGCGAGACATTGACTCGGTTAGCATTGCCAATCAACATTGCGGCTGCCATAGTTTCGCCCAGTGCCCGTCCTAAAGCCAGCATGACCGACCCAATAATGCCCGATAGACTGGCTGGCAGCAAAACTTGGGTGATAGTTTCCCAGCGAGTGGCACCCAGCCCATAGGCCCCCTGCCGGAGTTGAGGCGGCACTGAAATCAGCGAATCCCGCGAAATGGCGATAATCGTCGGCAGAATCATGATCGCCAGCACCAACCCGGTGGCAAACATTTGGCGGGTGGAGGGTGCGGTTGAGAAAAATGGAATCCACCCAAAAGCTTTGTGCACACCCTGCAAGATAGGCAGGATTGCAGGGATAAACACAAAGATGCCCCACATGCCATAGACGACGCTAGGGATAGCGGCCAGCAATTCAACCAGGAAGGCGATCGGTGTCAAAACCCGACGTGGCAGAAAATCTTCACTTAAAAAAATCGCCACTCCAACACCCAGTGGAACAGCGAAAATCAGAGCAATAATGGAACTGACGATCGTGCCATAAATTTGCGGTAAGGCTCCATAAAGCTCCTGCACCGGATTCCAAACCTGGGTAAACAAAAAACCGAGATTGAATTGGGCGATCGCCGGAAGCGCAATGGAGAGCAGTGAGTAGGTAATCCAGACCAGTACGAGTCCAATACCAACCGCAAGTGCAAGCGTTAACCAGCGAAAGATCTGGTTAATCAGGCGGGGTGCGCGAAATCGCTGCGAGGACTCAACTAAACTTTCTGAGTGAGAAATGGGTTCCGAAGTCATAATGGCTGAGAGCAGGGATGATAAGAAAATACACTGGATTACTTGGGAATCACCGGTCTACTGACTAAACAGTTTCATCCATGGGAGGCTTCTTAAAGTGCCGCAATCGTTCTGAGTCACTCCGCGTTACTTCGATCGCAAACATTGGGGTTTCCTGAACTGCGAAAAATCTGAACGGTCGTTGCAGCTTGCAACTGAGTGCGTAAGGCCATTATTTCCTCGATCGAATCTGGTTAGCTAAACCTTGTCAAATAGCACCTCATGACAGGGTGCCAGTAGCTCAATAGAACTCACTTAAAACAGTGGGGGCAACTTCGCCTGATCAACGTTGATCATCCAATTAGTCTGGCAACTCGGTCAATACCATTGCTAATCCCATAGCGACACAGTACCAGCTGATGTATTAATTCTATTCCGTTCTTTATTCCACTGACAATTTTCTTTGAATGACAGCAGAAAAACAGATGGGAAAGGCTACTTGCAATTAACCTTCCCCATCATCAGTTTTGCTTATTTGATCTTACCGAGCTCAGTTTCTACCTTGCCGGCGAGTTCTGTTTCGAGTGGAATGTAGCCCAGATCGGTGGCAGCAGTTTTACCGCTATCAAGCGACCATTTGATCACGTTGATCAGAGCCTCCTTCTTAGCAGCATCCTTGTATTCCGGGTAGAGCAATACCCAGGTCAAGGTGGAGATGGGATAGGCTTCAGCAGCGGCTGGGTCAGGAACCAGTAGCGCAAAGTCGGCTGGAATCGTTTCGCCTTTAAACGCGACTGCACCTGCTTCAGGGCTGGGTTCAATGATTTTGCCTGCTTTGTTTTCGATCGCTGCCATTTTCAGGCCGTTTTCTTTGGCATAGGAAAACTCGGTATAGCCGATCGCGCCTGGCGTTTGCTGGATTTGAGCAGTCACACCCTCATTCCCTTTAGCGCCGGTGCCTACAGGCCATTCTACAGACTTGCTGGCTCCAGCCTTCCAATCAGGACAGGCAGCTTTCAGGTGATTGGTGAAGCCAAAGGTGGTGCCGCTACCGTCTGAGCGATGAACAAACTGAATCTCAGAATCGGGTAGGGTTGCGCCTGAATTTGCTGAGGCAATGGCTGGATCGTTCCACTTGGTAATTTGACCTGTGACAATGCCGCAATAAGCATCACGAGAGAGCTTTAAACCATCTACGCCATCTAAGTTATAGGCAAAGACGATCGTTCCACCCGTCATCGGCACTTGAATGGGCTCTGCCCCATACTTGGCTTTGAACTTTTCTTTGTCTTCTGACTTCAACGGAGCGTCAGATGCCCCAAAATCGACGGTTCCGGCCAAGAATTGTTCGACCCCAGCGCCACTACCAACTGACTGATAGCTGATTTGAACCCCTGAGTTTTCTTTGTTGTAGTCTGCGAACCAGCGCTGATAGAGAGGAGCAGGGAAAGAAGCACCAGCGCCACTGAGGGTTGCTGAACCACCACCTGCTGAACCACCGCTTGCTGAACCGCTTGCTGCTGGGGAGGTGCCGCTTGAAGGGGTTGCCACATCTGGGCTGGAAGGAGCGCAAGAAACAGCTAAGCCTAGGGAAGCACAGGCCAGCGTTGCTAATACAGCTCGACGTTTGAGACGTGATAGGGATGTCATGCGATCTACCCAGTTTTTAATGATTTACGAGAGTATGCCGCAAGCATCCTACAGCTTGATTATGAAGAGAACATCCGTGAAAAGGTTAAGGGAAGTTTATCCCTTCTGTGGAGAAATAAGAATTTTAGAAATTTTTAGCGGTCCAATTTTCCAGGACACAAGCGGTGGCTGGATAGTCAGGCTACCAAAATTGGTGAGTATCAACGGTTCCATCCTAAAAGCTTTTAACATAAGACAGAGAATGGCTCTGTTGCTTTGTCAAAGAATCCTGAATAGGAATGTTTGCATGATGTACCACGTGATCTATGACGGAAACTGTAACCTGTGTGTCACTTTGGTCAAATGGCTAGAACAGATCGATCGCGGCAGCCGATTTCGTTATGTGCCCATGCAGGACCAGAAAATGCTCGATCGGTGGCAGATCACATCCCAAGACTGTGAGTTGGGCATGATTTTGATCGATGCTGATGCTCCAGAACGGCGCTGGCAAGGTAGCGCTGCGGCGGAAGAGATCGGTCGATTGCTGCCAATCGGAGCTGGTTTTGTCGAGCTTTATCGATCGCTCCCTGGCGTGAAATGGACGGGCGATCGGCTCTATGAGCAAGTGCGAGACAACCGCTACACCTTATTCGGTCAGCGAGACACTACTTATCATTCTAACTATCCACTCTGCCACGAAGGGCAATGTGAACTGTAAAGCAGATCAAGCATCCGTTCAAAGGGTGCAATGTTTCTGTATGATAATAAAGCTTATTTTTTAAACAAACTTGCTTGTTGGAGATGCCCATATGGTGACCCTCAAAATCGTGGTAAATATCGTTGTTTTATTCTTTGTCTCTTTGTTTGTGTTTGGGTTCTTGTCCAACGACCCTTCTCGGAACCCCAATCGTCGCGATCTTGAATAGAGAGTTTGGCCACAGATTTTTCCTAGGCTGTTTATTTCCCAGTTCTAGACAATCTGAGCAATCACAGGCTCTATGGGGTTCTTAAGACCATCGGGGTCAGGTGAACGAACGTCTTGTCTAAAAATTCTGAAGATTGTTCAGACAGGCAGTTCTGGTCGAAGTTGAGGAACCTACACGCCGACGAAGAGTCTCAGGAGCCTGTGTCACGGACGGTAAGCGTTCCGTTGGGAAACTTCCGTCTCAATTTGTTGCGATTAGAGTATGCCCTACCCGGTTCTACCGCCATCTCCACCTCCAATTGTTGATGTTTTACCCGCTGGGGAGTCCCATTCCGCTACTTCACCGCATGCCACCGCTGCCGCTGCATCGGCTATTTCGCCTGAAGTGGATTCGAGATCTGGTGATCAGGAACCGCCAGTTTCTGATGATGTAGGATCCAGCCCTAACCCATCTTCTCCAACCGCAACTTCCGCCGAATGTGTTGTAAACTGCAACGCGCCAGTCAATCCTGAAGCAGTAGGCTCACCTCCCTTAGAACTAGGGGGGGCATCTTCGGCAGCTTTATTAGGAGCACCGATCACGATCGATCGATTTTCACGGCCAGTGCCGACTGGGTTCTCCGCTCGTGATTTACAGCCTTCTCAACCTCCTCTGCCGACGGTGTTACCGCGATCGACGGTCACTCCCGAATCAGCCTTTCTTCCCCTACCCGATTTAGATACGTTGGGGCAAAAGCTCAATCCGTTCCAGGCAGCTCAGCGCCCACCTCGACCTTCATCCGGCTCACCCACTCGCGTTGCCCAAACTGCTGCGGCAGAACCACTGGATTCGAGCGAATCCTCTCCAGGTTACACCGGGGATTCAATTCGCCTCGATTTACCAGTTTCAGAACCGACGGAACCTAATTCTTCTGAATCTGTCACTCCTGAATCACCTGCCGTAGCACCAGAAACGGTTGAATCGCCTGCCATAGATGAACCATTGCAACCTGTGCCGCAACCGACAGGTGGACAAATTCTTAACATTCCTACGACACCTCGCACACGCGAAGAAGAAACCACTGAATCCACTCCTGCGACTCCGCCGACGCCCGGTGGCACTCCTCCAGGAAGTACACCGCCGATCGACCTTCAGCAACAGGGAGAAGTAGTAGAGATTACTGCGGATCAGCAGGTGGTTGATGAGCGCCGTCAAGTCTTTCAAGCCGATGGAGATGTAGTCGTCCGGTTTCGTCAGGCCGTGCTCTCTGCGAATCGAGTTCGGGTGAATGGTCCAAATCGGGTGGCAGTTGCAGAAGGAAATGCAGTTCTGACCCGAGGCGATCAGGTGTTGGGGGGCGATCGATTTGAATTCAACTTTGGGCTGAATCAAGGCCAGATTCAAGGAGCCCGAGGTCAACTTCTGATTCCTGCTACAGAACGCGACTTTAATCCTGATCCCTTTACGCCCTTAAACACGGGTGCTCAGCCCCAAGCAGTTACCACTAGCGTTTCATCAGCCCAACCGCTGCAAGTATATGGCGGCGCGCCCGGACTTTCCTTTGGCGTAGGCGATCTGCCATCCTCACAAAGCAATCCAGGAATTAATCGTCTGCGATTCGAAGCGGATCAGGCGGTTTTTGATGGGGCAGACCTGGTGGCTGAAAATGTGCGGCTCACCAATGATCCCTTTTCGCCGCCTGAGCTGGAGCTGCGATCGAGCCATGTCACCTATACTCGCCTGACGCCGTTCACTTCGGAAATTCGCGCCCGCAATCCTCGTCTGGTATTCGACCAGGGATTCTCTCTGCCGCTGCTCGTCAATCGCATTGTGCTGGACAACCGCAGGCGCAATTCAGGGCTGCTGAATTTTGGGTTTGACGAAGAAGACCGAGATGGATTTTATATTGAACGATCGTTTAACCTCTACACTTCGCCTGTGGTTGATTTCACCGTCACCCCTCAAATTCTGGTGCAGCGAGCGATCGAACAGGGTGATTTCCCCCAGGCTGACCAATTTGGTTTAGTCGCAAATCTGAATTTTAATTTCACCCCTACAACCACGGCCCAAGCCGTTGCGAACTTCAGCAGTTTAGATTTTTCAGACATTGGGGACCATCTGCGGGCTAGTTTCCGGGCTCAACAGCGGGTGTTCAACCATACGGTTGCCGCAGAATATAGCTACCGAAATCGCTTGTTTAACGGTTCTTTAGGCTTTCAGACGGTCCAGAGTAGCGTTGGTTTAGTGGTGTCGTCGCCGCTGTATGTTTTGGGAAATAGTCAAATTAATTTGCGGTATCAGGGCAGTTTGCAATACATCAATGCCCAAACGGATCAGCGGGATCTTCTGCCTCTGGATCGGACAAATCAACCGCCCGGTACACCTGATAACCTCTTGCCGCTTGACCCCGATCGGGATTTGAGCTGTATTGATCCAGACGAGCGCGATACGACCGGCAATGGCTGTGTGAGCTTGACTCGCTATCAAGCAGCTGCCACCCTCAGCCGCATGTTTTATCTCTGGTTCGGAACGGCTTTACCGCCTACCCCTACTGAAGGGATGCGATACACGCCCTATCCGATAACGCCCTATGTTGGTATTTATCTGAATGCTCAAGGGGTTTTTAGCGGTTACAGCAGTGGGAATAGTCAATCAAGCCTACAAGGTGGCATTACGCTGCTGGGACAATTCGGCCATTTCTCTCGTCCCTTCTTCGATTACACGGCCTTTAGCATCGGTTATTCCAATACGCTGCAAGACGGAGAGTCACCCTTTTTGTTCGATCGTGTGGCGGATCAGCAAGTTCTGTCTGCCAGCCTGACCCAGCAAATCTATGGTCCGTTACGGGCTGGAGTACAGGTCTACTATAATGTAGAGACCGACGATGACATCGACACGGTTTATACCCTGGAATACAGCCGTCGTACCTATTCCATTATCGCCAGCTACAGTACGGGCCGAGAAGCGGGTTATTTAACGTTCCGGCTGAACGACTTTAACTGGACTGGCGATCCAGGCCCCTTCTCAGGCTTAGGCAGTAACTCCGTGGAAAGTGGCGTGATTCGAGGCATTAATTAGCCACGAGAAAATAAAGTTTCTGCTAACTCGATCCATTCCATCAATTTCCCGTCTACAGTTTGGTAAGAACTTTATTTTTGTCTCATCCTTTTACTTTGATTTGCGATCGAGCAGCATGACTGAGCCAGCAAATAGCGCGATTGCGGCAAGTGTGGCAGAGTTAATCATCCGCTACAGTTTTGATCTGAATGGCTATTCACTCGATCGTTGGATAGAACAGTGGTTGGCACAATATCCACCAGCATGGCTCTACAGTGCAGTGATTGAAGCGTTGTATCAGGGCCGCTATAAAGCAATTTCAGTCTGGCAAATCTTAGATTTTTGGCGACGACGCGGTAAGCCTGTCCAGCATTTCAATCGAGACTTTGAGCGAATTATTTCAGGTCGCTCCATCCCGCTCTTATTCTCAGAATCTACCTCGCCGTTGATGCTTTTACCCGACCCGCTCCTGGTTGCAACGGAGGCAGCGATCGAGCCATCGGCCCAACCGCAGAGCTATTCCACGTTTCAGAGAAATCATGGCCTATCCGCTGCCGATTATCAGCTAACCTCCTCTGTCAATACTGATCTGGATTCGTTGTGGATATCAGAGCGGCAGGATGACCTACAGTCTGAAGCTTCCCCGTTTGAGCATCCGCCTGCAATTCAACCCTTCAAACCTGCTGCTGAATTCCAGCTGCATCTCCCGCCGCCTCAGAAAACCCGTGCCGTCGCACCGCTGCCGATCCAACAATTTGTGCCAACCTCCGGGCCTCCTGAGATCCCTCATAAGCTAAAGGCCATTGCCAGATCAATTTTGCGATCGAATGCAGAGGCAACAGCTAGGGCAATCCAATCGGCAAAACAACAGCCTCAGTCCAACCCCGCAGAAATTTGCGAAGGAACTGAGGCAGAGATAGCACGACAGCCTGAGACTAACCTGACACCGCAACCGTTAGATGCAAACCAAGCAAATGCAGATCAAGCCGACTCTTGAGCGTTCGGTGGAGTAGCCACCGAGTTTTTCGCTTTTTCTCGCTCTTCTTTCTTTTTGCGATCGGCCTTCAGCATGTCTTCCAGAACCACCTGGGCCTGAGCAATCTTATCAAGATTGTTGCGATACAGTTCTAAATCCTTCTGCGCCTTGTCGGCTGAGAAAGACAAGGCATCTCCTAGCGTCTGAATCGCCTGATTGCGTCGTGGCTCTTCCTTAACCAGCTCAGGATCCATCTGCTCTAGCAGCGTGTATAGCCCGATCGCAAACAAGCGGCTGTACTTAAACTTGGCGTCCTGGGTGACTGTCCGTAAGCTGTCGAATAGGCTGCTAGCAGGAGCTGATCCCAGTTGCTTCACCTGTTCTAGGAAAGTATCAACCTGGATTGCAGCAGCTTCAGCTTGGAGTTGTTCAGCACTTTGACGATACTTGTGCGGATCGTCATCTAATGAGCGACAGATGGCATCAAAAATCGAGGGTTTATCTGCCTCTGGACGATAGCCCTGCATAAACCTGTCGAATGCAGTCACGACACCCAGCGCATAGATTGGGTCATAGCGAAAGTCCGCGTTGACTGAGAGCAGATGCATCTCGACCAAGAGCTCATCCACCACCCGACGATAGATGGAGTTGATCGGGCGGGTATGGAAATTGTAAAAAGCCCTTTTAGAATCGGAAACCGTGCGGACGTTACTACTCACTGCTAAATCTAAGAATAATTTAATCTCTATTATTCCACACAGAAGCCGGGATGGGGAGGATTGGGATCGCGCGAATCTGGAGAACTGGCCGGGAGAATTGATTTGGGAAGTTGATTTGGGATTTGGGGAATTGATGGATCGGCAGAATCGATCAGAGAAACTACATCGATCAATTGTGCTTTCAAGCTATTCTTAAAATTCGCCCGAATTAGTACATTCGTTCGAAGCATCCTCGCTTACTCTAGAGAGGAGAGAAATTCAGCAGACCTATGGCTTACGAACCGCTTCATCACAAGTACCGTCCACAAACCTTTGCTGAACTCGTTGGGCAAGAAGCGATCGCCACAACCTTGAGGAATGCCTTGCGGCAGCAAAAAATTGCGCCTGCCTATCTATTTACTGGCGCACGCGGTACGGGAAAAACTTCTAGCGCTCGAATTTTGGCAAAGTCACTGAACTGTCTGAAGGCCGATCGACCGACTGAAATCCCTTGTGGCACTTGTGAAGTTTGTCGATCGATCGCCAATGGCTCTGCCCTGGATGTGATTGAAATTGATGCGGCCAGCAATACGGGCGTCGATAATATTCGCGAGCTGATTGAACGATCGCAGTTTGCCCCGGTGCAGTGTCGCTACAAAGTCTATGTGGTGGATGAGTGCCACATGCTAAGCACTGCGGCCTTTAATGCGCTGCTTAAAACCCTGGAAGAACCGCCCGATCGCGTCATTTTTGTCCTTGCGACGACCGATCCCCAGCGAGTGTTACCCACAATCATTTCTCGCTGCCAACGCTTTGACTTTCGCCGCATTGAATTGCCTGCGATGGTGAGGCACCTCACCCAAATTGCCAGCCAGGAAGCGATCGACATTACCCCCGACGCCATCCAACTGGTAGCCCAAATTGCTCAGGGGGGACTGCGCGATGCTGAAAGCACCCTTGATCAGCTCAGCCTCCTGGAAGGTCAGATCAACGTCGAGCGAGTTTGGGATTTGGTGGGGGCTGTTCCGGAACGCGATTTGCTCGCCTTGGTTGAAGCCATTGTACGAAATGATACAACGGGTGTAATCGATCGAGTGCGCCATTTATTGGACCGAGGGCGGGAACCTCTGATCGTGTTGCAAAATCTGGCCAGCTTTTATCGCGATTTGTTAATTGCGAAAACCACGCCCGATCGATTGGATCTGGTTGCCATTACCCCACCCACCTGGGCAGAGATGACGCAGCTTGTTCAAGCGATGGAGGTGAGCACGCTCTTGCAAGGGCAGCAGCATTTACGGGCGAGCGAAGTGCAGATCAAGAATTCCACCCAACCTCGGTTGTGGTTAGAAGTGACTTTGCTGGGATTGCTGTCGCTGCCAATCGCCTCTGCTGCCCAAATCGCACCTCAAATCGCACCTCAAATCACACCTCAAATGGCAGCTCGAACGGCTGTTGCTCCACCTGCTCGACCGATCGCCCCAACTCCCATTCCAACACCAGCTCCACCTGCAACGCCAGTTCCACCCTCCCCTGATGCCACTGCTGCCCAAATTCCTGTTTCGCTGCCTCCAGAGCCAGAATCTCCTGAGGTAGAACTGCCGCCGCATCCCATTCCAACTGGAGCAAATGGCAGAGGGGCTTCCCCTGCTCCGGTTCCGATTTCTGCCAAACCAGCGCTGAATCTGGAGCAAATTTGGCAGGCCATTCTGGGGCTTTTGCAGCCACCCGGTACGCAGGCCTTGTTCAAGCAGCAGGGCTGTTTACTGGCGCTTGAGGGCGAAATGGCTCGGATTGGCATCACCTCCCAGCCGTTGTTTAAAATGGCGCAGCAGCGCATCACTAACCTGGAGACTGCACTCGAGAAACATTTGCAGCGGCCTGTGCGGGTGAGCCTAGAAGTTGTAGCTGCGCCCGTTGCTTCAGATGCGCCGATTGCTACCTTGAACGCCCCAGTTTCTGCTGCCCCGCCTGCCTCTCCACCCGTTTCACTCACGCTGGCTCAACCTTCTTTTTCTGACTCTGGCGTGAATCGTGAGTCTGAGGTTAGACCTGCACTTGCAACCGAACAACTTGCTCCTCGTAATGGCAGCCGAGTTGTCTCTGAGCCTGCCTCTCCCTATCCCGCTCAACCTGCAGCACCAGAACCTAGTCCTGAACCTTTACAGCCCTGGCAAACGGAAGATGAAGTGAGCCGTGCAGCCAAGAGTTTGGCCCAAATGTTTAACGGGCAAATTGTCAGCTGGGAGGATGGAGGGATGACGACGGTCGGCAGTGTGGAAGAATTGAACCTCAATGCCAATCCTGCAGATCTGAGTCCAGATTTGGTAGAAGATGGTGATCCAGATGATGACGTACCATTTTAAGTAGGACCCGTTTTTAAGTAGAACTCACCATTGTCAGAAATCATGGTCGGAACTTCAGCTCCACTGCCGCCTGCGCTAGAGCAAATTGTGCAGCGTTTTCAGCGCGTTTCAGATCCCAAACAGCGATACGAGCAGTTGCTCTCTTTGGCTAAACGGTTAGAAGCGTTGCCTGAGAGTGACAAAACATCGGAAAACAAGGTATCTGGCTGTACTTCGCAGGTTTATATCACCGCTGAACTCGTTGATGGCAAAGTCAAGTTCCACGGGGATTCTGATTCTCAGCTTGTGAAAGGTTTAGTAGCTCTGCTGATTCGAGGCTTGAATGACCTGACGCCCGCTCAAATTTTGCAAATTACCCCTGATTTCATTCAGGCAACCGGCCTCAATGTCAGCTTGACGCCCTCTCGTGCCAATGGCTTCTATAACATCTTCCGGATGATGCAGCAGAAAGCACTCCAATTAGGGGCAAACGCCTAGCGGACAACAACCAATCAAGTGAACCCAAGGGGTTTTTCAAAGAGTTGAGAATCTCGATCTGGTCGAACAGAGCTAAAGTCGATCGAGTCAATCGGGTTTGACAAGGTGCGAATATCGGTTGGAAAGATAGCACCTCGGGCAATCAGATAGGCTTTGTCGTGGGGCATCAACCCAGGGTTGTCGCAGAAAAGCGCATCCCTCACTTTAGCCATCCGAATATTTGCGTCGGTTAAGATTGTCTCTCCCAAATCTGCCCCAACCAAATTTGTGCCCACTAGATTAGTGAGACTTAGATCTGCAAGACTTAAATCTGCCCCGCGCAAATCGGCGTCCTGTAAATCTGCGCCATTCAAATTGGCCAGTCTCAGGTCTGCCCCGCGTAAATCTGCGCCATGCAGATTCGCCAGTCTCAGGTCCGCTCCGCGCAAGTCAGCCCCGCTTAAATCAGCTTGACTTAAATTTGCTCCGATCAAATAACTGCTAACCAGATCGGCTCCACTGAGATTAGCAAGGTTCAGCTTTGCTCCCCGCAAATCTGCTTCTCGTAAGTCAGCGCCACTCAAATTGGTTTCCGCTAAGTTCACATTCATTAAATCGACTGCACTGTTCTGGTGCTCAGCCCGCCAGATGTTCCATGCGGCAATGCTGCGTTTCAAACGATTGGACTGCTCGATTTTGGTTTGATTGGCAATCTGCTGGGCCAATTCCCAAGTGGAAGACTGGTTCACGGTAGATTTCAGGTGACGATGTAAATTGAGCTGACGCAGGTGGGCGGTGTTTGATACTGATATTTTTTCAGAATATCATCCATATCTCAAAGCGCCCAATATAAAAGATAAGAACCTGTAAAACTGTGAAATTTCTATAAAGGGTTCTCTAGACCTAGGAGATTCTGGTAGGTTTAAAAACAATGCAATACTGCTATAAATACGGAGTAGCTGGGTAAATATACTTTAGTCACTTATGTGGTGATTTGCTCATAAAGTTCCTTACTAGTCAAGTCGTTGCAGATTTGCCAGGTAAACTTGTAGGTTGTTCCCTAATTCTTGTGTTTTGAGATTGTCCTGCATTGGGCAGCATATCCTGGTTGTTCAGGTTTTTGCCAGTATTTTTGCGTAGTGGGCAAAATGGCAGGAAACTGATTCGGGCTTCGTTAAGGTTGAGATAAGGCTAGATTTTAGAGTCGCTGCAGAGAGCCGAAACTGAAACAGGTGCCTGAATGGGTCACTATACATTTTCTCGTGAACTACCTCTTCCCCGTCTACTAAACCAACTCATCGATTCCCAATTGGATGGATGCTTGCATCTATCTGGTGGAGTTGTATCTTGGATGGTTTATCTCAAACGAGGGAAATTGATCTACGCAACCAACTCGATCGATCCATTTGGTCGATTTGATCGATACTTGCGACGTCTCAGCATTCAAATTCCCAGTTTAGTGAGCGCCATTCGGATTCAAGTCCGTCTGTTGTTTGAAGCCCCTGCGGAAGCGTCCTCCTTTATCTGCCGAGATTATGAGGCGATCGATTGGTTGGTGAAGCAACGCCATCTGACCTCCGCTCAAGCGGCGCTTTTGATTGAGGAATTAGCAAAAGAGGTTCTAGAATCGCTGCTTTCAGTCCAGGAAGGCAATTGCGAGTGGATTCCTTCGGACCAAAATCATGCCCCACCCGTTTTTTGTCAATTAGATTTACCGTCGCTGCTGGAATTTTGTCAGAGTCGGTTGCGTCAGCGCCAAGCGGTTGGTCTGCCTCCCTCGGTGAAGGAAACCCGTCCCACATCGTTTAATCCAACCAGTGCTTATTCTCTGTCAACCTTGGCCCAACAGCCCTCATCAGTTGCCCATACCAACGGACGATCGGCAACCGTTGATAAACCCATCGCCCCTACTCGTAAATCAAGCTATACGATCGCCTGTGTGGACGATAGTCCTTCTATCTTAAAAACGATTAATTCGTTTCTAGGGGATGAGTTTTCTATCATCATGATTAACGATCCGGTTAAGGCCTTAATGCAAATTATCCGCAGTAAACCCGATTTAGTGCTGCTGGATGTAACCATGCCAAATCTGGATGGATACGAACTTTGTTCACTATTACGCAAGCATCCCAGCTTTCGTCAAACCCCCGTCGTTATGGTAACTAGCAACACAGGGTTGATCGATCGGGCAAAAGCAAAACTAGTCGGTTCCTCAGGATTTTTGGCCAAGCCCTTTACCCAACCTGATCTCGTCAAAATGGTGTTTAAGCACCTCCAGTAGCTGCTTGGATCGCTGCCCCGCGAAATTAAGCTGAAGAATTTGTTAGAAATTTGGTCAACCCGAATCTTCTCGTCCTAAAAGCCCCTAACCTTGTAGTCCCCCCCAAAATACAGCCCTCTGAAATCTTCAATCTGGATTCAGAGGGCTTTAAAGTTTGCAATGACTCCAGGTTGCTTCATTCATTTCAACATTCACATGCCACTATGAGCAGTATTAATGCTATTTTGCTGTTTTATCTCCATCAAGTAGGAAAACTTACACCATTAGGCTAATGAGAAACCGTAATCTTGCGGAGGAAAAATCACTGAAGATATGAAAACTCTAAATTCTGAGGGGGAGTTTGAGACGAAAGCTAAGTTAAATCACGGAAGATGGGAACTCTTTAGGACTGTTAGACTGCGATTAAAACTAAAGAAATATAAATTTCCTTAATGAATTACTACCGTGTTTCTCCGGAGTTGACCATTTCCCAACTCCTCTTGCGTTTAGCCGAACAGTGCCAAACGGGTTGCCTTCAGCTTTCCGACGGACAGATCACCTGGTCAATCTTGCTGAACCAGGGAAGGCTGTTTTATGCCACCAATTCAGTCGATCCATTTGAGCGCTTCGATCACCATTTACGGAAACTTCGGCCTCAAATTCCGACCTTGGTCAGCGCCATTCGAGACCAAATGCAAACGCTGTTTGAACCCTTTGACGACAACCTTTGCAAAGACTATCAGGCCATTCACTGGTTGGTAAAGCAAAACTATTTCGCATTTGCCCATGCTGCCCTATTGGTGGAGAAATTATCAGAAGAGGTGATTCGATCCCTACTGACCGTTCAGACCGGCGATGCTGTTTTGCTGCCGTTTGATCCAGTCAGTTTTCCTGCCGTTTTTTGTAATTTAGATTTACCCTGGCTAATCGAATTTTGTCAAACTTGTTTTGAACAACCGCAACCGCAACAACTTACCGCTGTATCGCCCCTTTCAGGTAGATTAAGCCAGTCCAGGGCTCCCCGTGAAACCTTTACACCACTCGCGAAGCCTGCTGTAGGAGCAGTTGATGCAGAGGCCCCTATAACAGTGCTACCTTCTCTGTCTCAGAGCCAGCAGATTTTTTCAATCCTTTGTATCGAGCCGACTAAGACAACCCTGAACCCTAGCAAGTTGCTGCTAGATGATGAATTCTTCTCGGTGGCGGTGGTCAAAGATCTGCTAGAAGCATTGCTTCAACTTACGGTTCGTCAGCCGGACCTGATTTTACTGGATGCGTCCCAACTCAAAGACGCCTATCGACTCTGCAGTCTACTGCATGGCTATCCTGACTTTCAACGGCTACCTATCATTGCTGTAACCAATCGTTCAGGCTGGCTCGATCGGCTTCAGGCCCGGTTAGCAGGGGCAACCGACTACCTTGTTCAGCCTTTAACCCGACCCCAGTTAATCAAGATGCTCTTCAAACATCTGGCTTAGCATCTGGTGTCCATCTCTAGCCTGAGCATTACACCTGAGCATGTCCTGCAAGTTGTATTAACGGCATCTGTAGGATTGAAAAAGTTGATCTAGAATAAAAGCACTACAGGGATCGAACGCTGACCCCTGAAGTTTAATATTTGTTGATTTGATCCAATTTTTTGTTTCAAAGTCTGTTTGATTATTCATAACTTTTGGGACCATCAGCATCTTTAATAATCATGACTCTGTTTCATAATGCTTTGACTGATTTGAATGGGTGAACCTGCCGCTGTCTTACGCCAGAAAATTCTCGATTGGCTCACGGAAAATGTGCCTGCAACTCGGGTAGAGCATGTGATGCGGGTAGAGCAAATGGCGATCGAGTTAGCGCAGAGTCATGCGTTAAACCCATTCAAAGCAGCTCAGGCAGGCTTGATGCATGATTTAGCGAAATACTTTAAACCGCAAGTTTTGTTAGAAACTGCTCGGCAGCAAGGCTTATTGCTTGATCCTGTCGCTGAGATGAACCCCCATCTGCTGCATGCTGATGTCAGTGCGATCGTGGCTCGCGATCGGTTTGGCATTACCGACCCGGAAATTTTGGCGGCGATCGCTAATCATACGCTTGGCCAGCCTGGAATGGATGCCTTAAGCTGCGTGGTTTATCTGGCAGATGGCTTAGAGCCTGGTCGAGGAGAGTCTGCTGAATTAGCCAAGCTGCGCCAAATCAGTCATCAAAATTTAGCTGAGGCAGTTTGGAGGACCAGCGACTATACGTTGCATCATTTGATTGCGACCCAACGGCTGATCCATCCACGGGCGATCGCCACCAGAAATTGGTTTTTGCATCAAGCTCGCCAGAGTGCTCCAGCCGCTGTTTCAGCCAATCAGCCAGAAGGTAGCTCGAAGAACCCTCTGGCTAGCCGCTCAAAGTTTGTTTAGTCGATCGAAAGGAGGACGACCCATGCTGTCAAAACCGTTAAACCAAAGCTATCGATGCTCTACCTACTTCACCCATCACTAAGGAGAAGAACGACCTGAATGTCAAACTCACTGCCTACTTCCCCCTTCCCTTCTGACCTCGACAATTCTGATCTCGACAATGGCCTGACTACACCGACCGTCACCCAGAACCCCAGAACGGATGACGAAAGCCACCAATTGGCTGTAACTATTGCTCAGGCGGCAGACGATCGCAAAGGGGCAGACATTATGCTGTTGCGAGTGTCCGATGTCTCCTATCTGGCGGATTACTTTGTCGTGGTTACCGGCTTCTCAAACGTGCAGGTGCGTGCCATTGCCCGATCGATCGAAGACAAGGTAGAAACCGAATGGCAACAGCGTCCGTTGCGCATTGAAGGGCAGCTTGAAGGAAGTTGGGTGTTGATCGACTATGGCGACGTCATTGCCCATATCTTTCTGCCCAAAGAGCGAGAGTTTTACAACCTGGAAGCTTTCTGGGGTCATGCTGAACAGCTCAACTTCTCGCTGTCGGGTTCACCAGAGATTCGCTAAATTTTAAAGACAAACGTCACACCTGGGTTGACCATGAATTCTTCTGCGCCTGTTTGCCCCGTTCCGGCTGAGCAGCAGCCCATTAATGAGTATCAGGAACTTCAAGAATCCTGGTTTTTTCGGTGGGCAACCCTTGAATTGAATCACTATCTGAAGCCGATCGTCATTTTATGGCTGTTGAGCTGGGTAATTGCGGCTCCTGTTGCAGTGGTAAGCTTTCCCCCAGCTAAATATCCAATTCAGTTCTTCCTGAGTGCTTCAGCAGGGGCCTTTTTGCTGCCAACGCTGGCTCTGATCCGCCTTTATCTGGGCTGGATCTATGTTCGCAATCGATTGTCTCAGGAAACGATCTTTTATGAAGAATCGGGTTGGTATGATGGCCAATGCTGGCAGAAGCCCGAAGAAGTCCTCCAGCGCGATCGCCTGATTGTGACCTACCAAATTCGAGCACCCCTCCGGCGTTTACAGTTGACGTTTGTTGTGATTGCCTCTCTCTTATTCGCCAACGCCCTCATCTGGATTTTTCTATGACTATAGTTTTTTATGACGATCGCTTGCGTCTATCCCCAGAGTGTGTCACATTTTTAGCCAGGTTAGAGAGCTAAGAATGACCAGAGGAAAACGCACCCAATCTGCTGAATTAGAAGTCCGGCTCTTAAGAGAAGGCATTGTGGAATCGGTCCACCGAGTTCAGGCTGTCGTATCAGATAATCGAGGCCGTGCTTTGTCGGCAGCAGGCAGCGCCGAAACCACTACTTTTGTCCGATCGGCTCTGAAGCCATTCCAAGCCCTGGCTGTGACCACCACAGGTACGTTGGAACGATATGGCTTGACTGATCGCGATCTGGCTATCATGTGTAGCTCTCACCAGGGCACGGTTACTCAAGCCCGTCAGGCATTTAATATTCTCTGGCGATGTGATGTTCCACCCTCAGCGCTGCAATGTCCCATTCCAACCGGCAAACGCAGTCCGCTAGAGCATAACTGTTCCGGGAAGCATGCGGGGATGCTGGCCGTTTGTCAGCAGCGTAATTTTCCCCTGAGTTCCTATTTGCAGCCGAACCATCCGGTTCAGCAACTCATTTTGGGCAAAGTAGCGGAGCTGTTGCGTATGCCACCCGCTGAGTTTATCGGAGCTCATGACGACTGCGGCGCTCCCACCTATTTTATGCAATTGGGCCAAATGGCAACGCTCTATGCTTTATTGGCTTCCGGAGATAGCCTGGATATGGAACGCATTGTGCGGGCTATGACGCATCACCCGACGCTCATTTCAGGAGAAGGCCAGTTTGATACAGAACTGATGCAGCTGTCGCAGGGAGAGTTAGTCAGCAAAGCAGGCGCAGAAGGAATTCAGTGCATTGGTCGCGTAGGAGAAGGGCTGGGATTGGCGATTAAGGCGATCGATGGAGCAAAACGGGCAAAGCATGCGGCTGCAATTCACCTGCTGAAACAAATGGGCTGGATTAGTCCAGCTTTGTCAGAACAATTAACGGAAATGTTTATGGCGATTGGCAATTTCAAACGCTTAGAGGTGGTTGGGGAACTAGCGTTAGTGTAAAAAAAGATCGATCGCCGCAGGTTTGGTCAGTTTTGGGGCTTACTGCTTCCCGGTTACAAACCTGATGAGATCGCAAATTCAAAACGAAACTGAGTTGCTATGGCACCTTTAGATAAATTGTGAGCTATGGGTGCCACTGCACTACAGTGTCTAATGCAATCTACTCAACCTGGAAATAGTCGATTGAAACTTTAATCAAATCTTACAAAAAGGCTCACTATACCTTATTAAAGCTAAACCTGATTGGTTGTATTGTTGAAATTCATCTCAGCTATCCGGACAATCAACTCGTTGTTGTTCTATTGGTACTGAGTTAAATGTAAGACTGGATACTATGAGAAGCAACATTTCTAAATTCCCATCAAGATAAATTGCTCATGGTTACTCAGCGCACTTATTTCGTTGGCAATAGTGTCACTGATACAATTGATCACACGGGTTTTGTTGATTTAGCTGCAAGCCAGGGCCATACTCAGATCTGGGGTCGCCATATGATTCCTGGTGCGCCACTAAGCTGGATTTGGCAACATCCAGAGGACGGGTTTCAAGAACCCCCTTATGGTCATTATCCGAATGCGCTTTCTCAGTATCAGTGGGATTCTCTTTCTCTACAACCCTTCGATCGGCCGGTTGGAGGAGATAGCGATCAGCTCCTGATCTCTAAAAATCAGTTTGGCTTAACGCAGGCGATCGGTGCGTTGGAACCGAATTCGTTTACGGTAGGGAACCAAGCCACCAATGCGACCCATCGATTTATTTACGATGCCAGTCAGGGTAAACTTTCGTTTGATCCAGATGGCAATGGTCCAACAGTTCCACGCCAAATTGCCCAACTCTTGAATCTGCCTGCTCTCAACAATGCCAATATTACAGTGATTGCATAGCGATGAAGATGCTATTCAAACCGCTGATGTTCGGTAGACCATTGTTGCAGTTCCAACCCTCGATCGGTCGTTGTAATTAGAACCGGCAGCGGATGATTCGTTCGATCGGCAATTGTGACGAGTGATCGATCGGTCTCCAAATCGCTGTAAAGCATCTGACCTTGTTCTGAAAAGATCAGCGTATGGGGTTTTGGATCATCTGGGCGAGCTTCGATCGTTAAAACCGTTTCAGGAAATTGGTCACCCGTTAATTCCATTTGCTGAGCGGACCAGCTGCCAATTGTTTCAAGTGGATTGGCAGAGTTGAGGCCTTGAGCAACGAGTTGGGCCGTTTGTAGCTTTTGCCAGAGCTGGGGCCAGAGGGTTTGTTGCCAGTCGGGATGTTGCTGATCGAGTTCTTGCAAAGTTTGGGTTGCGATCACGGGTGCCCAGGAAACAGAGTCTGGTGTGATCGCAATGCCTGCGGTTAAAGAATCGATCGGCTCTGGTAAAGCATCTCCTATGGCCAGCAACGACAAGGTGTTGTGCTTAAGCTGCACTGCTTTAATTTCGGCAGTCAGGCTGAATGGTTTAATGCCTTGCCAGATCACAATCTGCAGCGATGCTCCAGCCAGTCCGAGTTGCTGCCACAGCGCTTGGGCCTGCTGGGGATCACGATTGAGCTGAGTTTGATAATTGGCGATCGCCGTTTGCCAGTCTGACTGGTTTTCTAAACTCAGGATTTTGATCTGATACCAATGTTGTTGTGGACTCCGCGTCAGCAGTTCAGGTTGCGGCGCAATCCATGCCTGCGGTGGCAATGGGTCGATCGGTTTTACTGATCCGATCAGATCAGTTAATGCAAGCTTTATGGTGGAATGCTCAGCCGTTGCCTCAGCTGTTGCCTCAGCCCTAGCTGTCAGGGGTTGAGGGGGACTAACTGAGGAGGGAGGGGCTTCTAACAAGGCTAATGTTTGCTGAACTGAGGCGATCGCCTGCTTATCTTTCCCCAATTGCGGCTGTTTGTGGAGCCAGACCAAAGCCTGATCGCGATTTTGCTTCACTGTTAGAACGAGCGCCCCCCATTGTTGCAGCTCTGTTTGACGCGGATTCACTCGCACTGCGGCCTCTACTCGTTGCCAAAGCCGATCGGCATTACTGGACAGCAAGTTTTTCACGTCATAGCCACTGCGATGGGCAGATTGCAGTAAATTGAAGGCTTTCGACCAGCGGCCATCCATCACTTGTGCCAGGACTTGCTGGGTCGGACTGGCCCAATTGCGATCGGCCTGGATTTGCGTCACGCTGGCATGGAGGGCAATCAGATCCATTTGTGCCTGGGCAGTGGCAGACCAATGGCTTTGCTGCCGCAGAGTCTGCTTGAACGGTTTGAGTAGCGCTAACGCTGGGGACCATAAACCATGACGCGCCAGGATTAAAGCATTCTGATAGGGACGATCCTCTAAAGCCGTTTCCGTGAGATTGATCGGTTCGAGTGTGAGGGGTTGGACTAAAGATCGGTTGGATCTAACCTGAAACACCTGAAACTGGGGTTCTAAACCAATGGACTGGTTGACGACTAACTCGCTGATAGCATTGCCCGTCACCTGTCGCCACTGGGGGAATTGGCCAGCCACACTACTCCAGGTTTGCAGCAAATTCAGCCTGCCCTGTTCCGGACTGTAATGAAAGATCTGGCCATAGAGCACCAGACTGCCGCGTTTCCACTCGCCGTTGAGTTGAAACCAAATTCCGGTTGGCGATTTACCATCAATCCAGCGCAGCTCGGTTAAGGGTAAAGTGCGGGTTGATCCTTGGGTAATTGCAGAGGCATCAGTCAACGGTGCAATGACTGCCATTTCTTCCGGCCCCTGAACCGCCATGCGATCGATCAATTCATAGAGAATGCCTTTGCCAGGGAATTCCCGCTGTAAACCAGAGCGATAAATTCGCAGTTCAACAATCTGCTTGCAGTTGCTCATCGCGTCGCAGGATTTTGACTGACGGGCGATCGGTAACAGCACATCGTGAAAACCGAGTTGCTGCTGAGTTAGCCCCGGATAGGTACTCAAATAAAGCGCTTGACCGGGGATCTGACCGGCCTGTCTGATTTCAGCATTGATTTGCTCTAACGTCTGTGGCTCGCTGGCCGCAAAAGTTTTGATCGGCAACAAATGGCTGAGCCAGGACAAGGAAGCGGGATTGAGTATCAGCTGTACACCGAGCCAGCCCCCACCCAGAATCAAACCGGAGGTTCCTAAAAGGACAGTGGCAGTCAAAAGCTGGGTTCTCCAGGTGGAACGGACTACAGATGGTGATCGCCAATCCGTTACCCAAACTCGCACCTTCACCAGACCCTTTCGTTTCATAGACTTGATTAGCGGTTGCCCATCAGCCGCGCTAGCATGCTTCCCCCTATACGCTCCCAAGTATAGGCTGGCTCCATAAAAATGCGCTCTTCTGTATGAAATAATGTGTAGGAAGGGGATCCCAAGCTGATCTGAGCTTCCATTAATTCTGGGCTTCCATTAATAAGGTTGAAGAGATTGTCTGGACAGAAGCACCTGCTCTAAAAATCAACTTTACGTTAATAGGGATAGCTGGGTTCATAGATCTCAACGGTTGGACTGCTGTCCCAGGTGCGATAGCCATAGTCATACACAGCACCATCAACATAATCTGTTGTATCTACTCCAGCGAACGAGCCCGATTCCGAATAATTACTCTGGTTACTACCGCCAACCAGCGCACCCTGACCGTTTTGAAAAACCGCAGTATAACCATTAATGTTTACGACGCCATCTGTAATTACAACGAGATGATCATCGTAAACTCCCACTAGCGTTTGATTGTCGGGTGTGGTGCAAGGAAATTGCTCGTTTGCTCCATAATATCCAGTCTGTCCAGATCCATCTATAAAATACAGTTGATTGGAGGCTGCTTCGCAGAGGCCAACCTCATCAGCATTCGCCTTTGGAGCAGATAGGCTGGCAACACAGATGATCGTTGTTGTGGCAAGAGCTGCGTTGATGAATTTGGTAAGAGACATGGTGACGATTCCTTCGTGTATTTTGAGGTGCTTTGAATTGGGAAGAACTGTTTTAGCAGTGAGTAATTCCCGATGTCATCTAGATTAGCTGTCCAACTTCTTGCTGTCGGTCGGAGAAAGTCAGGTAAGGTCAGATGTTTAGTGCTGACTTCGTTCGATCGCAGGTTTCAGACAAAGTTGGTTTCTTCTTGAAGACTGTGGGAGCAATAGAATCGGCCATCTGTGAAGTTCGCTTGAAGTTCCGGAAGTTGCAAAACATGTGCTGTAGACACCCTCAGAACGTTAGCCCCCTGCATTCCTATGTCAAAGCATTATCTAATTTTCATTCATGGCATCGGTGAACTCAAAGCGAACGATCGCACTGCTTTAGGATATGAAAAGTTGTGGCAGCAGTTGATTAAACAGTCGGGTTTGACCGCAGCAGAATTTAATGAGCGATTTGGTCGCATTGAGGTAATTTGGCATGTTGATCAGCTGCAAAGCGCAGAGGCAACACTTTCCAAAACGGCTTTTCCTGACTTGAATTCATCCTCCTGGAACCCGATCGATCGGATTCGCAGCTTTATGAATTTCTTTATTGGGGATGTAGCTGCCTATGTCTCTGAGGATGTTAATTTTATTCGTCGCACGGTTTGGAATCAGATCTGGAATTATTGTGATCCAGAAACGAATCAAACTTTTCCACAATTGCTGGAGTCGGGCGCAACCTATAGCATCATTGCCCATTCGCTGGGAACGGTGATCGCGTTTGATTATCTATTTGATCTATTCAATCCGGAATCGCCTAAGCTGTTTGTTCCGGCCCCTAATGTGGAGAAACGGCCAGAAGATCGGCAGTTGACGGTGCAGGATCATGTAAGTTCTGCTATGGCGACAGAAACACTTCAGCTTCTGCAAAAGCGATTCCGCCATTTCTTCTCGATGGGTTCGCCGATCGGTCTATTTTTGATGCGGAAGGGAGCGCTGTGGGCAGAAGGTGAACCGTTTGCAGAAGCTTATAATCCAGTACGGCGAGAAGGTCGGGCCTGGTGTAATTTCTGGGATAGTGATGACCCGATCGCCTATCCTCTGGCAAAGCTGTTTGGCAAGAATATTCAGAATGCTGAGTGTAAGCTGCTGGATATTGCGGTGGAGACGGGTTGGATTTTGAGTGCCCATGTGGATTATTGGAAGAATCGCACGGTAGCCAAAGAAATTCTGCGGTGGATCGAGGAATAGCGCTTGAAAGATAGGAGCGGTGTTGTAATAGTTATGCTCCCTCATATTTAAACTGCGTGGGATGGAAGGATGCTTCTGTCCCTTTTTGCAATGTTTCTAAAAAGATTTGCCCTGTTTTGCAGATCGATTGCCCTTCGCCTTTGAATTGGTGGAGATAGAGCAACGCAATCAAGCGCTAGAGGCACGCAATCAAGAACTGGAAGCAGAGAATAAACATTTGAAAGACCTGTTGTATCGGCAAGGTGCATCCAAGGAGGCAAAAACGCCCCAGTTCAAAGAGAACGATAGCGTTGACAAACACAAAGGCAAAGGGAAACGGGAGCGACAATCAATTGGATGACGTGACCAAGATGAAAAGCTTGGATTCGTAAGTCATAACGTCGATGTCTAGCCGAAGGGTGTCGCTGAAACTAAGTATATTGAACAACGATAATAATAAATATGGTGATTGATAGTGGGTCAAGCTAAGTATGCCTGTTATCACATCTATGACTTGTCGTTGACAGCCCAATTGCCAGCGATTTCAGCATTACGGAGCAGTTGCAGTGAATATGGCATCGAAATCATCTAACAGTGGCGTTTTTACACTATTGGACTGAGATTTCACTATATCTCATCGAACAATGTTGAGGACTCGCTGGGTAATTGTGAAAATTCGATCAAGAGTGATCACTTCTCATGGATGAGTCTTGATCACTCGTCAGAGAGTCTTTACAACTTGTTCAGGAGTCTTGATCACTCGTTAGAGAGTGTTTGTAACTCTTTCAGCAGTGTTGAAGCTTGGTGAGAGAGTGTTTGAGACCCGCCCCTGAGAATTTAGAACTCAGCCATGAGTCTCAATATCGGATCAACGTGATCATTAAAGAGAACGGACCGATCGCCCTTATGTCATCCCAGTACAACCCTGGCAAACACTATCATCGATCGATCCACTTGAAAGGCCATGACTATGCCTGATCGTATTTCATCGCGATTTGTAACCATGGTGGCTGAGCCAATCAGCAATTGAATCAGCCAAATACTAGAGCAGAGAACTAGATCACGAAATCCCGGTTAATCAAGACATTTGTATTATCCTGAACGACAGCAATCAATTCATTGTTACGGAAGATCCTGGTATCGATCGCATTACTGCCGATGCCACTTACGCTTTGGGTTTTGTCGAGTGTATATTCGCTCAGACTGCCGCCCACTCGGATCTTGTCCACTTCAGCCGCATTGAAATCGGTCAGTGTTGCAAAGTCTGAGTTACCAAAGTCGCTGTAGCCGACTCGCTTCAAGATACTGACGTTGAAGCCAAGGATGAAGGTGTCATTGCCTGCACCACCGCTTAGCACATCTTTTTCAAGAGTGAATGCAACATCGTTAAACCCGTTCAGAGAGTCTCGACCATCGCCCCCTGCTAAGGAATCGCTATTGCTGCCCCCGGTGAGAATATCGTTGCCGCTACCGCCAAACAGATCGACTTGACCACTAAAATCGAAAGCTGCAATGGTGTTGTCACTTGGTCCACCAAACAGGCTGGCTTTCTCGATCGAACTCAGAGTATCCGTTTCCGTCAGGCTGGCATTTTTGATTTCTAGCTTGGTGTTGCTGAGGGTGAGATTGGCATCGATCGACTCGAAAGTGGAGTCAAGGCCAGTGCCGCCATTTAACGTATCGTTGCCTCTCTCTCCCCGGAGGTGATCATTGCCATCTCCACCATTCAGCGTGTCATTGCCATCCCCTCCAAACAGCGTATCCTGACCGATGCCACCCTGGAGGAAATCATCGCCAAGATCGCCCACCAGCTCATCATCACCACCGTTGCCAGAAAGGATGTCGGCTCCGCTATCTCCTTCCAGCAGGTCCCCTTGAGTTCCACCTGTAAGCACATCATTGCCGCTGTTGCCATTGAGTCGGACAACACCTGTAAAGCTAGAAGCATTGAGGATATTGCTGCTTACACCGCCCGATAATGTAGCACTTTTAATACCGCTCAACGTATCAGTACCGTTGCCGGTTAGCGTTGTGTCAGTCAAGGTAAAGTTGACATCGCCTACTTCTTGTACTCTGACTCCTGGACCCCCCAGGAACTTATCATTGCCTTCGCCACCGATCAGCACATCTAAATTGCCGCCCGTAAGAGTGTCATCTCCGAGCCCGCCATCCAGAGTGTCTCTGCCTGAACCACCCGTCAGTGTGTCATTTCCAGCTAACCCGTTCAGCAATACATCTCCTGTGAACTGAGCGGCATTAATGGTGTTGGCACTTGCTCCGCCCGTCAGGGTTGCTCTCTCAATCGAAACCAACGTATCTGTTTCTACTAGTTTGCTGAGGAGCGTTCCTGATATCAGTTTGTCGTTGCTGAGCGTGAAATTAAAGTCACCTGTTTCCACGACTCGATCGAATCCTGCACCTCCGTCCAGGGTGTCATTGCCTAAGCCACCTGTGAGAGTATCATTACCAACATTACCCAGCAGCACATCATCGCCGCCTTTGCCATCCACAATATCATTACCTGCTAATGCATCGATCCGATTGTCTCTTTCGTCACCCGTAATGACATCGTTTCCAGAAGTTGGATTTCCGATAATCGCCATGATTTTGCATCTCCTTTGCGTTGTAGATCAGTGGTTGTAGATCAGTGGTTGTAGGTCGGTTAATGGCATCCTTCACCAGGATGGGATTTGCATCATTAACCTTCTGTTGAGCCTATTGATTTGTTTGACCTATCAACGACTTTAGTCGGCGATCGTGAAAGCACCGTCCATAAAGACGTGAATGCAACGTGAAATCGTAAATATCACCCGACTGGGTGATCTATACATTGAACAGACAATATTACCCACTTTTTCTAACTTTATCTGACTGATCTTTGAGAGGCGATCGTTTAACTTGATCTCAAGAAAGCCAATGCTGTGTTCTTTTATGGAAGTTCAAACGGAAGTTCAAGCTGTCTCACACTTGCTTAATTTCTTTTAGTCAAAGCGTGTTCCCTTGTCTGGTCCATTTATATATGCAGGGTGCTATGACTCACTTAACTTTGGCATTGCTAGGTCCGATGCAGGTCAGCATACATGGGCACTCCATTGCCACTTTTCCCTATGAGAAAGTGCGGGCATTACTGGCCTATTTAGTGATCGAATCGGATCAACCTCACCATCGCGATCGATTGGCAGCATTACTCTGGAGCAATCAAAGTGACTCCAATGCGCGCAGTAATTTACGAAAAGCCTTATCGACGCTGAGGCAAATTCTAGGAGATGGGACCGAAGATGGGACTGCTGACCCCCCGCTGTTTTTGACGACACGTCATACCATTCAGTTCAATACCCTGGTTGAACACAGTTTGGATGTCACCGTCCTTCGGCATTTACTCGATCGCCAAGGCCAGAATCTTTATCCAATCAGCGAACTCAGCCCAGAACATATTGCCGATCTAGAACAGGCTGTTGTCTTGTATCGAGGTCCCTTTCTGGATCAGCTGCAACTTCCCGACAATGATGCCTTTGATGCCTGGATCCTGCTCCATCGGGAACGTTTGCATAATGATGTGATCGATGCTTGTGCCAAATTAACTGCTTATTATGAACATCAGCACTACTATCAGAAAGCACAGCAGTATATTCAGCGTCAACTCCAGCTTGAACCCTGGAATGAAGGGGCTCATCGGGCAATGATGCGAGTTTTAGCCCAAAGTGGACGACGAAAAGCAGCTTTACAGCAATATGCTCGCTGCTGTCAAATTTTGGAACAGGAGTTGGCGATCGGACCTGAACCAGCAACAGTTGCTGTTTGGGAGGCGATCCGCTCAGGCAAGGGTATTGCCTCAGAGAATTCCAGGGGAGACGGAATGTTCGATCGGCAACCATTGAGTTCTTCAAAACAACAAGCGATCGCTTCTACGCACGCATTCTTTTAGTCGCTTAAAATCTTTTCGATTTCTTCGGCCAGCCGGACATCCAAGTCTGTAATATCTCCTTTGACATGCCGATATAAATCAATGATGACAATGTTATAAACGTTAAACCACTCAGGATGATGTTCAAGATTCTCTGCGATCAGTGCAACTCGTGTGATAAACCCAAACGCAGTATTAAAATTCTTAAACCTAAACTCCTTGTGTAGCTTTTGCGTTCCGTCATCGGTTTGAATAATTTGCCAACCTGGAAGTTTCGGTAGAGCCAATCTAATTTCATCTGGCGTCAGTGAACGAGCAACAGACATAAATTCTCCTAGAAAACGCGAGTAGAGAACATCAATCTTTTTTAGACTGCTGTTGACCAAAGAAGAAGCCAAGTAAGATGAGAAAACCATTTTCGATAATCTTCCAATCCTGATTTATATTACTAAATTTTCCGATCACCAGGGCAAATGTCAGAATGAGCAAAATAATGCTGCCCAAAACTGTTGTCACAGACTCTTTCTCGGTCATCCGTTTATAAAAGTTGAGTTGCCGCTCGACTCTTTTGGCAAAAAGCTCTTCTTGCTTGATTTGTTTTTCAAGTTCTCCCATCCACCGGTTGATTTCTTCGTTACCTAAGCGGCGGGCTTCAATGTTTTGTTCTGATGATGGGATGGACTTATCCAACTTTTGAATTGAATCTAATTCCAGCTCAATTTGCTGTACTTTTTCGTTTGGAATTCCTATTTTTTGCAGGTTTTGGCGTAACTGCCCAATTCTCCGTTCAGTTTCTGCTCGCTCTGCATTTAAGATTTCCGTAAGCAGTACCGGCTTCAGCTTTTTGTATGCCTCTCTTTGTTCTACACTGATGTTTGAATTGGGTCTGGTTGCAATCGAAATTTCACGAAGCGCGGCTGCTCGATCGCCCTCAGATAATGTTCCTTTTACCTTCTCAATCCATTCATCAGAACTTTCTGCGGTTTCTCGAAAACGATCGAGTTTTTGAAGAATTGTTTCACCTTGCACGGTTTTCATGGTTGCCCTCACTGTCACTGGATTGACTGGGATGGATATAGATTATTTCCCATCTGGCTTGATGGCAACGGTAGACCAGAGGTTATGTGCAACCAGTGCAGGTCAGCCGGGAATTCCAGCGATCGCAGTTTGACAATGCTGATTTCATACCTCAGGGGTTCAGTGGTGATTATCTAACTTGCTCAGGATGGGCTTTCCCAATATTTACGTGGGCTGAAGCAGCATTTGGTGCAGATGATAGCGGAAACCCTTATCTAGATACTTTTGGCGGATTTCTTCCCAATTGGCAAGCGCCTCTCTTTGTTTTTGCTCGATCGTGTCTTGCAGATCAGGTAAATGCAGTTTGTGCCCCAATATGTCTGTTGCCAATGCTAGAAAAACCTGGGTATCTTGAAAGTCTCCTAATTGAGCCTGCAATTCTTTAACTTCTTCGACCCAGTTTCGAAATTCTTCGCCATAGAAGGGAATGAAGAATTCTGCCTGATAGCGAGCATGTTTACAGGCTTTCCGCAACTCATGCAGCGTTACACTGCTGTCTTTAGAGGTTTCTTCGCTAGAAATCAACCAGCCCGGATGCAGCAGCAGGTGAGATAGTAAGGGAGACAGCAAATCTGGCAGTAAAGCCGATAGAGATAATCTGGCAATTGGCGTATAACGAGGATGTTTCAGCCAAGCAGTATAGGTTGTTTTCAACTCTCGGTATAGCGGTTGAGCCAATACCTCTTTCATATTGGAAAAGGCTTTCTTCCTCTGCTTTTCCAGAGCCCTAGCCACTTTGTCTAGCTGTTTCTGCTCATTTTTCCCTAAGTGAGGGCGATATTCCTGCTCTAGACTGGCTATTTGCACATCCAGGTCTCTCACTTCGCCTAAGACTCTTGCCAAATCTCGCAATCGTTTTGCACTACCCGCTTTCGGAATTTCGATCGCCGGATCAAAAACTTGCAGAGCAGTTCGGAGTCGGCGGGTTCCCACTCGCATCTGATGCAACGCTTCTGGCTCTTTGTCTGCCAGGACTTTCTTTTCCTGCTTGATGATGCGACGATATTGTTCCTCAATCACTTGATAGGCGTATGCCTCTAGCGTCTGAGACGGCTGATTTGGTTGATCGGCTTCACCTTTTACTCCAATCATAGCGTTTAACGTCCTTCAGCATGTGTTTAAAGCAAAATCCTAGCTAAAGATTAACTGACAGTAAATCACTCAATTGCATGACTTTGATCAATGCACAGGCTTGGTCCTGCACGCCCTGATACAAAAAAGCAGATAAAGCTGAAAACTGTTCTATTACCAGAATAGCCAGTTTTCTTAAATCTATTATAGTAACTGACTTCCCAGGATAAGAAATAATTATCAAAAAATTATCTTTTGATGTTCGGGTTAAACGCTAATTTCTTACCCTCTCTTACACATGCTACACCGATCGCTCTAACTTTAACGACAGGTAAAATCAGAAGAGGATGGGTATTGCTTATCGATCGCTGCAATATAGATTTAGATATCACTAGAGGCAAACATTTGGGATTGATGTGATCGAGATTACGAGAGCTGAAAAAAAGTTTTGCCAGAATAACGGTAAACGGTAATGGTGACTAACAAATAAGGAAACGCATTATGAAAAATTCAATTTTGCTCACGGGATTTTCTTCTCTATTGATGCTGCCTTCCGTTTTTTTCATGGTCCAAACTCCTGCTGTGGCCCAAGATTGCAACTACTTCGCGGGCACTGCCTCTACGGGTGAAAGTGTGAATGTGGATATTTGTAATCTATCTATTACGGATAGCGGTAAGGTCGATTTTGTTTACTACTTGGGGAATCAGAAAGTGATCAGTCAGGCAGACTGTGAAGCAGGAAGTTGGACCACATTCCCCGAAAAGGAAGTGCATCGTCCGCAATCACAGGCAACTCAACGGATGCTGGATGCTGTGTGCAGCTATAGTTACAGTTCTCCATCCAACAGTTCCAGTGCAGTTGTGTTTGCCCCTCCTTCTAATGTCAGGCAGTCTCCTAACGGCAACGTTCTCTGTTCGATCGATCAAGTGATGTCGATTAATATTTATGGCTCTGATGGAGACTGGTACTACACGGATGCCTGTGGCAGCATGGGAGTCATCCATTCCAGCCAAGTCAGGTTTTAGCGGCACGGCTTTAGCTACAATTTGATCAACCCTCTCTCAACCTCCTAAGGATCTGGGCTGAATGATTTGCCAGATCCGTAGTGCGGGCATCCTGTCCGACAACAGGCAAAATATCTGCCTTACGTCTTAAATTCAATTGAACCGCGCTCCTTCGTTTTAAGGGAAAATTGATATGAGATACCTTCGCTCGCTTTAGTTATGACTCAGACCGTTCTTTTGATAGACGATTCCTCGATCGATCGTTCTACTTATCAGCGACTGCTCAGCCAGGATGATCGGCAATCCTATCAAGTTATTGAGTTTGACAATGGCGAGGCAGCGCTGAACTGGTGTCAGGAGAATCGGGCTGACATTATCCTGCTCGACTACCTGTTACCCCAGATGGATGGGCTAGAATTTTTGCGGCGATTGCACCAGCAGGCTCCAGACGAAATATTACCCGTCATTTTGCTGACCGGAGTGGGCAATACGGCTGTTGCAGTGGAAGCCTTAAAGCTGGGTGCACAGGATTACCTGGATAAGGAGCAGGTAATGAAGGAAAGATTGCCGCAGCTAGTGCGGAGCGTTGCCCAGCAGGTCCAACTCAAACGTCAACTGTTGCGCCAGCAAATGCAGCAGCAAATAGTGAGCGAAATTGCTCTGCAAATGCAGCGGTTTCTCGATCCACAAGATGCTCTGGATGAAGTGACCCAGAAAATTCGTCAGTTCTTGCAGGCCGATCGGGTTTTGGTATATCAGTTTATGCCGGATTGGAGTGGTCTGGTTGTTTCAGAATCGATTGGCTCTGGATGGCCGATCGCGTTGGGGCAAGAGATTCAGGACACCTGCTTTCAACAAGGCGCGGGTTTGGCCTATCAGCAAGGCCGCATTTGGGCCATGACCAACCTTGAGCAAGCGAATCTGACAGACTGTCATCGGAATTTGATGGAACAGTTTGCTGTGAAAGCGAATTTGGTTGTGCCAATTCTGCAAGCTACCCCGCCTCAAAGCGATCCAGCATTTACCGCGTCGCTCTGGGGACTGTTGATCGTTCATCATTGTGCAGGTCCACATGAATGGGAAGCCGAAGAAATTGCTTTTGTGCAACAGGTCGCCATTCAATTAGCTGGAGCCATTCAGCAGGCTGCCCTTTATCAACAAACCCAGGCAGGAGTGATTGCATGCCAACAGGCAGAATTGGCTTTGCAAGAAAGTGAAGCCCGGTTGCGACTGGCCCAAGCTGCCAGTAAATCTGGGGTATGGGATTGGGATCTGGTGACGAATCAAATCTTCTGGTCGCCTGAGTATTATCAACTTTATAATCTCGATCCCAGCATCGAGCCGAACTATGAAACCTGGATGAGCTGCATTCATCCAGACGATCGCGAAATCGTCAACCAGCAAACGCTACAGGCGATCGACGACCCGAATCTGGAGTTAAGAACTGAATTTCGGGTGGCTGGCACTGAGCCAATTCGCTGGTTTGCTGGCATTGGTCAGGTTCTTCGTAATGCAGCAGGTGAGCCAATCCGCGTGATTGGAATTACGATCGACATCACAAAGCAAAAGCAGGCCGAGCAAGCGTTACAAGCCAGTGCAAAGCAATTTCACCGAGCCGTTCTAGCCTGTCCTTTTCCAATTAAGATCCATGCAGAAGATGGGGAAGTGCTGCTGATCAACCAGACCTGGACTGATCTGACTGGCTACACCCAGGCTGAAATGCCTACGATTGCTGCATGGACAGAGAAAGCCTATGGCGATCGAAAAGATGAAATTCAAGAGATGATTCGCGCCCGGTTTGCTCTGGAGCACCGCAGTTATGTGGGCGAGTTTTTTCCAACGACTAAATCTGGGGAGACTCGAATTTGGGATTTTTATGCTGCCCCGTTGGGCCGACTTCCAGATGGCAGACGTTTCATCATCAGCACGGCTGTGGATTGCACAGAGCAACGGTTAGCCCAAACTCAACTGCAAGCCATTCTGGATAGCTCTGAGATCGTAGTTTCCCTGAAAGATCGGCAAGGGAAATATCTGCTGGTTAACCAGAAATATGAAATGCTGACTGGGATGAAGCGAGAGGCGATGTTAGGCAAAACTGATTTTGACCTCTTTCCTCCTGAGATCGCGCAAGTTCTGCAAGACAATGATCAGCTTGTTCTGGAGGTAGGGGAGTCTCTGCAATTTCAGGAAACCGTGCCATTGTCGGGAGGAAGCCGCACCTATCTGGCGCTCAAGTTTCCGTTACACGATGCCAATGGCAGAGTTTATGCAGTCTGTGGCATGTCCACTGATATTACTGAACTGAAGCAGGCTCAAGAGGCCCTTCGTCAGAGCAACGAACAATTGCAAGGTTTAAATCAAGATTTGGAACGGGCAAATCAGGCCAAAGATGCCTTCTTGCGGATGATGAACCACGAACTTCGCACGCCTCTCAACCCCATTTTAGGCATGGCAGAAGGGTTGCAGGAAGAAGCCTTTGGTCCACTTAATATCATGCAGGAGCAGGCAGTTTCTAGCATTATCAAAAGTGGCGAACACTTGATGACGCTCATCACGAATATCCTGGACCTGGTGGATTTAGAAAGTGGCAAAATCAGCCTCCACCGTCGTTCGGTCCTTATCCAACAGCTTTGCACCACATGCATTGCAGCCGTTTCACATTTCGCCAAGACGAAATCAATTCACTTGCAGACTCAGATTGCCCCAGGAGTAGATCAGGTCCAGGTGGATGAGCAGCGCATGCAGCAAGTGCTGACCCATTTGCTGGACAATGCAATCAAATTTACGCCCAATGGTGGAACAGTAACTTTATCGGTGCAGCTCAGCTTCGGTATTTTTCCTCCGAATCCCACCGGGGTTTCTTTGGTTGAATTCTCGATTCGAGATAGCGGCATTGGCATTGCCCCTGAGAATTTAAGGAAACTGTTCCAATTTTTTACCCAAATTGACGATCGCCTGGCCCGTAACTATGAGGGAATTGGCGTTGGGTTAGCCTTAACGCGACACCTAGTGGGGCTGCATGGAGGACATGTCAGCGTGGCGAGTCAGCTAGGGCAGGGTAGTTGTTTCACGGTCAAAATCCCAGCTTAGGACCATGACTGAAATCAGAAAAGCTGATATTTGGATGCCCTCTCATGCTAGGGTCAAATCATTGGGAATGACATGAAGCGATTTTGCCAGCGGTTTGTCAGTTACTTGACTGGTTAGTTGCTTGACTGGTTAGTTGGTTGGCAGAGAGATGTTACAACAAAAGTCTCGATCGCTTAGAAAAAATAAGGAATTTAAACCGATTTCGGTGTAATATACAGGAACGTTACAGGATGACCTGTCAAATTCTGACTAGAAGCAGACTTTAACGTGATTAGGTTGGAACGTAGTTAGGCAGTGTATCTTCAAGATGAGTTTGATGGTGGGCTAAAAAGTCTGCCGTAGCAATTGATTTGGTTGAGACCAAGCTGGCATAAAGAATGCGCCTGGTGCGTATTTTTTAATTGCTTGAGTTTAACCATCAAAACTGAGGTGGCAAGCGATGAATTGCACGCCATCGTAACTCATGCTGAACTTTGCATTCATGGCGAATCGACTTTTCTGGATCGGGCGCAATGGCTGCTAACCGCTGATATCACTTTCAACCTGCCTGACCATTGCTGATCAAACTCTTTGCGATATTTCTCTTCTGTTCGGCAGTTACCAATGCGGCAGTTACCAATCAGGAGGTTGCAGCCATCCATGCAAGCATTAGCCCGTCAAAATTCCAAACAAACCTCACACCTTCAGCTGGTCCAACCCTCAACTTCGATCGAAGTGCCGAGGCGACTGATCTTTCTGGGACCGCCCGGAGCAGGCAAAGGAACCCAAGCTGCTATTTTGGCTGATCAGTGGCAAATCCCGCATATTTCAACCGGGGATATGTTGCGGCAGGCCATTGCTGAAAAAACGGCGATCGGTTTACAAGTTCAATCTTACGTCAATTCAGGCGAGCTAGTTCCCGATCTGTTGATTCTTTATTTACTCGAAACGCGATTGAGTCAACCAGACACCGAACGCGGTTGGATTCTCGATGGCTTTCCTCGCAACTTGGCTCAGGCTGAGGTGCTAGAAGAGTTATTGCAACGTTTAAATCAACCCTGTGATTTGGTGGTTCACTTTGAAGTGACTCCTCAACTACTAGTCGAGCGAATGTTGCAACGCCGTCGTCAGGATGATACAGAGGAAATTATTCGGAAGCGATTGGAAATTTACCAGGAACAAACGTTGCCGGTTCTAAATTTTTACCAGCAACATCAAAATCTATATCCGGTTAATGGCAATCTGGCAGTTGAATCAGTTGCCCGGATTCTACAAATTTCTTTGCGAGCTTGAGTCAATTTTGCCCGATCGCTGGGCAATGGTTGAATAAATGCTCTAAGCTAGGGCAGCCACCAGTTCATAACGCTAAAAATAAATGGAGAAAGAAATCATGACAGAAGAAATTAAAGACAAAATTCAGGCGGCCATTGACGAGGCTCATGCCATTTGCGACAAACTGGGAGCTGACTCCAAAGAATGCGCAGTAGCCTGGGACACTGTTGAAGAGCTACAGGCAGAAGCCGCGCATCAGAAGCAAAAGCCAACCCAAACTGCGTTTCAGGCTTATTGCGAGGCAAACCCCGAAGCGGATGAATGCAGAATTTACGAAGATTAGGAAATAGAAGCTAAATGCTGGTCTCGATTGATCAAGCAAAGCTCTAATCTCGATTGGGCTCGCCTGAGAAAGGCTGGACGCCGATCGTTGGATAGTCATCATGGCTTGGGGAAAAGATTCGCACGATCGCATCTGCGAGAACGCTAAAGAACCCAGGGGATTGCTGTAAGGTCGTCAGAGCTTCTTCAACATGTTCTGGCGCAAATTCAAACCCTGCTTCTTTCCCCAAGTCTGTCAGCTCATCAGGATTCGTAACAGTTTGCAATTTATCTTTCAGCTCATCATCTTCAGCAGCTTTTGCTAAAAATCCAAAAACAGTTTCCTTAGACATAATCTTACGTTTCAACTCCAAAAACAATTCTCATTACAGTATCCATTTCAGAAGCATACCGATCTATCGATCAGATCGCATTCCAGCTTTGGTTGGATCAAAGTTGTGGGGAAATTGCGTTACTTCCGGGTCGTAATCTGCCTGTTGAAGATTTGCAGATTCCAGAATCGTATTGCGCAGATCGCTACCAATCAGCATCGCTCCTCGCAGATCGGCCTGGGACAAATCTGCTTCATAGAGATTGGCATAGCTTAAGTCAGCCCCGCGCAGGTTGGCATGACTCAAATTGGCTCGGCTGAAATCCACATAGCTCAAATCAGCGCCTTTCAGGTCGGCATGACTCAAATCTGAAGCAACGAGACTCACGCCCGTAAAATTGCGATGCCCCGCCAAATAAGCTTGAAGCAGCTCTGCGGCAGAATCGATCGAAGAGATAGAGTTTGACTCAGCCATACACAGCCTCAACAATGAAATCGAATTAAGCAGTCGTGGAGATTGCCCCCTTATTATATTCTTCCATTAATATGCCTGAAAGTATCGCTGGAAGAATATTTACAAAACCTTGCGTGACTGGTTCTGGCTGACAGATTCTCATTCACACGGCAACACCCAAGCCATACTCACCGAGTGACTTCCTCTACTTCTAAAAAACTACTTAGAGCGATGCTAAACCATTGCTTTTAGCGATTCTACTCTCTGGGCTACAGTTGAGGAAATATCAGTTTTCAAGTTGGGTGTTGCCGTAATTATTTGACGAAACAGTTGATGAAATCGATATTACGCGAAACAGCTTGTCTAACCTCCTCTAACGAATTGGGCTGATGAATCATCTCAGTGATCATTGGATTAATCACTTGATCGATCATCTGAGTGATCATCTCTCTTTAACCTTTGAGAGTGAAGCCTTATCGCTTCACCTATTAATCTAGCAGCTTCTTCCAGCAGTGCCACTACAGCGATAAATAAATTTACGTCGGGCTGAATTTATCAAATATGAGATAATGGAAGAGCTGCAATGATTTTCTGCAAGTCTGCGATCGCCGAATGTAAGGTGCCTCGGCAGGACGGGGAAGACAGTTCAGGATGATCTGCTAGTTTTTCAAGGCAGTTTTGCAGGTCAATCATTTGCAGGTTGATCAATCGCAGATTCACATCAGGTTGAGAGAGACAACTCGATGGTTGATTTGCTTCGTTTAGAGTTGGGGGTGATGTAGATTCATCAACCGCTGCTACTACTTCGGGCGATCGATGCTGTGATGCATCGTCTTCTGATCCCTGATCGCCTAAACGCTTTGCAACCAGGTTCGTAGCCAGGATTGCTTCCTCGCTTCCCTGAAGGCTTTGCTGTAAGGTTTCGATCACTCCATACATTTCAACCGGATCAAAGACTCGCAACAAGCTGGTTTGAGTTACCAGTCCCAAGCGGGTTCCCCAATTCCAGGACACCACCAATCGCTGCACTCGGCGTCGCTGCATTTCCTGATGAGCGGTCCACAGGGAATCTTCCGGACTGGCCAAAAAGAGCGGACTACTCATCACTTCATGGGCAGTTGTTTTAGCCAAATCGAGTCCGAGCGCCTGGAACTGGACCAGATCGCGTTCAGTCACAATACCGATCGGCAAAAGGACCGGCAGTCTCTCTTGATCTAAAAATGAGCTGGGATCCTCGATCGGCCAAGCTTCGTTGCCTTCAACCACCACCACACAGCTAACTCGATGGTTGGCCATTTGGCGAGCTAAATGAATGACGGGCGTTGTTGGCTTGGCATGAATCACCTGGGTGATCATTACCTCATTCACCCGCCGCAGTTTCAGTAAATTGGTGGGCTTGAGCACCTGGCGAATCGTTTCTGGAGAGACAATCCCAATCAGTTGACGATCGTCATCAACAATCACAAGATGCCGAATTTGATGACGGCGAAACAAAAACAGGGCTGCAAAAATACTGCAGAAGTCTGATTTGGGCAGGGTAATTACCGGCTGAATCATCACCTGTCCGATCGTTAATTCAGCCAAATTTGTATCGGCAGCCGTGAGGCGAACAATGTCTCGTTCTGTGAAGATTCCCAACAGTTCTGTAGCCTGCATGACCAGCACGCAGCTCGATCGAGCCTCCTGGAGCAGGGTTTCAGCCGTTTCATCCATAGGGAAAATCGCACAGGAAATGCCTCGGGTCTGGCTCATCAGCACAACCACCTGGCTGAGTGGCGTATCGGGACTGACCACCAGGGGGTGACGATCGATCGCGGCTTCTAAAAAAGGCTCATAAGCAGATAGGTCTTTAATTGGAACCATAAATCGACCTCACGATCGCTCCGATAGCGCAGAACCTAAACCACAGGCGGCAAATCAAGCTTGACCTGCTGAAGAAATTCAGATGAAAAGCTGCAATCACCGGGGACAAAGCAGATGTTACAGATAAGCAGCTTTAATCTAGTCTATATGTAGAGCTAATCAGTTGAAAGGTTTTGGTGCCAAGATCTAGAGTTTTGGATTTCTGCCATAGAGTCGATCGAGCACCCGCTTAACGGAAATCCGGTGCCACTGTTGGCCACGCTTCGTGCGATAATCCCGCTGATTCAGCCAATCGACAATTTGCTGCAGCGATTTTCCAGATTTGTGATGGCGACGGATCAGCTCAATAATTTGCTGCTCTTCGGGATGCTCAACCAATTTCCCTTCAACAGACTGCAACCCAAACGCAGGAGATCCATGGCCGACATAGCCGCCTTGAGCTGCTTTCGCTAATCGTCCTGCTTCTAACCGTTGTCGAATCAGATTGTTGTCTGTCGGTTCTGTTGTCATGATTCGAGTCGCACTGTTCTATCACCTATCCAACTTGCAGCGCAGCCACAAGCGAATTCATGGGGTTTATGCTGCCAGCAGTCCATTCAAGCGTATAAAGTAGGACAGGAACACAAAGTCAAGTTTTCCTTACTCTATTTTAACGCATGGAAGATCTCAGACCAAGATGGCTAGTTTTTCAACTCTACAATGGAAGAGCACATCTGATAGATCTAGATAAACGCATATCGGAAAACTTACACATTGGTATTAATAGCATAAATATTAAGTTTGTCATGCTCTATAATATAGATTTTGTATATACTGGCTTTTTGAATATATCGAGCGTTACTTTTCGCTAAATAGGTCAATGGCAGGAGGATCGCAAAATTGACAGCCATCCTCTAAACTGACAGAGAACTCCTCCGCACTTTTACCATGAACCGTTTTCCCAACCTGGTTGCCTGGTTGCCGCAGATCGATCGACGCCTCTGGATTTTGATTATCGGACGGCTATTGCTGCAAACTGGCACCGGATTTGTGCTGTTTTATGCGGCTGTCTTTTTTGTGCAGCAGGTGGGGTTGACTCCTTCCGCAGTGGGTTTTGGTTTGGGCAGCGAGTCAATCTCAGGAGTGGTGGGGCGAATTTTCGGCGGTTCATTATCAGACTCTCCACGCTGGGGTCGGCGGAAAGTCCTGCTGATGGCGGCTGCGATCGCGGCTTTAGCGGACCTTGTGCTGGCCGTCAGTAACAACTTCTCAACATTTCTATTGGGTAATTTACTCATGGGCCTAGGGATTGGCCTCTATTGGCCTGCGACTGAAGCGGTGGTTGCAGATTTAACCCATCCTGGTAACCGTAACGAAGCTTATGCGCTGAATCGATTGGCCGACAATTTGGGGCTAGGCATGGGCGTTGTTTTTGGAGGTTGGCTGATCGCTGCCACAGGAGCATACCGGGCCATGTTCGTGATTGATAGCATTTCGTTTTTAATTTTTCTGGGCGTGATCTATAAAGCAGTACCTGAAACGCTGAATCGCGATCGGCCCACGCCGAATGTCATGCAAGGTTGGCGACAGGCCCTGCGCGATCGACCCCTGCAAGTTTTTGTGGCAGCTAACGTTTTATTTACGACCTATCTGGCTTTGCTCAACAGTGCATTGCCGCTTTATTTGACCCGCTTTGTTTCAGCGACACCCGCGCAGACCTATCATCCGGCCATGCTGAGCCTGTTATTTTCCTGGTACATCGGCTTATGTGTCTTCTGCCAAATGCCGATCGTCCGCTTTCTCAAACCCTTCGATCATGCCCATGCCCTACGAATTCCAGCTTTGAACTGGGCGCTAGGATTTGGTTTCATCTGGTGGGCGGGACAAACGAATGGTCATCCCATCTGGATTGGCATTGGCTTGGCAATTATGGCGATCGCCACAGTCGCCTACAATCCTTCCGCGTCCTCTTTAATTATTCGATTAGCGCCCGAATCGCTGCGCGGGGTTTATCTCTCGGTCAATTCGCTGTGTTGGGCAGCAGGTTACTTTATCGGACCAACGATTGGCGGCTGGGCCATGGGAGAATCTCGATCGATCGCCAATGGTTTCTGGCTGGGGACAATTGGTAGTGTTGGAGTTGTGCTGTTGCTGCTGCAATGGCTCGATCGAAAGCTCAAAACGGCTGGAGATCAAGCTGCTTAGGATTTTGGATTGAATCCGCAAATTGTACGGGCGGGTTTAATCTACTTTCGAACAACGGGTTGAAACCCTATTCTGCCTGCCAGGTGGCAATACCGCGAAACTCTGCTGGAATTTCCGCTTGATCGCAGGGGAACTCTAGCATGGTTTCCGACAGTCCCAAATAACCAGATTCGGCAAAGGCAAGTAACACCCGTCGCAGGGCCAGCCAAACTTCTGATTCATATTCCCAGTCGCCATCATAGGGGGTATTCCCTGCGATCGCTTTTAACGCCCAAAAATAGTTATTGCGGACCACAGACCCCTGTTTTTTGTACTGAGGCAGGTCTTCTGATTCCAGAAAAATAACGTCGTTTTCGATTCTCGCTTTCATAAACTCATGCACTGCACTGCATTGATTATAGTACATCAGTCCTATCTATCCAATCCGCCTGTCCTGGCAAATTAGAACTGTCAGACATGATGCTTCATCCTAATCTTTTCTTAACTTTTGTCCCCGCCTCGCTTACGATGATTTTTTAAGCATTTCCCGACTGGACTGGTATGGATTTTGGCTGAGAGCAACTTTGGGCTAGAGCATGAGTCATCGGTTTTACAGGTCGATCACGGGTCGATCGTTAATCAAGGCTGAGAGGAGACAGGATGGTTACAACCTCAGAAACCAGAGATTTGAGCCGCTCCAACTATGCAACTGGGCTGCAATGGTTTCTCATTGTCATGCTCCTGCTGGGAATTGCTTTCCGATTCATTCATCTCGATCGAAAAGTTTATTGGCATGACGAGGTTTACACTTCCATGCGGGCAGCGGGCTACATGCGCCAAGACCTTGATCAAGCACTGTTTCAGAATCAGCTCATTCCGGCTCCGGCTCTGCAAAAATTTCAGCAAATCAAACCGGGGAGCACGGTTGCCGATACGCTCCAATCTTTGAAGCTGGAAGATCCGCAACATCCGCCACTGTATTTTGTGACGGCTCGCTTTTGGATGCAGCAATTTGGCAGCTCGATGACGGCTTCTCGGTTGCTGCCCGTTTTGTTCAGCCTGCTCGGTTTACCGTTAATGTATGGTCTGGCCAAAGCTCTGTTCGAGTCGCGATCGACGGCTTTACTGGCCACCACGCTGCTAGCCCTTTCACCCTTTGACGTTCTGTTTGCTCAAACCGCAAGGCAATATAGTTTGCTGACAACCATGGTGATTGGCAGCAGTTGGCTGTTGTTGCGGGCAATGCGGGGGGCGAGCTGGCAAAGATGGCTGGGCTATGGCTTGAGTGTGGCGATCGGACTGTATACCCATCCCTTTTTTGCCCTGACCATGCTGGCTCATGCGGCCTATACTCTGGTCCTGGCTTGGGTTGAGGTGTCCCAGAAGCCGTGGATCGATCGATTGAAAGCGATGGTAAGCGATCGCCGCATCTGGGCATTTGGCATCGCCAGTCTTCTAGGGCTATTGCTTTATGGCCCCTGGATCCAGGTCTTGCTACAGCACCATGAACGGGCCATCGCAACCACCGACTGGACCAAATTTTCACCTGGATTGGTTTATCTAATCAAGCTGTGGATCCTTAGCTTTACATCGCTCTTTTTTGATTTAGATTTTGGATTCGATAATCCAATTACTTTTTTATTGCGGCTGCCTTTCTTAATTCTGATCATTGCGGCATTCTATTTTGTTTACCGGCGGACTGCCCCATCTACCCACTTACTGATTTTGCTGTCAGCCGCCATCCCGTTTTTAACGCTGGCAACCGCAGATCTTTGTTTTGGGGGCAAACGATCGGCAGTCAGCCGCTATTTAATTTCTTGTTATCCCGCCATTCAGCTCGCGGTGGCGTATTTTTTGCAAACCAAACTGGCAATTGGTAAAGTCTGGGCCAGAGGTATTCTATTACTCTGTCTGGTCAGCAGCATCCTGTCCTGTGGGGTGAGCGCCATTGCAGAAACCTGGTGGAATAAGGACTTGAGCTACTTCAACGCAGAAGTGATTCACACCGTCAATGCCGTCGCCGATCGATCGCCAATCCTACTCAGCGATATGGGCGATGATTTTACGAATACGGGCGATCTGGTGGCGTTAAGCTATGGCCTGGATGCCAGAGTTCGCTTATTTCCGGTGAGCAATCCACCCGACTTCAGCCCGTTGCCCAATTCAGCCGATTGTTTTGTGTTTCGGCCCTCGGCTGCGCTTAAAGGAGCAATTGCTCAGCAAGGATGGCAACTTCAACCCGAATCTGAAAAAGCGAGACTCTGGCGATTGCAATTTGATAAATAAAACAAAGGGGTTAGGGGAAGCTCCATTTTTCCTCTAACACCCATCGAATCATGGATTGCTAAACGACAGGTTTCGAGAAGCGTGAATTGCTAAATCGCGAGTGCCGCCTTAATTTTGGCCAGGGTTGCGGCTTCTTCCGCGCTCACCTTAGGACTGCCAGTGCCAAATAAACCGCTTCCGGCTGCATTGGCTACTGCATCGCCACAGGCATAAATAAACTGTTTGAACTCTGTGATTTCTTCAGGGGTCGCTTTTCCTTCTGTAAGGCTGATGGCTGCCTGGGCTGCCGCGATCGCTTTATCGACCACAGCACCAGACTGCACATCTTCGGGTTTAATATCAGGTTTTTCCATTTTGATTTGACCACTGCGGATCGCTGCTTCTGAAAAAACAGATTGGATGATCGAATTATTTGGATATTTTTGAGCTGCTCCAGCTACTTCTCTGGACATTGCTGCTGCCTCAATTGCCGTTGAAACAATACCCATATCAGCGACTGCAACCGCCATGCCAATTAGCATCGGGGCTTCAGCGATCGTGCTCAACTCTTCAGGCGTATAGGTTGTTGACATCATTTTTCTCCCAGAAGTCTGGACTGAATCTATCATCTGCGAAATGCAAAAAAGCTAAAAAAATAGAGGATTTTTCAGCAGAAATCATGACAGAAACAGCAGGATTTTCTAATAGAAACTTCCCGTAGTTTTTTCACAATTCATAAGTTTTAAAAGACGTAAAGGGAGCACTTCTAACTTTTACGTCAACTGTCAATTTGCATGAAGGCGATCGCAGTTTGAAACCAACGCCGCTAAATAGGACGCATCAGCAGGGTTATCCACCCAAAATCCCTGGCCAGCAGGACGATCGAGCCTGATTGAGCTGAGACTAAATAGCCGCAACTCATGGGCTTCTTAATGTTTAGCAAAGTAAAGCAACAAAAGCAGGCCGAGAAAGGGATACCTGGCTGCAATTCCTAGCCAATATCGGCAGAAATCGGGATCAAAACGGGGAGCAAATCACAAAACATAAAGATATAAGTTTATCGTTCTGCCAAAGATCATCAATCTAAAGTGATAAGCCTATGCTTCCTAAACAAAAAGATTGATAACAAAATGTTACGAATGTTTAGTACAATGAGCTTGCTGGTAGATAAGTATTTTTGCTCACTCCTATGATAGCGGAACAATTTCCCTGGCTTACCGCGATCGTCCTGTTCCCCCTAATTGCTTCCCTGGCGATTCCCATCCTGCCAGACAAGCAAGGTAAACAGATTCGCTGGTATGCCCTTGGTGTCGGTATTACAGATTTTGTGCTGATGTGCTACGCCTTCTGGCAGCACTATGACAGCAACGAGGCAACCTTTCAAATGGTAGAACGATATGATTGGCTGCCTCAGCTCGGTTTAAGCTGGGCGGTTTCGGTGGATGGGGTTTCAATGCCGCTGGTTTTACTGGCGGGCTTCGTGACCACGCTTTCGATCTTTGCCGCCTGGCAGGTCGATCGCAAGCCCCGGTTGTTCTATTTCTTGATGTTGGTGCTTTACGCCGCTCAAATTGGCGTGTTCGTTGCCCAAGATTTGTTGTTGCTGTTCATCGCCTGGGAAGTTGAACTGATTCCCGTCTATCTACTGATCTCAATCTGGGGTGGGCAAAAGCGGCGCTACGCAGCAACCAAGTTTTTGCTTTACACAGCAGCCTCTTCAGTCTTCATTCTCGTTGCGGCACTGGCACTGGCTTTCTACGGCGGTGATCACGTCACGTTCGATATTGCCGAACTGGGTACGAAGCACTATCCGTTGGTCCTTGAATTACTGCTCTATGCTGGTTTGCTGGTTGCATTCGGCGTGAAGCTGGCGATCTTCCCCATGCATACCTGGCTGCCTGATGCGCATGGCGAAGCTTCTGCCCCTGTTTCAATGATTCTGGCGGGCGTACTGCTGAAAATGGGCGGTTATGGTCTAATTCGGCTGAATTTAGAGATGTTGCCCAATGCGCATGTCTACTTCGCGCCCATCCTAGCCATTCTGGGAGTTGTCAATATTATTTACGGGGCATTCAACTCCTTCGCCCAGCCCAACATGAAGCGCCGCCTTGCCTATTCTTCCGTATCGCACATGGGGTTTGTGTTGCTGGGTATCGCCTCCTACACCGATCTGGGCATCAGCGGAGCCATGCTGCAAATGCTGTCCCACGGACTGATCGCCTCGGTGCTGTTCTTCCTGGCTGGCGTCACGTACGATCGCACCCACACTCTGGCGATGACCGAAATGGGTGGCATTGGTCAAGTGATGCCCAAAGTATTTGCGCTATTCACTGCTGGTTCGATGGCCTCCCTAGCTCTTCCTGGCATGAGCGGCTTTGTGGGTGAACTGGAAGTGTTTGTCGGTATGGCCACTAGCGACATTTACAGCCTGCCTTTCCGCACCGTTACGATTTTCCTGGCTGCAGTCGGCTTGATCCTAACGCCCATCTACCTACTGTCCATGTTGCGCCAAGTCTTCTACAGCACGGATGCTGCTCCAGCCTGTGTTCTAGAAGAGACAGCAACCAACCGGGCGGGTGAACAAGAGGCCGTTTGTTTTGGTACAAGCTGCGTACTTCCTGGAGATGCAATCTACAGCGATGCTAAACCGCGTGAACTGTTCATTGCACTTTCCTTCTTGGTGCTGATCGTCGGCATTGGGGTGTATCCCAAGCTGGCAACCCGGTTGTATGACGTGACCACCGTTGCTGTGAACTCTCAGTTGCGCGACTCTTACACCCAAATCGCCCAAAACAGTCCGCAAATCTATGCCAATCTTCATGCGCCTCGACTGATTGATTCAGAAGTTGCGCCTGTCCTAGGCACCGTGAAGTAAAAACTTATCTCCTATCACAAATCTTCTATCACTAAGGTCTGGCGATCGCTCCAATTGGGGCGATTTTTTTATGCCAATCTTTTTATACCGATCGTTCCAGCCACAACCACCAGAATCCAAAATCTAAAATCCAAAATCCCTATCAGTCGGGAATTCTCTCCCCGCACGATCGGCTCCAGTTAGTATGCTAGAAATAGCCACCAGAAGTTAGACAGCACGCTCCTCCTGATTGCATGACTGCTTCCTCCAAGCTCGTTCCGCTGATCAAAGAACCCGATCGTCTCGAAGCCCGCCTCAAGGAAATTCCGCCAGAGCCGGGTGTTTATTTCATGCGGGATACGACGGATCAAATCCTTTATATTGGCAAGTCGAAAAAACTACGATCGCGCGTCCGCTCCTATTTCCGAGAAGATCCCGATCGCAATCCCCGCATTGCCTTGATGGTGATGCAGGTGGCAGAGATCGAGTTTATTGTCACCGACACGGAAGCGGAAGCCCTGGCTCTGGAAGCCAATCTGATCAAGCAGCATCAGCCTCACTTCAACGTGCTGCTGAAAGATGACAAAAAATATCCGTACCTCTGCATCACCTGGAGCGAAGCCTATCCCCGCATTTTCATCACCCGCAAGCGGCAGCTCGGCAAAGCCAAGGATCGCTACTACGGTCCCTATGTCGATGTGTTTGCGTTGCGCAGCACCCTGCGATTGATCAAGCGAATTTTTCCGTTGCGTCAACGTCCCCAACCCTTATTTAAGGATCGCCCCTGCCTGAACTACGATATTGGCCGCTGTCTAGGCGTTTGTCAGAAGCTGGTTTCTGCCGAAGAGTATCGCAAGATGATGCAAAAAGTGGCGATGATCTTTCAGGGGCGCACCAAAGAGCTGGAAGAAGTGCTGACAAAGCAGATGGAAACGGCAGCGGAAGAGCTGAACTTTGAATATGCGGCGCGACTGCGGGACCAGATTCGGGCGATCCAATCGCTGAATGCTGATCAAAAAGTGGCGTTGTCGGATGATACGGTGTCGCGGGATGCGATCGCCCTAATGGCAGATGAGCACCATGCCTGTATTCAGTTGTTCCAGGTACGGGCGGGGCGGTTGGTGGGTCGATTGGGATTCGTCGCCGATGCTCAGTCCGGATCTCCGGGTGCGATCTTGCAGCGAGTCCTGGAGGAACATTACTCTACGGTGGAAGCCGTTGAAATTCCATCTGAAATTTTGACGCAGCATGAGTTGCCGGAACAGGAAATGCTGGCGGAGTTCTTGTCTGATCGCAGAGGTCGCAAAGTCTCGATCGATGTGCCCCAACGTCAAACCAAGGCTGACCTGATCGAAATGGTAGAGCGCAACGCCGGATATGAGCTAGCACGGACTCAACGCTTTGCCGATCGCAACAATCAGGCCATGCTGGATCTGGCGACGATTCTGGATTTGCCCGATCTACCCCACCGAATCGAAGGCTACGATATTTCCCACATTCAAGGCTCGGATGCGGTGGCTTCCCAGGTGGTTTTTATTGATGGATTGCCTGCTAAGCAGCACTATCGCCATTACAAGATCAAGAATCCGACGGTGCGATCGGGCCATTCCGACGACTTTGCCAGTATGGCTGAAGTGATCCGTCGCCGCTTCCGCAAATATGAGGGCGGTCAGAAAGAGGCGAATCAATCTGGCGTTCTGACTTCCAGCAATGATTTTCCCGATCTGGTCATGATCGACGGGGGCAAGGGCCAGCTCTCAGCAGTGGTAGAAGTGTTAAGAGAAATGAACTTGCTGGAAGAAGTGAAGGTGGTCAGCTTAGCCAAACAGCGCGAAGAAATTTTCTTGCCGGGAGAATCTATTCCTTTGTCCACTGAAGCTGAACAGCCGGGAGTGCAATTACTCCGACGGTTGCGAGACGAAGCCCACCGATTTGCCGTCAGCTTCCATCGTCAGCAGCGCAGCGATCGAATGCGGCGATCCCGACTGGACGAAATTCCAGGCCTGGGACACCATCGACAGAAACAGCTTTTGGCTCATTTTCGATCGATCGACTATCTGCGAGAAGCTTCTCCCCAACAAATTGCTGAAGTGCCTGGGATTGGTCCCAAAATGGCGCAACAAATCTATGACTATTTCCATCCGCAACTTCCGACAGAAGACCCAACGCCGCTCTAACCCTTGAAATGTCGTCCTTTAGAGGAGGGGCAACTGGTTCCTGGGGTAGAGGCTGTTGAACAGGTGGAATCAGTATTCTGCTTAAAAGAACGTAATGTTCAATGTTGAGGAAGCAGAAACATGAATTTGATCTACCGATCCAAACTGATGGCTAAAGTGGCAGGAATTGCCAGCACAGCAACCCTTGCTGCCGTAATGAGTCTCCCTGCGATGGCCCAATCGATGACGCCTAACGGACAAAACAGCCGTGGCACTGAAAATCTTGGACCAAGCGCCGTTCCTGGCCAAACCTTGCCTGGACCGAGTGAATCTCCTTCGGGTAGTCCTAGCGTTCCCAGTACCTCGAATCAGGATGATCCCAACCACATGACTTCTCCTGGCAGCACTTCAGGGGAACAGCAAATTACGCCAAATCAGGGAACCTATAACAACCGGATGGAGCGTTCATCGACCGATCGCATGAATGACCAAAACAATGGTGTGGGTGGTCCCAGTGCTGTTGAAGGGCAAAGCTTTCCAGGCGCGAGCGAATCCCCTTCCGGTAGCCCCAGCGTTCCGGGTGTCTCGAATCAGGATGATCCCAACCACAACATGGGCCGCAGCAATACTCCCACCCAGGATGCACTGAACGATCGGATGGATCGCAACGACAGCATCAACCGCCCTGATGATCAATCTGGCGATCAAAACGATCAGCTCAATGGCCCCAGTGCTGTTCCAACAGAAGGATTTCCTGGCCCCAGTGAGTCGCCTTCAGGCAGCCCCAGCGTTCCGGGTGTTTCGAATCAGGATGACCCAGGCAATATGCGGATGTCTCCTGGCTCTTAGAGCAGATTAAGCAGATTAAGCAGGGTAATGTGTTCGGAACAACCAACTGAAAGCTGATAACTGAGGCACCTCAATTCGTTTGAGCATGGGAGAGGAACTAGCTGCATTAGAGTTCCTCTCTCTAGCATCAGCAGACTGCAACCTAAAATTCTCCCCCTCTTGCATGAGTAACTGAGCAAGGGTAGTCGGCGCAGGCCGACTTTGTTTTCTGTGGCAAGAATTTTAACGGCCAGAGTTAAGCGTTTTGGCAGTCAGCCAGGATCTTTCTTTATGTTTCTACAAGTTTGTGTTTTGGCTGATGGCAGGTACCAATTCGGCTGGCCGCTAGCTTTCAAGGCATGCATGCAAGGGAAGTTCGAATTAGTCAAATTAATGTCTCAGGCCTGAAAATCAATTACGACAAGGCTTTTGGCGATTAAGCACTCATTCGACAGTAGCAAAATGGTCTCCTTTACAGACAGCTTATTTTAATTCCGATCGTCGATCTCAGATCAAAAGCTGACAATCGGGCAAGCCTTGGTACAGCCCGGTTTAGAAATATTTCTAAAAACTGCGATCAAATCTAGGAAGATGCACTAGAATACAGTGCGTTTACCGATACAGGGATTTTCGACGTATGAACAAAGGTGAATTGGTTGATGCAATTGCTGCCAAGACCCAAGCCAGCAAAAAAGAAGCTGATGCTGCATTGACAGCGGCAATCGAAGCCATTATGGAAGCGGTTGCATCGGGAGAGAAAGTAACGCTCGTGGGTTTTGGAACCTTTGAGCCTCGCCAACGTGCCGCCCGTGAAGGACGCAACCCTCAAACTGGCAAGGCGATCAAAATTCCTGCAACCACCGTTCCGGCTTTTTCAGCAGGCAAACAGTTCAAGGAAATGGTGGCAAAGTAAACTATTTCCGACGCTTATCTGTGTTGCAGGGTGCCAACATAGGCTCCTCCGGGTCAATCCTGAGGGCATCTGTTTTCTTGCGATACAGCAGCCTCAAAGTTGGTTTGCTTCTCTACAGTTGTGATTTCTCGACAATGGTTAGAGATTTAAAGGCATTCCAGTTTGAGGTTGCTGTTTCAGTTTTTTAATCCAGCAGTTTCGTGTCAGGCTTTGCCGATGAGTTCTGAACGTTCTATCTGGCAGAATCTAGAATAGAAACACGACTGTTGCAATTGCAGTGAGGACCGACCAAATTGGATAGACAGCGATCGAATCAATGGCAGCACAGTTGGCTAAAGCGTTCAGTGATTGGGCTGATTGCGATATTGGCGATCGTTTTTGGTCCATGGGGGAATGCAGCATGGGCAGCAGGTTCTGAAATCACAGTTTATCGTGACCCGGCTTGCGGCTGTTGCAAAGGATGGATCGCCCACTTGCAGACTCAAGGATTTCAGGTGCACGATATTGAATCACCTCAAATGGAAGCCATTAAGCAGCAGCATGGAGTTCCTGCGGAGCTATCTTCTTGTCACACCGGCCTGATCGACGGCTATGCGATCGAGGGCCATGTTCCCGCAGAAGATATCAATCGATTAGTGACAGAACATCCAGATGTTGCTGGAATTACTGTGCCAGGGATGCCAGTTGGAACGCCAGGAATGGAAGATGGTGATCGTCGGGACTCATTTACAGTTTATTCCTTCGGCCAGCAGGGTGTTGAGACTTGGAATCATTACGCCTTCTAGCACAACAACACCTTTTTGCGCAAAGTTCATCCTGAAATTTCATGCTTGAGGTTTAGGATCTTAAGGTTTAGGATCGGACGATTCTAGATCATGAATATGCCATTCTTGCAGTGCAGCTGCAATCCCCACCTGTAAAGCTGCCTCGGTGGATTCCTCTGCCATTTCATGCAAGCGCTGATATGCCCCTTGGGGAGCCAACTGTTTTAAGGCTGCGATCGCGTGGAAACGGACGCCCATGTCTACATCAGCCAGCAATTGAATTAAAGCTGTGATCGCTTCTGCTTGGCCTAACTGTCCCAAACTCAGCGCAATTTGCTGTTTGCCACGTGGGAGTTGGCCGATCGGATGGGAGGTTTGCAGCAGATTCAGTAAAATTTTTGTAGCAGATTGCTGCGCTTCAGGCAGTTCCAGTCGTCCTAAAACAGCAATCACCTCTAGCGCCAATTGATTCAGCAAGGCTTCCGCATCAGGCTTGGCCGATCGGCCCTCAACTGCTATTTGATCTAAAAACTGTTGCAATGGATCTAAGGCTGGAACGTTCCCAATCCAGGCCAACGCTCGGATAATTTCTACTCGCAGTAACTGAGGGGTATGAGCAGACTGCAACACTTCTGCTAACCGCGAAACCGCATCCACGTTGCCAATTCTGGCCAGAGCGATCGCCGTTTGGCTACAAATTTCCAAGTTTAAATCCCAGAGCAAGGGTTCTAACGCTTGCACTAACTGGCTGGCATCGAACGAACTGTCCTGTTGCCGATCGATCGACTGTTTAGCCAACTGGCTAGCTTGAATCCCCAATCCGTTCACGGCGGCTCGGCGCACTTGGGCATGAGTATCCTTTAAAGCAGATAACAGTGCTGCATTCACCGATGGACTGTAGAAATGGCTGAGGGCATTAATAGCGGCAACTCGAATTTCCGGCAGCGAATCATGAACTGCCTCTAACAGCAATGGCACTACGTCAGGATGCTGAATCTGGGCTAAGGCCTCGATCGCGATCGATCGCTTGGAATTTTGAGTCAGGAGTTGGGCCAAAGGCGGAATTGCACTGGGGCCTAACTGAGTTAGAGCCGTGGCCGCCATGGTCACAATTTCGCGATCTTGAGTTACCTGCAATAGATTAAGCAGTGAGTCGATCGTGGCTGGATGTTTCAATTCACCCAAAATTCGAGCAATAAACCAGCAAAGTTCCCAATCTTCTTCTTCCGTCGCTGCCTCTTGTAATAGATCAATGAGGAGGACGATCGCTGCTTCTCCAAAACTGGGCAATAATTTGGCAGCCTCCCAACGACTCTGAAAATCACCCGTCCTCAGGATCAGCAAATTTGCTTCTAAAGAAATCGGTTGAATTTCATCAGCTGAGACAGCTTCATGAGGTAGGTTCGCCATTGAGGGGGACAATTTTGAATTCATCGAGTTAACTCAAATTCAGACTCTTGGCTCAATACTGAGGCTGGGACGATCGCAACCAACCGGGTTGTTCGATCTAGTCATGCTTTTTCTTAAATGTTTTTTCAAATGCTTTTTTCAGATAGGCTGATGATCTATTGAGTCTACTTCAACCCTGCACCTCTCGATTAGTTTGTTGCTGCCCAGTAGACCTCACAAATGCATTTCTAGCATGAACCAAATGCAAGAAATCCATGATCAGCTCTATTTTGTCTATATTTCTGATCAAACGTCAAACTTGAGGTGGCTTTGTCCTCTGGGTCATTTGTCTGAAACCATCAGATCTAATCTGCCAAGCTTGACGATCGGGATCAATCAACATCCTTAATACCACTCATCAGCCGCCTCAATCGCTGCCACTTGAGCAATTACAGCAAAGCAATCGCCAAAATCTGAGTTTTGTAAAAACCGCTACAGAACTGTATTCAAATACATTAATCCTTTATATTTGATGCGTGTATTGCATATTCTAAGTGCAAAAAATACATTAATTACAAACTTTTGTATCTTCAGTTACGAAATGTCACTACCGTTTTTCTTAATCTAATTTGCAATCGGCTTTACAAGACCTTGAATGTCTTGATCTCACGAGGAAAGAATTGTGACCAGCGTTATTAGCAACCAGGCCACCAGTCAGAATAAGTTTGAAAAGATTAAAGCTGAAAAGGATGGCTTGACCGTTAAAGATGAGCTTGAATATTTTGCCCAGATTGGTTGGGAGGCTATTGATTCGACCGATCGCGACTATCGCTTGAAATGGTTGGGGATTTTCTTTCGCCCGGTTACGCCTGGTCAATTTATGATGCGGTTGAGGATGCCCAGCGGCATTATTACCAGTCATCAAATGCGAGTATTGGCGGAAATTGTGCAGCGCTATGGGGCAGATGGCAATGCTGATATCACAACTCGTCAAAACCTTCAGCTGCGCGGTATTCGATTTGAAGATGTTCCAGAAATTTTCAGACGGTTGAAAGCAGCTGGGATGACGAGCGTGCAATCTGGGATGGATAATGTGCGGAACATCACTGCATCACCAGTGGCAGGCTTGGATGTAAACGAATTGATCGATGTCCGAGCTTTGGTTCAGTCCGTTCAGGATATGATCACGAATCAAGGAGAAGGAAATACAGAGTTTACCAATCTGCCCCGTAAGTTCAATATTGCGATCGAAGGCGGACGGGATAACTCAGTTCATGCAGAAATTAACGATATTGCATTCGTTCCAGCATTCAAAGAGATTGCAGGGGAACAACAATTAGGGTTTAATGTCGTTGTAGGCGGTTTCTTCTCGGCCAAGCGCTGTGCCGCAGCCATTCCGCTCGATGTCTGGGTAGCTCCGCATGAGGTGGTTAGCCTCTGTCGCGCTATCTTGGAAGTGTATCGCGATAACGGATTACGGGCCAATCGTCAAAAAGCTCGCTTGATGTGGCTGATTGATGAATGGGGAATTGAGCAATTTCGATCGGCAGTGGAACGCCAATTAGGACGATCGCTCCTCTCGGCAGCTCCTAAAGATGAAATGGATTGGGAAAAGCGAGATCACATTGGTGTATATCGACAAAAGCAGGCTGGCCTCAACTATATTGGCTTACATGTGCCCGTCGGACGCCTCTATGCCGCTGATTTATTTGAATTGGCGCGTTTAGCTGAAGTTTACGGAAATGGGGAATTGCGCCTGACCGTTGAACAAAATGTGATCATCCCTAACATTCCCGATTCTCGTCTGGATGTGTTGTTACAGGAGCCACTGCTAGAGAAGTTTTCAGTTTCCCCCACGCCGTTAGTGCGATCGCTCGTTTCCTGTACAGGTGCTCAGTTCTGCAATTTTGCCCTGATTGAAACCAAGAATCGGGCTTTGGCGCTGGCAAAAGCGTTAGATGAGCAGGTGGAACTAACTCGTCCTGTTCGGATGCATTGGACCGGCTGTCCCAACTCTTGTGGTCAACCGCAGGTCGCTGACATTGGTCTGATGGGGACAAAAGCCCGGAAGGATGGCAAAGCCGTCGATGGCGTTGACCTGTATATGGGTGGCAAAGTCGGCAAGGATGCGCATCTGGGCACCTGTGTTGAAAAAGGAATTGCTTGTGATGATTTGCAAGTAAGATTGCGCGATCTGCTCATTGAGCAGTTTGGAGCAAAACCCAAAGGGGATTGGAGTGACGAAACCTCTGATGTTTCTGCTCCTTCCACGCCGTCCCAAGCACAGACGGCAACAATCCTCTTTGCAAAATCCGGTAAAGAGGTCGATTGCAAAACCGATGACTTAATTCTGGATGTTGCAGAACAGGCTGGAATTGAGTTAGAAAGCAGCTGTCGATCGGGCAGTTGTGGGACTTGCAAGCAGCGTTTGCTGACGGGAGAGGTTCAATATGATGGCGATCCCTCGGCATTGAATGAAGACGAAAAATCAGCAGGCTGGATTCTCACTTGCTGTGCTCGTCCGATCGGCAAAGTGGTGATTGATGCATAGCAGCTAATGTTCACCAAGCAGTTTACTGTATCCACTGATTTATTGTTTCCCCATTTTCACTGTTAAGAGAGCAAACCATGTCAAAGATTTCTAGACGCAATTTCTTAGTAACTGCTGGAGCAACCACTGCCGCTACTCTACTCATCCATGGTTGTAGTTCTGGTGGCTCTTCATCAACCAGTAGTAGTTCAGGGAGTTCTTCTTCCCCTTCTCCCAGTCCAGTTTCTGAGTTAGGAACTCCAGAAGTAACGACAGCCAAACTTGGCTTTATCGCCTTGACGGATGCTGCACCACTGATTATTGCCAAAGAAAAAGGGCTGTTTGCCAAATACGGTATGCCTGATGTGGAAGTGGCAAAACAAGCTTCCTGGGCAGCTACTCGCGATAACCTGGAACTTGGTTCTGCCGGAAATGGGATCGATGGCGCTCACATTCTCTCTCCCATTCCTTATTTAATGACGCTGGGCAAAATCACCAAGCAGCCTGTGCCGATGTATATCCTGGCTCGCTTGAACACCAACGGTCAGGCGATTTCAGTCTCCAATGAACTCGCAGATTTGAAGCTAGATGTTAACAGCAACAAGTTAAAGGAAGCCTCTGCTAAAGCCAAAGCAGCCGGACAGCAAATGAAGCTTGCCGTGACTTTTCCTGGTGGCACTCATGATTTATGGATGCGCTACTGGCTGGCAGCAGGTGGCATTGATCCCAACAAGGATGTTTCGACGATCGTTGTTCCCCCGCCCCAAATGGTCGCCAATATGAAAGTCGGCACCATGCAAGCTTTCTGTGTCGGTGAGCCCTGGAATGCCCAACTGGTTAACCAGAAATTAGGTTATACCGCCATTACAACCGGTGAATTTTGGAAAGACCACCCAGAGAAAGCCTTTACCGTTCGGGCTGACTGGGCTGATAAATATCCCAATGCCACCAAAGCCCTGACTGCGGCTGTGCTAGAAGCTCAGCAATGGTGTGACAAGATGGAAAATAAAGCTGAGATGTGCGATATTATCGCGAAGCGGGAATGGCTGAAGATTAAGGCAGAGGATATTTTGGAACGGGCAAAAGGTAATTTCGACTTTGGTGTTGAAGGCAGACCGCCGTTGGAAAATAGCCCACTGCGGATGAAATTCTGGGAAGATTTTGCTTCCTATCCTTACAAGAGCCATGACCTCTGGTTCGTCACTGAAGATATGCGTTGGGGCTATATTCCAGCCGATACTGATGCCAAAGCGCTCGTCGATAAAGTTAACCGGGAAGATATCTGGAAAGAGGCCGCTAAAGCGATCGGCGTTCCCGATGCTGAAATTCCGACCAGCACCTCTCGCGGCGTTGAAACCTTCTTTGATGGCGTGAAATTCGATCCTGAAGATCCAGAGGCTTACCTCAAGAGTCTCAAGATCAAAAAAATCTAAAAGTCGGAGTTGAGGAGGGATTCAACGGCTGACTTCAGTCACCTCCTCATTCTCTTGTCTTGGGTTCTATTTCTCGATTAGGCTACTTCGTTAATCTTGCCTGCTTTACTCCTCTACTGTTTTACTGCTTCAATCCTTTACTCTCCTAACCCACTACCGGATATCACCTATGGCTGTCAGTTCTCAGCTTCGCCCTCAATCCGCATGGATTCCTAAATTGAAAACTCAGGGTCGCAAGGCACTGACCTCGCTGATTGCCCTTGTTATTGTGCTCGCCATTTGGCAACTGCTGTGTAGTGGGCCTGAGCCCGTTTTACCTGCGCCGCTCACCGTTCTAAATGACACCTGGGAATTAATCGTTGATCCTTTCTTTGATAATGGCGGCACCGACAAAGGATTATTCTGGCACCTGTTTGCCAGCTTACAGCGGGTTGCGATCGGCTTTACTTTAGCCGCAATAGTTGGCATTCTCGTTGGAGTTATCATTGGCAGTAACGCGATCATTTACGATGCCCTTGACCCAATTTTTCAGGTTTTGCGTACCGTTCCGCCACTGGCCTGGCTGCCGATTTCCCTAGCTGCGTTTCGGGACAACGAACCTTCCGCGATTTTCGTGATTTTTATTACGGCAATTTGGCCAGTTCTAATCAACACGGCTGTAGGTGTACAGCAAGTTCCCAGCGACTACAAAAACGTCTCCCGTGTGTTGCAGCTTTCCAAATTTGAATATTTCTTCAACGTACTCTTTCCTGCTACCGTACCTTACATCTTCACGGGTCTACGGATTGGGGTTGGCTTGTCCTGGTTGGCGATCGTTGCAGCAGAAATGTTGATCGGGGGCGTGGGCATTGGCTTCTTTATCTGGGATGCCTGGAACAGCTCGTTGATTAGCGAAATTATTTTGGCGTTGATTTATGTAGGTATTGTGGGCCTCTTGCTCGATAAACTCGTGCTGATGATCGGTCGATTGGTGGTTCCAGGTGGACAGCAGGGAACTTAAATCTCACCTATCATCTAACCTGCCTTGCCCATTTCTCGACTGTCCCCTGTCCTCCTGCCTCTTGTCTTCTTATGTCTACCTTTGTTGAAATTGACAGCGTTGATAAAGTATTCACGCTTCCGGGTGGCGATCACTACATTGCGCTCAAGGGCATTGACCTGAAAATTACCAAGGGCGAATTCGTTTCCCTCGTCGGGCATTCGGGTTGCGGTAAATCGACTCTGCTGAATATTGTGGCTGGGCTCGATCGCGCCACAACCGGCGGTGTGATTCTCGAAGGTCGTCAGGTGACGAAGCCTGGTCCCGATCGGATGGTGGTGTTTCAAAACTACTCGTTGCTGCCCTGGCGTACCGTCCGACAAAACATTGCCCTGGCCGTCAAAGCTGCACTCAAAAATCTGTCGGCGGCAGAGAAGCATGAGGTGATCGAACATCACATTAATTTGGTTGGACTCAGCCATGCTGCCGATAAATATCCGCATGAGCTATCGGGCGGCATGAAACAGCGGGTGGCGATCGCCCGTGCCCTGGCCCTTCGCCCCAAACTGCTGCTGCTGGATGAACCCTTTGGCGCATTGGATGCTCTGACGCGTGGCAACCTGCAAGAGCAGCTGATGAAAATCTGTCAGGAAAATGAAGTGACCTGTCTGATGGTGACGCATGATGTCGATGAGGCATTACTGCTGTCCGATCGCGTCGTCATGCTGACAACAGGCCCAGAAGCGCACATTGGCCAAATTTTAGAAGTGCCGATTCCGCGTCCCCGTCACCGCTTGGAGGTCGTGAATCATCCGATCTACTACAGTTTGCGGAATGAAATTGTCTATTTCTTGAATCAACAAAAGCGATCGGCCCGACGCAAAAAAGTGGCTCCAGTGGCCGTGGCCAAACATGGGTTGGAGAAGGTCAATCTCGACATTGGCTTTATTCCACTGACCGACTGTGCGCCTTTGATCGTTGCTAAAGAAAAGGGCTTTTTCCAGAAGCATGGCTTAGAAGAAGTCTCTTTGCTGCGTGAACCGAGTTGGAAAGCAATCGCAGAAGGCGTTACCTCAGGGCGATTGGATGCGGCGCAAATGGTGGCTGGAATGCCGCTGGCTTTGACGCTGAACCAGTCCCAGCCGATCGTCACGGCTATGGTCCTGAGCCGGAATGGCAATGCGATCACGCTCAATAAGCAATTCTATGAGCAAGGCGTGCGATCGATCGCAGATTTGAAGGGATATTTGGCTCAACATGCAGATAAAGCCCATACCTTCGGCATCGTTCATCCGGCTTCGATGCAAAATCTCTTGCTGCGTTACTGGCTCGCATCAGGCGATATTGATCCCGATCGCGATGTAAGCTTAACGATGATTCCGCCACCGCAAATGGCTGCCAATTTGAAAGCAGGCAATCTGGATGGCTATTGCGCGGGAGAACCCTGGAATTCTTACGCGGTTCAGGAAGGGCAGGGCTATGTGATTCGTACCGATCTGGACCTCTGGGCCGGTCATCCAGAAAAAGTCCTGGGTCTGCGCGAAGATTGGGCCAACCAATATCCTCAAACGCATATTGCGCTGGTAAAGGCATTAATCGAAGCCTGTGAATATTGTGACGATCGCCGTAACCGCGAAGAGATTTTGCAATGGCTTAGCCGTCCCGAATATGTAGGGCTTGATCCGGCAGCAATGCGACCTGGATTTATTGATCCTTACGACCTGGGCACTGGGGACGAGCCAGTCCAAATGCTGCGATACAACCAGTTTCACGTCGAACAGGCCAACTATCCGCATCGCGGTGAAGGGCTATGGATTTTAACGCAGCTCGCTCGCTGGGGCATTGCCCCCTTCCCGAAAAACTGGGTGGAAGTGCTGGAACGGGTGCGTCGGCCTGACCTGTATGGGGAAGCGGCTCGTCAACTCGATCTGCCCGATATTGATCCCACCCGTCACGCCTTTGCCCTATTCGACGGCATTACGTTCGATCCCGATGATCCGATCGCCTATTTGAATAACCTGCCGCTGCATCGAGACATCCGCATTGAGGAAATCATCCTGGATGCCACTCCAAACGCAGCTTAGTTCTGCCATTTCTTGTCCTTCTTTACTCATCACTATGCAAACGCTCAATAACCAGCAAGTCGCGACGACCCAACCGACTGCGTCCTCGCAGCCCTTCCTTAAAATCGACAATGTTTCTAAGGTGTATGCCACGCCGAAAGGAACCTATACGGTTTTGGAAGGGGTAAATCTGGAAGTGCAAGAAGGAGAATTTATTTGTGTAATCGGCCATTCCGGCTGTGGTAAAACCACACTGCTGAACATGGTCTCCGGATTTGCTCAACCGACGGAAGGAGAAGTGCGGCTGCAAAATAAGCTGATTACTAAACCCGGTCCCGATCGCATGGTGGTGTTCCAAAACTATGCACTACTGCCCTGGAAAACCGCATTTGAGAATGTTTATCTTGGCGTTAAGGCAGCTTTCCCGGATAAGTCGAAAACTGAAAAAACAGCGATCGTCTGGGAACATCTGGAATTGGTCGGTTTAACCGAAGCGGCCCACAAACGTCCCTGGCAGCTTTCGGGCGGCATGAAGCAACGGGTAGCGATCGCACGGGCTTTAGCAATCCGACCTCAAGTCCTAGTGCTCGATGAACCCTTTGGCGCATTGGATGCAATCACAAAGGAAGAATTGCAGGAAGAATTGCTGACCATTTGGCGTGATCATCGATGTACGGTGCTGATGATTACTCACGATATTGACGAGGCGCTCTTCCTGGCCGATCGGGTGGTGATGATGACGAATGGTCCCGCTGCCCATATTGGCGAAATTCTGGAGATCCCGTTTGAACGGCCTCGCAATCGGGCCAAGTTGATCGAAGATCCACATTATTATGAGTTGCGGAATGAAGCGCTTGATTTCCTCTATCGTCGGTTTGCCCATGATGATGTGGAATAATTTTGCTTTGTTGTGATGAGTAACCATTGGTGGGTAGTGAGATGTTGATCGGATCATTACCTGCCATTTCTGATTTTGTGTCGATCGAACCTCTTATTCGTTTTATTTCTGTGGTGATGCACTGATCTCTCGTAAGGGCGAAGCATTCGGGCGATAATCCATGATGGTGTATTTGGGACTTTCCTCCGAATGCTTCGCCTCTACATAACAAATGCACATTCGATCGTTCGATCATATCTCCTACGCTCTTCTCGTTATCTTCAATCTCGTTTAGTTGATCATGTCCGAACCCACTCGAACTGTTTGCCCCTACTGTGGTGTTGGTTGTGGCTTAGAAGTGTTACCCCCGGCTCAACCGGGTAAAGCAGTGCTGCGCGATCGGGAAGGAACTCCCATTTGGCAGGTGCGGGGCGATCGATCGCATCCTTCCAGTCAGGGTATGGTTTGCGTCAAGGGAGCCACAATCGCAGAATCGCTGCACAAGGATCGGTTGCTGTATCCAATGCTGCGAGATTCGTTGGATCAGCCGTTTCGCAGGGTCAGTTGGGATGAGGCGCTCGATCGCATTGTCAATCGGATTCAAACCGTGCGGCAAACTCAAGGCGTTGACGGAATTTGCATGTATGGATCGGGCCAGTTTAATACGGAAGATTATTATGTGGCTCAGAAGTTGATGAAGGGCTGCCTGGGCACCAATAATTTTGATGCCAACTCTCGTCTTTGCATGTCCTCGGCTGTATCTGGCTACATTCAAAGTTTGGGCACGGATGGTCCGCCTTGCTGTTATGACGATCTGGAACAAACAGATTGCGCGTTTTTGATTGGCACAAATACAGCAGAATGTCATCCGATCATCTTTAATCGATTCCGCAAATATCATAAGCAAAACCGCAATGTCAAACTGATTGTGGTTGATCCGCGTTGCACGCCTACCGCAGAAGCCGCCGATTTGCATTTAGCGATTAAACCAGGTACTGACATTGATTTGCTGAACGGTATTGGCTATTTGCTGATGCAGTGGCAGCTACTAGATGCACAATTTCTCGATGAATGTACGAGCGGTTTTCCAGCTTATGCAGAAGTGATTCGGCATTATCCGCCTGAATTTGTGGCCCAACGCTGTGGCATTCGCCAGGAAGATCTGGAACAGGCTGCCAAGCTCTGGGGAGAATCGAAGCGGGTGCTGTCGCTCTGGTCAATGGGATTAAACCAATCCTCGGAAGGTACGGCAAAAGTGCGATCGCTGATTGACCTCCACTTGATGACGGGCAATATTGGTAAACCAGGGGCCGGACCCTTTTCCTTGACTGGTCAACCCAACGCCATGGGCGGTCGAGAAGCGGGCGGTCTTTCCCATTTGTTGCCGGGATATCGCACAGTCAAAGTCCCCCAACACCGGGCTGAAGTCGAAGCCCATTGGAACTTGCCATCGGGCCAAATTGCGGCAGAGCCAGGTCGAACCGTCTGGGAGATGATCATGGGATTGGAAGCGGGAGAGGTTGGCCTGTTCTGGATTGCAGCCACGAATCCGTTGGTCAGTCTGCCCGATTTGGAACGGGTAAAAGCAGCTTTGTTGCAATCGCCCTTCACGGTCTATCAGGAGTCCTATTATCCAACGGAAACTGCGGCCTATGCGCATCTGCTGCTGCCTGCGGCTCAGTGGAGTGAAGCCCCTGGTACAATGACGAATTCTGAGCGGCGAGTCACTTACTGTCCGCAATTCCGCACACCTCCTGGAGAAGCTCGACCGGACTGGGTGATTTTTGCAGAAGTGGGACGGAGATTGGGTTTCACAAAACAGTTCGCTTTTAATAACGTGGCGGAAGTCCATGCGGAATTTGTGCAGCTGACGCGCGATCGTCCTTGCGATATGACGGGTATGAGCCACGAACGTCTATGTCAGGAAGGTCCGCTGCAATGGCCTTGTCCCGATCGGTTGTCTAAGCTGCAACCTAAAAGTGCTGCACGGCTCTACACAAACCTGCGTTTCAATACTCCGGATGGCCGAGCCAGATTTGGAGCTTATCACTCGCGTGGCCTTGCAGAACCGCCCAATCCGGATTATCCGTTTGTGCTGACTACCGGTCGATTGTATGGTCATTGGCATACCCAAACCAGGACGGGCCGGATTGATAAAGTGCGCAAAATGTACCCAGATCCATTTTTAGAAATACATCCGCGTGATGCAGCTCAACTCAAAATTGAAAGTGGAAACTGGGTCGAAGTTCGATCGCGCCGAGGAATAGCTCGGTTAATGGCAAAGGTGACAAAAGCGATCGCCCCTGGAACGGTGTTCGTGCCAATGCATTGGGGAACATTGTGGGCAGAAGCCGCAGAAGCCAATGCCCTTACCCATCCGGAAGCCTGTCCAGATTCTCGTCAACCTGAACTTAAAGCTTGTGCGGTGCAAGTGCAGCCGGTCACTGTATCCAATCGAACAACTGATGCAGCTGTAGAGGGGGCGATCGTCTATTCGGGATAGTTTAAGTTGACTAATCTAAGCTAACTATCTAAAAAATAATCTGTCAGATTGGTTCGCGAAATGCTTTGCAAAAACTTGAGAAAGGTTTACAGCTCGAAATTGGCCAAACTCCGGTTTTATGAGTATCATGTTGCGATTAATTGCTGTTGATGGGGTGCCCTGCGCTATTCTGTCGCATGACTCATGGTCAATGATTCAATGGATACCTTGCCTGTCCTTCATTTCAGCCTCATTCTCCTGTTGTTTGGCCTTTGTCTAGGATCACTCTGGTTCTATGGCTATGCCATCTATGCGGCGATCGACTACTGGACCCATGCCGACCCGGAAGTGAATGTAGAGTTTCATCCTAGACTCACCATCCTGAAACCGCTCTGCAGCATGAATGCCCAAACTGACGCAGCACTGCGGTCTTTCTGTCAGCAGGACTATCCGCATTATCAAATTGTGTTTGCAGTTGAGGATGCAACCGATCCCGGCGTTGAGATGGTGCGAAAGCTGATAAAGCAATTTCCCGATCGCGAAATCGATCTGGTTGTTAACCCAAGGGCGATCGGGCTAAATCGCAGAGTGAATCTCCTAGCTAATGCTGCTTCTGTCGCCAAATATGGTTTGTGGGTAATTGCAGACAGCGACATTACAGTCGGGCCAAACTATTTACAACAGATTGTGCAGCCGTTTCGATACCCCGGCATTGGGGTGGTTACCTGCCCTTACCGATCGCAACCCCAAGGATGGCTGGCCAGATTGCAAGCCTTGGGAACGGTCGCTGAATTCCACTCAGGGGTGCTGGTCGCGCGTCGCATGCAGGGAGTTCAGTTTGCCCTCAGTTCAACGATCGCCATTCGTAAGGATGTGCTGTTTGGGTCAGGAAGCTTTGAAGCGATCGCCAATGCGGTGGCAGATGACTATCAGTTAGGCCATTTGGCTGCAAAAGCCGGATTTCGAGTCATGTTGTCTCACTATGTTGTTGATCGGGAACTAACTTCATCTTCGTTCTGGAGCACTTTGCAGCATCAAAATAGCTGGATCAGAAGCTTGTGGAATTCGCAGTCCTGGGGATATTGGAGTAAAATTATGACCTATGGCATCCTGGCCAGTGGACTACTGCTCTGGCTACTCCAAGGCTCCGGGTTAGGCTGGATGATTTTTGCTGCAATCTGGATTGCCCGGATGAGTATGGGTTGTTTGACTGGTATAGTCTGCCTGAAAGACGAAATAATGCGTCGGAATTGGGCTCTGTTGCCGCTTTATGACTTACTCAGTTTCAGTCTATGGATTATTGACCTCACACGACGATTGCTCACTGGGCGCAGACAGGCATTCCAACTTCCTCCTCATGAACATGGCCAACAGCCAGATCAGCAAATTCACTCCTATGAGCTGTCCTGCCTAGAAGAACCTGCCTTGGAAGAAATTTAGAAGGATGATAGTTCTGAGGCTGGCTTGACTGATGCCAATTCCAACAATTCTGGTTGTTCAAGGTGCAGAGTATCAGGCGGTCTGTCGAGGTATACGGAAAGTTGGTGCCACACCGCAAGTGATTCCGCTGCCGATCGGTCAAGCTCCGGTCCAGATTTTTTTAGAGAGTCAATTACAGCAAGGATTGATTGCCGATCGATCGCAGATGCTTGTCATGGGACTATGTGGCAGTTTGCGGTCTGACTATTCGATTGGCGATCAGGTGGTTTATCAGCAGGTTCTCTCTCTTTCACGAACGGGTTTGTCAACGGAATTGAATATCGATCGCTGTGATCCGCAACTGACTGCTCTGCTTCAGCAGCGCTTGAATTTGAAGTTGGTCAAGGCCTGGTCGAGCGATCGGTTCATTCACTCTGTGCAGACCAAACAGCACCTCGGTCAGGCTTATGATGCCGATGTTGTGGATATGGAAGGAGCTGCGGTATTCACTGCTCTCGCAGAAATTGGGGCAGCGGTGACCATGCTACGGGTTGTGAGTGATGGCTGCGACGATGAACTCCCTAATTTATCTGGGGCGATCAGTCCATCGGGACGTTTGATGCCTCAGGCTCTGCTACGGGCCATGCTGCGTCAACCGATCGGATCCTTGCGGCTGATGCGAGGGATATGGATTGGATTAAAAGTTTTGGAAAATGTGACCGCCAGACTGTTTGCAGAGCTATTTTCGCAGAAATATTTGCAGAAATAACGGTAAACCCTAGATGCGAGAGTCCGTAAATTTAAGTCCGTAAATTTCAGGAAATTACAGCTTCTGGGTCAGTAGAAATGCTGTCAATCTCAATTTTTGGGAACACTGCAATATGCAGCCGATCGAGTCTGCATTTTTGCCTTGGTTTTCCATCCATTTTGTCCTGAGCAAAGTTCGTCACCTGGATTGTTTCGATCGGTTCCCTGAGTCTATGTAGGAGTTTTCACTATGTCCAGGCCTGTTTTCGATCTACCGGGTTTAACGGTATTCCTGCCCCATCCGGTTGAAAAGGTAGAAGAAAGGGAATCTCATGATCCAGCAGTTTCTCTTAAAAGATTCTCTCCTAAAACTGCTTCTAAACCTTCTCTGCAAACCTCTACAAAAGAGGCAACTAATACCATCATCAGTGCAGTTCCCGTCAGCCGCATTAGCGGAATTGAGCGCCTGGGCAGCAACGAGTCCGATCGCTTGGTTGGGACAGACGAAAGTGATGTCTTGGTCGGCAAGTTGGGGGACGATCGACTAATCGGCGGTGGGGGAAACGATCAGATCACTGGTGGCCGTGGACAAGATTGGTTGCAGGGGGGACAGGGGTTCGATCGATTCTTCTTCCACCATGCTCAAGAAGGGATCGACTACATTGACGATTTCTCAGTTATTTATGACTGGCTGGTGGTTTCTGCAAAAGGCTTTAAGGCAGGACTGCGACCTGATTCACTGCTCGATCGCCAACAATTCCATCGGGGAACCGCAGCAGCAGATCGCAGCGATCGGTTTATCTATCACCCCAGTACTGGCAGCCTCTTATTCGATTCCGATGGCATTGGCTCAGAAAAACCGATCGAGGTTGCTCAACTATCGCGTAACCTGGCTTTGACATCTGCCAATATTTACGTCATTTCCTAGCCACTTTTCCATTTTTTCGACATCACAGCTTTATCATTGGTTTTGTCATGCCTGGGTTGCTGAATTGATTTGGCAACCCTGCTTGCAGTCAATGAATTGACACACAATATTCACGTTCTTGTAGCCTGCAATTAGAAGAGCCTGCTAACAAAAAAAGAAGCTCAGCATTCACCAAGCTTCCTGCAACTTCTATCGGCGTGATGTGGTCAGGATGATTACATCGGAGTTGCCATTGGTTGTACTAAAATGACGTGAGTTCGACGGAGTGACAAAAGGCCAAAGGAAAGCTGAGACTGGAAATGAAGTACATAAAGCCTCAGCGATGAAACCGATCGTATCGCACCTGGATGTGACCCAAATCTTTTGCGATGTAGATGACTTCTACCAAGAGTTTGAACGACTTTGGCAGCAACAAATCCAGCTGCCCTCGATGCTAGGAGAGAAACGCAGTCGCTCCAGACTGCACCTCAGCGAAGTGATGACGATTGTCATCGCCTTTCATGGCTCTGGCTACCGCACCTTCAAGGATTTCTATACCCTGCAAGTGTTGCCGCACTGGCGAGGAGCCTTTCCCAACTTGGTGAGCTACAACCGTTTTGTAGAGTTGATGCCTTGGAGCCTAATGCTGTTGTGCTGTTATCTGTACACTCGTTTAGGAGAAATGACAGGGATTAGTTTCATCGATTCGACTCCTCTAAAGGTTTGTCATCCCAAACGGGCTCACAGCCATCGGGTGTTTGCAACTTATGCAGCTTGGGGCAAGAGTTCGATGGGCTGGTACTACGGCTTCAAGCTACACCTGCTCATCAATGAACATGGAGAGTTGTTGTCGTTTCAGTTGACTGCTGCCAATGTGGACGACCGCACTCCAGTCCCAGAGTTAACGAAAGGCATT
>LUGL01000055.1 GCA_002796835.1 Elainella saxicola E1 | reverse complement strand
GGGATTAGTTTCATCGATTCGACTCCTCTAAAGGTTTGTCATCCCAAACGGGCTCACAGCCATCGGGTGTTTGCAACTTATGCAGCTTGGGGCAAGAGTTCGATGGGCTGGTACTACGGCTTCAAGCTACACCTGCTCATCAATGAACATGGAGAGTTGTTGTCGTTTCAGTTGACTGCTGCCAATGTGGACGACCGCACTCCAGTCCCAGAGTTAACGAAAGGCATTATCGGCAAGCTCTTTGGCGACCGGGGTTATATTTCCCAAGCCTTATTCGAGCAGTTATGGCAACAAGGGCTTCAGCTGGTCACCAAGATTAAGAAGAATATGAAAAACCGCTTGGTGCCTCTGCTTGACAAGATCCTGTTGCGGAAGCGAGCGATCATCGAGTCGGTCAATGACCAACTCAAGAACATTGCTCAAATTGAACATTCTCGTCATCGCAGTCCTCTGAATTTCATGGTCAATTTGATTGCTGGACTGGTGGCATACACCTACCAAGACTCCAGACCCTCCCTCGATCTTCAACCCAAGGGTTTACCTGCCTTGCCTGAAGCGATCTTTTGACCTGTCGAACTCACGTGGAATAAATCCAAAATCGCAATCAGCAAAAAATCAGTCAAATCTCCTCTCTCAACGCTCCAGCAAAAAGGGCGATCGCTCCTCCCGGAATTTCGATCGCCCTTATTTTTCTGACTTTTCGCCCAAACTGAGCGCATCGATCCTACATTGTGACTAACTCAGCAGGCAGCCGTTTGAAGGCAAGCCGCTCATTTTCGATATCGACAAAGATAGTGTCGCCATCATGGAACTCGCCGCGCAGAATCGCTTTAGCAATTTGAGTTTCCAACTCGCGCTGGATGGCTCGCTTTAATGGACGAGCGCCATAGATTGGGTCGTAACCCACTTCAGCCAGGAAATCGAGGGCCGCATCGGATAACCGCAACGTCATCTTGCGATCGACTAGGCGTTGCGCCAAACGGTTGACTTGAAGTTGCACGATCTGACGCAGTTCGGTTTTCTGCAAGCCATGGAAGATAATGATTTCGTCAATCCGGTTGAGGAATTCAGGCCGGAAGTTCGATCGCATCGCTTCCATCACTCTCGATCGCATTTCTTCATAGCGCTGATCGTCGCTAGCAATATCCAGGATGTATTGCGATCCAATATTGCTGGTCATAATAATCACTGTGTTCTTGAAGTCTACAGTGCGACCTTGAGAATCAGTCACGCGGCCATCATCCAGAATCTGCAACATGATATTGAACACATCCGGATGCGCTTTCTCGATTTCGTCGAACAGGATGACGGCATAGGGTCGGCGTCGGATCGCTTCGGTCAACTGACCACCTTCTTCATAACCTACATAGCCGGGAGGGGCACCGATCAAGCGAGACACGGCGTGTTTTTCCATGTATTCCGACATGTCGATCCGCACCATGGCTTCTTCAGTGTCGAATAAATAGGCGGCAAGGGCTTTGCCCAATTCGGTCTTACCCACGCCAGTCGGACCCAGGAAGATAAAGCTAGCGATCGGTCGATTCGGATCAGCCAATCCAGCTCGAGAACGTTGGATCGCATCCGCCACCGCAGTCACAGCTTCATCTTGACCGATCACGCGACGGTGTAATTCATCTTCCAAGTGCAGCAGCTTTTGCATTTCCGATTCCACCAGCTTGCTAACCGGAATACCCGTCCACTTGGAAATAATTTCCGCAATGTCGGATTCGGTCACTTCTTCCCGCAGCAGTGATTTACCGTTGGTTTGGGTCTGGGCCAGTTTCGCTTCGGCTTCCTGAACACGACGCTGCAAATCGGTGAGTTTGCCATATTTCAGCTCAGCCGCTTTATTCAGGTCATAATCCCGCTCGGCCTGCTGAATTTCCAGATTGACGCGATCGATCTCTTCCTTCAGCTTCTGAATTTCGACGATCACATCTTTTTCAGCCTGCCATTGAGCATTCAAGCTGCTTTGACTTTCTTTAAGGTCGGCCAGCTCTTTTTCCAGCCTTTCTAACCGATCGCGCGAACCCACATCACTTTCTTTTTGCAAGGACAGTCGCTCCATTTCCAGCTGCAGAATTTTGCGATCGACCTCGTCAAGTTCTTCCGGCTTGGAGGTGATTTCCATTTTCAGTTTGGCTGCTGCTTCATCTACCAGATCGATCGCCTTGTCCGGCAAGAATCGATCGCTGATATAGCGATTCGACAGCGTCGCGGCAGCTACGAGCGCACTATCTGAGATGTTGACCCCATGGTGTACCTCATAGCGTTCCTTCAAACCGCGCAGAATCGAAATCGTGTCTTCAACGCTGGGTTGATCGACATAGACCTGCTGGAATCGACGTTCCAAGGCCGCATCTTTTTCAATGTACTTGCGGTATTCATCCAGCGTCGTGGCTCCAATACAGCGCAGTTCCCCTCTAGCCAGCATCGGCTTCAGCAAATTGCCTGCATCCATCGCTCCTTGAGTCGCCCCTGCACCCACGACGGTATGAATTTCATCGATGAATAGAATAATCTGGCCTTTCGAATCGGTGACTTCTTTCAGGACGGCTTTCAACCGATCTTCAAACTCACCCCGATATTTGGCACCTGCGATCAGCGCCCCCATATCGAGCGAGATCAGTCGTCGATCTTTCAAAGACTGCGGTACATCGCCACTTAGAATCCGCTGAGCCAGTCCTTCGGCAATGGCTGTTTTACCAACGCCCGGTTCCCCAATCAGCACCGGATTATTCTTGGTGCGGCGTGACAAGATTTGAATCGTACGGCGAATTTCATCATCTCGGCCAATCACCGGATCGAGTTTGCCTTGTCGAGCTGATTCGGTGAGGTCACGACCATATTTCTCCAGTGCTTCGTACTTGCCTTCTGGATTTTGGTCGGTCACCTTTTGATTACCTCTTACTTGTTCCACTGCGTCTCTCAGCCTCTTCTCATCGAGTCTAAACTCTTGAAATACCACTTTACCGAAGCGATCGTCTCTGGCATAGCCCAGCAACAAATGCTCCACTGAAATAAAATCATCGCCAAAGTCTTTGCGAATTGCCTCAGCCCGATCGAGCAAAGTATCGAGCGATCGACCCAGATAAACTGAGCTTCCGGCTCCTGAAACTTTGGGTTGGCGACGAATATAGTCTTCTGTATAGTCGCGCACGCGCTGCACGTTAACACCTAGTTTATTGAGAATGCTGGTGGTAAGCCCCTCTGGTTGCTCCAGCAGCGCCAACATTAAGTGCTCTGGCTCAATTTGCTGATGCTGTGCCTGCTTGGCAATATCTGGAGTCCGAGCGATCGCTTCCCATGCCTTTTCAGTAAATTGATTGGGATTGGTTGGCTGCATAGTTTCTTACTCTCGGTTTAGGTTTCAGGTTTCAGGCTGATATGAAATACCCTCCGGCCTGAGACCCGTGCCTTTATTGTATGAACTCCTGTCTCATCCCCAGGATCGGTGTTCACACCCTCTTCAATACGCTTGTCCGAAGGGTCACAAAATCAGGAGATAACGATCGTCCCAGGTCAAATGTAAGCGAGATGCTCACACGACGCTCGGTCAACTGAATTCCAGGCAGACCGAATGCTATGCAGCCGCAACGGGCAACCCTAACCCCTCGATCAGGATGCCTAAAATTTGCTCAAGGTTGGGCGAGATGTAATAGTCAGTTAGATCAATGGAAACAGTCGTATCAGCCAGTTTGAGAAACTTCCAGATCTCGCCTGTAGTGACGGCTCCATAAATAGTATCGATCGGCTGTCCTTCTTGTCGATTAAAAGTTTGGGCAGCGACCATACCCGCAATGCACTGACCTAAACCCGCTTTAATGTTTTCATTTTTGGCTTCCGTGACCAGCATTACCGGCGCATTTATCGTGAGTTGCTCCCTAGAACGGCTCAAAATGTAATCGCAGTAGCCCACCAATCCTTTTGCTTCATCCACAGTAAAATCTACCCCTGAAAAGAGGCTAATTTGCCCCTTGGTCCTGCGTCGCACTTCCAGCAACACGGGCGTGATAATCATCTCCGATCGCGCTTTCTCGGTATTGATGGCGATCGCAAGCTGCACCGTTTCTTGCAGGGTTGTATTCAGCAGATCGCTACTGGCGATCGGAACTACTGATGCAAACAGATCTGGCTGTTCATCAATCTGCAATCCAAACTCTTTTTTCAGTTTTTGCAAAGTGAAATCGCTGTATGCCATTTTCCAGGTTGCCTCTGCTTTTCCACCATTATCACAAAGGCAGGGTCAGGATTCCTATGACTCCTCCACAGGCGTAGTGGCAGGCAATGCCGAATAAACAGTCGGGTGGTGATTGGTTGCTGCCAAACTGGGTTCATACCAAACTTGCCGATAGATCAGCTCCAGTTCTGAGCCGACTTCCGAGAAGTAGTCCATTTGTTGGGACTGCAAACTGACAAAAACGCGATAGATCAACAATGCGATGATAGCAACTATCATCCCTGCTGCGGTTGTGATCAAAGCTTCACCAATACCACCTGCGGCTTGAGTTGCCTGTTCTGTGGTGCCGCCACCACCAATGTTTAAGTTGCCAAAGGTGATGATCAGTCCGGTGACTGTACCCAATAGCCCTAGCAAGGGTGCGACTGCAACGACCGTTTCCAACAGCTTGTCCCCTTTACGCATGCGGACAAATTCTTTATCTCCAGCCGCTTCTAAAGCAAGGCGAAACGTTTCGGGTGAAGGGTGGCGCAGCTTGAGTGGGGCCAATAAAAACCGACCAATCGGCAAATCGCGAGCCTGTTCAGCAATATCTCTCGCATCCTCCAGGTTATAGCGCGCTGCCGCCAGCACATCATGAACAATCCGATCTTCCTGACTCATCAGCTGATACCAAAACCAGGTGCGTTCGATGGCACAGGCGATCGTTGCCACCGAGAGTCCGAGCATCGGAATCATCACCGGACCGCCTTTGATAATCAAGCTGAGCAAATTTGACATAAAGAACTACAAGAACTGAGTCAGGAAAGATACTCTCTTTAGTCTCTAACATCGTGAGGACATTTGTGAGCAGCACAGAACACCTTCCCTGGGCGATCGGAGTTTTGTATATCCCAATAGCCAGTAAAAAGGGCGCGTGGTGCGCCCAGAAAGTCATGCGATGAAAATTTTTGTCCAGAACTAGATCAGGTTAGACAACCGCTGCAACTGGCAGGTAACCCATTTTCTCTAATGCGCCAATGACTTTCGCGACGCTCTCTTCCAGAGTTTCCAAATCGGTTCTGCATTCCACTTCGGGGTTAGCAGGCGGCTCATACGGATCAGAAATACCAGTAAAGTTCTTGATTTCTCCAGCTCTGGCTCTTTTGTACAGGCCTTTTACATCACGCTCTTCACAGACAGCTAGTGGTGCATTGACGAACACTTCAACAAAGTCGCCAATTTTTTCCCGCACTTCTTCCCGAATCGCCCGGTAAGGAGAAATCGCTGAAACGAGGACAATCACACCATGACGGGTTAACAAATTTGAGACAAAACCAATGCGTCGGATGTTCTCATCTCGATCTTCTTTGCTGAACCCAAGCCCCTTGGTCAGGTTTTCCCGCACGATATCCCCATCCAGGATCTCGATATCAGAGCCTCGTGCTCGCAGCTCTTTCTCAACCGCAGTGGTAATCGTTGTTTTACCCGCACCGCTCAAGCCTGTAAACCAAACAGTGACGCCACGTTGTTGCATGAATTTCCTCTATATATTTACTCAAAGTTCAAAAAAAGAATTGCTGAAAGCGGAATCCACAATTGACTTAAACTTCAACCGGGATTCGCATTGCTCTGGCCAACTCGGCAGCCACTTCAGGCCGAGAGAATTCAGGCGGTGGCAGTTCTCCACGACGCAGCATCTCCCGGACCTTCGTTCCCGACAAATGCACCCGATCCTCAGGGCCACTGGGGCTAGTTTTAGTGGTGGCCATTTGACCCGTGCGCTTGCAGTAGAAGGCATGTTCAAACTTCATCGGTTCGATGCCCAGTTCACCCGGTGCAAACTCATCAAAGATGTATTGCGCATCATAAGTGCCGTAATAGTCACCGACACCCGCATGGTCACGTCCGACAATGAAATGGGTGCAGCCATAGTTTTTGCGCACGAGGGCGTGGAAGATGGCTTCTCGGGGACCGGCATAGCGCATTGCAGCAGGATTAATAGCTAAAATGACGCGATCGAGCGGGAAATAGTGCTCCAGCAAAATTTCGTAGCAACGCATCCGCACATCAGCGGGGATGTCATCTTCTTTGGTTGCGCCAACTAGGGGGTGCAGGAAAAGACCATCCACCGTTTCTAAGGCACATTTTTGGATATACTCATGCGCCCGGTGGATCGGGTTGCGGGTTTGGAAACCGACGATCGTCTTCCAGCCCTTATCTCGGAATAAAGCGCGTGATTCAGCTGGGTCAATCTGATAGGTTGGGAAATAGGGGTGGGGATTCCGCTGCAGCAGCCAAACATCACCGGCCAGGTTAATGTTGCCTTGATTGTAAACAACTTTGACGCCGGGGTGCTTCTCTTCATTGGTCCGATAAACATGCAGCGCTTCATGCAGCTTATCGTAAGGATATTTCTCAGTCAGATGTAAAACTCCGACAAACTGCCCCTGCGGATTGTCGAGGCGAACCAGCATCCCTTCTTTCAGAGGAGCCGCTTCTTCTTCAGTCACGGAAAGCGTTACTGGAATTGCCCAAGGCAGCCCATTAGCCAAATGCATCTCGTTCACAACTGGCTCATAATCAGCCTTAGGCATGAAACCAGTCAGTGGGCTGAAGCCACCAATAGCAATCATTTCTAGGTCGGAGAGCGCACGCTCATCCAGCTGAATGCGGGGAAGATGGTCGGCTTTATCAAGAAACTCAGCTTTTTGCTCTGGCGAACAGATGCGATTGATCAGCGTGCCGCCGTGAGGCGCAATATTGTCTGGATGATGGCTCAAATTCATTTCCTCTCCGTCTAACTGCGTGTATGAGTGGACAGGTGAAGCACCACTAGCTTAAGCAAGGTCCGCAAAAGATCTTATCAATCGAAGTTACGAATTCAGGAGCTTTCTCTAATTTCTCGGAATATGCTGATGCAATCTTAAGAGAAATTAAGTATGCAGACCAGATTCATTGATTCGGATTTGTCTAAGCTTCATCATTGATTTAGTCAAGTTGAAGTTAAAACTAAGTTCGTTTAGACAAACCCGACTTGCGACCTTGAGAATTACCTGGGAACGGTGGCTCCAAGTGCTGCTAGAACTGCTTCATGACAAGTCCCGTTACTAACCACAACTCCCTGATTATCGGTCATTTTGTAATCACTCGAAAAGTCTAGGGGTTTACCGTACATATCGGTCACCTTTCCCCCTGCTTCTTCTACGACGATCGCCCCAGCCGCGTGATCCCAAATCTTTTCCCGATAATCCGGTGTTTTAGGAGATGGTAACCGCAGATAAAGGGCCGCCTGCCCTGCAGCCACTGCTGCATATTTGGCCTGACTGTCCATCCGCACTGAAGGAGCAGTGATGCCAACGGCCTGAGCCACGGCCTGCTGCTGAGTCTGGTCACCATGCCCTGATTCCACACTTTCAACAAATCGGAATTTGCTGGCGTCTTCTGCGGCGACAACATGAATTGACTCTAGGGTTCCGCCTTGGAGAGGAGCCATCGTTGCGCCTTGGTTTCGAACTGCCACTAGTAAAGTTCCGTTGTCAGTTGGGGCATCAGAGCCGAGTGAAAAGGCCGGACAGCCCAGCACACCGACTTTGACCTCTCCGTCTTCGATCAGCGCCAACGCAACTGCATACTGTTCACCGCGCAAAAATCCCTTGGTGCCGTCAATTGGGTCTAAGGTCCAGAAGCGACTGTTCACCTTGCCATTGCCTCGGTTGATCCAATCAATGACCGTTTCAGGTGTTGCATTGGGAATCAATGATTGAACATGCGCTGTAACTTGGTCTAAATAATTCGCCATGTCAGGCTGACTGAGGGCTGCCGCATCTTCCTCTGCCACAATTGGATCATTGGGGAATGCTTCGGAAAGTAACTTACAAATGATGGCCTGCGAACCAAAATCGGCAATGGTGACTGGGCTGCGATCACGCTTCTCAATGGCTTCAGGTCGAATCGTTTGTCGCACTCTCTGACATAGTTGGGCTGCAAGCGTGACTGCTTCAATCGCAATTTGCTTTTCTTTCTCGTAGGACATGGGACTTCAACTTCTGGATTCGTTCTTCCCAGTTATACCCCATTGCAGAATCCCAACCGTTGAAGATTGCTTGAAGCTAGATAAACACTGTGGCAAGCGCTTCAATCTTTGCATCGGCATGTTTTGTATAGGTATAAGAGCTTTACCGTTCGGCAGAGTGGCCTAGTCTGGAGAAGCGGAGCGAAATACCTACAATTCTTTGCTGACTTTTATCAGCAATACCAGATCGGCAACTAACTTTGTTCCGGATATATCTGCCTCAATATATTTTGGGCTTACCTAGAGCAAGTCCGCGATGAAAGGGCAGTGCCTCAGGACAAGAAATTGAGTGCTAAAGATAGACTGCGACAGGGTTTTCGCCTATGATCGCGGCTGAATTAAGGTTGGCACTCAGCAGGGGCAAGTAGAGAATGGTCAGTTACGATTGGATTGTCGTGGGCAATGGATTGGCAGGCGCAGCACTCAGCTATGAATTACAGCGACAGGGGTTATCTGTATTGGTTTTGGAGCAATTCTCCCATCCTTGTAATGCCACTCGTTACAGCTATGGCGGTATTGCCTACTGGTCAGGCACAACAGATTTAACGCGCCAACTTTGCCAGGAGGGAATTGAGCTGCATCGCCATTTATCAGACGAACTGGACGCAGAAACTCAATTTCGCGAACTGGACTTGCTGCTGACAATTGCTGCCGATCGAGATCCCAATCAAGTTGCTGCTACCTATAGCCAATTCGCTACTCTACCTCAACTGCTGGATGTGGCGGCAGCCAACGAGTTAGAACCCTTACTCAATCCAGCCGCAATTTCGGGAGCCTTGCATCTTCCTCATGGCCATGTTTCACCGGAAGCAACCGTGCAGGCTTACAATCAGGCATTTTTGCGTTTGGGTGGCCAAATCCAAATTGCTTCGGTGACAGGTTGGGTGCGGCAGTTTGATCGCATTCAGGGTGTAAGGACTTCCGAGCAAACATACTCAGCTGCAAATACGATCGTCTGTGCTGGAGCCATAAGTCGATCGCTCCTTCGATCCATTGGTCGATCGATCCGGTTGTACTTCACTCAAGCCGAGATCGTCGAAACGCCACCGCTGCATATCAACCTGCGCACGCTGATCATGCCAGCCGAACTCAAACGATTTGCCATGGAAGCAAAGGCTGGATCAGCCGCAACAGATGCGCTTTGGGATGAGGCAGGGCATGAGCTTGAGCCTGGTATTCTCGACGCAGGGGCAATCCAATTTATGGATGAGCGCATCCGAATTGGTCAAATGAGCCGAGCCTTGACGACCCTGGAGCCTCCAGTCGATGCCGCAGCCAGTGAAGCGCAACTTCGACAAACCATTAGCCAAATTTTGCCCATCTTGCAAGCAGTACCGGGACAATGGCGGCGCTGCCAGGTTGGGTTTAGTAGCGATCGCCTACCTCTTATTGGGGCAATTCCTGAACTGGAAGGACTACACCTCTTCACTGGATTCAGTAATCCCTTCGCGATGTTACCGCCCCTGGCCCGCCGCTTTGCTCAAACTGCCATTGGGACGATCGATCCGTTACTGGCCCAACTCACCCCCAGCCGCTTTGATTGAATCGAGAGAACCGCTAGAATAAGCTCATCACTCTGTACTTTCTACACAATTAAAGAGGACAACCGTCCCCATGACTTTGATTATCCAATCGTTAGCTGGGTTTCTGCAAATTTACTCAGTGTTGCTGATCATTCGCATTCTGTTGAGCTGGTTTCCCAATCTCAACTGGTACAACCCGCCGCTGTCGATTTTGAGTCAGATTACCGATCCCTATCTCAATATTTTCCGTTCTTTCATCCCGCCCCTGGGAGGCATCGACTTTTCGCCCATGCTGGCAATCTTTGCCCTCCAAATTGTCTCAAGCTTGTTTACTTCAGCAGTACAAGCAGCAGTCTCTAGCTACTACTAATTAGCTACTCCTAAAACAAGGCTTGAGAAGGCAACTGAAATGCTTTAATTTGCTCACCCGGTAGTTTCGAGGTGGGCCTGTTTTTATGTCTCGCTCTCATATGTCTCACCATTAAGCAAGTAAGACATTGTGAATCAATAGGATCAAAAAGTTAAGAAACGGAAATTAAATTTCTTGTTTTTCAAGGGCTTGTTAGGAGGTACACAAAGCTAGTTCCTAACAAGCAGATTTGAGATTAGCCAAGCCTTTGGGCAGCCAAACTTTAGTCAGCCGATGCTGCTTAAGCTGGTTCTGAGGCTGGTTCTGATTCGGGTGTAGCGATCGCCGGAACACAATAGCTGGTTACCAAAGCCAGCATCAGCCACCAGAGGGTACTCACCTGGGGACGATACCAGACGGTATCAACGGTGCCATGAGCTAACATGCCAATCATTGTTGCCAAGGCAGCCATCAACCAAAATCCTTCGCGACTGCCGAGTTTGCGGAGACGCTGAAGCTGGGTCCATCCTTGAGTAAAGATGACCAGCAGAATCCAGATAAAGCAGCTCAACCCAATCAGTCCCGCCTCAACCGCAACTTCTAAGAAAATTGAGTAGGCACTCAAAGCTGTAAAACCTGTTGCCTGATATTGCGGATAAATTCGGTTAAATGCATCATTGCCGGGACCGATTCCTAAAATAGGCCGATCCTTAATCATCTCAATCACTGCCATCCAGACATTGATGCGGAAGTTATTGCTGCTGTCTTCCCGTCCACTAAACATGGATAAGACCCGATCGCGCAACGGCTCCACTGCCAGGATGGCCAATCCGACCACTGCGGCAGAAACCCCTAGAACGATCGGCAGAATCCAAGTCCGCCAGAAACGCGGCAGATAGATACTAAACCAATGCACCAGCAGCACCAACAGACAGAAATTGGCAAGGACAAACCCAATCCAGCCACCCCGACTAAAGGTCAGGATTAAACAGGCAGAATTGGCAAGCCACATAATTACCGCTAAAGCTTTTGGCAACCACCGCTTCCAGGCAAAGACGGCAGCAGCGCTAAACACGACAGCCGGCAACAAATATCCTGCTAAGAGGTTGGGATTGCCCAAAAAACTATAGACGCGGGTCGTTCCAGCGAGGGAAGATTCAGGATCTACCCAGGTGGCCAGAGCATCTGCTCCAAAAAACCACTGGCGCAGCCCAAAAATGCTCACAACCAGCGCGACCAGGAGATAAACCGTCATCAGCGTCGATCGAATTCGGGGCGATCGCAAAACCCTTGCCATCAAGATAAAAAACAAGATATAGAGCGTTAGTTTTGTCAGCCCCTCCATCGCAGCAGAGCGAACTGGCGAAAGAGCAGTTGCAACAACCGCAATTCCCCAGTAAAGTATCACTAGTAAATGGATCGGTGTAATCCCGGATCCTGGATCAGCGTCATCTGAAATCGTCAGTAAAATCCAGTAGGCAGCACAAGCCATCAGCAGTACCCCAATCAGGGTGTTTGAGACGAAGGGTGCTACACCAAATACAATCGTCACCAACAATCCACCCAGGGGTTCTGCCCACTGCATTAACCAACTTCCCTGTCGCCAGCTTCTCAGCAACCCGACCAGGTAGCGTAAGTGGCTAGATTGCAGCCACTGCTGTGCTGAAAGATTGAGGAGGGTGAGGTTCTGCCAAGTTGAACTCATTCGTTCCATCAGGTAAGTGATCACTGCTTACCTGTACCATTTTTTTGTGCAATTTTTGCCGATCGGTTTATTTTTTTCCTGATCAGGCCAAGTATTTCGTGTATCTGGAAGGTAGATGACGTTGATACAAAATACCTACCATGACGACACAAATCACTTTAGGACAGGCTTGCATTTCTACGGTTATCACCAGAGCTGCCTTCAATCGCGGGAGCGGTCGCTAGGTTGTTTCTACCGATCTTCGGGGTGCGGGTAAATGCTGGACACAGGTTAAAATTCCCTGTTTCTCAATTCCTATGCACCGAGCGCTGTTCCAGTTTACAGCTTTTCGAGTGTCGTTAATGACCCGGCTTGCTTTCCTGGCTAGCGGAATTCAGAAGTTGAAAGGCTAAATCTCTCTTTTGCGCTTAAGCACGCAATTCTTCCAGGTTGAAAGAACGGTTGAGTGGTTATTCTAAACCTCATAGCAAGGCGGGGTACATTCTGGTGTACCCCATAAAGATGAGCAATCAATGAGCAATCACAGTTTCACCGACTTTTCCAACCTTTGATGTCCTCCCCTTTTTGATCACCTGGTTCCACTTATCGCTTTAATAGATGAGGCTGGGCAGGAAATATTAGGGTAACCCTGGAAAAATCGTCTACACTAATCCGAACTGTATTAAACTGCCTACACGATTCCTTTATCCTCTTGCAAATATATAGTAAGGGAGATGTGACTCGTTATCGGACGGGGAATCAGTCTTCTTTAAAATAGTTCTCGACTAAGTCTGACTGAGCTGTTGCTGCAATGACCAACGATGTCGATCTGATTAAACGCCTAAGCCCCAGTGCTATCGATCAGATCATGATATATCTCGCCTTTAGCGCGATGCGAATGGGTGGCCACCGGCATGGTGCTTTCCTAGATGCTGCCGCCACCGCCGCCAAGTGCGCGATTTACATGACCTATCTAGAGCAAGAGCAAAATTTGCGGATGACTGGGCATCTGCACCACATTGAGCCTAAGCGGGTCAAGGTAATTGTTGAGGAAGTGCGGCAAGCCTTAACCGAAGGAAAATTGCTCAAAATGCTGGGTGCCCAAGAGCCGAGCTACTTAATCGAATTTCCCTATATCTGGCTGGAGCAATATCCCTGGCATCCAGGCCGATCGCGCGTTCCGGGGACTAGCCTCACCCTGGAGGAAAAGCGTCAGATTGAAGAGCGGTTGCCGCCCAACCTGCCTGATGCCCAGCTGATTAACTCATTCCAGTTGATGGACATGATTGAGTATCTGCATCAACAGTCTCAGCACGACCTTCCTTCCGATCGCCAAATGCCCCTCAGCGAAGCTTTGGCCGAACATATCAAACGGCGGCTCATCTACTCTGGAACCATCACGCGGATTGATTCTCCCTGGAGCATGCCCTTTTATGCCTTAACACGGGCCTCCTATGCCCCTGCCGACGAGGAAGAGCGCGCTTATACCATGATCGAGGATACGGCTCGCTTCTTTCGCATGATGCGGGATTGGTCCGAGCGGCGCAGTAACGTCATTCGCATTCTAGAAGAATTAGACATCCCCAGTGATCGGGTCGATCAGGCATTCACTGAGCTGGATGAAATTGTGCGGATCTGGGCCGATCGGTATCATCAAAAGGGGGGCAAAACCTTTTCTTTGCAGATGGTGATTGGGCCCAAAGAAAATTAGACCTGCTCCTTTTCGCTCAATGATTTCAATCAACTATAAAGTTACTCTAAAAATTAAGGATAGAGGTGATAAGAGGTCTTCACCTTTTGCTAAACTAACGGAAATTCATTCTAAGTACCCTTGTTCTGGCTCTCCTCATTTCTCAGGCTCTCTTCGCACAATTTGATCAATTGTTTAGATTTGAGCATTTATTCCTCAGCTTGTTCTATGTTTAGCTAGGTTTCAGTTGTGATGCATCTCATCAAACTCTGAGATTAGGTAAATAGATCCAAGTTTAATCCTGATCAGAAGAGATTCTCTTCATTCCGTCCCTCTTCAATCGAAAAGGGTAGATTGTGGTGACTATTCTGATGTCTTCTAACCTAAATTGCCTTCTCACACTCATTGCTCGCTCACACAAATTCTTATTGAAACTTCTTGATGATGTCCTCACTCATACAGATTAAGCATGAAGCATTGTTTGTAAAGGAACTCAACATTCAAATCAACACGCCTCTTCCCGACTTTTCCTCTTTCGATCGCAACAATGAGCGCTAGTCGCTCTAGATGATTGAAACAACCGATCGAATTGATTTAAAGCACATGGCTTAAGTTCTGACTATCACTGCGTTGGATTTTGGCTCCAGTAAAATTTGGCTTGAAGCGATAGCCTGTTGAAAAGCAGATTAATCGCTTAGTTCGCTGCAACCAAATTCTTATGTTTTAGCGTTTATATCCTTTTGTCTCCTAGGGTTAGCTCACATGACGCAAGTTCGTAATTTGTTTCGTATCCTGCCCCTCGCTTTTTTTAGCAGCACCCTTGTTACAACTTCTTTAATTCATCTCGAACGTCCGGTTCAAGCCTTTGAAGATAGCCCGAAAGCGGTTTTAGACGAAGCTTGGCAAATCGTCAATCGAGAGTATGTTGATACCAGCTTTAACCAGGTCAATTGGCAAACTGTGCGCCAGGATTTGCTCAGCCGCCACTATACTAATCATGAAGAAGCTTATCTCGCTTTGCGGCAAGCCCTAGAGCAATTGGGTGATCCCTATACAAGATTCCTTGATCCTGAACAGTATCAGGCCTTATCCAGCCAAACCTCAGGGGAACTTTCAGGAGTAGGCATCCGCTTGAGACTGGATGCCAATTCTCAAACTTTGACCGTCGTGGAACCGATCGCTAACTCTCCAGCCAGTGAAGCAGGGATTCAAACAGGCGATCAAATTCTCGCGATCGATGGCAGATCCACCCAGGGAATGACGGTGGAAGAGGCTTCTCGACTGATTCAAGGAGAAATCGGCACTCCCATTACCTTAAGAATTCAGCGCAGTGGGCAAAGCCCGTTTGAGTTGCCGCTAACCCGCGCAAAAATTGAGCTTTCGAATGTGAGCTATGCTCTGCGTCAGGAGAACAATACCCGGATCGGCTATATTCGCTTAACTGAATTTAGTGGTCATGCCCCTGAGCAAATGCGCAACGCGATCGAACAACTCGTGAAACAAGATGTGGAAGGATTTGTGCTCGATCTACGCGGTAATCCAGGCGGATTGTTGCAGGCCAGTGTTGAGATTTCGCGGCTCTGGTTGAATTCAGGCTCGATCGTTCGTACGGTCAATCGCACCGGCAAGAGTGAAGACATTCAGGCCAACCAAACTGCCATTACCCAACTGCCTTTAGCTGTGTTGGTTGATGGAGGATCGGCTAGCTCCAGCGAAATCCTCACAGGTGCATTGATGGATAACAACCGGGCTGTGGTTGTAGGTAGCTCAACCTTTGGCAAAGCTTTGGTCCAGTCGGTGCATCCCCTGTCAGATGGGTCAGGATTGGCCGTGACGATCGCGCATTACTACACGCCCGGTGGCACTGACATTAGCCATCGTGGGATTACCCCTAATGTTGAGATCAACTTAACAGAAGGGCAACGACGGGTACTCACTGCAAATCAAACCTTGATTGGCACCCCTGAAGATCCTCAATATATTCAGGCTGTTAACGCCATTGAACCGACAATCGCCTCAAACCGTCGGACACCGGCTCAATCTTCGTTGCGATTAAGCGCAGAACAAGACCAAACGTTGCGATCGAACTAAAAGCTTGTAAAAGCTTGGAACGGCTATTTTAGGAGTCATCTCAAGCATAAATGGGTAGGTGGACATCAATTACTCCATCTACCCACTCTTTTTTATTGGCTCACCGGGTCCGTGCCTTAAAACAAAATTCCTGCCACATCGGGTTGAGGATGCTTAGCCCGGTTTTCCAAATGTCGGTGAATCCGATTCAGAGCCGTCATATAGGCATGGGCAGAGGCCACGACAATATCGGTATCAGAAGCCTGCCCAGTAAATAAGCAGTTGTCAGATCGCAGGCGCACAGTAACCGTTCCCAGGGCATCAAACCCTTCAGTCACCGACTGTACTGAAAATTCAACCAGCTGATTGGGAATTTCGACCAGGCGATTAATGGCCCGATAAACCGCATCCACGGGTCCTGTGCCAACTGCTGCATCAGTAAAAATTTTGCCGTTGGGTTTGACGATCGTCACCGTCGCCGTCGGACAGGTACAGTCGCCGCAAGTAACCTGCACATGCTCCAATTGAAATCCTGATTCGATCGGCACATGCAGTTCATCTTGAACAATCGCTTCCAGATCCCAATCGGAGACTTCTTTCTTTTTGTCAGCAATTTCTTTAAACCGATGAAATGCTTTGTTGAGATCGGCCTCACTCAAACTAAAGCCCAATTCCTCCAACCGGGTGCGAAAGGCACTGCGGCCAGAATGCTTACCCAGGACGATCTGATTTTCAGAGAGACCGATCGCCGCTGCATCCATGATTTCATAAGTTTCACGATGCTTCAGCACTCCATCCTGATGAATTCCCGATTCGTGTGCAAAGGCATTCGCACCGACGATCGCCTTATTAGGCTGGACCTGCATGGCCGTCAGATGAGAAACAAGGCGCGAGGTTTTATAAATTTCCTGAGTTTTGATTCGAGTCAAGGACTCAGAAGAGTCAACAGAACGACCCAGAAAAGGATTGAAGTAGGGTTTGCGCACCTCAAGCGCCATAACGATTTCTTCTAAAGCGGTGTTCCCTGCTCGTTCGCCGATGCCGTTGATTGTGCATTCAATTTGGCGCACCCCATGTTCGATCGCTGCTAAAGCGTTTGCTGTGGCCAATCCCAAATCGTTTTGGGTATGCACCGAGAGTACTACCTGGTTGATGCTAGGCACATTGGCCTGAATGTTTTGGATCAACTGCTCCATCTCCTTGGGAGTGCGATAACCCACAGTATCGGGAATGTTGATCGTGGTTGCACCAGCCTGAATCGCCTGCTCGATCACCTGATAGAGATAATCGGGGTCCGATCGGGTGGCATCCATGGGGGAGAACTCCACATCCTCAACCAAATCTTTGGCATAAGCTACCATTTCAGCCACGATCGCCAAAACTTCGACTCTGGACTTGCGCAGTTGATACTGCAAATGGATATCTGAAGCAGAAATGAACACATGAATACGCGGATGGGCCGCAGGTTGCAGCGCCGCCGCCGCCGCCTGAATATCTGCTTTCACTGCTCGGGCCAAACTGCAAATCACCGGACCATCTGCACTACCAACTTGTTCAGCAATCGATCGCACCGCTTCAAAATCCCCCGGACTAGCGGCAGCAAACCCAGCTTCAATCACATCCACACCTAGCAGGGCCAGTTGATGAGCGATCGCTAGTTTTTCTTCTACGTTGAGGGTGGCTCCGGGCGACTGTTCGCCATCTCGCAGCGTGGTGTCGAAGATAATTACCCGTTCGGGTCGCGGTCTACTCATAACAAACTCCTAAAGGAAGAGGTGTTATTGGATATTGTATACGATCTTTTTTGTATACAATATAAAGTATGAATTTAAATGATCTGGCAGCCTCAGTGCTGCAACACCAACGAAGTACCCCCGACCTGATTGCAGAGGCCCTGCGGCAAGCCATTCAGCTCGGCATTTTTCGCGAAGGCCAGTCTTTACGGCAGGATGAGATCGCCACCCAATTTGGCGTGAGCCGGATTCCCGTTCGAGAGGCACTGCGGCAGCTAGAGGCAGAGGGGCTGGTCAACTTTCACCCCAACCGAGGGGCGATGGTTTCATCGCTGTCTCCAACAGAAGCGCAAGAAATTTGCGAGATTCGACTGGCGCTAGAAACAATGGCCTTGCAACTTGCCATCCCTCAAATGACTGCAACTGATCTGGATCGGGCTGCGGCCTTATTGGCTGAAACTGATCAAACGAGCGATCCAATGCGGTGGCCTGAACTGAACTGGCAATTCCATGCCGCTCTTTACGCTCCTGCCGATCGTCCCCGCTTATTGGGCCTGATCAAAACGCTGCATGTCAACGTCGATCGCTATATCCGGCTGCAAATGAAGGAGTTGAACTATCGCGATCGCAGTCAGGTAGAGCACCACCAGCTTCTAGCAGCCTGTCAGCAGCAAGAGATTGATCGTGCGATCGAAATTTTACGGTTGCACATTAATCAGGCCGCAGAGCAGTTAGTGGATTATTTAAAAACAGGTCAACCTCAACCCAATCCGCTGCCAACGGCTGAGAAGTCCTATTTGCCGATCAAGTAAGCCTTGTCTAATCAAGTACCGAGTCGATCGGCTCTGCTTCAAGCGCAATAAATCAATAAGACATTAAAAGAATAGCTATCAAAATAGGGGTGGCAGAGTGCAATGCTGCGAACTCTATCCATCCCCTAAGCGATCATATCGATCGCTACCGATTTCTTATTGTGAAGCCAATATTACAGGTTGCAAATTACTGCTACTGATTATTGGTTCCTTGGGGCTGAGGATTAGCATCTTCAGGGGCAGGAATCGCGGCAGCAACCTTGGCGTTAACTACGACGTTCTGGACCCCTTTAATCTCCCTAGCCAACGGATCAATCCGCTCCAGCTGCGGCTGAGTTGGAACCGTACCTGAAATTGTCACAATACCATCTTTGGCATCTACGGTTAATTGACTCGCTGGCAGGTTCGCTTCGAGTTTACTGCGAACTTCGCTTTCCAGATCTCCATCAGCCCGATCGACATCGCCTCCCGTTGTATTGTTACGTTGTTCCCTAGCCCGAATGTCAGATTCAAGCTGCCGTTTACGCAGATCGCTGGTGCCATCATTCTGAATATCTTGTGCTTCAGCACTCTCAGGCGGCTGGCCAACTTTACTCGTAGTATCAGGTGCTTCAGGACTTGTTTTGGCGTTATTAGAACATGCGACTCCACCGAATAACAAAGCGCTGCTCAGCAGCAGAGTTGCTAGTTTCTTCATGATCAAATTCCTCGTTGAGCTAAAACAATTGGATGAAAAGGGAGAGGAATAAGAGGTCAGCATCTTACTCCTCAAATTTTGAAAATCACGCTTTATCGATCGCCCAGGTTCTCGCGACGTCGATCGACCACAATCACTTCTGGTTCGGTATGAGTGGTGGGAGTATTCAGATTTGTTCGTTCGTCTCGAACCGTATTCTGATAGATGGAATCAACAGTGTTGGGATTGTCAGAAGATCTGACATCATTCGCGTCATAAACTTCCCATTCGTGGACGTTATATCGTTTCAGAATTGGTTCAATCCGCCGAATATCCTCTTCTGTTCCCTCAACCATTACCAAATCATCTCCTTTATTGAGACGATCGTGGTAAACTTTGGCCCGATCTTCAGGAATGCCCAGTCCGACTAAGCCACCCACCAGACCTCCTGCGGCTGCACCGATCGCACCACCGCCTAAAGCAGTAGCAAGAGCTGTGGCAGCGGCTCCGCCCAAAATCACAGGGCCAATACCGGGAAGTGCCAATGTGCCTAGACCAACCAGCAGACCACCCAATCCACCGACTGCGGCCCCGGTTGCGGCTCCCGCTTTAGCTCCTTCATCCGCTTTGTTGCCGGTTCGCCGATCGATATTGGCTCCGACGTTGGTTCCAGCAATTTGTTGATTACGTCCCGCGTCTTTGGCAATCACCGATACCCGATCCATGCCAAAGCCGGAGTCTCTAATCTCAGTCAGCGCTGCTTCCGTATCTCGCCGGTGAGCAAAAACACCAATTGCTCGTTTGAATCGATGATTAACCCGATCGCCCATTCCAGAAGCTGGCGTTGCGGCCATACCCGTTCGCATCGGATTTGCCGTATGGGTAACGGAAGCATCCTGGACCGGTGCATCGTAGATATTCCAGTCTTGAATACCACGTCGATTCAGGATATCGGCAGCACGATCGATCTCAGCCTCAGTCCCATGAACAACTAGCAAGTAATCCCCACGACCAAATCGATTGTTGTAAAATTCGGCTCGATCGGATGGGATGCCATATCGCATCGCATCAAATCGGTCTTGCAAGTCAATACCAGCAAAGGGTTCGCGTCGATCAAAATGGCGAGTCACTAAGGAAATCTGATGCAGGGGAAAGCCTGCCTGCCGCAAATCTGCAATTGCTGCCTCCGCATCCTGCCGTTTCGAGAAAATGCCGACTGCTCGCCGATGATGTCCTTGATGATGTCCTACACCTGGAGCCACGCCCGCTGCTGTGTGGCCAGTTGCTGCTGGCGCATCATAGATACCATATTCTTCGATCTTATGATGATGCAAGATGCGCTCAGCTTGATTGATCTCAGCATCAGTGCCGTCTACAATCACCAAATACTCGCCACGCGCCACCCGATCATTATAAACTCTGGCCCGTTCTTCAGGAATTCCTAGCCCAATCAAGGCACCTAGCAGGCCACCTGTGACCGCACCGATCGCACCACCTGCCAAGGTTGTCGCAATTGCCGTTGCCGTTGCCCCAGCCAACATCACAGGGCCAATCCCTGGAATTGCCAGTGTTCCTAAACCCACCAGCAGTCCTGTTAGACCACCCAATGCGCCACCTGTGACCGCACCGATCGTCCCCCCTTCATCCGCTTCATTGCCAACGCCTCGCGTATCAGAGGGATCATGCACATTCGCCCCAGCAATTTCATCATGTCGATCGGCATCGCGCGTGACGATCGAAACGTGATCCATGGGGAAACCAGAGTCCCGTAAATCATGCAGGGCTTGTTCTGCTGCTCGACGGGTCGGAAACACTCCGACCGATCGACGCTGGTTACCAGTCATTGGGTTAGAACGATCTTGGTGTAATGCCATAGTTTTATTCCTTACAAAACAACTTCATTGAGGTTGACAACTGTTGTGCAGGGTTATCGCTGCAAAGGGTTCAGCATTCTTTACTCCCAACAATTTTTCCGTGTTAGAACGCTGCAAAAACTAGCGATTGGTTAACTGCACACGAACGAATACCATTCGATGTCAACTTGTGCATCCGATCCAACTCAGGTGCTCCTCAACTCTCCTTGAACGTCAGGTGAATTTCTTTGCTAAATATTGAGTTTGCAAAATCAGTCAACCCTTGAGATAGGCTGCTTGAAATCAGAGGTTAAAATCGCTGACACTGAATCGCTGTGACTTAGCGATATTCTGGTTTGGAAGAGCACCTTCAATCAGCAATCTATCTTCCAAATCTGCACCCCATTATTATTTTTAATTTGTAACGGGAATCCATCTTGGAAATCTCCTCTTTCGAGTTCACGATGATTGCTCTAGGCTATCAACCCAAGATTTGCTTGCCCTCTATCATTTGAAGCAGCTTTTTAATTACGAAAACGTCTCCATTGGCTGATACCAGATGCATCATCTTTCAATATCTTTTTGCCTTGAAGATTTGCGATTTTTCTTTTCCCTTTTGGCACAAGTTCTTGCCCTGAGATTTCAGCAAACTTACCCTATTGCACTTATCTCATTGCAATTTGTAGAAGCTTTGCAGTGGCGATCGATCTAGCTCTCTCCTGATCAAGATAGTCATATCCAACTTGATAGAAATCTTCCATTCGGACGATCCCGGAATACTTCTCTATATTACTAGCAAGGAAAATTCCAGCTAAACGGACGATGCAGAATTCTGCTGGACCAATTCCAGTTCAATTGCAATTCAATCCCAGTTCAATTGCGATTCAGCAATATTATTTAAGATTGAAGAGACTCAAATCGGAACACTTATCGATTGCGCTGAGTCGAGGGTGCCAAATTAGAGTCAAGCGATGAAATGAACTTCACAACACCGAAGGATACAATTCCGCCTAAGATCAGGCCAAACAGGATCAGTTTGATGAAGAGCCGTTTCGTGTCTGCCAAGGCTTGTTTGGCATCCGTATGAGCTTGACGCGCAAGTTCTGCATCTTCTGAAGCTGGATCCGTCATAGTTACCATTCAACTCATCTGTTCTAAAATTAGCAATTTTTGCAGATGAATTACTACTCCATGCTATGAATTGAACTGCTCCTGCAAGACATTTTGCATGACACGCTGAAATCAACTTTGTCCTCACTTAACCAATGTCAATTACCAGGGAAGATTTAGAATCGGGACGGCTCAAGCAGCTTTTTCGTCAGGCAAACTTAGGCATTCAAGTATTAACGGAAACGGAATTGCAAGATTCTCTCCAACAAACTTTACGTCAGAATCCCGGTGATCAAGTTTGGCTATTTGCCTACGGCTCGTTGATCTGGAATCCGCTGATCGAGTTTATCGATCGCCAGATTGGTACTGTCCATGGGTTTCACCGGCGCTTTTGTCTGTGGGCAGCCCTGGGACGAGGGACACCTGAGAATCCTGGTTTGGTGTTGGGCCTGGATCGAGGCGGCAGTTGCCGGGGAGTGTTATACCGGATTGCGGATGAAATGGTTGATTCTGAACTGATGCTGGTTTGGCGACGAGAAATGATTGTTGGCTCCTATGAGCCGCGTTGGGTTAAGGTGATCGGTCCCCAACAAACGTACTATGCCATTACCTTTCTGATCAATCGATCGCATCCATTCTATGCAGGCAATATTGCGCCAGAAGTAATTGTGCAGCATCTTGCAACTGCCACTGGTTCATTAGGGTCTTGTGCTGATTATTTGAATCAAACGATTGAAAGTTTAGCCCAAGCCGGTATTCACGATCGAGGGTTTTTGATGCTGCAACGACAGGTGCTTGCCGTTCAGGAAAGCCAAAGGTAGCGCTTACCCAGAAAATCGGAAGATGGCTGATTTCACAATGCAATTCATAACCCTTGCTTAAGCGACGATATCGATCAATCCAACCAAAAGCAATCGGCTTATAAGCAGGTACAGAGGCATTACCTAGACAATAGGAAGCCTTCCCCGCCTTCTCTGAATTTAGATTCTCCTTAGAGATCAGCTCTAAGCAATAATTTGAAAGTCAGTTGCCATCAGGAGTTGGTTGCCTGCAATCTTCACAAAATATCCTCCTGTGCCAAAATCAGCGGCAACTCCATTCTCGTTGTAGAACAGCCTACCGTTGGCTGAGTTGTAGACAATAAAAGCACTGCTGATTGCAGCATCGGCATCAGTAGTAACAACGGCAAAATCACTGGCCTCACTGATGCCGAAACCGATTGCACTGTTCAGTCGGGTAAAGGCCTGCTTGCTCAAGACTAGCTTATCGAGGCTGGCACTGCGAAAGTCATAAATGATGTCTCTGCCAATAGTGGTAGTAGAAAAAGGGACACTCGTACTGTATAGGAACTTGTCTGCTCCACCACCACCCCGAATTTTATCGTTCCCTTCACCTCCTGCCAGACTATCATTGCCTGCATCGCCTTTCAGTTCATCGTTACGAGCTCCGCCTTCGAGGATGTCATTGCCGTTGCCACCGATCAGAGTGTCATTGCCTCTGGCATAAATACTCCAATCGCCGTACAGACGATCGTTGCCATCCCCGCCGTTGAGAATGTCGTCCCCTTGTAAGCCAAACAGTTCATCATTAGCACCACCGCCAGTCAGGCTGTCATTGCCCCGACCACCGTAGATTTTGAACTGCTCAAAGTTAACAGCGCTGATTGTGCCAGGTGTGGGAAATCTGTTGGTGGTTAGGCTGGGAGCACTGATGTTGCTACTGGCAGTAATGATCAGCGCGTCGGTACGGGTGGAGTAGCTCAGGTAGAGAAAATCGAAGCCAGTACCACCATCCAGGGTTTTGCTGCCCAAATAATTAATTTGAACAGCGTCGTTGCCATCACCTGCATCCACGGTATCGCGGCCAAGGCCCGGATAAAGCGTGTCGTCGCCATTGCCACCCTCCAAACGATCATCACCAGTAATGCCGTCGAGAATGTCATTGCCATCGCTACCGGAAAGGGTGTCGTGGCCAGAGTTGCCGTTCACGTAATCATTCCCTTCGCCGCCATTAACAACATCATTGCCGAAGCTACCGCTTAGACGATCATCACCCGCCCCACCATTGACAACATCATTGTCCCCACCACCATTAAGGGTGTCATTGCCATCGCTGCCATTAACGACATCTTTGCCATCGCTACCATCAAGCGTGTCATTGCCAGGGCCACCATCAAGCATGTCATTGCCAGGGCCACCATTAAATGAGAATCCTACTGTTCCCAGAGCAGTAAATGTATCATCTCCGCTGCCAGCGTAAACTGCCCACGATTCAATATTGCTGCCAGACAAAAATCCGGTGACTTCAACACCGTTTGGCTGAAAGATAATGTTCAAATCTTCCGAACGACTTGAGAAATCAGCAATTAGATAATCACGATCGGCCCCACCGTCAACGGTTTTGAAACCGATATCAGTCGGGTAGATGTAAATGTTGTCATCACCTGTTCCGCCGTCGATGGTGTCATTCCCAACGCCCGGATACAAAGCGTCATTCCCCTCGCCACCATTGAGACTATCGTTGCCATGGTTACCAGAGAGAAAATCTTGACCCAAAGTCCCGCTGAGTTGATCATTTCCTTCCCCACCCCAAAGAGTGTCCTTGCCTGCGCCCCCATCAAGCAGATCGTTGCCGCCTAGTCCATCAAGGATATCATTCCCCCACCCACCATAAATCTGATCGTCTTCCTCTGTGCCATCCAGCACGTTGGCAAGGTCGTTACCAATAATGAGTGCCATAACTCACCTCTCAGAGCTAACTTCTCAAGTAAATTCCAAGCAACCGCGAAATGCTGAAGCATAAGTCGAATCAGAGAGCCATAAACCATACCCTCACTATTTTCCCAATGCAATTCGTAATCCTTGCTCAAGCAACGATATTGATTCAACCAAAAGCAATCAGCTCGTAAGTGGATACAGACACATCATTTAGGCAATAAGAGACTTTCGTCGCTTTATCCTCTGAGTTTGGATTCTCTTTAAAAATCGGCTTCGACTAACGCTAATTAGCTAGCACCAACTGGGAGGTAAATAGATCAGTTTCTGTTAAATGCTTGCGAAAGTAGAGGCGATACAGCTCACAGCTCAGTTTTGCCAAAGTTCCCTTGAGTTGAACAATGCCCAAACTTTCCAGGTGGTAGGTCGATTTAGCGTCGAGATGCATAAATCCTTCTTTGTGAACCAATTGCTGGATCGCTTCACTCAACGCTGGATCGCTTTGAATTATAGTCAATGTTTCTCGCAGATCCTGACCATAAATGCCTTCTGGATCGGTTGCTGTAGCGAGTAGTTCTTCTAGCGTTAAAGCCGACTGATGCAAATGGTACAGCGCCAGATTGACAAAATAGGGATGTCCCCCTAATAGCTGCTGTAATGGCAACAATCGTTGTTTGCCAGTTTCTCCTTCTGCCCAGGACAATTGGTAGCGCAAAGCCAGCGTTTGCACCTGCTCCAAAGTAAAAGGTGGCAAAGTCAGCGATAGTCCTACATTAAAGGGCGAATGTCTCAGCACTGCTCCCCCATAGACTTCCGTACTTTGAGCTAGGACAAGCCGTAACTTGCGCCATGTGGATTCCTGCTTAGTTTGTTCATGCCATAAGCGCAGCATCGAAAGAAAATCGTCAGCGATCGCCGGATAGTCATACAAGCGATTCAGCTCATTTAAGACAAGAACGATCGGGCTATAAATCTGCTCTAGCAAATAGTTCGAAAAATAGACTTTGCAGCTTACTTTGATGCCCATGTTCTCATCCCAATAAGTCGTAAGCAATGGGTTGAGGTCGAGTTGGCGGCTCACATTTAAGCAAAACCAACGTAAAAGGCGACCAAGTGATTCAAAGATACTTTCGTCAGCCTCCCGAAAATCCACGTAGACTGTTTCGTAATTCTGCTCCGCAGCATGGGCCAGCAATCGAACCAAGAGGGAACTTTTACCCATCTTACGAGGGGCACGAATTCGGAGGGCACAACCGGGCTGGGTAATTTCTGCAAAAGCCTGGGCCTCAATGGGAGGTCTTTCGATATAGAGAGGGGAATTCAGCAACACGGGCCCGGAGGGATAGTCGAAGAGAACACCGGGCAATTCAACTGCCTGAACTGATAGGTTCTCAGCAGTAAACAAAGGTGGGTTATTCAGTTGCGGGTGACTAATGATATTACTTTCCGCCAAGTGGCGTTTGTATTGCCTCAGCACAAGATGCAAATTTTTCTTGGTGACTTTCTCACCCACCCCTTTAGTGAGATCTTGCCAGAGCTGAGACCCAACTTCCTTAAGGTAAGTCGTTCCATAGCTACATTCCTGTGCCATTTCATGATAGTTTCGCCCAAGCCACGATTGCTGGAAAATAAAGCGTTCAATGGGGTTCAGCGTTCTCACGAGCAGCACTTGCTCTACTGCCTTTAGGGCTTCATCGATAGTCATGCGGCACTTCTGTCTTAGCGATTCTTCTGACGAGGTGCCTCTCAATCTAGTACACTCCCTCAAGCAAGTTCAAGCTGGTACAACAGGTTCACATGAAAGCGAAAAGACAGGTGCATTTACGTATCTGATACTCTGTCAAGAACGAAATCAGTAACCTAATTGCTCCGTTCCCTCAGTAGAGCAACTGAAGTCTGATGAATTAGATATATCTTTTTTCACAGGTGTTGCTTCAACTGCAGCAGGTTTCAGTAAAAGCAAAATTAGCCGTGAAACTACTGATATGGAACCTCAGGAAGGCAGAATTCAATCCTAAAAACCAATTTTTTTGAAAACATCCAAGCAGAATCCACTGACTTTATATAATAAATTATACAATAAACTAGGTTTTTTATACGTAGGCATCCATTAGATATTAAGTTATCCTGGGCCACCCTCTGAACAAGGTCAGTCATCAGATTCCAACCTTTTATAGAAACTTTATATGCAGTGAACCAGAACTCTTGGAAGTTGAGGGGGAGCAGTGGACTGAGAGCGGATTCAATCTGCTCATGAGGTCGTCTCCCTTTCAGTCACATCACTAGTCACTGACCAAATGAATGACTTGCCTAGGTTCCAGATGAAGCATCTCGATCGGATCGGGCGAACGATCGGCTCTTTCAAGCATGATCTGATTGGAGAAATTGAAGCATGAATCAACAAAAAGTTCCCAACCTGGATCCCTTAACCCCCGTCAGAACTTTTATATAAAAATTCCACCTGTAAAAATTCAGCACAGGTTAAAACCATCGGTAAACTATCAGGTTTTGCATAAATTTCAACCAGTCTGTCTTTAGCGGTTCATCTGGTTTATGGGTTCATCTGGTGCAACAGCCGTTACACATTTATTCACATGAACATTAGTCACAGCCAGTGCCAAAGCTAGCTGTTGATCGATCGCTGATTGATTGGTTGCTAATTGTTTAAGGCCGTTTTAACCGTGCCGCGCTTCAACCCTACTCCATACCGGGAAACGGCTCACCCGTTCTGGCAGATGCCCAAAATAATCGGCTCTGAATTGTTTTGCAAGTAACCCAAAACTCATCAGGAAACTCAAAGAGGACAAACAATCAAACAATAAAAATGCACCCTGATTATTTTGGAGTTTCCTATTGATGACTTTCTCCTATTTATTGTTTTACAGCAACTCGTGAATAAAACACAAGCCGGTGTAAAAATTGCAGCACACTACTGATCTGGTTTAGGCTAAAAGCAAGATTTACCGCAGAGCAAATAACTGAACCGATGTGATCTAATGTAATTTTTAGTATTAATGTTAACGATCACACAATGAATTAAAAGATTTTACCAGCTTTTCCTACTTTTCTTACTCAGCCCTTTCGTTGAACTATTTTGCAGCTAAAGGTAGATGGTTGGGTTGGCCTTTACGACAACAGAACTTTCTGTAACGTATCTAACAATTTATCGATCGTATAGGGCTTTAATAAAAATGCTGTGGCCCCAACCCCGGACGCTTCAGCAAGTTGGCGATTGGAAGGCAAGCCACTGGTAGCAATAATCTTAACGTTAGGATCTAGTTTTTTCAGGGTTCGGATTGCGGTCAGACCGTCCATAGATGGCATCATCACATCCATCAATACAGCGCGAATTTCATGCTTACGATCGGCATATAGGGCGATCGCCTCAATCCCATCTTTTGCTAAGAGGGTTTGGTAATTGTGGTCTTCCAGCGTCGCCTTAGCTACCTGTTGAATCAGGGGTTCATCATCTACGATCAGAATTAATTCTTGATGCCCTGTCAAGAGCTGTCGTTCTTCTTCAGGCTGTATAACTGCACTCTTAACAGCAGGCAAGAAAACTTTGAACTCTGTGCCATGGCCGACTTCACTATGGACCTGCACAAAACCACCATGATTTTTAACGATGCCTAAAACTGTAGATAGTCCTAATCCAGTCCCTTTGCCCAGATCCTTCGTTGTAAAAAAAGGATCGAAAATTCGATCCATAAATTCTAGTGGTATCCCCGTACCTGTATCTGTTACGGTAATAACAACATGGGGTCCTGCATGGGCATCTAAGTTCAGGCGAGTATACGTTTCTTCAATTTGAATATTTTCAGCTGAAATATTGAGTATGCCCCCATCCAGCATGGCGTCGCGAGCGTTGACGCATAGGTTCATAAACACTTGGTGTAATTGGGTCGCATCAGCAGAAACAGTCCACAAATCTGTATGCGGAATATTTTTGTAGACTTCGATCGTTTTTGGAAAAGTCTGCCGCACAACTTGAATCACCTCCGCCAGTAAATGCCTGACCTGTAGGGGCAAGCGTTTCCCTTCTGCGCCACGGGCGAAAGCCAAAATTTGTTTAACCAGGTCGGCCCCTCGTTTAGCACTGTCTTCAGTCAGCTTCAGCAACCTCTGGCTGGGTTCATCTAAGCTAGAAACCTTGGAAGGGAGCAACTGAGCTGCCGCCAAAATGGGAGTGAGAATGTTATTGAAATCATGGGCAATGCCGCTCGCTAAAGTACCCAGACTTTCTAGCCGTTGTGCCCGTAAAAACTGGGCTTCTAGCTGCTTTTTCTCAGTAATATCAGTATCCACAGAGAGAATCGATTGCGGTTGACCTGTTTCATTCCGCACCAGCGTCAATCGGGTTGCCACAATCACTTCTTGGCCCGACTTGCTGATCTTATGTTGTTCACCCTGCCATTCACCCTGCTCATACACAGCCTGCAAAATCTCCTTAGATTGGGGGGGAAGATGATGACAGAGCAAACTACAGGCATTTTGCCCCAAAGCTTCCTCGACGGTCCAACCATATAACCGCTCAGCACCCCGGTTCCAGAAGATAATTCGATTGGATAGATCGCGCACAAAGATCGCATCAAACGCAATGTCAAGCAGAGCAGCCTGCTGATAGATCTTCTGCGCGGCCTGTTTGCGTTCCTCCTCTACCTGCTTACGCTCGTTAATATCAGTAATGGTGCCCACGTAACGGGTCACTTCCTCGCCATTGCGTTGTTCAGCAAGCGCCTGTCCAAATACCCAAATGGGTGTGCCATCGGGCTGCTGCAACCGATACTCTAAGCGAAAGGGCTGATTATGTTGGGCAGCTTGTTGCCATGCAGTCAACACTCGGTCGCGATCATCCGGATGAACTGCACTAGTCCAGCCTCTTTCTAAGGCTTGATCAAAGGGAATCCCTGTCATTTTGCACCACTGCTCATTTACATAAATGCAGTTTCCCTCGGCATCTACTCGAAAAATGCCGACAGGTGAAGCCTCTGCCAGCATTTGATATTGAAGTTGACTTTGGCGCAGGGCTTCTTCAGCCAGTTTGCGATCGGTGATATCCTCAGCAATTCCTACGGTTCGATAGGGTTCACCGGCGTTGTTACAGATGGGAAACCCTCGATCACGGATCCAGCGTAATGAGCGATCGGGCCGGATAATCCGATATTCGACATCAAATCCCATCAGAGATTGCTCCAAAATAATGGTCTGAACCCGCTGCCGATCATGAGGATGCACGGCCTCTAACCACTCTCCAAAGTTGGCATATAAATGGGTACAGGACCGACCCCAAATCCGCTCATAGGCAGGGCTGACATAGAGAAACTGTTGGGCTTTGGGATCGGACATCCAAAACACACTTTCGGCAATATTTTCTGCAAGCTGGCGGAATCGCTCTTCGCTTTCTCGGAGAGCCTGTTCGGCCTGATGTCGTCGATGTCTTTCCTGGGCTTCACGCAGCTCTCGCTCCACGGCGGGCAGTAAGCGAGCTAAATTGCCTTTGATCAGATAATCATGGGCTCCAGCCTTCATGGCAGCCACGGCAGTTTCTTCACCGATCGTGCCGGAAACAATGATGAAGGGCAAATCATACTGCTTTTGTAGCAGTTTCAAGGCTTCTGGTGCGCTGAAAGTGGGCAGAGTATAATCTGCGATCACCACATCCCAGGGTTGGCGATCGAGTGCGGCCTGCATCGCTGCTGCTGTATCAACCCGAGCATAATCCAGGTGATAATCTCCCCGGCGCAGCTCACGTAGGGTCAAAAGTGCGTCGTCTTCCGAATCTTCGACAATCAGAACACGCAGATGTGATTTCACTTGTCTACCTCCCTAAACTGCTTCCCTAGAGCGGGGGTGGTTCATTCATCAAGAGCCAGTACATGCCCAGTTGCCGAATGGCTTCTGAAAACTGGATGAAATCGACAGGTTTACGGACGTAACTATTGCACCCCAGGCTGTAGCTATTGATCATGTCCTGTTCTTCGCTGGAGGTTGTCAGGATGACCACAGGCAGCAACCTTGTGCGCTCATCTTCTCGCAAGCGACGTAAGACTTCAAGCCCGTCAATGCGAGGCAGTTTTAGATCTAATAAGATGACACTGGGTTGGAGATTGAGATCCCGTCCTGAGTAAATTCCTGTCCCAAACAGATAATCTAAAGCTTCAACCCCATCATGGGCAACCACAATTTCATTGCCAATGTTGTGCCGCTTCAAGGCTCGGATCGCCAACGCCTCATCGTCAGGATTATCCTCCACAAGCAGAATTATTTTATTGCTGACCATCATGCCCCGATCTCCTCTTCTGCCAAAGTGAAGTAAAACGTTGCTCCATGTTCCACTGCACCTTCGGCCCACACCCGTCCTCCATGCCGATGCACGATTCGTTGGACGGTCGCCAGCCCGATGCCATTGCCTGGAAATTCCTGAATGCCGTGCAGTCTTTGAAAAGGACCAAACAATTTGTCACTATACGCCATATCGAAGCCTGCACCATCATCTCGAACAAAGTAAGCTGAGATACTCTCATTCCGATCGATCTGGCCAAACTCAATTCTGGCATGGGGATGCTTGGAGGTGAATTTCCAGGCATTGTTCAATAAATTCTCTAAGAGAACCTGCATCAGACGGACATCGCCCTGGGCAATGAGTCCGGGTTGCACGACAAATTCCACCTGGCGATCGGGCTGGCTCTGCTGTAACTCCATGCAAATTTGACTAGCCACTCGACTCAAGTTCACCGTCTCCAGATGCATATCGCTACGGGTCACCCGTGAGAGCGTCAGCAAGTCATCAATCAAAAGCCCCATGCGCTGGGTTGCCGATCGAATCCGCCGCAAGTAATCTTGTCCGCTATCATCTAATTGATCGCTACAATCTTCCAACAGCGCCTGACTGAAACCATCAATGCTGCGCAATGGTGCACGCAGGTCATGGGAAACGGAATAGCTAAAGGCTTCCAGTTCCTTATTGACAGCCCTCAGCTCGATAATGACCTGCCGCAATTCTTGATTCAATGCTTGTGCTCGCTCTTCAGCTTGCTGTCGTTCCAGGATCTCGGCTCGCAGTTCCGCCATGAGCTCAGCATGATAGAGGGCCACACCTAAATGCTCGGCAATCTGCTGCACAAATTCAACTTCAGTTTCCTGCCACTGACGAGGCCCATAGCATTGGTGAATACAAAGCAACCCCCAGAGATGATGGCCCTGCAACAGCGGTACAACTAAATTCGCCCGCACCTGAAATTGAGAGAGCACCTGAATATGGCAATCGCTCAACCCTGCATCATGAATATCTGCAACCGCTTGAATCCGCCCCTGCTCATAATGAATCGCAAACTGTTCCCCAAAGCAGTGATCGTGCACTTTCTGAGCCATTGCCGAGGTAAAGGCCGGATCGACATCTTCAGACACAAATTCTCCGTCATCCCAGCCTGAGTCGGGATAAAAGCGAAACATCCCCACTCGATCGGCCTTTAACAGCTGACGTACCTCGATCGCAGTAGCATGAAAAATGGTTTCCAGGTCAATAGGTTCCCGTAATCGACTGATGACTCGAAACAAAGTCTTTTGCTGCTCTAGCTGGAACTGTGCCTGATGAATAGCCAACTCTAGCGGCTGAACTTTCTGCAGCAGAAGCTGTTTGACCTGCTCAAACGCAGCGTCATCTCGACAGAAATCCCTTAATTTTGCCAGGTCTTCTGGATTCATTGGTCTTCGCAATTGAGGTCATCAGTGGGTCAAACTGGAACTGAAAAACACACTCAACGATCGGTCTGATGGGGTTAAAACGCACCACAGAGGGTCAATCGCCCAAAAGATTGAGCAATCAAAAGGCTTCCCTTGAAACGTACTATACCCGAATTCAGGGAGTGATCAGCCAAAAGAAATTTAGACGGGTTGGGCCGATCGTCAAACTGCTTCTGGGCGCAATTTTCAATACCTGACTTCCCAGATGACCCAATATGTGACCTGACCTGACCTATCCCGTTAGGTGAAACAGATAGTCTGATAACACAGAAGCGAATAACGTTAAAGGTTATTTCAGTTGAATTAGGCCTGTCCGCATCTATCGCCACATATCAATCATTCTGAAAATCTCCTGGAGTAAACCATGGATCAAGATATTAGCTACGGCAATTTCATCTCTGGTAATGATGACTTCGTGAATTGATGGCCCTATCTCGATGATTGAATTTTGTCACGATGCACGGAACAAGAGATTGGTAGATCTCGACTGGTCGGCACGATAACAGCAGCACGACGTTAAATGGGCAGTCTAGCGCACTGCCAAGCTGAAGACCATTCACCTATTTTGATTCGCAATATGCCAGATACAAACGGAACACTTGGAACTGCCACTGATTTAGGTACGCTCAGCTACTACGGCATTGACGTAAATAATAGTGTGGGCGGCTTGATTGACTCAACTACATACGATCGGGCTGATTACTTTACTTTCACTGCGCCTGAGAAGGGAACCTATCGATTTGATATTGAAGCCCTCACAAGCGGCTTCGTTGGAGATGTATCTGCAAGAATTTTGAACAGTAATGGAGACCAGATTGCCCAAACATATGTGTATAGACCGAATTCGATTGATCCACATTTTCGCTCATTGAAGTTCAATGCTGCGAAAGATGAAAAACTTTACGCGGTAATTGAGCGTTTTGAGAGTAATTCTGAGCCTGCTGTTGACAAAACTCTAGTCAACTATAAGCTCTTTCTCAACTCGTTTAATTACCATCCAAACGGCGTTGTCCTGAATGATTTGAAGCCGACCTACAAGGCTGGCAGCACGATGACGATCAACGGGCTTTATTTCAACGATCCGGACGGATGGCAGGACATCAAGAGTGGCACCTTTGATGTTTACAACAAGTACGCAAGCGACTTAGCTGTGCATGACTACAGCATGACTTTTACCCAGTGGTCAGGCGGTAACAATTGGGCACAGGCTGGTGATGTCAGCCTATCACTAGCAGGGTTACCAGCAGGTGACTACTATGCTTACGTTTATGGCAATGATAGTAAGGGCGACCAAACAGACCCAATCTATCGAGAGTTCAAGATTGTTGAGAATACTGTTCCCTCATCCATCCTGGTTTACGATCTCAAAGATGCTTACAATACAGGCGATACGATCGCGCTAACAAACCTTTATGTTGCTGACGCAGATGGATGGACTGATGTCGCAAACCTAAAAATGGATGTCTATAATGCATCTGCCAGCAAGGTTATCAACTCTTCTTCTTTCACTCAATGGTCGGGCGGAGATACATGGGCGCAAGGCAACCTTTCGCTGTCGCTGAATGGGTTACAGGCAGGTGACTACAATGTCAATTTCGTAGCAACTGATAAAAGCGGTGCTACAACAAGCTTGCAAAAGACTATCAAGATTAATGCGGTCGATGCTACCAATAACCAGAATACAGATGGTACAGATGGCACAACCAATGTACCAAACATTCAATTTTCTAAAGCAACCTATACCTACATTGAAAGTGAGGGACGGGCATCGATCGAACTAACGCGCAGCGGTACAGACTTAAATACTACTTCTCAAGTAACTCTGACTAATACTGGTGGAACGGCAGCGAACGGCACGGATTACATTGATTCTCAACCTGTTATTGTCGTAACTTTCAATCCCGGTGAAACAACAAAACAGTTGAGTGTTCAGCTTTTACAGGATGGACTCATTGAAACTGACGAGGCTATCAACCTCAGCTTATCTAGCCCAAGTGGTGCGAAATTAGGCACTCAAACTACTGCCCAACTTGCGATTCGAGATGATGACACAGTTGCTTCCAAAACTGGAGGCTCAGCAGATGATGTACTAGAAGGCGATGATCAAGACAACACTCTAACTGGTAATGCTGGCAATGACTCATTACTTGGCTATGGTGGCAATGATGTTTTGGTAGGTGGAATGGGTGATGATAAGCTTCAGGGGGGCTTAGGCAACGATAACTTGCAAGGGGGAGATGGTAATGATGTGTTGTTTGGTGGATTTGGCTCCGATCTACTCACTGGTGGAACGGGACGCGATCAATTTGCATTCAATACGGGTCTTCCCTTTAGCAAAGCATCAAGTGGAGTTGCTGCAATTGTCGATTTCATTAAGGCTGAGGATCAAATTGCAATTTCCCGCAAGACTTTCACCACCAAGCGTTTAACTTTTGCCTCGGTACAAAACGTTAGTCAGGCTAAATACAGCAAAGCAACATTGACGTACGTGAGAAAAACTGGCTCATTGTTCTATAACCAAAATGGGGCACGACAAGGATTTGGCAAAGGGGGGCAGTTTGCCGACTTAACCAACGGTTTAGCCCTAGCGAAATCGGATCTGGCGTTGATCAGCTAGTTTAGCCCTAGCGAAATCGGATCTGGCGTTGATCAGCTAATCGTTCCAGTTCTCCTTAGTTCGATCGGGTTGAAGGAGTAGTTTTGCTGCTCCCTCAGCCTTTTTTGTTGGAATTGCCGCCATGCATTATGCCGATCGGTTTCGTTGCACTCTGCAAACCTCGTGAGAGGATGGTGCTAGATTAGAACGCTAGACAAACCAGTTCAGCTTTTGCCTTCCGCCTATGCGAGTTGAAGTCACCACCTGGTATCTGGAAATGACCGATCCAGGTCAGCTTAAATTTTCTCCTCCTAGAGATTACGATTGCCGCATCGAACCCGTCTCGATTGCCTGTCCCGAATTCAGCCGCTTTCTCTACACAGCAGTGGGAGGCAACTGGTATTGGCTCGATCGCCTCACTTGGAACTACGAACAGTGGATGACTTATCTCGATCGGCCTGAATTGCAAACCTGGGTGGCCTATGTGGCTGGAAATCCGGCAGGCTATGTGGAGTTGGAAGCTCAGTCAGAAGGAAATGTTGAGATTGCTTATTTTGGCTTGCTGCCGCAGTTTATTGGCAAGCGCTTGGGCGGCCATTTATTGAGCGTTGGGGTCGAACGAGCATGGCAGGTGGGAGCAAAGCGGGTCTGGGTGCATACCTGTAGTCTAGATGGAGCCTATGCTTTAGCAAATTACCAAGCACGCGGGTTTCAGCTTTATCACACCGAAACTCATCTAGAAGAGATTCCCGATCAGCCAATTGGCCCTTGGCGAGGGCATGATAGAAAGGAGAAATGAAGTAGTCAGAATTTCCGAATCTGAGAAATCCCTACCTAATCTCCTGATCCTTCCCCTATCCTACCTAGCCGATTTGCGCTAGTGTTATAAGGTATTTTGTTAAGGAATCGTTAAATTAGTAGCGTTTTTTAATTAATGTTGCTTCACTGCTCCAAACGTTAAACCCCTACTCATCGAGGAAAAACAGACGCTCCATGATGCCTAATTCTGCCGATCGCGCCTTTGAATCAATCCAGTCTGAGTCCACGCTGCCGTCTCGATCGGATAAACCTGAAGAAGCCTGCGGGGTATTCGGCATTTATGCCCCTGGTGAAGATGTGGCCAAACTGACCTATTTCGGACTGTATGCCCTCCAGCATCGGGGCCAAGAGTCAGCAGGCATTGCCACCTTTAAAGGTCATGAAGTCCATCTTCATAAAGATATGGGGCTGGTTTCTCAAGTCTTTAGTGAGCAGAAGTTGAAAGAGTTACCGGGTGACTGGGCCGTGGGGCACACTCGCTACTCTACAACGGGTTCCAGCCGGGTTGTGAACGCTCAGCCTGCGGTCGTGGAAACCCGCCTGGGCAAATTGGCGCTAGCCCACAATGGCAACTTGGTGAACACCGCCGTTCTGCGAGATGAGTTGCTCAAAATCAATGCTCAGATGGTGACTACCACTGATTCTGAGATGATCGCGATCGCAATTGGCGAGGAAGTCAATGCGGGCAAAAACTGGTTGGAAGCTGCCAGCAGTGCTTTCCATCGGTGTGAGGGGGCGTTTAGTCTGGCGATCGCTACTCCAGAAGGGATGATGGGAGTCCGTGATCCAAACGGGGTACGGCCATTAGTGATTGGCATCATTGAAGGAGCGACTGCCAATGCGCCAACTCGTTATGTATTGTCCTCCGAGACCTGCGGCTTGGATATTATCGGTGCGGAATATCTACGCGATGTGGAACCCGGTGAGATGGTGTGGATTACAGAGGCCGGTCTGGCTTCGTTCCACTGGGCTGAGAAACCACAGCGGAAGCTCTGCATTTTTGAGATGATCTACTTTGCCCGTCCCGATAGTGTGATGAATGAAGAGAGCCTCTATAGCTATCGGAAACGGATTGGCCGCCAGTTGGCGATCGAATCTTCAGCCGACGTGGATTTAATCATTGGCGTGCCGGATTCGGGCATTCCAGCCGCGATTGGCTTCTCAGAAGAATCGGGGATTCCCTATGGCGAAGGTTTGATTAAGAATCGCTATGTAGGCCGCACCTTTATTCAACCAACTCAAAGTATGCGGGAATCTGGGATTCGCATGAAGTTGAATCCTTTGAAAGATGTGCTAGCGGGTAAGCGTGTGCTGATCGTCGATGATTCGTTAGTGCGGGGAACAACCAGCCGCAAGATTGTCAAAGCATTGCGAGAGGCAGGGGCAAGCGAAGTACACATGCGGATTTCTTCGCCGCCGGTTACCCATCCTTGCTTCTATGGTATCGATACAGATACTCAAGACCAGTTAATTGCTGCCACCAAATCGATCGAGGAAATTGCCCAGCAAATTAACGTGGATTCTCTAGCCTATTTGAGCTGGAAAGGCATGTTGATGGCGACGCATGAAGACCCCAACAGCTTCTGCTCAGCCTGCTTCACGGGCGAATATCCCATTCCGGTTCCAGAGAGGGTAAAGCGATCGAAACTGATCCTGGAAAAACAGCCTGTTTCGACCTTGGCTTAAACTGGCCTCAAATCTTCAATCATGCGAAAAGCGGGCCTATCTTTTGCCCGCTTTCTTAATGACGACGATTCAGTTTTGAAATAGCTGTTGCCAATTTACTGCGTTAGGCTTTTCCGTCACTGATTAGTCTTTGCCCGTCACTTTGTCCACCGCTTTACCCAATGCACGCTGGACCTGCTCAGCAGCGGAAACTGCCCCACGGGAATTTTCAGGACGATTCATTTGGTCAATATCAGCATCTTCTTGAACTTCATTGAGTCCCTTATTGGCACGCTCAATAATTTTGTCACTATTTAGTGCGTTTTCAGGACGCAGAGCATCTTGAGATTCTTTGTAAATCTCGTTCAGCCGAGTTTCACCCTCAGAGGGTTGAGTCGGAGCACTGCCGATCGCTAATGCCGGAGCAACGTTGGAAAACAGCATAAATACACAAACTGCTGTAATCACTAAACCACGAACAAAACGCGAAATCGACAAAAAATAACGGTTCATTTCTGATCCTCCAAAACAATCAAAAAATTGACAAAAAATTGAGTTTAAACTCCAGAGTTTTCTAGCTCTAAAGTCACCCTTACTCCCCGTTTAGAAGGAACCGGTTGGAGGTTTCTATCCAGCTAGGAAGCTTCTTCTTTTATACGGTTTAAATCGGGTGGTCTGAATCGTTCCGGAGGCTGAAGTTCGGCCACATTCTTCTAAATTTAAAACCCCTCTTTTGACAGAGTGACAAAGGAGTAATGAACCGGTTTTGCTGCACAGAATATTAAAACGACAGCAAATTTTCATTAGAAGAAACCTGTAATCTCCTAATTTTTATTGATGCGCTAATTAAATTTTTAATTAATAGTTGAGATTGACAAACTTGCCAACTCAATTCACTCCATCAGCTCTTGTACTGGGGTAAGCAAATGGTAAACAGGCTGCCTTGCCCAGGCTCTGACTTTACTTCGATCAGGCCTTGATGCGCTTCAACAATTCGTCGAGAAAGATACAGCCCTAAACCGCTTCCGGCTCGCTTATTTTCCCCTTGGCGAAATCGCTCAAACAGCGTGGCCTGATCTTCTAGCGGAATGCCTGTCCCTGTGTCTTCAACCTCAACCTTCAGCCAGGGAGAATCTGGATCACAAAGCAACCGCAGCGTGACCTTACCCTCGTCTGTGAATTTGATCGCGTTTCCCACCAAATTAGTTAAAACCCGTTCTAGCTCCAGCCGATCGCCCATAACCGTCAGGCTATCTCCGCAATCCCGACAGCTATCTTTCAGTTCCATGCCCAAACAGAGCTTCCCATTCGGAACCAGCGGTTCTAACGATTGGATGACCTCTTGAGCCACTTCCTTTAAATCAACAGGCACAAACGTCAGCGTTTTGTTTCCTGCATCGTGGCGATAGACTTCTAATAAAGTGTTGACCATTTGTAGCAAGTTCTTGTTGCTGCGGATCATTACTCCAAAGGCTTCCTCCATCTCTTTCGAGAGTGGACCAAACGCCTCCTGCAAAAACAGATTCATCATCCGATCGGCAGCTACCAGAGGCGTGCGCAAATCGTGGGTGAGTCGCGACACAAAGTCTTCTCGCTGACGCGACATTTGCTGTTGCTCATCAATACTATATTTCAAGCGCAACAAGGCCCGAACCCGAGCCAGTAACTCATCCATATCAACCGGTTTTCGGATGAAGTCGTCGGCTCCAGCATCTAAGCCTTCAACCACGCTGGATTGCTGATGGGCCGTGATCAATAAAATTGGAATAAATCCAAGTCTGGCCTGTTTTTGCCGAACTTGACGAGTGACTTCATAGCCATCCATTCCCGGCATCATCACATCTAGCAGGATTAAGTCCGGCGGGGACTGCTCAATTTGGGCCAGTGCGCTGCGACCATCCTCTGCCAAACTGACACAATATCCTTTATCTTCCAGAATGGTCTGTACTAAAAATAAATTATCAGGAGAGTCATCAACTGCCAGAATATGGGCAACTTTGGGAGGCTGCAAAGACATGAGCAAAAACAGATAGAGGAACAGTGAGAGAAGCCTCAGAACAACAGACAGATGCTTGAGTCATTACTGATAATCGAGCTGGGATAGCAAAAAGTACATGAACCGTCATGCTATAGTTTATCAGTGCTCAGCAGAATTACCGTGAATCCCAAGCATTCTAGGTTCGAGCAAGAATTCAAGATCTTATATAAACCCCTCCTGATGCAAACGAGATCTGTGTGTTGCACTAGAATGCCATCAGCTTTTGCGATCATCCTTAAAGAACTAAAAGTAGTCCGCTGGATTCTCACATAGGTGAGCCTATTGTAACAACGTATAAATACTCATCCTATCTGTCTCAAGAAAGAATTTGCGTTACGGCTCTGCCCTTCCCTCTTAAGCAAGATGTGAAGCCACCTCAGTTCAACTGCAACCTGCTTAGGGCTAAGGATTTGCGATCGCCTGATGCTGCTTAGAAACACTTGCTAACTTTGCAGAAATCTCAGGGTTATAAAGTCGTAAATAGTTCCAATAGTTACCCAAGACTGATTCAACATATCCACGCGTCTCAGGATAGGGAATCTTCTCTACAAAGCGATCGAGGTCTGCCGTATTCAATTCTTTAATCCAATCGGCAACGCTGCCCGGTCCTGCATTGTAGCTAGCGACCGCAAACAGCGAATTGTTGCTGTACTCCTGATGAGTATAGTCTAAATACCAGGTTCCCAAGTTGATATTGTCTTCTGGACTTTGTAGATTGAATTGCTTCAATCCAATTTGCTTAGCCACCCAATCTGCCGTATCAGGCATAACCTGCATTAGCCCCACTGCCCCGGCTGAAGATTCAATCTTCGATTCAAAGCGAGACTCCTGCCGAATCAGAGCTGTCACCAACATCGGGTTCAACTGTCGCTGCTGAGACCATTGTTCAATCGTCGCTTCATAGGGAAAGGGATAGAGGGATTGCCAATAACCAGCCTGCTGTTGCAGCGCTTTCACCTCCGCTTTTTCCGCATCCGTTTCCCGCCAATCCAAACTAGAAAGCATAAAAATACCGTCCAGATTGTCATTCACGCCCAAGCGCAGCAATCCATCGGTCATTTGCTCGGCCACCGTCGGCTTGAGTCGATTCGTGAACTCGACCTGCCAAAGCGTCCAGGCATCCTGGTCTTGCCCCAGTTGATACAGCTCTTTCAGCGTTGCCGATCCCGCCGGTACCGTGAGGCGTTGAGGGTGCTTGACCACCTGAGGCAACTTGGGCCGCACCGTTGAAAAATCGCCCACATCCCACCCCAGCAGAGAGGCCGATCGCCAAGCATAATAGGACTCTGGATATTGCCTGAGGGTATGCTCATAGGCCGTTTTGGCGGCATCTTGTTGACCGAGCTGCGTGGCCCATTTGCCGATCCAGAAGGCTGCTTTAGGAGCGACTTCACTGTCTGGATTCTGCTCCACGATTTGCTTTGCCCAAGCCCAGGCTCCATTTAAATCGCCTTGCTTATCCAACAGTTCGGCTTGTTCCCAGCGAACCTCGGCAGCCGTTTCTGAGTTGCTATATTGCTGCAGCAGGGATTCGCGAAGCTGAAGCGCTGTGTCAGGGCTATTTTGAGCCTGCAGCAGTTTCGATTTGCTCAGCATGGCTTCCGGCGCTTTCTCAGGGAATCGCTGAATCACCTGATCCAGATAGCCCATGGCTTCTTCGGGCTTGTCTGTTAAATCCGCCAGCCGCAACAAAGCCAAGCCCGTTTCTTGCTCATTCGGAAATGCCTGAATTAGGGACTTGTAGCCCTGCCGCGCGTCCTGATAGCGTTCGCCAAGCTGAGCCCCTCGCGCTGCCCGATAGAGATTGATCGCTGAAGGAGGCGCTTTCTCATAGGCATCTCCGGCGCTGCCGTAATAGCCATTCTCCCAATAGGCAAAGCCGATCGCCTGCCAATCCTCTGGCGTTAACTGGGCCGCATAGTCCTTTTTGAGCTGATCCAACAAAGGCTTAATGCCCTCTAAATGCACACCATGCCGCGCTAACAGCATCAAGAGTTGGGGTTGCTTCGGATTTTTTTGCAGACGATTTTGGGCAATTTCCAGCGATCGGGGATGGGCCGGAAACTTTTCCAGGGCTTGATTCCAATAAGTCTCGTCTGTTTTGCCCAACTGAAACAGCGCTTCTGCGGCCATTGGACTCGCGGCATAGTCCTGAACGAGCTGCTTCCAGGTTTTCTCGGCGGCGGCAGCATCCCCCGTTGCAGCTTGAGCCTGGGCCCGTTTCGCCAAAATCGGAGCGGCCAACACGGCATAATCCCGTTCCAGATCTTTCAGCAGCGGCAAAGCCTGTCCACCCTGATTTTGTTGAATCAAATCATTCGCCAGCAGATAACGCGCCCGCTGTCGATCGATCGATGATCCCTGTTTGGTCAATTGCATCAGGCGTTCGGCCCGCTCAGCCGGTGGCACATCGGCCAATGCCAGAACCTCAGACTTTTTCGCCTGACTCAAATCCAACTCCGCCGGAATCGATTGGTTTGTCTCACTGCCACCCGGCCAGGGCAATTTGTCGAGGAACCGACCCGCCATCAAAACTGATGCCGTTGCGCCGATCGCAATCGCAGAGAAAAAAATCTGTCTTCGTCTCAACATGGAAACACGAGTCGCTTTACGAGGAACCTTTCGTCCTCTAGGATACTCGCTCGAAAAATTTCGGTCAGTAGGACGATGAGCACCCGATCGAGCAACTTTCTTCAAAGGCATGGCATTTCCGGAGATTAGGATCGGTCATCTATCAGGAAGTTTCCAGCTATGCATGATATCGCCTGTTTTGCAATTTGAACCGCTTGCCGATTCAAACCCTAAATCGATCGACCCGCTTTGATTAAATTAGGCAATACTGGAGTAGAAATTAGAAGAAGTTCAAACTGCAAGAACAATGGATTTGCAAGGTATAGAAACACCACGATTAGCGTGGTCGGGAGAATGTTTAGTCATTGGTTTATTCGAAAATGCCGTTGAGCTAACGGGTGATTTGGCAGAATTGGACCAGAAGTTATCCGGTACGCTAGCCGAATTGATTGCCGAAGTTGAGTTCAAAGGCAAAGAAGGCAGCTCGGCCATTACTCGTGTAGGTTCCAATAGCCCGGTTCGCAAAATTGCGATCGTCGGGTTGGGTCAAGCCGATGGTTTGAAGCTGGAGACCTTGCGGCGAGCCACGGCATCAGCAGTGCGATTGGCCAAGAGAGAAAAATGCAAGGCACTCGGCATCAGTTTTCCAGTCTGGAACAACGACGCGGCGGCAACAGCTCAAGCCATCACCGAAGGCATCGAACTTACCCTGCACCAGGACAGCCGCTTCAAATCGGATGCAGAGGAGAAAGCCAACAAGTTAGAGCGGATTGAGCTACTCGGCCTCCAGGGACAAGAGGCAGCGATCACACGCGGTCGGCAAATCTGTTTAGGCGTCATTTTGGCCAGAGAGCTGGTTTCGGCTCCGGCGAATATTGTCACGCCCATTACCATGGCAGCAACCGCAGAGGCGATCGCCCAAGAATATGGCCTGGAACTGGAAATCCTGGAAAGAGCAGAATGCGAGAAGTTGGGCATGGGTGCTTTTCTAGGTGTGGCGCAAGCGTCAGACTTACCGCCGAAATTTATTCATATGACCTATAAACCGGCTGGCACTCCTCGCAAGAAAGTGGCGATCGTTGGTAAGGGCCTCACGTTTGATAGCGGTGGCCTCAATATCAAAGGTGCGGGCAGTGGCATCGAGATGATGAAAACTGACATGGGTGGAGCTGCCGCTACTTTGGGCGCAGCCAAGGCGATCGGTCAGATCAAGCCTGATGTAGAAGTGCATTTCATCAGCGCCGTGACGGAGAACATGATCAGTGGTCACGCCATGCATCCCGGCGATATTCTGACGGCTTCGAACGGCAAGACGATCGAAGTCAATAACACGGATGCGGAAGGTCGCTTAACCCTCGCTGATGCGCTGGTGTTTGCTGATAAATTGGGCCTGGATGCCATTTTGGATCTGGCGACTTTGACTGGAGCCTGTGTCGTGGCATTGGGAGACAATATTGCGGGTCTGTGGACAGGCGATGATAATCTGGCAGGTCAAATCAGCGCGGCAGCAGATCTGGCCGGTGAGAAAATCTGGCGGATGCCGATGGAGGACAAATACTTTGATGGCCTGAAGTCGGTGGTGGCAGATATGAAGAATACTGGCCCTCGACCAGGCGGAGCGATTACAGCAGCCCTTTTCTTGAAACAGTTCGTCAAGGAAACGCCCTGGGCACACCTGGATGTGGCTGGTCCAGTTTGGACTGATAAGGAAGATGGCTACAACAATGCGGGTGGTACGGGCTATCCGGTGCGGACACTAGTGAATTGGGCATTGAGTTAGATCCACGCACAGTCTGTGAGGGCGGATCCAGATTCGCCCCTACTTTCTGAATTGAATAGCGGGAATTGGGTTTCCCGTCAGTTGGCCTGGGAAGGAAATGATAGTTATGCTGAATTTCGATCGCTATGAAGTCCTGACGTTCGATTGCTATGGCACGCTAATCGACTGGGAAGGCGGCATCTTGGGTGCATTAACACCGTTGCTGGCAGCTCACCAAATTGAAATGACCGATGATGCGCTGTTGGAACTCTATGCGGGAGTGGAGGCAGATTTAGAAAAGGGTGACTATCTGAAATATCGTCAGGTGTTGGAGGCCGCAGTGCAGCAATTGGGCGATCGGCTAGGATTCACACCGTCTGATGCAGAGAAAAGCGCTTTACCAGAATCCGTGCAGCATTGGCAACCGTTTCCAGATACAGTCGAAGCGTTGAAAAAATTGAAACAGAAATACAAACTGGTTATTCTCTCCAACATTGACGATGACTTATTTGCAGGCTCTGCGAAGCATTTACAAGTTCCTTTTGATGCGATTATTACAGCGGAACAGGTGCAGAGCTATAAGCCTGCGCTGAATCATTTTAACCGGATGTTGCAACAGTTAAATTTATCCACCGATAAAGTCCTGCATGTGGCGCAAAGCATTTACCACGATATTGTGCCGGCTCATTCTTTGGGACTCTCTACGGTTTGGGTGAATCGACGGCACGATCGAGCCGGTTTTGGTGCAACCCCGGCTGCCAGTGCAGAAGCAGATGTTACAGTCCCCGATTTGAGAACGTTGGCAGAGATGACAGTCCGATAGGGGAGGCAGTGCCCACCTTACGATCGATCGTTTAGGTGAAGAGACAGCCCGATCGTCAGTAGTCCGATCGCGTGGGCATTACCTGCCTGACTACAGAATCACCGCCTTTAAAGAAAGTGAACCACAAACGGGTAGCGATAAGGCCGATCGGGTTCTGAAGCCACCTGAACCATGGCGATGATGGGCAAGATCAGGGTAATTAGGCCAAGGATTGGCATGAGTGCAAAGCCAATCAAGAGAAACATCAAGACGAAGCAGATGATCCAGTAGATCAGCATATTGAGTTGAAAGTTAAGCGACTCTTTGGCATTTGCTTTGACGACGGTATCTTCACTCAGCAGCATGACGGCGATCGGAATACCCACGGAGGCTAAAGCCCAGCTAAACAGAGAGGAGCCGTGGCACAGGACTGAAAGCAGCTTGCGATTGTCGGAGTTGGAGGTTGTCATAGGGAAGTGTGGGAGGTGCCCAGTGAGTAAAGTGGACGATGATAGTCCTGCTTGATACTACTCATCCGATCGGAGCAATTCCTGAAATCTTAGACAAAGTTCAACTTTTTTCAGCTCATCCACCTAATGAAGGCACAAAACTTCACCCTTTAGAACAAAGGGAATTAGTTAGGCCATAAGTAGAAATACCCCTTTCGGGTACTATCGGAATGTATATTCATGATTAATATTAGTAGTGTTGAGGGGTAAGACAATAAAACTTTAAAGATATCATAACGTGAGTATCTTTGTTGGTTGTTAAACTGCTGCGAACCTTGCTCAATCGGACTTTTCCTTGTTACTCGATCTGTCTACTGAAAAACATGGTGAACAATATGAATACCGATATCCCTGCTACTGAAACAATGACTATAGATTCTACTCAAGTTAATGGCGATCGTCCATCTTCTCGAAAAGGTTTGACTACAGGGCGTTTTCATTGGCCCTCATGGCTTAAGACTGCGGGAGTTGTTGGTGCGATCTCACTCGTGGGTTCGCTGATCGGGATTGTTATAAGTGTTCAAGATTTTCAACAAAAACAGCCTAAATTGGCCGTTATGAATCCTAATGTTCAGCTTATCCCATCTGATCTATCTGAGTTAAGTAATGCTTTATATAGAGTTTATAGCAATGCTCCAAGTACTATAGATACCCAGCTTTGGGATTTGATGCAGGAGCTACAATCAGCGAGAGATTCTGATGATGATATGACAATCACTCCAACGGAAGCAAGGAAAAAAATCATCACCGAGATGAAGGCTGCATTTGAGTCAAAAATCAAATATTATAATGGCAAATTCACAAATGAAAAAAATCAGGAAGCAGCCAAGAACATTGCAGAAAAACTACAAAAATTACAGAAGGAATATTTAGAAGAAGACAGTTCAAGGGTATACGCGCTATTCTCTATCAACAATCAAAGTAAAACTCCAAATATCATTCAAGGATCAGCCTTGCTAGTTGCTTATGATGACAACGGTCGCCTTTTTGAGTTGCCGTTAACTATCTCTTCACTTACTGACAAAGAAAAGCAATCAGAGGAGATGACGAATGCAACTCAAACTCAAGAGGGCGGAGATAAGACTCGTCACATCAACAGAGAAATTTCTGAATTTCCTTATCCCTTTCCGGTAGATGGAGAACATACTATATCTTTAATGGCTTCTTCTAAAGCATTGAATAGTTTTGATCAAGTTACGAAGGAAGCAGTGACGACATCTTGGGGGCAATCCCATGATTATTTGTTGCTGGTTCAAGATGTGAATGGTCGTATTTGGAAGCAAGAAGGAGCTCTGTCCAGAATTGGTGTGGATGAGAATCTAGATCGATTAAAACTAGAGGCTAACTCTATCATCCAAAAAAGGCTTCATGAAATAGGTCAGTCGTAGAGTCTCTCTTGACTAGCATTAAGCAATCAATTAATTGGTAACAGTCCTCACAGTTTCCAACGGCAACCTATCCCGCGTACTGTTTCAATCCATTCACTACCCACCTTCTTTCGCAGATAACCCACATACACATCCACAATATTGGATCCTGGATCGTAGTCGTAGCCCCAAACCGAGCTAAGTAACTGCTCTCGGCTCACCACTTGTCCTGGACAGCGCATAAACACTTCTAGCATCGTAAATTCGCGAGCAGATAGTTCAACGGGACGATTGCCTACTTTAACCTTGTGAGTACGAAAGTCTAGCACAATATCTTGCTGCCGCAGGATGAACTCCGCTTGTGTGTTTGCTGCGACCATAGAGCGTAAACGTGCCCGTATTCGCACTAGCAGTTCTTCAAACCGAAAAGGTTTAGTCAAATAATCGTCTGCGCCACTTTCAAAGCCAGTCACCTTATCCTGAATATCATCTCTTGCAGTTAGAATTAGGCTTAGTGGTGCAGAAAACTTTTTGGCGGCTTACGCAGGGAAAACAGTGACCCGAGAGAACTCAATACGTGTCTCTATGCGTTCTCGTTTCTTCAACGATGCATAGGCAACTTGAGGACTCCAAGTTGGTAAGATAGCGAGTCTGGGAATCGCAAGCTGTTGATAACATAAGCGTTTCAACTCACGTAACCCTAACTGTAAAAAGCTCAGTCCCCGTTGACTGTGCCAGTCCAGCCATTTCCGTCTGCCCTCCTGAGTAACTATCACCGCAATTGAAATTGCAATCAACGTTGCACTAGCCAGCAACATCAATAGACAATTTAGGGCAGAAGCACCTCGCAAACGAGAACGGATCAACTCAAAACCTGCCGACTTGTAATCCTTGAAATGCGGTTCTATGCCCCCAAAGCGTTGACCATAGAGGGCAAACGTTTGTAATGAAGCAGGTTCATTGGTGAGTACGGCCCATGCTTCATCTGCGAGGACTAGATGAGCAGTGGCTAAATGGCACTCAATGTCTTGCACTACAGTGACATCCGGAAATAAATAAGCCTCTCCTTGCGGGGGCAGTAACTGGGAAACCGCAGTGGTTTGACCTGTCGATAAGGTGATGTTGAGATCAGATTTCGCTCGAATCACCCAAGACCAGTGATGCTGACATAACCATCGCATCAACTCCCCATGTTCAA
>LUGL01000054.1 GCA_002796835.1 Elainella saxicola E1 | reverse complement strand
CTTGCAGATCCTCTAGACTCGACTTAGCCCAGAGGTAGCCGTACTTTTTTTGCTTCAATATCCGTTCTACTTGCCGACTACTCAATTGAATCTTCGTCACCTTCGCCAAATGCGTTGCTAAACGGGCTGTTGTCCAACGGCCAAACTCATAGCCCAAGTCAGCAGGAGGATGTTCAACCACCTGCAATAATTGCTCAATGTACTCAGGTGTTGCTTTTCGATAATTCCCATGCCGTCGTTGATCTTTCAAACTCTCCAAATCCTCTGGGTTGCCCTGCACACACCAATGGGCCACACTGCGGTAGGAACATCCGATGAACGCACTGATTTCCTCATAGGTTTTCCCATCATTTCTCAATAGCAACATGAGTGCCCGTTGGCGTTGATGCGGGTCGTTCCCCTCTCGCACGACGGTTTGGAGATTTTCTTTTTGGGTTGGACTCAAATATGGTGAAACAGGCATCACAAGCTTGGAGATATGGTTCCAATTCTTATTATGCACTCTAGCTGTCGGTCAGCTTAGTACAAACCTTAATCGGTCAGTTAAAGCCGTTGCTGGTGCGCTTGACAGAATTAACGCTCAAAATCGATGAGTGCTTCGCAGCATTTCCTGATGCAGCTTGGTTTGCCGCTCTTCCTGGAGCTGGAGAACATCTCGCCCCTCGATTATTGGCAGCTTTTGGCGAAGACCGATCGCGTTTTGACAATGCCCAGCAGATGATGTGTTATTTCGGCATTGCGCCAGTCAAAGAGAGCAGTGGCAAGAAGAACTGGGTGCATTGGCGTTGGAGTTGTCCAATTTTCTTGCGACAGACGTTTGTGGAGTGGGCAAATCAGAGTCGGCATCATTGTGTATGGGCGCAAGCGTATTATCGCATGCAAAGAGCCAAGGGCAATTCGCATCCTGCGGCAATGCGTTCATTAGCATTCAAGTGGATACGGGTTTTGTTTCGCTGCTGGAAGAACCGAGAAGCATACGATGAAGCGAAATATGTAGCGGCATTGAAGCGAAAGGGTTCTCCAATTGTGAAATTTCTTGCTGAATAAATCTGCAAGCGAGAAGATTTAAGTTTGTGAATAGATAAGTGGAACGAATGGAATAGAAAATAAACGTGAAATATTAGGAATGCTTGATGTTGAAGAGTACAGAGAAGTACTCATCTCAGAATCAAGTCAGACTTGTTTGTTCAAGTTCCGAGAGCAACGATGCTCATGGAGAAAAGTCTGAAAAGCTACTTGACCCCGTCCTCCTCAGAGGCTATGTTAGCCTGTGCCTCACCGATCAGCTTAAACTGTTCATTTTTAAGCTAAACCTCCCCTCGATTGCATCAAGCTGTATCCGACAACTTCGTCTATTGCTCTAGGAGTCCAAGTTCACGAAGAAGGCTCTCATATTCAGGAGTAGAAGTTAACCTAAGTCTGCTGTAAATTTCCTGAGCTTCTTGAAAGTCTTCGATAGCTCCACTTCTATCTCCAAGCTCTTTACGAATTAATCCTCGTTGACGATATGAATCAGCAATCCACTCATAATCCCTAGACCCCTCACTAATTGCTTGGTTGAAATCATCGAAAGCCTTCTGAGTCTCACCTAATGCAAGGTAAGTTAGCCCTCTCTCGTAGTAAGCAGCACTAAATGGATCGACTTGGATTTGAGTGGAGATGTCTTGAATTGAAGCTTGATAGTCTCCTGCCCTCCGATGTGCTATACCCCTCCAAAGATAAGCCTGAGCGTAGTATGGATCTAGTTCAATAACACGGCTAAATTCTTTTATTGCTTCTTGAAATTGAGAATCTCTAAGCAGTTCCAAACCACGATCATTGTGATATCTTGTAGCATCTTCAACAGAAGATTGAGCAATTCCAGCACTTTGTGATTGGAATGCATTTCTATGCACAGAAAGTGCCAGAGCTGATGTAGCAAAACCGGTAAGGATTAAAGCAATAGAGACAACACATATAGCATTACCAGCCAAGTAACCCTGCATGGAGTTATCGATCTGGCTTCTTAGATTTATAGAGGATTTTTTAGAAGGCATAAAGCGGATAAAGGTAAAGATTGAGTGTGACTCTGAAACTTAATAAAGCGGGCTAACGTTTCAAATCAGCAGCGGCAGATCACCTCGAACTCAGCACCAGCGGCTTTCAACCGTCCGCCTGCATTTGAATTGTTATGCAGCGGCCCTGCTGCGCTTGGAGAGATAGTTGCCAACGCTCATACAACACCCCCAAGCTTTTGCATTATAATACGCCAGCTATTTTGAGCTTGAGGAGAGCTAGGATCTAATCTTAATGACTCGTTTAGTGCCTGTAATGCTTCTGCCGATCGCCCAAGATGGTCAAGCACGATTCCTTGACTAAGGTGAAATGGGGCAAAGTTCGGCTGTAATTGAATTGCCCGATGAAGTGATTCCAATGCTGCTTCATAGCGTCCTAACCCATCAAGCAGAATTCCTTTTCGATAATATCCATAGGCGTAGTCTGGGTTTGAAGCAAGAAGCGTATTGTAGGACTCCACTGCTTCTGCAAGCCGTCCCAGATTATAGAGAGCAGAATCTCGGTTTCTATAAACAAACCTCATCAAAAGTTGGATTGAGTCGCAATGCAGTTTCAAATGCGGCTAAGGACTCTTCATGTCTTCCCAAGTTTCCGAGAGCTAACCCTTTACAATGGAAAGCCTCAGCAAATTCCGGCATAGACTGATTTAAAGCATTAAAAAGGTCTAACGCGGCTGCATATTGCCTAGAGTTGAGTAAATTTAACCCTTGTTCATATTTAGCTTGAATATTTTCCTGCTGAAGACTTTGCTGGTCTTGTAATTCAGTTGATGAACAGGTTAAAAACCTTGCTGCTAGTGCAGACTGCATCGCTTCCACACGACCCATCCATCTAAGCAAAATCCCTGTTTTAGCTAAGAAAAGTAGAGGAAGATGCCCCGGAGGAGCTGTCAGATTAAAAATTTGATTCTCTTTAGACACACAAAGCCAACCGCTACTATCTGTAAACCATCCAACCCGATTTCCTAAACGGCACTCAGTTTCGTAATTAACTTGAGCACCACACTCTAACCAAATATTTTTCTGCGGCGTAAATCCAAACCGACCTTGAGAATGTTGCATCCAAAGCAGATCGATCGTATCGAGAGCAGTACAAGGAAACTTAGCAATGGATTGCTGATCTAACCAACCATCTTTCTCTCTTCCTGAAATGTTCAGCATAATTCTGGCTGTTTCGTCATCTGCCTCCTTCCAGCGTTGCGCGGCTAGAAAATTACTCAGTTGAGCGTAATCTGAAGGAACTTTAGAGGACATAGCCTGTTCATTTTCTAGTCTAACTGGTGAACGAGACGAACTGCTTTGTGATTGAGAAATTACTCTTTCAGGTCTAACTGGTGAGTGAGGCGGAATAGATGGCCGTACTCTATACCTGCGATAAGCAATAACGACTATCAATACAGCGAGCAGGGCTAGAAAAATTAGCATAAATGCACTTTGAGGATAACTTTCACTGCTTGAGGGATTCTATTTTTAGAAAACTTGAGTACTAACAAATAACCTCCGATTGCGCCCCAACCAAAAAACGAGCAGTATAACTTGTTATTAGAGTGAAATCCCTCCTACTTTTCTTCATAAGATCCCATATCAGAGGTGTTATGAAGACCCAAATCGGTGCGAATGCCTTGTAAAGAGCTTTATGAAGAAATTGATTCTGCATAACACCCCTGAAACGGACTTTATGAAGAATCCACTCCACATAACATCCTCCACAAGAGTTTTATGAAGAACTTCGTCTGCATAAAACATCTCGTAACTCAAATCGCACAGATTTTGTCTTGATATTAATCTCCATCAGTAGGGTTATGCAGATACCTTTATCTATTCTTCATACTGCCACGGAGGAAGTGCTAAGCATTTTTGAGACACTTGCACTAATATTTGTCGCTACTCCCAATCCAGTTACACCCTCTAGATTGGAACCAGGATTTTTGAAACCGTCACAAAATATTGACAAACACTTGAATACGCTTGTGTGTCGCTGAACTTTGTTCTATGCTAAGCAACACTGGTTTTTCCGATTAACAAGACAACCAGTAGATCGGTTCAAGGTATGGCGCTGACTATAAGTGTTAAGAGCACTCATAGCCAGCTCTCTAGACCTCTGCTTGCAACAGAGAGCCAGATTGCTGCGATCTTAATCGATCTTCAGCAATTTAGCGATGTCTGGATAGTCATACCTTGGGCTTTTCTTCTCCACAAACCTAACCTCAGTGAGGGAAAAGATCATGTCTACAGAGTTCAACGAACTGCTGCCCCCTTTTGGTGACAAGTCGCATACCGATAAATCGCAAATCTGGATCATTGGCACACGAGAACAAGTTTTGCACACGATTAACGAATTTTACGTGAAGCGGATTGCAACCGATCGCGTCAAATTTACGCCGATCATTCCAGCTCCATTCGAAGGCAAATACATGTCCGTCTTGGTGCGTTAGTGCATATACAAAGGCGATCGGCTGAGAAATTGGTCGATCGCTCAGCTTGCTTTCGGTTCTGTTATCAAATCAGCTCGATCGCTTTTAAGAAGTATACTCATCATTCATTTGACTTTTACTTTAATGATCGTTCTTCTTGATTTCATGGCTACAATTCCCTTCAACAATGGGTAATTTTGTCGTTGGATAGAACCTTTTCGTTCAGGCTTGATTTATTCGATCGCCAACGAAACTCGTTCGCCACCTGCTTCTTTCATTTCGCCTAACAAACTGATCACCTGCTCATAGGGCAGCTTTTCTGACGCTTGCAGAACAACGCTGCCTTTTGGATTGAGCCACAAAAATTCCTTAACTTGTCCTTTCAGTTCTGCTGTTGAGGTAGGCCGATCGTCAAACAAAACTTTCCCTTGCGGATCCAACTGAACGATCGCGACCTTGGGTTCAGCATTCGTAGGAGCAGATTCTTCATTGCTCGGCAACTGCACTTCAAGTCCGTTCTGAGTTGTCAGGGTCATCGAGACAATAATGAAAAAGGTCAAGACCACCATCAACACATCTAGCATCGGCACTAGATTGAGGGCTGGCATAGAAGAATTACGTCGCTGCTTAAATCGCATAAACCTTGAATTGAAAGTTTTAAGTTTTGAGTAGGTCAAGCCGTCCCTACCACAATATACAGTGCTTTGTCATCAAGAAAGCCACACCCATTCACCCATTCACCCATACTGCCGATACAAATCACTCGCTACTCGATGCAGAATGGAATGCCGATAAACCAGGGATCGCATATCATCCGCATAACCACCGCCAATCACGCAGGCCACCGGATATCCCTGACTAAGGCAAGTGCTTAAAACCTGCATTTCTCGGCAGAGTAGCCCCCGATCGCTCAACGCCAATTTTCCCAGCCGATCGCCGATATGCACATCCACGCCTGCATCGAAAAACACCAGATCGGGTTGCACTTGTGCCAGCAAATCAGGCAGGTAGTCCGCTAGAGTCTGCAAATAGGCTTCATCTTCCATGCCTTCGGGTAAAGGCACATCGAGATCGCTGCGCTGCTTGGTGCCCGGAAAGTTGATGTCACAATGCATTGAAAAAGTGAAGACGCGCGGCTCATCCTCAAAAATCAGCGCTGTGCCGTCCCCTTGATGCACGTCCAAATCAACAATCAGAATTTGGCTTACCGCTGCTTCAGCCAACAAAACCCTGGCAGCGATCGCCATATCGTTGAAGATGCAAAAGCCTGATCCATAGCTGGGAAAAGCGTGATGGGTGCCTCCTGCGGTATTGCAGGCCAAGCCATGCTGAAGGGCCAGTCGAGCGGTGAGAATAGTGCCACCTACCGCAATACAGGTACGATTCACCAGAGCCGGACTCCAGGGTAAGCCAATGCGACGTTGGGCTTTTGCATCGAGTGTTCCTTCGCAGTAATCGCGCACATAGTCCGGGGTATGCACCAGTTCGATCCAATCTAATGGTGGCAGGTCTGGCGCATGAATCTGGCTGGGATGCGCAACTCCATCAGCAATGAGCAGTTCATGCAGCAGCCGAAACTTTTCCATCGGAAAGCGGTGTCCGGGCGGCAAGGGTGCAACGTAGTCGGGGTGGTAGACGATCGGCAAATCCATGAAATCTCAAGAAATCGTTCAGTTTAGCCCTCTCTTAGCATAAGCTGGGTTAGGCTAGCCTTAGCTCTTCCAATTGGGCCATGCAGCGAACGTGATGGAGATGAAGTGATGCAGGTCAAGACAATTTGGCAACAAGGTGGCACTGAAGCCAACAATGCTGAGAATTTTGCGACGATCAGCCAATGGTGGGGCAGTTTGAATGGCAAAACCGTGACCTGGCGACAGCGCCTCATTCCAGAAACGGGCAATGTTCAAGATCTCAATTGGGATCCTCAGCGGTTTGATGAGGAATTTGCGATTGCCACTCCTGCAATTCGTGGGATCACCCTCTACTGGAAGAAACCGGGAACGCCGGATGAGCGGAACACCACGCCCCAAAAACTGGAGCTCAACCATCTCCAGCAGGAGCTTTATATCTATCCCCAATCACAAGCCAATCTAGTCATTCGGGTGGCGTTGCCGCAGGTTGTCTATCAAACCGTGAAAATTGCGCAGCCGCAGCTAGCGATCGAAAAAACGGGCGATCGAACGGTTTTAATTGTGCGGGATGAGTTACAGCGTCTGGAAATTCAGGTGAATCTCAGCCCAGAACAATTGGCAAATTTGCAGCAATTGAATTAGTTGAGGATGTTAGAGAATATGGCCCTGCAAGACCCCGATCGCTTTCGGTTAGGACGGACGATCGCACTCGCTGGAGTAGTGTTTGTGATCAGTTTAGCCATCATGTTTATGACGCTGTTGGCATTTGGTTTGGCACCCGAAATATTTCCCACCTTGTTTTATAAAGTTGGTGCCAATGTTCCAGGCTTGTAGAAGCAAAGTCTCCATATCCGTCAAGGACAGAAACAGACCGATCGCAACAGAAATACTGGAAACGGTTGCTTTTCGATTCCCATCAAAAATTCCACGGCAATGTTAATTCAATCACTAAATTAGACGCTATTAAGCTGAGGTTGAAATTATCATGTAATAGTCATCAATGTGTTTGGATAATTCGACTCTAATTTAGCCTTTCAGCTTCTTCAAGATCATGCTAAAGTAATCTCTAAATTCAAGTTTTCTTTTGCAATATTTTTGAGAGGTTTAAGAAACCGTAATGAATAATCCAGCAATGTTACACAAGTGGATGAATGTTCAGCATGGTAAAGCTCACTTAACCATTATTCCAAATCTGGTGCTTACCTTAGCTTGTTTTTCATTCATGCCTACAGCAGAAGCGGCCCAGGTTTCTGATCACAGAGGTAGCATTCGCCCAACTGTCGATCATTTCAATCCCTCCACTTTCCTGGTTCAGGGACTACCAGAAATTGCTACGGTTTCCAGTATGAGCAGCGGCGATCTGATGTGCTACGTCACCCTGGTGGATGATAGTGGTACAAGTTATGAAGTGGGAGCAGTATTTGACGTTTGCGATCCAGATACCTTTGTGAACCAGCGTGTCAGTCTAACCTATGGAACAGTCAACATTGCTGACTGCCAAAGTGCTGAACCTTGTGGAAGGACTAGAGCTGAAACCGTAATTACGTCTATGTCACTGATCTAATCACAGTCGTTCTTAGCTGTAATCAGGTTTCTGCATATTGGAAAAATTCAAAACTAATCCTCAACCGCATTCCAAATGCTTTCCAGCAGCTCATTGAACGGAGTCCAATTGTCTTCCTGATCGATCGCCTGCCAAATTGCTTCAATTTCAGGTCGAACAATCACCGTCAAGGGGTTATGCTGTCGCAAGCGTTGAGCGACTGTATCCATTTCCGCTTCCGCTAGGCTTTGCNAACACTTGCTGATAAAACTGTTGCCACTGTTCAAAACAGGCTGTCGCCCCATCCGATAAATCTGCAAGATCAAACAGTTCAGCGGAAATGGCGTGAAAATCCGATCGCCAAGTTGGACTAAACTGTTGCCGTAACGCTTTAAAGAAGTCGTGATAGCCAACCTTACTTTCCCAGAGTAATTGTAGGGTGCGTTTCAATAACTCATCTGCAACTTCGATCGGCACCTGATCAATTCCGACTTCAAAACCCAATTTGCGCAACATGCGCTGCCGATAAACAGTTTGATAACAAGGCTCAAATTCTGCCAGAGCTGTTTCCATCGCAAACGGATCCAGAATGCCTTTCAGCGGGGCTTGCAACATTTGCAGATTCCAGAGGCAAGCATCGGGTTGATTGGCATAGCAATAGCGTCCGTAATAGTCGAAATAGGCGGCAGTGAATTGAGGATTAAATTTATCGATAAACGCATAGGGACCATAATCGAAACTTTCGCCTGTAACCGACATATTGTCAGTATTGAGAACCGCATGGCAAAAACCGACCGACATCCATTGTGCCGTCAAGTCTGCAATCCGCTGCACTAGCTCTGTGTAGAAACGGAGATAGGCATCAGGTTGATTCAGCAAATGGGGGTAATAAATCTGAATCACATGATCGAGCAGTTTTTGAATCAAATCTTTGCGGCCCAAATAATGCAGCCGCTCAAATGAGCCAAATCGAATATGCGATCGCGAAAACCGCACCATTACAGAGGAACGGGTGGGAGAAGGTTCATCGCCCCGCCAGAGCTGTTCTCCAGTTTCAATCAGGCTGAGACAGCGAGAGGTTCGCACGCCTAATCGATGCAGCATTTCAGCCGCCAACACTTCGCGCACGCCCCCTTTTAGCGTCAGCCGCCCATCGGCAGTTCTGGAATAGGGAGTCGTGCCAGATCCTTTGGTGCCAAAGTCATAGAGTTCGCCATCGGTGCCGCGTACCTGCCCATAGAGGAAGCCACGCCCGTCTCCCAACGCAGGATTGTATTCGCCAAACTGATAGCCGTGATAGCGCATGGCCAATAGAGGTTGCCGATCGCAAAACTGACCAAAGGCCACAACAAAGTCTTCATCGCTCACTTGACCCGGATCGAGGCTGAGCAGGGGCAAAATCCGATCGTTGCGAAACCGGAGAATATGGCGTGGAAATTCTGCTGCCGCGACGACATCGAAATAATCATCGCCCAAACTTTCAAAAGCAGGTTCAAAAGGGAGGGACGTCAATGGATTGGGGGTGCTGATACCCTCGGTAGGCCGATCAATGGGCCGATCGTCAGAAGTGGAAACCATGGGAGCTGGCGGTTGGAGTGGAGGTGGAGAACAATGATTCTTCTTTAGCCTCTCAATTCTGAGCCACAAAGTCCATAGACCCATCATGAAAGCCTTACATCAGCGGAGCAATTCCCTCAAACCGTACGCTAGTGCAACCGAATCGGCAAGATTATAATGAGGCATTGAGTTTTAACCACCCTGCTTCAACGCCGCTCCAATCTTCTGTAGAAGCGCCACGAGATGAACAAGAGATAGATAAGTGTTGAGGGATCAAAAAAGGGAGAGCCATTTGCGAACTCTCCCAACCATCAGGGTGCATCTACATAACACATTATGCCATTAAAGCATTGGGGGGCGTCACCCCCCGACAGGTGTTTATAAGCAAAACATCTAGGTGAACCTTAAAATTGGGTGTTTAAGTTATCACTCAGTAGCGCTGCCAGAGCAGTTTGGCTTCTGCTTCTAAAGTCATTTCCCGCATGGCCTGCCACTCAGCTTTACGCACTGCCAGAAATGCCTGGGCTAAACCTGGCCCTAACATATCGAGGAGGAGTTGATCGCCCATCAGATGACCGATCGCTTCTCCTAAATGGGTGGGTAATCGATCAATACCTTGCTGCTGCCGTTCCAGATCCGATAAGTAACCTGGATCGATCGCCATAGGGTCGGCCAGGGATCGCTGCTGCCGAATACCATCCAGTCCGGCTGCAATCACTGCGCCCAAAGCCAGGTAGGGATTGGCCGAAGCATCGATCGTTTTCAGCTCAATGTGGGTAGGGCTGGGCAACTGAGGATTGGTCGGCACCCGGATTGCTGCTTCTCGATTATCAAACCCCCAACAGCGAAAGGCTCCGCTCCAGAAGTGGGGCTGCAAGCGACGATAGGAGTTGGTGCTCGGCGTGGTTAAGGCCATCAGCGCAGGCAGGTGGTGCAAAATTCCGGCGACAAATTGACGGGCGATCGGACTGAGTTGCCCCTGTGGATCGGGCATGAGATTTTCCCCGTTTTGCCACAGACTCAAATGCAGATGACAGCCACTGCCCGCTTTATCTTCAAATAGTTTGGGCAAAAAGGCAGCCCGCAGCTGATGGTTGAGCGCAACGCCTCGCACAGTTTCTCGAAAGGCAATCTGGCGATCGGCAGCGGTAAGCGCTTCAGCATAGCGGATCGAAATTTCATGCTGGCCCGGTCCTGCCTCTGGATAGTAACGCTCCACGGGAATGTCCTGATTCAGGAGTGCTTCAGCAATCTCGTCAATTACAACCCGGTTTAAATCGATACCGAATGAGGCGGCAAACACGGTTTCGTCAACTGGAACAAATCCCGTTTCGGTAAGACGCAGCAGATAAAATTCATTTTCAAAAGCGGCCTGTATCTGTAATCCCTCGGAGGCAGCATCGGCTAAGACGCGCTGCAAAAAGTTGCGAGGACACAGCAGCCAGGGCTCGCCGTTTTGCATCATATTGCCGATCGTGCGGGCATGACCGGGGGCATAGGGCAGGACGTTCAATGTAGACCAATCGGGCACTAGCCAGACTTCGCCAACTGGACCCAAGCCGCTTTCCGGGGCAACCGCATCATACATAACAGGAATGGCCTGCTGGGCGATCGAGAGGCTAATGCCATGATGTTGGTGTTCTTCTAGGAATCCGACGTGGAAGGCTTTGGCCCGAATCACATTAGCGTTATCGCACCACAAGATCCGCACGAAGCGAATGTGATTGGCTTCAAGAGTGGCCCGGATATCCATAGCGATCGTCTTTCTGATTGGCTTAAGCGGTGTGAGCAGAGGGGTTTATAGCATGGTATAGCCGGACTGGCGATTGTCCTCAAATCTTGGGATTTTATTCAGCAGCGGCGAAGAGAGTGGCGGTTACATTTCGTTACAATTAAATTGCGTTTCTGGTGGGAATAGTCATGCATCTGACTTGGTTAGACAGTAATTCGTGGCTGATCGAAATGGGTGGGCAAAGAATCTTGCTGGATCCCTGGTTGGTCGGTCCGCTGGTGTTTGGCAATCTGCCCTGGTTATTTAAAAGTGAGCGGACGATCGAAAAACCGATCCCAGAAGCGATCGATCTGATTCTGCTGTCTCAAGGACTAGAGGACCATGCCCATCCGCCAACGTTACGGCAGCTCGATCGCAACATTCCGGTGATTGCCTCCCCGAATGCAGCCAAGGTGGTGCAGGGGTTAGGCTATGCTCATGTGACGGCCCTGGCTCCTGGTGAAGCAACAACGGTAGGTGACCTGACGTTGCAGGCAGTTCCGGGTTCGCCGATCGGTCCATTGCTAGTCGAAAATGGCTATGTCCTGACTGACAATGCTGCCCATACCAAACTTTATTACGAGCCGCATGGCTATCACTCTGCTCAAGTTCAGCAGTTTGCACCCGTAGATGTGGTAATTACGCCGATCGTCGATCTGGCCATTCCGCTGCTTGGACCAATCATTCAAGGATCTCAAACGGCGATCGAAGTTGCACAAATGCTCCAGCCTCGCGTGATTTTGCCGACTGCTGCTGGGGGAGATGTTCGGTTTGAAGGAATTTTACTGTCTGTGTTGCGGGCGAAAGGTGGATCAGCCGAATTTTGCCAGCAGCTAGCGCAGCAACAACTCTCAACAAAGTTGCTTGAGCCACAGCCTGGAGAGCGTGTAGATTTAAATACAGCATTAGCGGGGCTTCCGTAAGGCGTTGCTGCATCAGAGGATGGCATAGCATACTACGGGGCTGAGAAAAACGCTTAGTCCTTTCCCCAGGCTGCTGTCCTCGCTCGGGACAAGTCACTTGCCGCAGCCATTTGACGATCAGCAGCGCCCCCTCTACAAACCCTACCCGCCGCCTGCTAAGTGAGGTCAGACTTGGGAATTTCAGTATTCTTCCTGAATCAAATGCAATCAATCTGTGAGAATTTGGCGTTTGCCTGCGGGTTAAGCTTCTGATTGATGCGAAATCTTGAATCTAATTTACCCAAATTCGCGGAGATCCCCGTATTTCTTGGGTTGTTGTTATGATTAAATCTTCGGTAATCTGACGGAAGACTCTATACTCTTCTCTGTCTTTGCTTTAGGGCTTCTTCGCAATCAATGATGTAGAACCTGAAATAGGGTCTGGTTGTTCTGGATGGTCCTTAATCCCTGTCGTGATTCTCTATGCTAGAGATTTCCTGGTAGCAATCTGGTTTAGTAAGGGGCGATTTTGCTGCTTGTCATTCCGTTTTAATTCCGTCTTTCAACCTGTACTTGCATGAATTCTCCTGAACAGGACAAAGCGCTTGGCTTTCTGCCACGTGAATCTGCGACTCCAGCACCTCGTCAGTCGCAGGCAATTGATGCTGCTCAGATAACCGGCTTTAAACCAAGTTTTGCAGCAGGACGGGAGCCAACAGAGACCTCCCTGATTCAGCAGCTGGAGCGGGAAAAGCTAATTAACAAAATTGCGCTTCAGGTTTTTCAATCTTCCGATCTGGCTTATATTCTGCATGTCGCGGTAACGGAAATCCGCCTATTTTTGAAGGCCGATCGCGTTTTAATTGAGCGAGCAGAGGAAGAAGAGCAGATCGGCGTTGTGGCTGAGTCTATAGATAGCGCTTGGCAGCCTTGCTTGGGTGCTGCATTTCCTCACTTCTGGCAGGGAAAGCGGTTCGTTTGGTATAGCCAGGGCAGCAATGAGGTTATAGACAATTGCAGTGCCCGATGTCCTGATCAACAACTGTTCCCTGATCAGCCGTTGACTTTTCCAGATGTCCTTCAAGCTCAGGCAAGGCTGGCAATTCCCATTCTGCGAGATGGCCAGCTCTGGGGCGTTTTGTCAGTTCACCAGTGTGGCAGTACTCGTCATTGGCAAACGAGTGAAATTAACTTGCTGGAGCAGCTCACAACCCAACTGGCGATCGCCATCCATCACTCTGAACTGCACCATGAAATTCAACACTTGAATGATCACCTCGAAAGTGAGGTCGAAGCTCGAACTTTGCAGTTGCAGCAAGCCTATGAATTTGAGGCAACCCTGAAGCGTATTACCGATCGGGTGCGCGACAGCTTGGATGTGGACTTGATTCTGCAAGCGGCAATTCGAGAGCTGGCGATCGTCATGAAGGTCAAAGCCTGTAATGCCTCGCTGTATGACCTGGAACAAGGCACTTCAACAACCTGTTACGAATACACCAGTTTCCTCTCTCCCTACCAAGGGAAGGTTGTCAAATTTTCGGGGGCGCAAGAACTCTACGATCAGTTGCTCCGAGGTGAATCGTTTCAGTTCTGTTCTCTCACGCCCAATCCGGAACGCGGCACAGTAGCAACGTTGACCTGCCCGATTTTGGATGATCAAGGGGTAATTGGTGACCTTTGGGTGATTGATGACTCCAGCCATTTCTTTAGCGAGCAGGATATTCGCTTGGTGAAGCAGGTGACCAACCAATGTTCGATCGCCATTCGTCAAGCCCGCCTCTATGCCAAGGTGCAGGAAGAGGTGAGAACCCTGGAGCGCTTGAATCAGTTGAAGGATGACTTTTTGAGCACGGTATCTCACGAGCTGCGCACGCCCCTGTCGAATATTAAAATGGCGATCCACATGTTGCGAACTGCGCCCAATCCGGAACGGCACCAGCGCTATCTGCAAATTTTGGAGGCTGAGTGTAGTCGCGAAACCGAGCTGATCAACGACTTGCTGGATCTACAACGCCTTGAAAATGAATCCTACCGGGTTGCGCCGGAACCGATTCAACTCCAGGAATGGCTGCCTGGGATTATTACCCCATTCCTATCACGTGCCCAAAGTCGGCAACAGCATCTGCAGGTCGATTTGCCGGATGAAACGCCTGCCATTTTTTCCGATCGCAAGAGCCTGGAGCGCATTCTGGCAGAGCTGCTGAATAATGCCTGTAAATATACCTCACCGGATCGATCGATCAAGTTAGGGGTGCGATATCAGGCCGCCGTTGATCCAACCCACTATCACCTGCATCTGCAAAAGCCATGTGCTGCGGCGATCGATATTGCGACCTTCACGATCAGCAACGAAGCAGACATTCCAGCAACTGAAATTCCACGCATGTTTGAGAAGTTCTATCGCATTCCTAAAAGTGATCCCTGGCAGCAGGGTGGCACGGGCTTGGGGCTAGCGCTGATCAAGAAGCTGGTGGAAACGTTGCAGGGCTGCATTGCAGCAGATAGCCGCGATGGCTGGACGGTACTGACTGTGCATCTTCCCATGCTGGAAGAGCCATCGATCGACCTAGACCCGGAAGAAGAATCAGCCCTGTTAGATTGCGAGGGTTGAAGGATCTGTTGAAAGCTCTGAGGAAGCTTCTGGCGTCGGTTGGGCTGGGGCCGGGATAGGGGAGGATAAATTGCCTAACCGATCGGGATGAGAGGTACCATTTTCCGCAAGTTGATTGATCGCATCGGCCAAATCATCCGTTAGGACTTGAGCAGCCTGTTTGATGCCGCCTTGATTGTAGTCAGCTACTTGCAACGGTTGACCGATCGAGATCTTCACCTTGCAGCCCCAGGTAGGAATTTCTTGACTGTAATCCAAGTGAATGGGGACGATTTTGACCGCTAAGTCGGGTTGGCTAGCTTCCGCCTGCAGAGCTAATCGGGCTAAACCAGGCTTGAGGGGATGCAGAGATTTACCGCGAAAAATGCCGCCTTCCGGAAAAATCACCATCATCTCGCGGTTTTGTAGCACTTCCAATCCGTAGCGCAAGCTGGCGATCGCAGGCTGACGCGGATTCACCGGAAATCCACCGAGTCGTCGAATCAGCCAGCCCTGAAGCCCTTTGACCTCATCTGCCGTCACCATAAACCGAATATCGCGACCTGTCACCATGCGTCCGGCGGCATAGGGAACCAGCAAGGCATCCCAGCGCGATCGGTGTGTTGGAGCCAAAATGACGGCCCCCTGATGTGGCAAATTTTCCTGTCCCGTTACTTGAATCCGAAAGTAGGAAGGCAATACAAACCAGCAGCCCAAACCATAGGCCAAGGGAGTCAGCCAGGGAGAAAACCGGGATTCGATCGGGTTTGATGCAGCAGGAAGTGGCGAGTTGGAGGAGGAACGCAAAGAAATCAAAACCATAACGGCGACAAATCATTAAAAGTGCTCCCATCACCATGGAGCATCTTTAAAAGACCATAAATCGCATTTCTGCAAACGCCAATCACCTACAGGACAGTTCTATTGCTGTCTATATCGACTGCCCTTTCACTTTTGCCAGCCACAATCCTATGCCAAGGGCACGATAGAGCGCATAGTGTCCAAGCACTGGTATCAGCCATGAAACACTATTCAGCAATCCAGCATTGCCCTCCAGTTCAACCAGGGCCAGCTCAACCAATTGTCCTACTGGTTCGCTTCTCGATCGGACTGGTTAAACAGCTCAAACACCTGGCGACAAAACAGCTTTAACTTATCTTTCACAGCCTCAGCAGGTTCAGTTTTGCCAACAAACTGCCAATTTTCCACAGTTGAGAGCCGCCATTGTTCTCCTAGATGGGTAAAGCCTGCGGCTTCGATACCGATCGCCCTGCGAGAACCCAGGAGTGGATCTTCATAAAAGCGGATCTGCACTAGAACACTGCGGCTTTGCACCTGCCGACTCCATCCCGGTAGATGGAAACCAATATCGATCGAGTCGGGGTCAATCAAATTGCGCGTATCAGGGTCATTCGCCCAGGGTTTAAGGTCAGCTTTCGCATCGGGAAATTGGGTTTTAAACAGGGTTACGACAGCTGCAATCTTCGTTGCAACGGTCAAACCGATCGCCTGATCTGCTGCATTCACGCCAGTCCGCTCCTAATGACTCACTAATCATCTAAGCATGAAGTGGAGAGTTGGCAGTACAAGTTGATACCATTCTGGCGGTTTTTATTGATGATCACAGATTAAATTCACGATCGAGCAGCAGCGCGGTTTGGGTCGCTAACACAACAGGCGAATTGATCTGATGTGATGATGGGTTGCAATTTCTTTGAGAGCGCTCACTGAAGTTGTCAACTGTCTGAGGGCAGGTTGAAGAGCGCTAGATGCTTCATCACAACAGAATTCATCTTCGCTAAGGAATGGGAGTTAATTAAATCCACAATCCTAAGTTATTCCAGTTTCGCTAAATTCAGTGGTTTTTTCAAAACTCAGTTGATTAAAGATTTCGATCTCAATTGAGATACTCCAACTGGAGGAAGAAAAATCATTGTCTATTCACTTAAATTTATTTATAAGGGGTTCAATCTCGCGACTTAGATTAAGCAGTATTCATGAATTTTTCTTTTTAAAAATTCACGAGTCTAGACATTTTCGCGGTCTCTCCAAACAGCTCCACTTGGAGCTGAATCAGTGATTTTAAGCGGTTTTCAGCTTTAATCAAACAGCTTCCAATAAATCTATCATTTGTCTACATGTACTTTCATTGAGTAAATCTGAAATCAATCCAAATTCTGCACCCTTTTTCGCTTGATTAAAGAGACATTAATGGTGATTACTCAATAAACACATCGCTATTCGAGAAGCATCGATCGATTTGTTTTAAAACTTAACTTTTATATTGGACGATCGAGTTTCACAGCGATTGCGTCTCTCGTCAATTTCTTTCCAGCCATTTCAAGCTTTTATCTGGTTATTAGGAGTTTAATTTCATGTTTACGGTTAATCCTTCACATGATTCTCAAGTTGCTCAACCTGCTAAAGATCAGGCCCTAGTCCTCTGGTTTGATCAGGTCGGCATTGAAGATGTTGGGCTAGTGGGTGGTAAAAACGCCTCCCTGGGAGAAATGATCCAACAGTTGACTCCCAAGGGCGTCAATGTGCCAACTGGTTTTGCGGTCACAGCCTATGCGTTTCGCTACTTTCTGAGGCAAGCAGGGTTAGAAGAACGCCTACGGCAGATCCTGGCTGATTTGGATGTGGAGGATATTGATAACCTACGTGAACGTGGGAAACAGGCCCGTACCCTGATTCTTGATACTCCCTTTCCAGCAGAGTTGGAAAATAGCATTATCGAAGCCTATGTGTATTTGAGTGAGCGATATGGGGTGAGCCTGGAAGCCTGTGATCAGTTCCGAGAGCCAGAGCGAGAAATTTGCCGCAGTAACTATACGGGTGTCGATGTCGCAGTTCGATCGAGCGCCACAGCAGAAGATTTGCCCGATGCCAGCTTTGCCGGACAGCAAGAAAGCTATCTGAACGTGCATGGAATTCGGGGGGTTTTGGCAGCCTGTCATATGTGCTTCGCTTCCCTGTTTACCGATCGCGCCATTTCCTATCGCACGATCAAGAATTTCGATCACTTTGATGTGGCTCTTTCTGTGGCAGTGCAAAAGATGGTGCGCTCTGACCTGGCAACCTCAGGTGTGATGTTTTCGATCGATACCGAAACAGGCTTCCGCGATGCTGCCCTGATTACTGCTGCTTATGGTTTGGGCGAAAACGTGGTGCAGGGCGTCGTTAATCCCGATGAATATGTGGTGTTCAAACCAACGCTGAAGAAAGGCTTCCGTCCGATCTTGGACAAGCGGCTCGGCAGCAAAGATATCAAAATGATCTATGACATTGGCGGCAGCAAACGTACGCTCAATGTACCCGTCTCGCGGTTTGACCAAGGCCAATATGCGTTGAATGATGCGGAAATTTTGCAGCTAGCAGAATGGGTTTGCACGATCGAAGACCACTATTCCAGCGTGCGTGGCGTCTATACTCCCATGGACATTGAGTGGGCGAAAGATGGTCAAACGGGTGAATTGTTTATTGTGCAGGCCCGTCCTGAAACCGTTCATTCGCAAAAAGCGGGTAACGTCCTTAAAACTTACCAATTGCAAGCGGATCCCGCCTCCCTCAAACCTTTACTGATCGGACGTGCTGTTGGTGAGATGATCGGTCAAGGCAAAGCACGAGTCATCCTGGATGTGCGTGAACTCGACAAGTTCCAGGCGGGGGAAGTGTTGGTAACAGGCCGCACCGATCCAGACTGGGAGCCGATCATGAAAAAAGCGAGTGCAGTCATTACCAATCAGGGAGGTCGCACCTGCCACGCGGCAATTATTGCCAGAGAACTGGGGCTACCAGCGATCGTAGGCTGCGATCACGCGACAGAGACGTTGCAAGATGGTCAAGAAGTCACCGTTTCCTGTGCAGAAGGGGATGAAGGCCGCATTTATGCAGGGCTAGTGCCCTTTGAAGTGCGAGAAATTCATCTCGATCGCCTGCCGCAAACCCGGACGAAAGTGCTGATGAATGTGGGCAATCCCCAGGAAGCCTTCCGCCTCTCGATGCTGCCGAGTGAGGGAGTGGGACTGGCTCGAACCGAGTTTATTATTGCCAACCACATCCAGGTGCATCCCCTGGCCTTACTCAACTTTGACCAGCTCAAAGATAAAGGGGCCAAGTGGGAAATTAGCCAGCTTACAGGCTTGTATGACGATCGGGCCGAGTATTTTGTCGATAAGTTGGCTTCCGGCATCGGCATGTTAGCGGCTGCTTTCTATCCCAAGCCGGTGGTTGTGCGCATGTCTGACCTGAAGAGCAACGAATATGCCAACCTGATTGGCGGACGCGAGTTTGAACCGGAAGAAGAAAACCCAATGCTGGGCTGGCGAGGTGCATCGCGTTACTATGACCCGAAATATAGCGCTGCGTTTGGGCTGGAATGTCGTGCCTTTAAGCGTGTCCGAGACGAAATGGGCCTAACGAACGTGATTCCGATGATTCCTTTCTGTCGTACGCCGGAGGAGGGGCAGAAAGTGCAGGCCGAGATGGCAAAACATGGTTTAGTGCGAGGGCAAAACGGCTTGCAAATTTACGTGATGTGCGAGTTGCCCAGCAACGTGATTCTGGCAGATGAGTTCAGCGAAGTATTCGACGGTTTCTCGATCGGTTCTAACGACCTGACGCAATTGACCCTCGGACTCGATCGCGATTCGGCGCTGGTTTCTCATCTGTTTGATGAACGCAATGATGCTGTGAAAGTGATGGTGAAACGAGTGATCGAAAAGGCCAAAGCGAAAGGTTGCAAAGTGGGGATTTGCGGTCAGGCTCCCAGTGACTATCCCGAATTTGCTGCGTTCCTGGTTGAACAGGGCATTGACTCAATTAGCCTGAATCCTGATTCAGTGCTGAAGACATTGCTGACGATTGCCCAAACAGAAAGCGAGATGGGGCAATCTCATTAAGGCAACCGATTATCCTGTAATTCAAATTGCCCTGTAATTTGAAAAGAGTTAGGAGGGGGTAGAAATTACAGCTTCTGCTCCCTTCTTTCAGTTCTTTCAAAATGAGTAGGGCAATTAAAAGAGGAATACGATCGACAACATTGTCAGTTATCCCTCCATCGATCGTCGATATTGTTCCAGTAATGTCGGCAGATGATCATAACCATCCACGCCAATTACAGGGATGAGGTTCGGGCGCAATTGTCGCCGCAGTTGTTCAAATAAATCTGCCCCTAATTGTCCTTGCAAAATCGAAAGTAGCGCTGCGGATTGTCGCCACTCAACCGCCTGAATTTGTTCCAGTAGATACATGCCCAGGAACGCCGCATATAATGCTTTTTCTCGTTCGCCGATGCCATAATAGGCTTCAGCAAGATAGGCTAAATTTAACCCTTGGAGATATAAGTCGCCGGATGCCTGAGCGGTTTTTACCCCTTTTTCCAGGCAAGGAATCGCCTGCTGCGGCTGTTCTAAAATTACATAAGCCATGCCTAAGCTGTTGTAGCAAAGGGATTGGCTCTGCCGATCGCCCAATTTCTCAGCCAACTGCAACCCCTGCTCCAGATAATTCACGGCCATTTCGTAGCTATCGCTATCCATTCGATCCTCTTCTTTAGCGGACAGCACTTCGCTATAGCCCAAATTGGTTAGCGCATTGGCTTCTCCTAATCGATCGCCCACTTGCCGCGTCAAAATTAAAGCCCGTTGGCTATTGTCAATCGCTTTAGCATACTCTTTCTGGGCCAAATAAGTACGGCTCAGATGATTCAGGTTGGCAATTTCACAGGGCTGATCGCCCGCAGTCCGAGCGGTTTCCAAAGCTTGCTGATGAAACGCCAAAGCTCGATCATATTGGCCGATCGCCCGTTCAGAATAGCCCAGCAGCGTTAAAATTCGGGCCTTTTCCTGGGTTCCTTCCACTCGTTTTAGCGGCTCATCTAAATAGGTCAGTGCATTTTTGAGATAATCTCCAGACAATAAAGCAAAAATGCCACCATAAAGCGGAAAGTAAGCTTGTTGTGAAAAGCTGCGTAGAATTTGCAGCAACATTTGGAAAGACGCCTGCGAAAACTGTTGTCGGCTGGTCGGGTTGAGTAACGCGGTTCGATCGAAGCCATTCATCATCTCACACCAAATGGCTGCAAACGTCAGAAAAGTGGCGATCGACTGAGCCGTTCCCCATTTCGAGCTATAGGGCTGTTTCTCAAACCAGGTGACAAGCGATCGCTGCACGGCCTGCAACAAGACAGCCAGCTCCACCCAATCTTTCACAGTGATCGACTGCTGCTCCAGCCATTGAGCGATCGACTGATTCGCGCCAATCGTCTGAAAAAGCTGCTTCGGAAAGACATGATTTACTTGGGCAGACCAAAGCTTCCAGGGACCTGCGGCGACACTGCCCTCAAACCCAATCGAACTCGGCACTTCATAGATCCATCGCACCAAAACATCTTCCAGGCGCTGATAAGACTCCAGGCCCGATCGCATTCCGGCACTAATCTGGGGCAGGTCAGCCAAAGTCGTATCTGTGGTTCCAGCCCGATCGAGCGCTTGAGCCAACTGCTTCAACCCATCCCAATCCAGCTTATTTTCCTGATTCGCATCCAATGCACTCAACCAGGCCAACAATCGTTCATTTGGTGCCGCATTCAGAATCGCCTGCTGCGCTTGAGTAATTGCGCCAGTCACCTGCTGTTCTTTCTGATAGCGCTCCCATTCCTTCAGAATCGCCTGCATTGCTCTCAAGCTACGACTCGCCTTCGCCTGTTTCAGCTCATCCGCAGCATTATCTACCTGGGCCTGCGTTTGGGTCAGTCGATCGGTCAAGCAGCGCTCAAAAACTTCGCCCGTTCCTGCTTCAATGTCCTGTAAAAGCTGCTGATAAATCTGTTCTTTCGATCGCAACTGACCTTTCAGCGTAATCGTCACAATCTGATCGATCACTCCGTAATAGCGATCAACCATAGACACAGGAGCACCAGATTCTTGTTCCGGGGGCATTGACTTTTTTCCTCAGCAGGTGACTAGCTTTTATCCTAGCGAAGACTCACCCGCTTGCAGCCAGTTCAACCAATCGCCTTTGTTGTAGTGTGGAACCACTTGCCCTGAAACTGGAATAGCACCCGTCCGACAGATTAAGGTGAAGGAATGCGCTCGGTTAACCTCCAGGAAACCCTGTTCTTCAGGGCGGGAAGGATGTCAACAACTTCGTTGCTACTTTGTTAGCATCCTGGGAAAGACTGGTTGAAGAAAATTTATTGACTCAGGGAAGATAATCAATGCCGTTTAGCAACTTTACACTCAGCAAAGTAAAAAGTGACTTCAGGATCACGACGATCGAAACTGAAATTCTCTTTCCTCAGATTGCTCCAGTTCAACCCAGTGATTTGCTCACTGCAAATTTGAAAGAGAACCTGTCGCTAGCAACTGCAATTAACACCGAAAAGGCCCGGTCAGAATTGATCATCATGCCCGTCTTAACCGAGGTGAGACGCAGTTTGAAAGGGAAGGTTAGCTTGTTCTCTGGCGCAGAGTTCAATGTTGATGCTGAACGAGGTCTAAACGGCACCTGTGACTTTATCTTGACGCGATCGCCAGAACAGTTTTTCATTACCAAGCCTGTTGTCACGATCGTCGAAGCCAAACGAGAAAACATTCCTTTCGGATTAGGGCAATGTATCGCCACAATGATCGCTGCCAAACAATTTAATCAGCAAGAAGGCGAACCAGTTGACACGATTTACGGCGTTGTCACCACAGGCACAGACTGGAAATTCCTCAAACTGATTCAGCAAGTCGCCTACATCGACAGCAGTGACTACTTCATCAGCGAAGTAGACAAAATTCTCGGCATTCTCGTTTCAACCCTCCAATCCGAATCAGAATTGGTCAGCATTTCCTAATCAATCAGTTGCGCCATCTCATCCTCTCGATCGCCATATCGGTGTGCTTGAGTTTGCAGTTGATCAAAATCAAATGAAATTGCTTGCCCTTGCAGATTCGTGGCAATCAAACTCACGATCGCGGAGACAATGATCGGAGCCGCAAAGCTCACCAACAAATCCCCAGCAAATGGCAGATTTAACCAGGGCGTAAAGTCAGGTTTGGGAAAGAACAGTGCACCTGCCAAAATGCCTGTGATTGAGCTAAACAAGGCGATCGTTCCAGTCAGCCGACGAGAATAGAAGCCATAGACCACCGGAAAGAAAGCGCCAGCGCAAACGAGATCGGCCAGCAAAAACAGATAGAGCACATCGTAGCCCTGGGCAGCAATCAGAATGGTGGGAATGCCGATCGCAACGGTTAACAGGCGAGAGGTCCGCAGCAAACCGCTCGATCGCATCTGAGGAAAGAGTCGCATCAGATCGATCGTAAACACGCTAGCAATGCCATTCAGCAGCGAGGAAAGCGTACTCATCACCAGCGCTAAGGCCAACACCAGAACGGTGAGCATCACCCAAAGCGGCAGTTGCAGACTCTGCATTAACGAAAAGAAGGCCCGATCGTCGTTAAAGCCAAAATGCATGGCCAGCACGCCCAAAAGACCCGCGATCAAAATCATAGGGAAAATGAACAGCACAGAACTTGAGAAAGCGCGTTTGACAGTGCCATCCGTGCGGCAAGCATAAACTCGCTGCCAGTTGCTTTGGTTAAACAATTCGGCTGAGATAATCGCAATGATTAAACTGGCTCCCATTTTGAGGCCGTCCAAATTGCCGAGTGCCAGAAGCTGGGGCGCATTCAACTGGACTGGCGCGATCGCCGCCTGCCATCCACCGAGCGCTAGGACCGCGACCAATAAGCTAACCAGCAACAACGGCACAATCACCAGAAATTGGATTGCATCAGTGAAGATCGTCGCATCCAAGCCGCCATACGTGGTGTAAATAAACGTGGCTGTGATCACGACCAAAGCAGTCCAGCCCAGCGGCACATCGGCCAAAATTTGCACGGCCTTGGAAATGGCGGTGAGCTCTGCGGCCAGGTAAACAAACATGTAAAACACAATCAGGGCCAGCACCAGCAGGTACATCGCATTGCCGAAGCGATACAGCACAAACTCATTCAGCGAATGACCATTTGGCATTAAGCGACGAATACGTGGCCCCAATTGGGTAAACAGCCACATGGGCGCAGCAGAGCCTAAGCAGTAGCCAACAATTCCAGCAATGCCGCTGGTCGCACCAACTTGCGGTGGACTAAACAGAATCCAAACTCCCATGGCGGAAGAGACGATCGTGGCACAGGCCATGCCCCAGCCAAATCGGTTCCGACTCACCATGTAATCTTCTAAGCTAATGGTGCGTTTGCTGGCATGCAGTAGGCCGATCGAGGCAAATACTCCAGCCGTTACCAGCGTCACCAATAGCGCGATCGCTCCAGTTGACATAATCACGCGTCCTCTCTAGCAATGTGAATCGCCTGCAGAGATGAAGAGACAAGCGGCTTATGCACCCACTCGTTTCCTCTACAGGGCAGTGAGCGGATTATCTGAAGGGAATTTCACCCAAACTCAGAAACCCATTCGCTAGAGGTAAAGAAACCGACCTCAGATTAAGTCTGGTTAACCTGGATGAATAGCAATGAAGCTCGATCGAGCCACTCTGATTGAGCAGCACGATAAAATCAGCATCATTGATGCTTTAGCGATTTCGACGGACCCATTCTAGGATGGCTGTCTGACCTTCGGACTTGGCATCAAGACTAGAATCAGCAGTCCTCCAATTGCCTCTGGTTGTTCTATCGACCAAATATCGATCGCACCGACTTTCAGCTTCAAACAATCCTCAGCCTCAAACGACCCATAATTGGGAAATCATACGAGTACACGCTTCCCTCCGCTGGCATTACCCAGACTCAGGTTCTAAGGGTGTAATCTCAGCCTGCATGAATCAGGCACCCCTAGCTTGACGTTTGATTATATCATCCCAACCCAACTCATTAACGAATTCCTCCTGGAAGCGGAACCGCACCAGGCGGCATCACACCAGCAGGCGGCAGCGGGGCCGCTTGGATATAGCCATATTGTGGTGCATTCACTTCAGGTGTCCAGCGTGGTGCAGCGACAACCGGATTGGTTACGGGGGTGGATGCGTAGGAGTTCACCGCTGTTTCTGCCACTTTCGCAACGCTAGCAGGTATTTTTGCTACCTCAACGCCTGTTGATTGCTCTACAGGGGGCACGATGCTGGCAATCCGCTCTGGGCAAAGCCGCTCTGTGCTGAAACGAATATAAGCGTCCCGATTGTGATAGTAATCTCCAGCAATTTGATTCTTGTACTGCTGGTCAAACATTGACCGAACGCCCCAGTAGCCCTGACCTGTTTCCAGCCAGGAGCAAACTTGATGGCCGATAGCAAGGCGGTCTTGATTATTCAAGCGACTGCGCTCAGTATCCTGTAAGGCCTGGGCATAATCATACAGCACGTCATTCTCGGCTTTAGACCAGACCACCAGGGACGCAGTTGGTTCAGCAGGTGCGGCTTCAGCTACCAATTCGGCTGGCTTACGAATCACTAGAGCGGCTAAGGTTGCACCCCGACGGGAAGCTCTCAGGGCTGAATCCACCGATCGTTCACCCGCAGAAGACTTAATGATTGGGAAGAAGGTAACCAGCGAACGAACTGCCGGGAGCTGTTGTTGAAATTCGGTAGTTAGAGATTGATTGGGATAGCGCTGGACGTAGTTTTCCATTTCCCGCTGGAGCGTCAGCAGTTGCCCAACTTGGAGTTGACTTACTTTCTCGCCATTAAAAGTTTGCTCAGCGGCTTGGGCCACTTCAAGCAGGTCAGTGAGCTGTTGGGCCTGAAGCTGATGCCAGGGAAGCGGCGATTGATGCACCAGACCAACCAAACTGTTGAGTTGATCGATGTCTTTTGTCGTCACCTCGGTTAGCTTGCCCTGAGCAACGGATTTCGACAGGGTATTGGTCTGTAGAGTCACCCAATACTCGAAGGTTCCGTAGCCAACTCCTAAGACGGCTGCAATCGCAACAAAACTTGAAACTAGCAATCTGCGCATCTTCACTGCCCTAACCCTTGATTCACTGTCCTATTTTGAACTTAGTGCTAAGTCACCTCAGATCATGGCTGTCACGTCCCACTTTTTGATCTGAATTTCGATCGGAATGATGATCCACCCTAGAAATCAGCTTTTTTTCCAACCCTCAGCCTTCTTTTTTGTGCCAGTTGGGCAACTGGTTGATGCACGCTACGCCGAGGTCATTCTTTTCCTGCTTTCTCTTATGTTGCCCAGCCTACCGCTTTACGCATCGACTTCTCAATGTAGAGATGGCGTCTTCAAATAGACTTGTTCAAACTTCATCTAAATTTGAAGCTATCCCAATTGTAGGAATCTAAAACAGAATTCAACAATGGTTGAGCTAGGTCAAACTTGCTACCTCAAAAGCGACTTTTCCTACCTATGCTACTCTACTCTCAACGATTCGAGTCCTAGATTGAGACTGCCTCAGAACAAGGCCAAACCTTTGGAGTTAAACCCTGACTGAATCGACGATCGAGCAAGTTAGAGAGCAAGTTAGAGAGATCGGGCAAGTTGGACCAATTAGCATCTGAGAAAAACCGCCAATTGCTGTGCCACTTGCCCAACTGGCAGCGCTGTTGGATCAACGCTGAGTGACGATCGACAGGAAATTTGTAGCTTTTGAGTTTGAAAAGAGAGATTTGAAAAAGAGATGGGGTTGGAAACGGACAAAGCTGCCGATTCCTAGATCGAAACTACAGGTCGTACTCGCTGTTTTTCTGAAGACTTGCAGAATCTGTTGATAAAGCTTCACGGCCTAATTTCGTCAAGTGATTTCAGGTGGTCTTGGCAGTTGGGGAGTGGTGGGAGCAGTCAAAGCAGAGTCCGGCAGGGCAAACCTAGAATGAAAGAAAGTAATTCTTGACGAGGAGCCACTGCTGATGACAACCCAAAGCCCACGTCAATGGGATTTTGGTCGGTTTATCAAAACCCTTTCCTATTTCGGTGCGGTGCCCTTCCTGAGCAGCATCGATTGGTTTCAGCAATGGTTCGGCAGCCGTCCCGATCCACAAGTCGATAGCCGATCGCTCAGTTTAGCCCCGGTTGATGCCTCTGGACCGATCGGAAAATCTGGTGGCTCAGTTTTGGTGATTGGAGCAACTGGCAAGGTCGGCAACCTGGTTGTGCAGGAACTCCTGGCACAGGGCTTTTCTGTGATTCTAGGCGCTGAACCCAATCAGAATAGCGTGATTGCTGGACAGACGTTGGAGTCAATTGCGATCGATCCAGACCAATCTAGCGGCCTGGATCCTCGAATTCATGTGATTATTTGTTGCACCGATACACCCAATTTCGATACTGCGGTAATTCAAGCCTTGATGGGTCGTATGGGGCAGATGGGAGGCGATCGCCAAATGCTGTTCGACTTTGCCCAACCTGCCAACGACATTCCAGAAATTTGGGGTGCTTTGGATGATGTCGTGATGGGCGGCGTTAGTCAGAGTGGGTTTCGCTTAGGTCAGAGCGTGGCGGAGTTTTCCGGCATTGTCTCAACGGCCAATTCTGGTGGCTTTGCTTCCGTGCGGACCCGCAATCTGGCTCCAGCGCTGAATCTCTCAGAGTTTGACGGGATTGAACTGCGGCTCAAAGGGGATGGTCAACGCTATAAATTCATGCTGCGCAGCGAGACGCGCTGGGATGGGGTGGCCTACTGTCGTTCTTTTGATACCGTCGCCGATCAGTGGATTACCGTTCGCATTCCCTTCACAGAACTGGTGCCGGTTTTCCGGGCGCGGACGATCGCCAACAGTCCGTTTGATGCCAGCAGCGTTTGTGCTCTGCAACTGATGCTGAGCAAATTTGAGTATGACGGCGCTTTGAATCCCCACTTTCAGGCAGGAGCCTTTCGGCTGCAAGTCCAATCTATTCAGGTTTATCGCCAAGCACCACCGTTGAGATGGGTGTTGGTTGATTCCGGTAATCAATCACATTGGCAACCCCAACCTGCATTCAAACAAGCAGGTGTACCCTACACAATTCTTTCAGCGGCTACTGTGACCGATCGACCCGGTGGTCAGCCTCTGCGGATCGATCGCCATCCCATTTCCGGGGAAGTCAGTGCGGCAGATGTAGCAGCGCTTTGTGTTGCAGTGCTCAATCAACCCAAGAGTCTGAATCAAACGTTATTTGTGGCGACGGGTTCTACAGACTGTGCGCCCAGAGATTGGGATTGTTTGTTTCAAACCTGGCCAAATTCCTGAAGGTCCGTTCCACTTCAGCCAAGCTGTGCCACACTGAGACGTTTGACGAATTGAGGCTGAACGTGACCGAGTACCAACCTTCGCTTTTCTCTGCTAGCGAGCTGCGCGGCTGCTACAAAGTGACACCCACGAACAGTTACACCTTAAGTCCAGCAGCCCTAGCCGATTGGAAACAGCGGATTTTTGCCTATCAGCAGCAGGTGCAGCAAGCGATTCCCCTACAGCAAGGCAGGTTGTTTAATCTGGCTGCTCAAGCTGATCCTGCCGATCCAGATACCCTGGATCCGTTCAGTTTGCCGCAGCAAAACACAGAATTTTGGCGATGGCAGGCCGACAGTGCTGGGGTGGCTGCGCTGTATTTTGTGATCGACAGTGAAGCTTCAATCTTGCTGTATGTGGGCGAAACGGTGAAGTCCAATCAGCGCTGGAAGGGGGAACATGACTGCAAGCGCTATTTATTGAACTATCGACAGGTCCATTACCAGCATCAGCTCCCATCCACTTTAGGGATCGCTTTCTGGCCTGCTGCCCCAGCAGAAACTCGACCCCGTCAACGTTTGGAATTGGCACTAATTAAAAAATGGCGATCGCCCTTCAACAAAGAAAACTGGCAGTTTTGGGGCACACCCTTTACAGCGTGAATCGCAGACCTGCTCACTAGAAAATTATTCTTCCTGAACGATATAACCACACTGATGCTCTCCGCCCACCATCCAGTGCGTCCGCTCCACCTTGCAGCCTTCCAACGCAACCGTAAACATCTCCAGCTCATGGCCGCAAACCATGGGGAAAGTCTCAGCAATCTGGGAAATAGCGCAGTTATATTCCGTGATGATGTAGCGGGGGTGATCGATCGCTTCCGCATCCACCAGATGGTATTCGGCCATATAGCCTTCTGCTTTGCGCATCTCCACCAGACGAGCCACCCGGTCTTGCAGTGTGCCTGTCCCCACACGAGCCCGATATTCTAAAGCCTTGCGGCCCCATTGTTTGCGCAGAATGTCGTTGAACTGGCTCTGGTCAATGCTGTCGGCCAGAGTGTCGAGCAGGGAAACCGCAAATTCGTCGTAGCGATCGGGAAAGCGATCGCGGCCTGCTTTACTTAACTTATAGAAATAATTGGGACGACCCATCCCCATCTGCACCGTCTCATGTTCAGTCAATCCTTCCTCTTCTAAATCCTTGAGGTGACGCCGGGTGGCCTGGGGACTGATCTCAAAATGCTCAGCCAGTTCATGCACGGTGGCTCGCCCTTGCTTCAGCAAATACTGGAGGATATCTTCTTTCGTCGATGGATTTTGGGTAGCTGTCATCGTCTTGGTGAAAACGATCTACACCGATCGCCTGATAATAAAACTTTAAACAGAAAAAACCGTCCAGATAAAGTCTAAAATTGACTTTTACAACTTTTTTGTTGTTAAAGTGTCTTACAATAGACTTAAGCAACAAGTAAGTTGTTTTAATTATAAGAGCTATTGGGTTGTCCTGTCGCCGATCTCATGAACACATCAACTGAAACTACTCAAGCCACCGAAAAAAGCCTGGAAGCCATGCGGCATTTCTCAGAGCAGTACGCCAAACGCACCGGAACTTTTTTCTGTGTGGATCCTGGTGTAACTGCTGTGGTGATTGAAGGGTTAGCGAAGCACAAAGATGATCTCGGTGCGCCGCTGTGCCCCTGCCGTCACTATGAAGATAAACATGCTGAGGCTGCTGCGGCTTACTGGAACTGTCCTTGTGTGCCCATGCGGGAGCGGAAAGAGTGTCATTGCATGTTGTTCCTGACTCCAGACAACGACTTTGCAGGCGAACAACAAGAAATCACGCTAGAGCAAATCCGCTCAGTCACTAACCAATACTAAAAAGTTTTGAGTGCTCAGTGCTCAGTGTTGAATTTGATCGTGCCTCTGAGTCACTCATAACTCAACCGCTTTATATCCCCTTGCTGAGAGAATCCTCCATCCTAAATTATGTCAACTTCGGTTAAATCTCTCGTAAACCAACCTTATAAATACGGTTTTGTCACCGATATTGAGTCAGATACTATTCCGGCCGGTTTGAGTGAGGATGTGATTCGCCTCATCTCGGCTAAGAAAAACGAGCCGGAATTTATGTTGGAGTTTCGGCTCAAAGCCTACCGGCAATGGCTCAAGATGGAGGAACCCAACTGGGCTGAGGTGGGTTACCCGCCGATCGACTATCAAAACATCGTTTATTATTCGGCTCCGAAAGTGACGGAGAAGAAAAAGAGCCTGGATGAGGTCGATCCAACCTTGCTGGAAACCTTTGAAAAGCTGGGTATTCCACTGTCTGAGCAAAAGCGCTTGTCCAATGTGGCAGTAGACGCGATTTTTGACAGCGTTTCTGTGGCGACCACGTTTAAAGAAAAGCTGGCAGAGCACGGCGTCATCTTCTGTCCCATCTCGGAAGCGCTGCAAGAATATCCAGATTTGGTACAAAAGTATCTGGGCAGCGTTGTCCCGGTTGCAGACAACTATTTTGCGGCGCTGAATTCAGCCGTGTTTAGCGATGGCTCCTTTGTGTTCATTCCCAAAGGCGTGAAATGTCCGATGGAGCTGTCTACCTACTTCCGGATCAACAACGGTGAATCGGGCCAGTTTGAGCGGACCCTGATCGTGGCCGAAGAAGGCAGTCAGGTCAGCTATCTAGAAGGCTGTACCGCGCCCATGTATGACAGCAATCAGCTTCATGCCGCAGTTGTGGAACTAGTCGCGCTAGATGACGCTGAAATCAAATATTCCACTGTGCAGAACTGGTATGCCGGAGATGCGGAAGGCAAAGGTGGCATTTACAACTTTGTGACGAAGCGGGGCTTGTGCCAGGGCAAGAATTCCAAAATTTCCTGGACGCAGGTGGAAACCGGATCGGCGATTACCTGGAAATATCCCAGCTGTGTGTTAGTTGGCGACAACTCCGTGGGTGAGTTTTACTCTGTGGCTCTGACCAACAATCGCCAGCAGGCCGATACCGGCACCAAGATGGTGCATATTGGCAGAAACACTCGTAGCACGATCGTCTCGAAAGGCATTTCTGCCGGTCAGTCTGAGAACAGCTACCGGGGTCTGGTGAAAATTGGCCCGAAGGCCGAAGGCGCACGTAACTATTCCCAATGTGACTCGATGTTGATTGGGGACAATGCGGGAGCGAATACCTTCCCCTACATTCAGGTACAAAACAACAGCGCCAAAGTGGAACATGAAGCCTCCACCTCGAAGATTGGCGAAGACCAGTTATTCTATTTCGCGCAGCGCGGCATTTCGATGGAAGATGCGATCGCCATGATGATTAGCGGATTCTGTCGAGATGTGTTTAATCAATTGCCGATGGAGTTTGCAGTGGAAGCCGATAAGCTATTGGCTCTGAAACTGGAAGGATCGGTTGGGTAATTAGAGCAGAGAGACGCAGTTAGCAGCAGGTATTTGGGAGAAGAGCAGTGATTCGCGATAACAGTGAGACCATTTTGTCAGTGAAAGGCCTGATCGCCTCGATCGATGAAACGCCCATCCTCAAAGGAATGAATCTGGAGATCAAAGCAGGGGAAATTCACGCGATTATGGGACCCAACGGTTCCGGTAAAAGCACCTTTTCAAAAGTGTTAGCAGGGCATCCCGACTATGAAGTCACGGGAGGCGAAGTCTCTTATCTGGGACAAAACTTGCTGGAGCTGGAACCGGAAGATCGATCGCGATCGGGCGTTTTCTTAGCCTTCCAATATCCGCTAGAAATTCCGGGTGTCAGCAACCTGGATTTTTTACGGGTGGCCTACAATTCCAAGCGCAAATTTGCGGGATTGGAAGAGCTAGATCCCTTTGATTTTGATGACCTGGTGGAGCAAAAGCTGGAAGTCGTCAAAATGGATGCTGCTTTCTTGAATCGCAGCGTCAATGAAGGCTTTTCGGGCGGCGAGAAAAAGCGGAACGAAATTCTGCAAATGGCGATCCTGGAACCCAAATTGGCAATTCTGGATGAAACCGATTCAGGACTCGATATCGATGCATTGCGGATCGTGGCTGGCGGCGTGAATCAGCTCTCAACTCCCGACAACGCGATGCTGGTGATCACGCATTATCAGCGTTTGTTAGACTACATCATTCCTGATTATGTTCACGTCATGGCCAACGGTCGCATCCTCCGCACAGGCGGCAAGGAACTGGCGCTGGAGCTAGAAGAACGCGGCTATGATTGGGTGCTGGAAGCGGAGGCCGTTGCATCATGAGCATTCAGGTTTCTCCTATCAATCCTGTTTCAACCGTTGCATTGGAGCGATCGACCTATCTGTCTCATTTATTAGATCTGGCAAAAGCGACTTCTAATGAAATAGCTTGGCTGCAAGAAGTTCGCGATCATGCCGTTTTGCGCGTTCAGGAACAAACTTTTCCGACCACCCGCGACGAAGAATGGCGTTTTACCGATCTGTCTGATTTGCTGAAGCTCGATCTGGTGACGGCTGCGCCTGCTGATGCAACTGCTGCTGAACTACCAGAAGCGACCCATCGACTGACATTTGTAAATGGCTTTTTTGCCCCCGCACTTTCCAGCATTGACAATCTGCCGGACGGTTTAGCGATCGGCAATTTGTCCAGCTTAGCCACGGAAGCTCAGTCCTATCTCGGCAAGCAATCTGGCGCAGAAGAAGTGTTCACGGCTTTGAATACAGCAGGATTAACGGATGCAGCAATCATCCTGGTCCGCAAGAATGCCGTGATTGATACTCCAATTCATCTCCAGTTCATTTCATCTGCCAGTCAACCCGCTCTAATTCAGCCGCGCATTTTGGTTGTAGCCGAAGCAAACAGCAGCGTGACGCTGATTGAGGAACATGGGGCGATCGGAGAAACAGCCTACTTCACCAATTCAGTCAGCGAAATTTGGCTGGCAGAAAATGCCCAAGTGAATCATACCCGCGTGCAGCGGGACAGTCAGACTGCCTTCCATATCGGCAAAACCGCCGTGTCACAGGCTCGTAGCTCTCACTACACCGCAAATACGATCGATCTGGGAGCCAAACTGTCGCGGCATAACCTGGAAATTTACCAGACGGGCGAACAGACCGAAACGGTTCTAAATGGTCTGGTAGTGGCTCGCGATCAGCAGTTGAGCGATACCCATAGCACGATCGCGCTGACCAAACCCCATGGCATGACGCGTCAATTGCACAAATGTATCATTGATCATAGAGCACATGCCGTGTTTAACGGTAAAGTATATGTGCCCAAGGCGGCTCAACTCACCGATGCCGGACAGCTCAACCGCAATCTGCTGCTTTCTCCCAAAGCCAGAGTCGATACCAAGCCCCAGCTCGAAATCGTGGCAGATAACGTGAAATGCACCCATGGCGCAACGGTGGGCCAACTCGAAACAGACGAAATCTTCTATCTGCAAAGTCGCGGGATTGATGCGGATAGTGCGCGGAAGCTGCTGGTGAATGCGTTTGCTTATGAAGTGCTGGCTCAGGTGCCAATTGATTCGCTACGGCAAAGTTTGATTGATCACGTTGCTCGATCCTAAATTCCTTCCTCCCCTGGTGTTATGACTTTTACCCAAGAAAGAACCCTTGCTGCCAGAGTCCGATCGGACTTTCCCATCCTCGATCAAGAGGTGAACGGGAAGCCGCTAATTTATCTCGACAATGCCGCCACATCCCAAAAACCCACCGCAGTTTTGCAGGCATTGCAGGACTACTATCAAGGGTTCAATGCCAATGTGCATCGGGGAGTCCATGCCTTAAGCGCCAGAGCCACCGAAGCTTATGAAGCGGCGCGGGACAAAGTCGCTGCTTTCATTAATGCGGCGAGTCGGGACGAAATTGTCTACACGCGCAATGCCAGCGAAGCAATCAATTTAGTCGCTTATGCCTGGGGCATGAATACCCTGCAGCCCGGTGACGAAATCATCCTGACCGTCATGGAACACCATAGCAACTTGGTGCCCTGGCAGTTGGTGTCGCAGCGCACGGGTGCCGTTTTGAAATTTGTCGGACTCACCGAGACTCAGGAATTCGATCTGGAGCAGTTTAAATCCCTGATTTCTGACAAGACAAAACTCGTTTCCGTTGTGCATGTCTCGAATACACTGGGCTGTATCAATCCTGTTCACGAGATTATTCCGATCGCCCATCATTACGGTGCGAAAGTGCTGCTGGATGCCTGCCAAAGCGTGCCTCACATGCCGATCGATGTTCAGGCATTAGATTGCGATTGGCNTGGTTGCTTCCGGTCATAAAATGTGTGCGCCCACCGGAATTGGCTTCCTGTACGGCAAGCTGGATCTGCTGCGGTCCATGCCGCCTTTCCTGGGGGGTGGTGAAATGATTGCGGATGTGTTCCTTGATCATTCCACCTATGCCGACCTGCCGCATAAATTTGAAGCCGGAACGCCCGCGATCGGGGAAGCGATCGCCCTGGGTGCTGCTGTTGATTACCTCAGCAATGTCGGCATGGATAAAATTAATGCCTACGAGGAAGAGTTAACGCTTTACCTGTTCCAGAAGCTCGCCCAGGTGCCAGAAGTGCAGCTCTACGGTCCGTTGCCGAATGCGACTGCTAACAATCGCGCTGCTTTGGCCTCCTTCACAACCGGAGAAGTACATCCCAACGATCTCTCGGCATTGCTGGATCAGGAAGGGATCGCCATTCGGACGGGGCATCACTGTACCCAGCCGCTCCACCGAGTTTTAGGCGTGAACTCCACTGCCAGAGCCAGCCTTTATTTCTACAATACTCGTGAAGAAATTGACGCGTTTATTGTGGCGCTGAGAGAGACGATCGATTTCTTTGGACGTATGTTCGAGTAAGCCCAAATGCAGTAATTTTGCAGGCTCCCTCTTGCGATAGTCAACAAAGATCACAGTTGCTCGATACAAAAGACTTATGCAGCAGCCATTCTGAGAAACTGAGTAAGCTTTATGTGTCGCCTTGCGATCGTTGATGATAACCCCTCCTGGTGTTTTGTTCTGGGTGTACAACTCCGACAAAAAGGATATACGGTATCCTCCTTTACGGAACCAAACGCCTTCCTCCAACAAGCCAACCAATTTGATTTAGCGCTGATTGATTTTTCGATCCCCTCTCGTCGTTATGAAACGAGAACTGATGGTCCTGATTTAATCTATAAGGTTAAACAGCGTTGGGACGATGCGCCTTCGATGATCCTCATTTCAAGCTACTTTACCGACGAGATTCTAGATCAGGTTCCTGATCTATGCCCTCAAGCTGATGCCCTGATCAGCAAGCAAGTTGAATTTCAAGACTTGTTGAATCAAATTGAAAAACTCCTGCTCAGAAGAGCCTCTAGATCTCAACTCAATTAGCAGTCGGCGCATCAACCGTCAAGCAGTAGACTGCCAATCAGCAAGGGTGACAGCAGTGAGAAATCCTCACCTAACTGCCACCCTCATTGACGTGAACTGCAAGTTTGTAGCTCCTACGATCGGGCGTTCCTACCTAGCGGGCTGATGCCGTTAGCTTTTGACCCTGGTGTTGCCCTTCCGCAAACTCTGCGATCGCCTTACGGTTAAATGCAGGAATATCCTGAGGTTTACGGCTCGTCACCAAACCGTTGTCTACCACTACTTCTTGATCAACCCAATTTGCTCCTGCATTTTGCAGATCGGTCTTGAGAGAAGGCCAGGAAGTCAGCGTGCGACCCTTAACTGCACCTGCTTCAATCAGCGTCCAGGGACCATGACAGATTGCCGCAACTGGCTTATTGGTCTCAAAGAACGATCGAATAAACCGAATTACTAATTCATGGGTGCGCAGCTGATCGGGGTTCGCTACACCTCCCGGCAGCAGTAAGCCGTCATAATCTTGCGAGTTCACTTGATCGATCGTCACATCTACGTTGAAATAGTCTGCCTTATCAAAGTGATTCCAACCTTGAATTTGTCCGGGCTTCAACGAAATGATATGGGTCTGAGCACCAGCCTGTTCAAGAGCCTGTTTCGGCTCCACTAATTCAGCCTGTTCAAAACCATCCGTTGCAACGATCGCAATTTTCTTTCCTTGTAATTCCTGAGCCATTAGAACCTCCTATCGAACACAGTTACCTTAGCCAAATGCTTAATTCAGCAAGTGACTATGTATCACTACCTGTCCAAAGTAGGCAATTCGACTCCTAAAGCGTTCTATTGATAGGAGGATTCTGTTCTGCCTGAACTTGCGACTTGCGACGGAAGGAAGAAACCGATACTAAAATCACTTCGATCCAAATTTTTGTTTTGCCTGTTGATACACTTCAACCGTAATCTGGCTCATCCCCTGCTCCTGGGCAAACTTCTCAATTTTCTTGCGGGCTGCTGGACGCACAAAAAAGGGAATTTCCTTCAAGCAAGCTTCTGCTTCTGCCGTCCATTCGATCGCGCTACTCATCTTCAGTAAACTCCTGTCACATTCGCCTTCCTACTTTACCCTGGAACCTCCTCTCGATTTGCGATCTTTGCCTGCTTCCTTTATCACTAAAGAGGTGACGCCGGAGCAAGAGAAAATCATGTCTGAAACACAACGTCCACGAATTGTCGTCGTCGGTGCGGGCTGGGCCGGATTAGGAGCCACCTATCACTTAGCACAGCAAGGCTATGACGTGACCTTACTGGAAGCCGGAGCCTATCCAGGTGGGCTGGTGGCGGGTTGGAAAACGCCCGGAGGCCGATCGATCGAGGCGGGCATTCATGGCTTCTGGTATCCCTATCGCAATATTTTTTCGCTGGTGGATCGCCTGGGAATCAAGCCTTTTACAGACTGGACCCGATCCTCGCAATATTCTCCGACTGGCTTAGAAGTCGAATCGCCGATTTTTCAAAATGAACCGCCCTTACCCACTCCGCTAGGCACGTTTCTCTACACGCGATTTCAGCGGCTGCCCTTGAGCGATCGTCTCTCTGCATTGCCCCTGCTCTATGCGGTGGTAGACTTCGACAATTCCGATCAGGCCTGGCAGCGTTATGACTCAGTGACGGCGCGTGAACTGTTCAAGCAATTTGGGGTTTCGGCTCGTCTCTACCAAGATGCTTTCGAGCCAATGCTGTTAGTCGGTTTGTTTGCCCCTGGGGAGCAATGTTCTGCTGCTGCTGCGTTAGGCATGCTGTATTACTTTATTCTGGCGCATCAGCCGGACTTCGATGTGGTTTGGTGTCGCGGCACGGTTGGGGAGATGATCTTTCGCCCCTGGGTCGAGCAAATCGAAAAAGCAGGCGGACGGGTCTTGACCCAGCGACGCGTCACGGATTTAAAGCTGGAAGGCAATCAACCTCGAATTACCGAAGTGATTTGTGGCGAAGAAAGCTTTGCTGCCGATGCGGTGATTTTTGCATTGGGAATTTCTGGTTTGCAAAAGTTAGTGGGCAACAGCAGCCTGAAGCAATTTCCGCAGTTTTGCAACTTGATGAATTTAAGCACGATCGATGTTTTGGCGACTCGGCTATGGTTCGATCGCAAAATTCCCGTACCGTTACCCTCTAATGCTTGCTTTGGTTTCGACAAGGGTGTGGGCTGGACCTTCTTCGACTTGAATGCCTTGCAAGATGAATGGAAAGGAGAATCTGGCAGCGTGATCGAAGCCGACTTTTACCACGCCAATCCGCTGCTGCCGATGAGCGATGATCAGATTGTGGCGAAAGTGCATCGCGATTTGGCGACCTGCGTTCCGGCCTTTCGATCGGCCAATGTGATCGACCACAGCGTTGTGCGTCTACCCAAAGCCGTCACTCATTTTGTGCCGGGTAGCTATGCCTCAATGTTGCCTGCCACGACACCGATCGCCAATTTATGGATGAGCGGGGACTGGGTGATTACTCGTCATGGTTCCTGGTCGCAAGAAAAAGCTTACGTGACTGGATTAGAAGCCGCTAATCAGGTAATCAGCCAATTTCAACTCGGCCAACCTGCTGCCGTTTTACCCGTGCAACCCGATGAACCCCACATTCAAATTGCTCGATCGCTTAATCAAGCTGTGCGAGGAGCATTTGACGCACTGCTACCTCAAATCTGGCTTCCTTAAACGTTTTCAACATCTATTCGGGAAGAATTGATGAGTTGTATGTATAAAAAATATATTTGTTACGGAAGCTCTGTATGCATCGCATTGAAGAGTTTTCGAACGAGTATATCTCTTCTTTGGCTTACAAAATTAGAATCACGAACGGGGGAGATGGCATGCTGACCCTCTTGCTGTGTCGTTTGCAAAATAGCTTTACAGCGATCGAGCTGTTTCGCAAGATGACCATTGTAACGGGGTTGCTCATGCAATTGTGATGCAACAACCTGCCGCGCGCAGTAATCCCGGTCTTGTAAGTTTTGCAGTAGCCAATCAATATCCCGATTGAGCATTTCTCTTTCTGATATCGGTGCTGTATATAATCGAAGTGATAGACAGACAGCCGCAAACACTTGACCTAGATCGGACATTTCACTGATTTGATTTGGATACAAATCCCGCACAGATGCAACATCCCGATTGTACCCATTCCGCTGCGATCGCGTAAAATCGCGTCTGATCCTTAATTTTGGGGAGCTGTGTCCCGTTTGAGTTAAGGCCAAATTATCCTCAACAATTTCAAGCACCCCACCGGCATCGGCCATTGCCCAGGCGTAGCTAAACAAACGATAGGCAATCTTCAATTTCTCATCCCAATCACTCACGGTTTTAACATCATTGCCATCACTAAATTCTTCCTTCTCCATACTGCATAGTTGATACATCCCCCGAGTAAACAACAAATAACTGGCCTTGGGGCCGAATAAATAGATGCTTTCATCTGTTTCTCGGCTCTCTTTAACATGTAAATTGCTTTTACGCACGGCCAGAAATCTCATATCTAGATACAAGACTGTTCCATCCTCTTGCTGTTCTTCCGTTAATACACTGCGTGTTTCAATGATTGCGGGAATCGGTCCAATTTCGTAATTCTTCAGATCGTGCAACAGAGGCTCTTCGACCCCACTCTTCTCTTTGATCTGGTAGTAGCATTGTCTGCCAATTTCCGCATAGGACAGTAGAGCGTGATCGCGCAATTGTCGTGCCCATAACTGACAATCCTTAGGTAGAACATCTTGTCGGCGGTGGGGATGCACAAAGTGAGTAATCCAATAGATCCAGGATTGATAGGCTGTGTAGCAAGAATATCGTTCCGTATCGCCATCGCTAGCTGCATAGAGGCGTGCTTTTTCTAACAGGTACAAACGACCCGCATGGATTTCGCTATCCGTTCGGCTACCGCTAAAATTGAGATCGGTTGGCAACCGATGGGGAGAAGTATTCGGCTCATAAGTGACTTCAGGAAAGAATGTCAGGATGCGAGCCCGCAAGAAATAGATTTTTGCAAGTAACTGATAGTGGGGGTGAAAGGTCCCCTGAGAGACTTCATGAATCAGAAAATACTTGGCTAACCGAATCATCAGATGTTTTTCTGCCCGGTTCAGTGCCCCCCATGACTCTTGCAGAAGGCGTTGATGAAAAGTACCCAAATTAGTATCCTGAGGGATATATTCTGGCAAATACTCTCTGCTACCCAGTTCCGCTTCCCGATCAACCAAGTAGAAGTACAAAGCCCGACACAACTCGAAATGAACGAGCAGCATCCCAGAAAAAATCTTAAACTCTGCTGCTGATTGATTATTGCTACCAAATCGCTCATACCAATCCAGACCAACCTCGGACAGGGTTTTAAGCACCGAACCAATCGCCTCCAAATACTGCTTGCTGCGACGATAAAGTCCTTCATCCAGGTAGGTTTCAGCGATCGTCAAACAGGTTTTAATATGAATATAAGGTTCTGTCTGGGTAAAGGGTCGATCGGTCAAGTCCCGCAGCAAGGTCTCTCGTAAATAACTTTCTTGTGCAAAGGATGAAAAGGGATAAGCGGTCACATATCGCTCTGCTTTTTGTAGACAGCGCTGTTCCAAAATTCGATCGGTCAGGTCGTGCAAATATGCTTCTGGCACCACTCCTGTGTAGCGAATTGCCCGTAACCGAGCTTGCAATGCAGCATTTGCTGGGCACAAGAGCACATCAAACCCGCAGTAATCACCCCGACCAATACAGTCACTGAAAGCAAACTGCTCATACGGCAGCAGTTGACTGGCTGCACCGCTTTCACTCATGGCTTTTGCCAAGGTTTTAGTTTTACAAAGCTGTGCTAAAGTATGTGCCCAAACTGGCGAAGAGACATTATTGCGAATGTATTCGTTGTGGATCACTACATCATGAGCAATAGGAAAATATTCTGACAGGATAGGAATGTCGGATAATAACGTATTGTTAATAATTTTAATGATGTGGGATAGCGTTCCACCGATGCCAGTGCTGCTCATTGAAAAATCAATGCGTTGCCCTACTGAATCATCTTGCTGAAGTTCTGCAAACACATCTTTAACCCCCGTCGGGGGAGAGTAGCTCGCTGGAATCCGAATGTAAAAATGGACGGTAACCTTGTGGGCATACTGCGACGCTACTTCTTTACTCTGCAATTGATGGTCATCGTGTTTTACCCGTAAGTTAGCCTCCAGAAGCGGTTCATAGAACAGCCCTGGCTTTTTAGAAAGACCATCACTCACGGTCAGCGGTAAAGGCTTACATTCCTGAATCGTAATAGTTTTGATGTAGATCGGAAAGGATTGGGTCAGTAATTCATTGTCAATTACCGCTTTTGCCAAACGCTTGATAAAGCTGTCGGGCAGATAGGTTCGAATGTAATTCTCTCCTCTGATGGGTTCAAACCGAACTTGACCCGCCCCTGCCTTCAACAAAATACGCTTAATCTCTCGATTTGTTTTGGGTGGTAATTCTTCAAGCAGTCGTCGCTTGTAGACACCTTCCGGCAAATAAGCAAGATGTTGTTGCGTTGTTTGAGTAATGACCTGACTGATGTGAGCTTCTAGATCCTGTTCATGGGACGGGACGTTTTGAAGAGCATCTAAGCCGATCGAAGTTTTATAAAGATCCAGAATTTTTCGATAGTCCTTAGATTTTTGATCCAGCCAGATATTGAGCAACACTTGCTGCAGCAAAACTTCTTCTTCGCCGGAAGACAAGCCTAGTTCATTTCTTTCTTCCGGAGTCAGACGTACCAACTTTTGCAATGCAATTAAGATTTCTTCAGGCGTGAGCAACTGTCCTTGAGCTGGATTGCCAGAAGCCTGTAGACCTGCAATAAAACCAACTAAGTCACCCGTTGTAATCGGCTTATGCTTGCAAAGTTTCTCTGCCAGCAATCTTCCCTTTTCCGCTGACCGATTCCCATCGCTACCATTAGTAGTTAGGCCCAATAAGCGACGCCCTAATGCTCGCCGATTCAGGTCGCCATCCCGATTGAGGCTGTTAGCAAAGCATAAAACTAAATACTCATACAGACTTTCGGTTCGCTGGTGATCGGACATAGCGTACACCTGGGAAAACAGCACTCATCAAAATCTTGAGAAAAAATACTTCTTGGTTAAAATCCTCTGGTTAAAACTTTTTATCTCGATCGATTGCCTCTGGGAAAGAAAGTACCAAAATGGTTATGCTTTTTTGTGTTTTAAATCACAAATTATCTTGATTTGCAGCTTTTGTGAATATTCCAGTATCTTTGACTACGAAAATTTGGTTAAAACTTGCCCAATGACCTCTCCAGTTTGCGCTGAATACATCCCAAAGCTGTCCTATGAATTCGAACGGTACTATGCCAGCATTGATCATGCAAAGCAATAGCATTCGCTTAAATCCATATTTAGAGCCCGATTGATGATTTGGCAAGTTGAGCATCTGACTGTGAGGAGTATTGTGACAATGTGCACTTGAATGCTGATCGCTTGCAGTCTTGTTCCTTAACGAAGATTGTGAGGAATTAATATGGTACCTAATCGCTCTCTTAGCACGATTCTCCAGCACTTAACCGTAGGCGGGTTGCTTAGTTCCATGATTGGCTGTTCGGTTCCCAACCTATTGGTTAGTCATCCAATTACCGTCATTTCTGCATTTGATCAATCAGAGTCAGCCCGCAATGATAGTGTCTACAACCAAGCCCTACAGAAGGTCTGTCGCCTTCAAAGCAATTTGGCCGAAGATAGCGACATGATGTTAACGCTCTACTTCGCGGATGAAACAGAGGTTAGCGATCGATCGACCATCAGCACAGGATTGGATGCATTGAATATTTGCGACCATCAGGCAGAACAACGACGGCAGTTGCGTATTGGCCAAACACCTGGAACCTCAATCCATAAAGCCGTTGAGCGCATTGTTCTACAGACGCATCAGCTTAAGCAGCAACCTGACCCAACCGCTGCAAAAGTTCTGATTTTGATGATTCATGCCAACGAAACTCAGAATGCACCTGAGGCATTTGCCACAACGGCTGCTCATCTCAAGCAACTGCTGCAACAGCAAACTGCCATCACAATTCTTGTTGCTGATGCTGAACTAGAGCGAGCGCTAGAGCGTTCTTTCCTGGATTTGCCAATTCAGATCTGTCCTATCTCTGAGCCGACGTTTTGCATTCAGCAAAGCTATAAAGCCGCTCGTCAAATGGCTACACAGCGATCGATCTAACTGACTGCAACCTCTGACTCGACTTCCTCATTGCCATTTCTGGAAAATGTTGACTTACTTCTTCTCCTTACTTACACACGGGAATTCTTTCAATGCGTATTCGAGATTTAGATTATTATCGTCATCTGCCGGAACGACAGGCCGAACAACTGCCCGATGACATGCGTACTTGGCTCTATAGCAGAGCTGAAAAAGGCGGGCAATCTGAAATTGCGATCGCCCGTACTTGTAAATGGCGACAGCGTACTAGCCCATCCAACCTACGTTTACTTCAGTTTCTGTTGTTCCTGTTTCTATCTTTTGTTGGGCCTCTCCTCTATTCTGCAACTGCAACTGTCGTCGTGATGTTTCTCAGCATTAAATTTCGCCTTTTCGCCGTACCGTTGCTAGGCATAATTTTCGCCTTGGTGGGGGAAGATCGGATTAAGCGCGTCATCACCTCAATGCGGTTGTGGTGTGAACGTCGGAGTGCTGAACGCCAACTTGAGCGGCAGCTTACAACAGCCTACAATGGTCTGGATATCTATTTCTATGAATCTCAATTGCGGTTACTGCGCAAGGTCGAGCATCAGGATCCTTCCGTGATCGATGGAATTCTTGCATTAATAATGGTTGTAGTTGAAGCCTCTGCGGCGTATTGTCTAGTTCTACAAGCTCAAGGGATGATGCTGGCATTTTTTGCAGCGATCGTTCCTGCAATCATCATTTTTCTGACCTCAGCAGTAGCAAGTGAATACATCGATATGCCTCAGGAATTCAAGAAAATTCTGCGAGAGTATCAGGCTTACATTCATATTCCTGAATATGCAGCCGATCCTAGCCTGCGATTTTCAACTGAGATTCAATCCGCCACGAATGCCCCTGTAATCGTTGATAATTAATTGGCGATTATCATATTGGGTGAATACAGAGGTTCTATTTGCCAGTCAGCAGGAACAGAGCTTCTGTATTCTTTTGTGATCTGATCACCTCATTTTGCCTAAAATCAAGCCCTCAATTGGATCAATCTAGTCTGGCAACTCCATCTTCTGAAGATTCTGGGTTAGTGCTGAGCAGGCACAAATATTTTGTTATCACCCTAACGATTACTATTTGAAAACTTAAATAGACCCGGAATGCATCCTTGTGAATTTCAATTAACAGCAAAAAATAAACATATAGGACGTGTTTTATGAGATGCCCCGAAAAAATTCATTCTTACCAAATTTTCATCTGGTTTAGAGAAATTGAGATTGGCATTCCTCTCCCACTAGCAATTATTTTTACGATCGTTTACTTTCTTACCCTTGCATTAAGTTTTCTGGCAATGGTTTGGAACTTGGGGGGATATCTTGCCAAACTAGGACAAGCTGTCATAGTCCCCTGACCTCACATATCTCCTAACCTCGCTATGAAGATTACTCGACGTGAAGCTATCCGGTTTGGACTGCTTGGAAGTAGCGTACTTTTGTCTTCTTATGGGTTGACCGATGCGGCAGAAGCTGCAGAAATTTGCGATCGAGGCATTTGCGATCGAGAGCCGCTGCCGATCAATTCTCAAACGCCGCAACTGAGTCCTTCGCTTTTGGCACGCCGGTTCGAAGCACCTTTGCCAATCCTCACGTCGCTTGCTCCGGTGCTCAGCAAAACGTATCGAGTAACCCGCAGAGGCATCACCTACGATCAGCCGATCGACTATTACGAGATGACGATGCGGAAACAAAAGGTGGAAATTCTACCTGCTCAGGGCGGGCAGCCTGCGATTACTTCAACCTTCTGGACCTATAACGGCATAGTTCCCGGTCCATTAATTCGGCAGGAGAAAAACCGGGAATCCTGTATTCGTTTCAGCAATTGTTTAGGGCAAGATGAGGCGCAAAAAGATATCTGTGCCTCTGTTCATCTGCATGGCATGGCTTCTTTGCCGCAGTACGATGGCTATGCCGAAGATATTATGCCACCGGGATATTACAAAGATTATTACTATCCCAATAACCGAGCCTCAATTCTCTGGTATCACGATCATGCGGTGCACAAAACTTCCCGCAATGTCTATATGGGATTGGCGGGAATGTATATTGTCAATTATGCGCCCGAAGATTTCTGTCAGGTTGACCAGGCGAACTGCTTACCCAGTGGTGAATTTGATATTCCACTGATCATCCAAGATAAAAGTTTTGAGATTCCCCAGGCCGGGAACAGCAACGATTGGAAGCTCGTTTTCAACGATCGCCGTCGTCAGGGCGTTTATGCCGATGTGATGTTAGTGAACGGCAGGTTTTATCCCCATTTGCAGGTGAAGCGGCAAAAATACTTCTTCCGGATCCTGAATGCTTCTGCTTCTCGGACCTATCAACTCACTCTCTCGCGGACTGAAAACTCACAAACGGCTGGGGATGGGGCCTATCAGCTGACGGTCGTTGGCAGTGATGCCGGATTGTTGGCGAATCCTGTGCCGCTGGTTGCACCGCAAGCCCTACGCATCGGGGTGGCAGAAAGATATGGGGTAATCATTGATTTTGCGCAGTTTCCAGCCGATGTCAAGCAGATTTACCTGAAGAATTTACCGTTTCAGAACAATTTGGGGACTGAACCGGGTGCAATTTTGCGGTTTGATTTGTTGGATGAACCTGTTACTTCAACCTGTCCCATTCCCAACCCGCTCGGCATTATGACCGATCGCCAAGCGATGATCGATCGAGCCGTGACCACCCGGACGTTCCGATTTGGCCGCAGCAACCAATGGACGATTAACGGCTACGGCTGGAGTGCGACACGGATAGATGGCAATCCAGGACAATGTGACATCGAAATTTGGCGGCTGATCAACACTGGTGGCTGGGTGCATCCGTTGCATATTCACCTGATCGATTTTCGGATTATCGATCGCAATGGTTTGCCGCCACTCCCCTATGAGCAGGGCTGGAAAGATGTCGTGGTGCTCAATCCCGGAGATGTGGTTCGCGTTGTAGCCAAGTTTGCACCCCATCGCGGTAAGTATATGATGCATTGCCATAACATCGTGCATGAGGATCATGACATGATGACCCAGTTTGAAGTGGGTAAAGATGGTCCCAGTCCGCTTTCTGATCCAGCCAAACCCCTGCCCGCACCGCCGATCGGTTCAACCAATCCGCCTGCGCTAATCGAAGATTTACCCTGTCGCTGCTTTGAGCCATTGCCCAATAACTGCAACATTCAGGTGGAGTTACCCAAGGATTGTCAGAGGCCGTAGGTTGAATTCAGATGTAAGGCCATCAAGACCCATAGAGGGCACGATTAAACGCCTTGATGGCTTCGATATCGTAAGGACCAGCTGATTCTGATGAGGTGTCGGTTGCTTCTGAATTGGCGCGATCGACGGTCGGTTGATCAATCGATGCATTCGTTTTTGTAGATTCCTCGTTATCCTTAGACTCGATCGGTTGACTTTGTTCAACAGGTGGGTCTGATGCTTGAGCCATGACCCAAACTGCTGGCAGCGCAGGTGGATTGAAGGCGACTTGAATGATTGCCAGTATTGCACTCAGCATGAGGCCAAGATTGCGGAAAAGCGTGTTGAGGATCGATCGTTTCATAGGACCAAAACCAGTATTTTTCAAGTGTGGAGTTGCAGCATGAATCTCAACGTAAATTGTCGATCGAGCTTATTTTAAAGGTTTCTCTCGATCATACATTGCTCATTTCTGAATTGCTTTGATCTGCATTTATTCTTCATAAGAGGACGGGCGAAATACCCATCCTCCAAGCGTTATATTGACTTTACCTTTCCAGAACGGTCATGTATTTTCCGGCAGCAAAGGGAGCTGGAACGATCGGCGTAAACTTCACGCGATCGGTTGCAATGCGTTTGACATAAAATTCGTTGATCGTATGCAAAACCTGTTCTCTTGTGCCAATAATCCAGATCTGCGATTTATCGGCAGACTGAACGGGCAGCAGTTCATTGAACTCTGTAGTCATGATAATTTTCCCTCGCTGAGGTTGGGGTTTGTGGAGAAGAAAAGCCCAAGGAATGACTATCCAAACATCGCTGAATTGCTGAAGATCGATTAAGATCACAGCAATCTGGCTCCCTGGATTAACAGGGCTCTGGATAGCTGGCTATGAGTGTCGCAATCACTTATAGTCAGCGCCATTCCTTGAACAGATCTACTGGTTGTTTAAGTCAATTGAAAAACCAGTGTTGCTTAGCATAAAACAAAGTTCGATCGCACACAAGCGTAGCAACAGCTTTGTCAATATTTCGTGAGAATTGAGCGATCGTCAGTTTACTTTGGATCAAATCAACGCTGAAGCGGATCAAACTTGCTTTTATCGTGATCAAAGCTGCTTCGATTGAAGTAAAAGCAGCAACAGTTTATACAATAGCTGCTATTGCTTAAACAAAACTTATACTTGCTTCGATCGGAGTAACTTCGATTGAAGCACAAGCAGCAACGGCTTATACAATAGTTGCTATTGCTTAAACAAAACTTATACTTACTTCGATCATAGTAACTTCGATTGAAGTACAAGCAAGATCGATTGATGTTTCAGCAGCTTTTGTTCGAGTAATCTCTAAGTTTGGTGCGATCGAAGCAATGCTAAAGCAGGAACAGCAGGGTTTGAGTGGGGCGATCGGAGATTTGGCCGAAGTGGATTGAAGCAATACCGAGCTTGCTTCCGGAATTTCATAAAGAATAGATGAAGTAATCTGCATAAATCTACTTTATGGGTCTAATATCAAGACGTAAGTCTCTGCGAGTTAGGTTATGAGGTGCGCTATATATATGGAATTCTCTATAAATTCCTTATAGAGAATGTTATGCAGGCCAAGGTCGATTGAATACCCGTTTTTAGGGTGTTATGCAGAATCACTTTCTTTATGAGACATCCTACAGGGCAATTCGTACCGACTCGGGTCTTTGTAGCACCCCTGATATGGGATCTTAAGAAGAAAAGTAGGAGGGATTTCACTTTAATAACAAGTTAGACTGCACTTCCTATAGATGTAGAAGTTTTAGCGGATTTATTCTTAGGTATGGAAACTCAAAGAGATTGAATACGGCTGAATTATTTAAATAAAGTTTTGGGAAATAGATGATTTTTTAGATACAGAATGACAGATTTTTTCTTAAGGACGGGTCGGTCATGTTAAATAGTGATAACGGCAATGATATAAGCCCATTTATTGTTGGGAAATATATCCAAGAACCAGAAAGTTTTTGGGCACGTGATTATGAGAGAAGAGAGATATTAGGAAGACTCCGCACTATGCAGAGTACCTCAATTGTTGGCGAACGAAGAATTGGAAAGACTTCTTTAGCTTTTTACATTTATAAGGTTGGACCTACGGATCTTGGAGGAAGCTATGAATTTGTTTGGCTAGATGGACAAAGCAGTCATCTAAAGTCCATTAGCAATTTCTGCTCTGCTATAGCTTCACAAAGTACATTGAATTATGTACTTTCCCAAGACATATCTCAATGCCTGATTAATTTTGAAGATGCTGCCATAAAACACTCAAAGAAGCTTGTTCTAATAATCAATGAACTGGAGACACTGGTTGATGATGAGCACCAGGCAGAATTTACTCAGGCATTTTTTAATACTCTTAGATTCTTAGCAGAATCAAGTCATATTGCTTTGGTGACTACTTCGTATACATCTTTAAAGGACGTTTGTAAAAGTGTATTAGGGGCTACATCACCTTTCTATAATATATTTTTAGAATTATCTTTGGATGTATTTTCAGACGAGGAAGTAGATTTATTCTTAAGAAGTAAACATAGAAATATCGTGATGGAGCCTTTTGAAATAAAATTTATAAAAAGCAAGGTTAAGCTCTATCAACACCCCCTAATTTTACAGATCGCATGTGACTCTGTTTACAAAAATCGTCAATTACAGAGCTCCAAAGAACGTGTACTGAACCGTATCACTCAAGCAACAAAATACTTTTTAGGACATCAACAAGTCATAAATCAGAGAAATAATATGAAGAATAGACAAAAAACAATAAGTAAGCCCCTGGATCTATTTCTCAGCATAATGATACCTGTTCTCGGATTAGGTCTAATCATGCTAGAGTATGGTCTTCTAATCCGTTTCCTTACAAACTTTCAATCTGTCTTGCTAGCACTTGTGACAGCAATCATTGGTTTTGCAATTCTTGTATTTGCAGGTCGCTCTATCGACATAATTGGTGAGTCAACTTTCTATAACTTGTTTTTGGAAATCATCAAACAGATTCCATTGTTGTCAAATATAGCGGATAAGATTATCGATTTTGCAGGCAAAGTTAAAGATAAAGAAGAGTCGTGAAAAAGGGAGGGATCTCATGGATGAGAAAAATGTTGACCTAACGGTTTTAACTCAATTGTTAATGGACGCACTGAGCCCAAGAGAACTCTCAAGATTAATGTATGATTTCTCCGAAAGAGGATTGGGTGACATAAGAGGAGTATTTGACGTAGAGAGCCATGGTGATCGTGCATTTGAATTAGTCCAGTTTGCTGCGCGTAGAGGTTTAATTCCTGACTTGTTGAAGGAATTAAAGGAACGAAATCCTTACCAATATCATAAGTATGAAGAAAGTCTTTTAGTTGAGCCAGAGATAAGAGATTCAATTTCAATAAAAAGTGTGGGAGATAGTGTATCTCAGACAATCTCAGGTGATATCAATGTAGTTATTGGTAATGTTAGTGGTGATATTTTCATTCATCAAAGATCTCCTTTAAATAATCCTTATATTGTGGGTAATCCCATTCAACCTGACAACGTCAAAGTTTTCCTTGGTCGTTATGATGTAGCTGAAGCAATTATCCAAGAAGTCAAGAATCCAGGACAAAAACCCTCGATTCTACTATACGGTCGGCGACGGATGGGCAAGACTTCTGCGTTGTTGAACATATCACATCTTTTGCGTGATCCCAGCATAATCACAGTGTACGTGAGTGCTCAGAGTGTTAGGTATCATACTAATATCGATTTCTGCTTTTATCTTGCTCAAGACATTTGTGAGAAAGTTAGAAGTGCAGGAGTTTTATTCAATCAGGCAGATTTTGATAACAAGCAAGACTTTGTATCTAATCCAATCCTCACACTGTCAGATTTCTTTCATAAACTTAATAGTGTTCTAGCGGAGGCTCAAAAAACTTGCTTAATCTCAATTGATGAGTACGAAGAGATCGACAATCATATAGATACAAAACAGCAATTTGGACAGGGTAAAAGTATATCTAGAGAGCTTCTACTTGAACTAAGAGACACGTTGCAGCACAAGTCGCAATTTGTTTTTCTTTTTGCTGGAATTCATTTTCTTAATGATTTATCAAAGGTCAACTGGTCGGAGATATTTATCAATGTTAAAACTATTCATATTAGCTTTCTTGACCGTAAAGAAGGTCGAAAACTTCTGACTAAACCTGTGCCTAAGATGACTTATGAAAATGAAGAAATTATCTCAAAAATACTTGACGCTACAGGATGTCAACCTCTTTTGCTTCAAGCTATTGCCTCAGAAATTGTGAATATTCTTAATTCTTTAGACACTTATACTGTTACAGATTCTATTTTCAATGATGCTTTAGAAGCTATCCTAAAAAATTATAATACTTACTTTGATTATATATGGGACATTGATTGTCAAGATAGTCAACACCAAGATCTGTTAAAGTTAGTGGCTTCTCATCCGAACGGAATAAATTATAGTTCTCTTTCATCATACCGAATTGAACTGCGAGACCTAGTTCGCAAGGAGATTTTGGTCAAAGATGGAGATATTATCAAGCTTACAATGCCTATAATCGGTTATTGGCTAAGGAAAAACCAGTATATTTTATGATGAGTATACTTGTCGGATTTTTAAGACTTGGATTATATAGATCTTACGAGTTTCGTGATTCATGTTCTTTAACGAGGAAAATAGCTAATGTAGATGCAACAATCAGCCTAACAATTTTCTTGGAGCGGGCGGCCAACATATCTTGATGCTCGCGAGGTTTGTTCGCAGCCGCTCAAGTGAACCGTTAGCCGTCCATGCGCTTTGTACCTTCAGGGTGAAAGAATTTAGATTTGTTCAATAGATATTTATGCTTATTAAAAATCTAATTTTTTAGAAGCTGGCTTTGTTTTTGAGTCAGGACATACAGAAAGGTTATTTGGTTGAGTCGCCTGCACTGGTTCTTGCAACCCTGGTATAACCAGGGTATAACTGAAGAATAGGCGTTACAGTTAAGGTCACCATGAAAACTGCTATTTCCCTTCCAGATTCAGTTTTTGATGAGGCGGAAGCACTAGCCCAGCAGTTAGGCTTGTCACGCAGCGAGCTTTACACGAAAGCGTTGCAAGCGTATTTGAAAAAGCACAATCGCAATCAAATCTTACACAAGCTGAACCAAGTTTACTCACAAGAGTCTTCTGCACTAGATCCTATAATGGCGAAGATGCAATTTACGTCTCTCCCTCGTGAGGATTGGTAATGTACCGGGGAGAAATTTGGTGGGCGAATTTACCTGATCCGGTAGGTTCAGAGCCTGGATACCGTCGTCCCGTTTTAGTCGTTCAAGATGATACGTTTACTCAAAGCCGTATCAGTACAGTCATCATTGTCATTATCACTTCAAATCTCCAGTTGGCAGAAGCCCCAGGCAATGTATTGTTACCGAAAGGAACAACAGGCTTGTCTAGGGATTCAGTCGCTAATGTGTCTCAAATTTTCACAGTCGATAAAACATTTCTGGTTGAATGTATTGGTTCCTTACCAAACGACTTGCAGGAGGAGATAGATGATGGACTACGAACAATCTTGTATCTGTAGCAACGCAAGCGAACAAGTCGCTTCGCCGGAACGCCGCGAGCTGATTGGTTGAGTATTCAAAGCTTCCGCCTCCGGTGAGCTTGGTCGTTATGCAGGCAGTCTTACAAACGAGGGAAGAAATTCGCCAATACTGGGAAGATCGTAATCGCGAACGCCTAGCTCATTTTGCTACAAAGCCTCATAAATCAGAACAAGAAGCTTTGTGGATAAAATTGTCTCACAAAAAACGGAATGTGCTTTAACTGAAAGTACAGCTGAAACTCTTGTGGGATGGGCATCTTGCCCGTCCGGATTGGGCAGGCGAGACGCCTACCCCACAAGCAGATAGACAGATTCAAAGGAATAAATCCACCAGCATTCATTCATCTGTATTCTGCCAGCTTATTGCACTGCCACCTGCCGCGATCGAATTTCCAGATACAGCAATAACGCATTCACATCCGCCGGATTTACCCCTCCAATTCGGGCCGCCTGTCCGATCGTCAAAGGTTTCACTTTCGCTAACTTCTCGCGGGACTCTTTCGAAAGTGTATCGATCGCATGGTAATCCAAATCAGCAGGCAGCGATCGGTGAGCTTGACGCGCAATTTGGTCAATCTGGTTTTGTTGCCGCTGGAGATAGCCCGCATATTTAATATCAATTTCGGCTCCTTCCCGCTCGGCCTGCGACAGCTCAGGATTGCCTAAACCATAGCGATCGAGATCGACATAGTGGAAACCGGGTCTCCGCAACAAATCCGCCAGCGTAATCGAGCCTTTGATTGCCTGCTGCGTATCCGCAAAAATTTTCTGACCCAACGGATCATGTTCCTTCACCCGATTCGTATGCAGCCGCTCCTTCTCCGCCGCAATGTTGGCCTGCTTCGACTGGAAGAGCTGCCAGCGCCGATCGTCAACCAAACCAATCTCACGCCCCAACGGCGTCAACCGCTGATCGGCATTATCCGATCGCAACAACAACCGATATTCCGATCGAGAAGTCAGCATCCGATAAGGTTCGCGCAGATCCTTGGTGCAGAGGTCGTCAACCAGCGTACCGATATAGCTTTGCTCACGCGGGAAAATAATCATCTCCTGTCTGCGCACCAGCCTTGCCGCATTAATTCCGGCCACCAAACCCTGAGCTGCCGCTTCCTCATAGCCCGTCGTGCCATTAATTTGTCCCGCACAAAACAGCCCTTCCACCTTCTTCGTCATCAGGGTTGGATAGCACTGCGTCGCAGGCAGATAATCATATTCCACCGCATAGGCCGGACGCAGCATCTCGCACTTTTCCATGCCAGGGAGCGATCGCAACATTTGCAGCTGCAAGTTCTCCGGCAGTCCGGTTGAGAAGCCCTGAATATAGAGTTCGGGAATATCGCGGCCTTCCGGCTCAATGAAAATCTGATGCGATTCCTTATCGGCAAAGCGGACAATTTTGTCTTCAATGCTGGGGCAATAGCGCGGTCCCTTGGCATCAACCCAGCCGCCATACACCGGAGAGAGGTGTAGATTTTCGCGAATTAAGCGATGCGTTTCTGCCGTCGTGCGGGTTAAATAGCAGCACATTTGCTCCCGCTCCACCCAGACTTCCGGATCGAAGCTGAACCAGCGCACCTCTGAGTCACCGGGCTGTAGCTCCATCTGGCTGTAATCGACCGATCGCCGATCGACCCTGGCAGGCGTGCCCGTTTTCAAGCGTCCCGTTTCAAAACCCAGACGGTTCAATGTGTCGGTTAAGCCTTCCGCCGCAAATTCCCCGGCTCGTCCTGCCGCCATCGACTTGTTGCCAACCCAGATGCGGCCACCCAAAAAAGTGCCCGTGGTCAGCACGACCGATCGGCAGCCAAACGCCACGCCAAAGTAGGTTTCAACCCCAATCACTTCCTCGTTTTTGCCCAGCACCAGATCCGTCACCATGCCTTCCCGCACGGTCAGGTTGGCCTGATTCTCGACAATCCCCTTCATCACGGCAGCATATTCCCGCTTATCCGTTTGCGCCCGCAACGCCCAGACCGCAGGCCCTCGCGAAATATTCAGCACTCGCTTTTGCAGGTAGGTACGATCGGCCATTTTGCCAATTTCGCCACCCAAAGCATCCACTTCATGGGTCACCTGCGACTTCGCTGGCCCTCCCACCGCCGGATTGCAGGGCTGCCAGGCGATCTTATCCAGATTCAGCGTCAGCAGTAAGGTGCGACAGCCCAACCGAGCCGCAGCCAACGCTGCCTCACAGCCCGCATGACCTGCGCCCACTACAATCACGTCAAAATAATCCTGAAATTCAACCGCACTCATGGCTCTGCCGGGTAAATAATCTAGAACAATCCACAGTTCAGTTTAACATTCGTCCGTAGATTCGCCTTTAGCCACCACTTCTCGCTCAGTGCGCCGATCCTGCACGAGGGCCGCCACTTCAGCCGCCAGTAGGCTGGCAACTACTGCATCATCGATCCAGCCTGCGATCGGAATCACGTCGGTAATCAGATCGATCGGACTGAGAATGTAAATCAAATAAGCCAGGATCAGCAGCGATCGATGACTGGCGGGTTTCGGTGGCGGTTTTTGCAAAATGGCCTTCTTGCTCGATCGTAAAGCGGGATGTTTCTTTTCCTATTCTAGTGATTATGTACAAATGCAGGAGTGCAGAGATGCAGTAAAGATTTACTTCCCCATTCCCTCATTCCCCCTACAGAAAACAGAGGCCCTTTTGCAGAACCTCTGTGGAATTGAACCAGGAGAACGAAATCGCTACGACAGGGATATGTTTAATCCATGCGCTGACAGAGCAGAATACTTGAACTAAACTCTAGGGAACGATTCAAGTGGAGCCCGTCCTGTCGTATCTAAAGTAACTGGTAGGGATAAACCAGCCAGAGAAACTGCCAAGATGTCATTGGCTCTCAGGGCAGGGCGGCTACCGAGGCTAGCAATTTGAACTTTAGCTCCACTGCCATTCCCATCCGCGTCATAGAAAAGTGCACCGTTCTGGCGATTGTAGATCAGGCGATCGTTACTATCTTGAGCCCGGTTGCCCAATACAAATTGACTAGAACGCAAGGTACCAGCACTCAGCCCGCTAAAACCACTAGGTCCATCCGTAATCAGCACAATCTTATCGCCTTCTTGGCGAGAGAAGTCTTGAATCCGATCGACGCCATCAGTTGGAGCAGCAAAGCCAAATTTATCTGCGCCTGTACCGCCTGCAAGTACATCTGAGCCTCTTAAGCCCACCAGAATATCGTTACCTGCGCCGCCTGCCAACCTGTTTACACCTGTATTACCAGCCAGGATGTTATCCAATGCATTACCTGTTGCATTGATACTTGCAGTTCCGGTTAGGACCAGGTGTTCAACGTTAGCTGGAAGCGTATAACTCACAGATGAGAAGACAATGTCCAGTCCACCATTCCCATCTTCAACAACTTGATCACCTGCATCCTGGACAAAGTAAATGTCATTCCCTGCACCACCTCGAAGGGTATCGTTCCCTCCTTTGCCATTCAGCACGTCGTTACCTAGATTACCATCTAGAATGTTATTTTGATCGCTACCCAATAAAACATCGTCACCCTGTGAGCCGATGATGTTTTCAATGCTGACCAATGTATCAGTGAGGGTAGAATTGCCAGGAAAAGAAACGCTGCCGGCCTGTAAATCAGCAATAATGCCACCACTATAAAAATCATAGGTTGTGGTATCGGTGCCATCACCACCGTCAATGCGATCGAAGCCAAATCCACCATCGAGAACGTCATCGCCTGCACCGCCGGAGAGAGAATCATCCCCAAATCCGCCAGAGAGAATGTCATTGCCGTTTCCACCAGAAATGATATTATTCACGGCACTGCCAACAATCACATCATTTCCTTGTGCCCCCACAATATTCTCGATGCTGACCAAAGTGTCAGTAGCATCTGAGTTGCCGGGGAAAGCAACGACACCTGTTTCTAAATTGGCATTGATGCCACCAAAGTAAAAATCGTAAGTGGTCGTATCGATGCCATCACCACCATCGATCAGATCGAAGCCGTACCCACCATCGAGGACATCGTCTCCAGCCCCGCCAAATAGCGAATCATCCCCGAATCCACCAGAGAGAGAGTCATTGCCGTTTCCACCAGAGATGACGTTATTGGCAACACTGCCGATAATCACATCGTTCCCCTGAGAGCCAACAATATTCTCGATGCTGACCAAAGTATCAGTCAGATCAGAGTTACCAGGGAAAGCAACAACTCCAGTATCCAAGTTAGCATTGATGCCGCCATCATAAAAATCGTAAGTCGTGGTATCAGTGCCGTCACCGCCATCAATCAGATCGAAGCCAAACCCACCATCGAGGACATCATCGCCTGCTCCACCGAACAGAGAATCATCCCCGAATCCACCAGAGAGGGTGTCATTACCATTGCCGCCAGAAATCACGTTATTTGCAGCATTGCCGACGATCACATCACTGCCCTGAGAGCCAACAATATTCTCGATGCTGACTAAGGTATCAGTGAGGGTAGAATTACCAGGGAAAGCAACGACACCTGTTTCTAAATTGGCATTAATGCCACCCCCATAAAAATCATAGGTTGTAGTATCAGTGCCGTCACCGCCATCAATCAGATCGAAGCCAAACCCACCATCGAGGACATCGTCTCCAGCCCCGCCAAATAGCGAATCATCCCCGAATCCACCAGAGAGGGTGTCATTACCATTGCCGCCAGAAATCACGTTATTCACGGCACTGCCGACAATCACATCACTGCCCTGAGAGCCAATGATGTTTTCAATACTGACTAAGGTATCAGTGAGGGTAGAATTACCAGGAAAAGCAACCACACCCGTTTCTAAATTGGCATTAATGCCACCGCCATAAAAATCATAGGTCGTGGTATCGGTGCCGGTGCCGCCATCGATCAGATCGAAGCCAAAGCGTCCGTCCAGTGTATCGTTACCATCGCCACCAAACAGGGCGTCATTGCCATCTGTTCCAATCAATGTATCGTTTCCAGGGGTGCCAGAAAAGTTAGCCATTGTGTCTCTCCTTGTGTTTGTGTAATGTCGAAATATGTAATGCTTGAGATTGCGTGAAATGGAATGGGTAGATTGCTGATTCAACAAAATTGGCAAGACAAATCACCCAGACTGACCTGCCTTGTGGTTACAAGGGGTTTGTTGGGAATGGGTTCCACTGATCGAACTCAGTTGAGAACTCAAACTGAACTCAAATCAGGGTTGAATCTGGTTTCAAGGGATTGAAGAGAGCTTGTCTTAAGGATTGACCTCGCGAGCTACTCTCGTTCTCTCTGATGCTCTTCGGTGTTGCTTGCCTTTGATGTCTCTAATGTATTCGCTCGATTCAATCGCGGCGATAACGAGAAGTTGAGGAAAGTTATGGAGAGAGTTAAGGTTCTGCTCAAGGTTTACAGTTCGATCGCCCCTAATTCCTTCAGCGCATCCTTNTNTGAGCTTCGGTTAAACCAGTAACGCCTGTAATATTGGTACTTTCGTAAGGACGATCGGGAACCAGCTTTTGCCGGATGTCTCCAGTCACCGTATCCCACAGTTGAATGTCGCCATGGCTGCCGGTTGCTAACGTGTACCCCTGCTTGGCCAGTAACGGACTAAAGGCGATCGACGATCGAACCGACTGATTTTTCACCGAAAGCGTGCGGACATTCATGCCTTTTCGCACATCCCACAACCGTACGGTCTGGTCGAGGCTGCCGCTAGCAATAAGTTGTCCATCAGGGCTGAAGGCCACCGACCAAACATTATTCTGATGCCCCAAGAGGACTTGGAGACAGTCTCCACTTTCCAGATCCCAAATTCGCACGGTTTCATCGCTGCTGCCGCTAACCAGCAACATGCCGTTGGGGGGGCTAAACGCGATCGATTGAATCTGCCCAGTATGGCCGCTCAACACCTTCAGGCAGTCTCCCGTTTGCACTTGCCAGAGTCGAATCGTTTGATCATCACTGCTGCTGGCTAACAACCTGCTATCTGGGCTAAACGCAACCGACCAAACCCAGCCCTGATGACCTTCCAGCACTTTCAGGCATTTACCCGTCTGCACATCCCAAATTCGTACTGTGCGATCATCTCCACCACTCGCCAGCAATGTTCCATTGGGACTGAAAGCAACGGACTGGACCCAATGGGTATGGCCTTGCAGCGTTTTCAGCCGTTTCCCCGTCTGCACATCCCAAATTTGCACTGTTTGATCGGCACTGCTGCTGGCTAACCGATCGCCTTGAGGATGGAATGCAACGGAAGTGACCCAACCGCGATGGCCTCGAAAAGTCTGGTATTGTTGCTGACTCAAATTCCAGAGCCGAATCGTTTGATCCGTGCTGCCGCTGGCGAGCTGTTGACCATCGGGTGTAAATGCGATCGAGAAAATTGAGTTGGTGTAACCCTGAACGGTTTTGAGACAACGTCCGCTGCTAGCCTGCCAGAATCGCACGGTTTGATCGGCACTGCCACTGGCAAGGGTTTGGCCATCTGCATTGAATGTAACCGAGAAGATGGTATTGCGATGTCCTCGTAAAATTGACTGACAGNTCACCCGTGACTAAGTCCCATAAGCGCACGGTTTGATCATCACTGCTGCTCGCTAACCGCTGCCCATTCGGACTGAATGTGACCGAACGGACTCGATCGCCATGCTCATTCAAAGTTTTCAGACAAACGCCGCTGCTGACCTGCCAGAGTTTGATGGTTCGATCGGCACTGCCGCTGGCTAAGGTTTGATCATCCGGACTAAAAGCCACCGACCAAACTCGATCGACATGAGCCTGTAAAATCGTCTGACAGGTTTGTGTGGATAAATCCCAGAGGCGGATGCTGCCATCCTCACCACCGCTCGCTAAGAGATCCTGATGAGCTGCAAAAGCAACTGACAAAATTCGTCCCGCATGTCCTGAAAATTGCAAAGCCGATCCAGTTTCAATATCCCAAATTTTCACAACAGATTCATCGCTGCCGCCAGCTAACCATCGGCCATCGGGACTAAAGGCGACGGACCAAATTGAGCCAGCATTATCCTGTAAGATTTGCAGACATTCTCCCGTTACCACATCCCAGATTCGGATCGTTTTGTCACTGCTGCCGCTGGCGAGTTTTGTCCCATCTTGACTGAAGGCGATCGACCAAACCCAACCCAGATGCCCCGTTAAGTTCAGCAACAGCTTACCGTCTGCCACCTGCCAGATCCGCAATCCCCCTTCGGCATCCCCAGTGGCCAACAGTTCTCCATTGGGACTAAATGCCACAGCGAACACGATGCCTAACGTCTCTGAGAAAGCAGAACGACTCAGATCGGCATAGGATAAATCGATGTTTTTCAGCGTGACTGCCCGAAAATCAACCTGCCAGATCGGCAGATGGGATAAATCGCGATCCTGCAAGTCAGCCTGAGCATCAAGCAATAAGTGAAGTAGATTACTGGCGACATAACCAATTTCTGGAGCTGACTGATTTTGCTGATCAGCCACCAGCCGCCAGAGCTGCTTTTCCAGCATTGCCGGATTTTGCTGATCGAGCAGCCGATCGCGAATTGGCTTGAGAATCAGTCGAGACTGGGTTTCTCTCAGATAGTCCTTGGCCGTCGCTTTGAGGATGGCATGGCTTTTACACAATAATTTTGATGAGGTTAGCGGCAACTGATCCTGGATTTCTTGAGCCACCTGGCGATTGAAGCGATCGACCACATATTCCATCACCAGCGGCTGGAGGGAAAACAGGGCGGCATTGCGCTCTACCAGCGATCGGTGTTCCAACGACTCCATCACCTCAATCAGGGTTTGGCTCGCGGGTGGCGGGAACAGGTCCGATCGCAGGGTGGCAAATGCAGTCGGTTCGCGATTAATTGCTAACTCATACAGCACTGCTTTTTCGGTGGCAGATAAACGCTCAAATTGTTGATCGATCAGGCCGCGAATGTTGCCAAACACAAAGGTTTCTTGCTGCAGAAAATCATCCAGCCTGCCTGCAAACAGAGACTGGATCGGGGTGGAAATCATTTTTAGCGCTAACGGGTTGCCCGAATAGCCCTCAACTAAGCGCTGCCACTCGCGGTCTGACCCGTGAAAACTGCCTTTGAGCTGTAATAATGCCTGACCCGCTTCAATTGAGAGTCCGGTTAACTGGAACGATCGCACGGGCAGCGTTGCCCCTTCTAGCACGGTCACCTCACGCGGTTTCTCTCGGCTGGTTATCAGCAAACAGCTCTGATGCACCGTTTCGCCAATTTGCCGCAGCAGTTCCCCATACTCAGCCTGCCCTGAACCGCTCAAAACCATCTCAACGTTATCTAGCACCAGCAAGCACCGATGCGATCGCAAACTTTGCAGCAAACGGCCCATCTTACCCGCAACGGATTCGGGCAGATTTTCGGCGGCAGCCTGACGATTCAGCAGCACTTGCAGCAGATCTGTCAACAAATCTTGCACTGAAGGCGCATTCCGCAGCGATCGGCAAATCACAAACTGAAAGGGAGCAGCAGCGTTTGGATGCTCTGCGATTTGGACAATTTGCTGCACCAGCTTGGTCGCCAGCGCACTCTTGCCAATCCCGCCCATGCCTAACACCGCCACCAAACGGCAGCGATCGGTAACAATCCACTCGGTGAGCAGGGTGAGTTCAGCTTGGCGTCCATAGAAATGGCTGACATCAACGGTCTCTCCCCAATCTTGTTGCACTGATAGGGGTTGCACTGATGGGGACGAAATGGCAGCCACGAGATCGGCAGCACCAGGCATGCCAGCCCCTTCACCCTCCACCCGACTGGAGCTAAGCGGAACGGTCGAGGATGCGGAAACTTCGATCGGGCTGGCGGAGGAGATTGCAGCCTCATGAAGCTGATATTGGCGCTCGATCGCGGCTCGAAAACTGGTTTTGTTAACTTTTTCTCCCAAAACTTCAGACAAGAGTTTCCAGAGTTTGGGCCCCACGTCGTGTTTTAAATAGGTAGCCGAATAGCCATAACGCTCCGCAATTTGGTCATAGCTCTGGCGCTCCCAGGACCAGGAAGCTTGCAGCATGGCCTGCTGGAGGTCGCTGAGGTGAACCCCGACTTTGGCAAACACTAATTGATCGGTGAAAGCGATTGCAGTTTCAAGTTCCATGCCTCAATCATAAAAGGTAGTGCAACGATAGATTTAGTCTCTGACCGATGAACTGTCGATAGAATGTCCGCCCCATTCGTTCCTGTGTCCTATCATGATGCATCAGTTCCCTGCTCAATCCTGGAATGGCCTCCTGAACTTCTTGCTGAAGCGAATTGTCTTGATACTCACTCTGATGTTTTGCATTGGCGTTGGGATCGCACTGGCCAATATGTCTCGGCTCTCATCTAATTTAATTGAATCCCAGGCCGTTCAAAACGCTGCACTCTACATTGAGTCGTTTAACCAGGCGATCGACCTCTACAGCTTTTCAGCAGCCGATCGGGCCAAAACCGTGCCGGGAGTTGAGGTGACTCACGCCTATTTGAACAAATCCGGGGCGATTCCTCTGCCTTCGACGTTTGCCATCGAGTTGGGCGATCGAATTAGCGATCGAGAAGATGGAGTATCGGTCCGGTTCTATAGTGACTATCCATTTCCCTGGCGCAAAGGAGGTGGGCCAAGAGATGCCTTTGAAAAAAATGCGTTAACTTATCTGCGGCAAAACCCTAAAGATCACTTCTTTCGCCGCGAAGAAAGTCAGGGCCACGAAGTCCTGCGCTATGGGGAAGCCAGCATCATGAAACCCACCTGTGTCACCTGTCACAACACTCATCCCGATAGCCCTAAAAAGGATTGGGAGGTAGGCGATGTCGCGGGGGTTTGGGAAGTGAATCAGCCCTTAGATAGTTTGATGGGCAAAGTCAGCAGCAGCTTGAGGGGAACTTCTGCCATGCTGGGCGGCTTCTCAATTCTGGGCATTTCTGGGCTTACCCTGGTCTTTGGCAAACTGCGGCAGGAAGCCAGAAGACTGGAGGGCCGAGTGCAAGAACGCACTGCTGACCTGGCTCAGGCCAATGTTGATCTGGAGAAACGGAATCAGCTGATTCGGCAGGTGTTTGGTCGCTATTTAAGCGATGATGTGGTGACCAACTTGCTGGAAAAGCCAGAGGGCTTGCAGTTAGGGGGCGATCGCCGCATGGTGACCATTCTCACCTCTGATCTGCGTGGCTTTACAACCCTTTCCGAACAAATGCCGCCCGAAGAGGTGATTCAAGTCCTCAACCTCTACCTGGAGTATATGGCGGATGTGATCAATCGCTATCAGGGCACGATCGATGAATTTATGGGCGATGGCATTCTCGTGTTGTTTGGTGCACCTACAGCTCGTAATGATGATGCGTTAAGGGCGATCGCCTGTGCTTGCGCAATGCAGCTCGCGATGGGAGCGGTGAACGAACAAATGCAGCAGCGAGGCTTACCCTTGCTTGAGATGGGAATTGGGATTAATACTGGCGAAGTCGTTGTAGGTAACATTGGCTCTGAGAAGCGTACAAAGTACGGGATTGTCGGCAGTCCGGTCAACCTCACCTATCGGATCGAATCCTACACGCGCGGCGGCCAGATTTTGATTACGGAAGAAACACTGCAAGCTGCGGGTCCAACAGTCAAAATTAGCGGCAAAAGGCAGGTACAGCCGAAGGGCATCAAGGAACCCATCGCCATTTATGAAGTTTATGGAGTCAGCGGCTCTTATAGTCTCTACCTGCCGAAAGATGAGGAAGTGTTTCTGCCGATTCCACAAGCTATTCCACTCCAATATGCCGTGTTGGATGGTAAACAGGTCAGTTCGGCGGTGCTCAGCGGCAGAATTATTCAGCTCTCTGCCAAAGGAGCCGCAATTCAGATCGATCCGCCCATGCAGCTTCCAGCAGAATTCGCCAATTTGAAGATCAATTTGCTGGTTGCCAACCAGTCACTCAAAGGCAGCGACGCGATTTATGCCAAAGTGATCGATCACGTTCCCGATCGCCATTATTTCCGGGCCCACTTCACAACGATTCCTCCCGTCCTGAAGGTCCAATTGGAGCGGCTCTATCGATCGATCGCGGCGGAATGAACTAGCTGCCTGTTGAACAATAATACCGTTCGCCCATCTGCCAGAGTTTGAGTGTGCCGCTCAAAAATAGCAGACCTGCGATCGGAGAGACATAGCACCACCACAACGGCACTGAGAAATCATCAGCTTTGTTTAACACGGCCAGCAGCGGAAAATAGCTGACACAGGCCAACGGAATCAAGAAAGTGAAGAATCGCTGTAGCCATTTGCTGTATATCGAAAAGGGATATTGTGCCGTCTCCACGCCGCCATAGGTGAGGATGTTCATGATTTCCAGGGATTCGATCGTCCAAAAAGTCAGGGTCGCTTGCAGAATCACAATTCCCATAAACAAAGCAATGCTGCCGATGAATGCACTGCTTAATAACCAGAATGTAGATAGCGTCAACGGAATTTGCAGCGTGCTCAAGGCCCAGGCCAGCACCACCAACCCCTGCGAGAAGCGACCAATACGTTTTAACGTAAACTCGATGCCCAGGAGCTGCAAGACCGTACTGCGGGGACGCAGCAATAATCGATCGAAATCCCCAGTTCGAATCATTTTACCAAAGGCATCAAATCCATATCCCATCGCATCCGCAACGGCAAACGCAAGATTTACCAGACCATAAAACAAGGCGACTTCCGCCAAAGTCCAGCCACCAATCTGGTTAAATCGACTAAACAAAGCCCAGATGCCAAAAAACTCGATTGCTGTACCGAGCAGATTGCCAATCAACTGCAACAAGAACGAGACTTTATATTCCATCTGCGACTTGATCGAGATCGAGACATATCGCCAGTAGAGACGCAATGTATTCACATCAACCTCCTTGAATCACCAATTTGTTTACACCTCGACGAACCAGAAAACGTCCCAGCATCACAATCACGACAATCCAAAAGCCTTGATGCAGCAAAATGCCGCCTAATGCATCTGGAGGAATATTGCCAGTAAACAACCGTAAGGGGCGATCGAGCAGTCCCGAAAATGGCAGCGCATTCAAGATCGGCTGCAACCAATCTGGAAAGAACGGCAGCGGCACAATCATGCCGGAGAAAATCAGAATCAAGGTGGGAACTAAACTGTTAATGCCCTGTCCCGACAGCGTCCACATCATCGAGACGGTGAGCAGCATGGTTAGAGCAGCAGAGAGGAGAATGGCCCCGATAAACGCCAGCAAAAAGGCTCCTGTCGCCGGGAATGACGACAAAGTTAGCGACCAGTTCGATAAGCCGATCAGCGGCAATAGCAGCATTGTCACGCCAAAAATCGGGATCGATCGCAACAGAAGCGGCGCAGTTCGCATGGCCAAAGCGCGAGTAAACCAAAAATTGTAGAGATCAAGGGGCCGCAGCAAATCATAGCCAACCGCACCCGATCGAATCAGCTCTTGCACGTCTCGATCGCCGGACCAGGGAACCAGTGCCATAATAAACGCCTGCCCTAACCNAGACATAGCCAATTGCCTCTTGCAACGTCATGGGCTGAGCCGTAGCCTGCTGGAAAAATGCCTCCAGCACCATAATTTTGATAAATCCCCAAAATAACTGCGTCGCAATTCCAGCCATTGCCGCTGCTCGATATTGCAACAGCAATGCAAACCGGGCAAAAAAGAGCGATCGATAAGCCTGCATCCTTCATCCTCCATCTCAGCACGCAAAACTCCACACTTTGCACCCCGCACTCAAACATCCCCCGCATTGGCATATAGCTCAGCCACAATCTCTTCGATCGGCGGATTTTCGACAAATAAATCTTCAATCTCGTAATCGGCTGTGATTTGGTGAATCAGCTCAGCCGCAGAAACTCGCAGCGGATCAAAAGCCAGCGTGACAGTGCGACCCGCTTGAGACTGCAAATTTACGCCAGATGCCGCGAACCGAAAATCGTCGGTTTTTAGATCAGTTTTGAGATCGATCCGTAAATGCCGCCGAGAAGCGACTTGAGACCGGAGTGTAGCCAGAGAACCATCGCAGAGAATTTTGCCGCCACCAATGATGATCACGCGATCGCACAAAGCCTCGATATCATCCATGTCATGCGTGGTGAGAATGGTAGTGACACGATGAGTTTGATTCAGCGTTTTAATGAATTTACGCACGGCTAACTTGGAAACCGCATCCAGACCGATCGTGGGTTCATCCAGAAACAAAATATCGGGACGATGCAGCATCGCAGCAGCAAAATCACAGCGCATCCGTTGACCCAAGCTAAGTTGCCGGACTGGGGTAGAAAGTAAAGGCTCTAAATCAAGCAACTCGATCATCTCAGCGCAGGTCTGACGATAGGCCGCCAGCGGCACGCGATAAATTTCTCGCAGCAGATCGAACGATTCCAGCACCGGCAAGTCCCACCAGAGTTGGGTTCGCTGCCCAAACACCACACCAATTCGGCCCACATGCTGGATTCGATCCTGCCAGGGGATACGACCATTGATCAGACATGTGCCGCTGGAGGGGACTAAAATTCCGCTCAAAATTTTGATTGTGGTTGATTTGCCTGCGCCATTCGGTCCAATATATCCAACCAGTTCACCTTGATTTAGCGAGAACGAAACGCCTTTGAGTGCATGAACTTCACGAGTTTGGCGCTGCACCAGTCCTCGAACCGACCCCCAAAAACCGGGCGATCGTTCAGAAATCAAGAAGCTTTTGCGGAGATCTTCAACAATAATATGCGGCATAGCAAATCGTGCCTGGAGCGGGTAATAGGGGATCGATCGAATTACACGACTACAAGCGAATCGGGTGTTTCTCCGCAAAGGGCGATCGGATTTGGGCAGGAAATCTCAGGAGGATTTGGGCAAAATCGGGTCATTGAAACCGCGTCTCCAAAAACGTCGTTGGCCTGTGCTGACTATTTCCAGAGAGAATTAAGCGAATTATGTTTCGTTCACCCCATTCGTTCACCCCATAAGAAGAGGTCTGGTTAAACAGCAGTTTCGCTGCAACCAGACCCCAGGAGAGAAACTCAATGAGAGAGTCATTAGCTATCGATGCAATGATTCAGCAATCTGTTGACCCAGCGATCAACCTGTCCTATGCTTCTGCCGTCGCTAATTTAGCCCGAATTTCTTCGACTCGTTTACGATTTACCCCTAGATCGGACTGGCCAAGGCGAGATGCGGAACGAACCTGTAGCTGGCCGGGAGTGCTGGGATCGACATAGAACTCCACGTCATCCACGAAACCCATCAGAGCGCTCGTGAATTCCACATAGAGGTAATCACCTGTTTCAGTAATCACCTGAGTACGTTCCATGCTCTCCAGCACCGATTTAAGTTTGGTAATCACCTCAGATGGTGCGGATTTATAAGCGATCGGTGCAATATGATGTTCTGAATCGCCCGTTGTGGCCTGACTGCTGACACAGTTAGGAGAATTGGGACAAACAGCCAATTTTCCAGATTGAATGCCAAGATTAGCAGGGCGTTTACCTGAGAATGAAAACAATGGTTTACTGGCCATAGCAATTTCCACAGTAGGTGCAACAACAGTAGGTGCAACGGTAGATGCAGGAGACGGGGCAGGCTGAGCTGCGATCGGTGCAATCATGCCAAACCAAAAAACAACGGTTAGACTCAATGCGATCAAACCAGAAAATCGAGACGGAACCATGCTGGCCTCTGCGTTTACATTACGTTACACAGTATCGCTCAATTTGAGGTGAGATCTCTGGATCGATCGGCAAGATTATTCCAGAGTCGATGGCAATCCCGCTACAATTCAAACGTGATTCAAACAAGTCTATGCATAGCTTTATCCCACCCCAGCGGTTCTTTCCCTATTTAACCTGGACCGAAATTGCCCAAATGCCTGATAAGGAAAATGTGGTGATTTTGCAGCCTATTGGAGCGATCGAACAGCATGGACCGCATTTGCCCCTGATCGTCGATGCAGCAATTAGTACTGCTGTCCTGGGTCGAGCGTTGGAACAGCTAGATCCTGACATTCCAGCCTATAGCTTGCCGCCTCTGTATTATGGCAAGTCAAACGAGCACTGGCATTTTCCAGGCACGATCAGCCTGACGGCGCAAACGCTGATGGCAGTTTTGATGGAAGTCGGTCAGAGTCTTTACCGGGCGGGCTTCCGCAAATGGGCCTTGGTGAACGGTCACGGCGGGCAACCACAAGTTATGGAGATCGTGGCGCGAGATTTGCATCAGCAGTATGAAGACTTGCTGGTGTTTCCGCTGTTTGTTTGGCGAGTGCCGAACGCGGCTCCGGAATTGCTGACGCCCAAAGAATTGGAGTTGGGGATTCATGCCGGCGATGCGGAAACCAGTTTGCTGCTGTCGATTCTGCCGGATCAAGTGCGTATGGAGGCAGCTATGACTGAANTATCCGCAGGACCTGCCGCAAAACAGCCTCTTGAGTATGGAAGGCAATTTGCCTTTTGCCTGGACAACTCGTGATCTGAGCCACAGCGGTGTCTTGGGCGATCCAAGAGCGGCAACGGCTGAAAAGGGCGATCGAATTTTGGCGTCTTTGGCAACAAGCTGGGTGCAGGTGATTCGAGATCTTTACGCTTTTCAACAGCCTAAAGCCTGGAAATCAACTCGTTCTTCGGAGGCCTCTCAATGACGATCACCGTTCCGATTCATGCGATCGAACTGACTCCCGGCAGCACTGTCAGTATTCACAATTTATCCTGGCAAGATTTTGAAACACTCTTACTTGAATTGGGCGAGCATTGCCATCTTCGTGTTGCTTATTACCGAGGCACTTTAGAACTCATGGCACCTCTAGCACTGCACGAAAGACCTCATCGCATCATTGCTGATATTCTCAAAACAATTCTGGATGCGCAGGGACGGGATTGGGAAGATTTTGGCTCTACCAGGCTGAAACGCCCCCAAGTTGCTGGAATTGAACCAGATACCTGTTTCTACATCCAAAACGCTGCTTTAATGCATGGCTGCACCGATCTCGATTTAGACCAGTACCCACCTCCAGATCTGGCGATCGAAGCCGATCTCACTTCAACAACAACTATCAATGCTTATCAAGCCATGCAGGTGCCGGAAGTTTGGGTTTATCGCAACTCAACTCTCAAGATTTATATGCTTGAGGCAGGGGCTTATCACCAAGTTTCCACGAGTCCAACACTGCCCGATCTGCCGCTAATTGAGCTGATCCCTCAACTGGTGCGACAGGCGATCGATCAAGGCACAAGCCGGATGTTGCGAGCACTGAGATCTCAATTGGGCTGATAGGGTTGGATGAATTCATCTCTGATTGACCAATCCAGAGTGAGTTTTCGCACGTATATCAGGAAGTCAAGCGAGATTGGGATTGTCCCCTTTGATTGGTTCCTTCCCAGCCTCGGCGCCGTTTTACTCAAGCACATGAACTCGGATTCCTCTGCGCTTAAATCGTCAGCCCCCTCATCAGCTCCATCCGCCATGTCTGACCTTGAAGTGTTAGCGGCCATGGCAAAAGGCCAAGTCAATGCCCTGGGCATCCTCTATGATCGTTATTCCAGACTGGTTTACAGCATCGCCTACAGAATTTTAGAAAACTCTGAAGAAGCCGAAGATATTACTCAGGAAGTATTTCTCACCCTCTGGCGACGCAATACCTATGATGTGAATCGAGGATCCTTAAGCAGCTTTCTCACCACCATGAGTCGTTCTCGGGCTATTGACAAAGTGCGATCGAAAAATGCCCGCCTACGAGTGATTCAGCGTCTACAAGGAATCGTGCAAACCGAAAGCAATGCCCCTTCACCCTTAGATCATGCTTCCATGGGAGAACGATCGCAACTCATTCGTGACGCTTTATCTCAACTCTCTCAATCCGAGCGTCAAGTGTTGGAGATTGCCTACTATGAAGGACTCAGCCAGTCAGAAATTGCCCAGCGTCTCGATATTCCTTTGGGGACTGTCAAAACTCGTTCCCGGCAAGGCTTACTTAAACTACGCCAGACCTTACAAGATTATGTTTAAGCCCATTTAAGCCAATCCCCTGACCCCTCTGACTCAGCACTCGAAATTCAACTCGCCCCGTTATTGTTCTATGAGCCGCGCAGCGCAACCCGACAATTGGCAAGACTTGATTGCAGGCTATGCTCTAGGAGATTTATCCCCCGAAGAAGCCGAAGCGCTGCAACAAATCCTGGCCGAACATCCCGAACTGATCACCGAGGTCGATCGCCTTCAGGAGGTTTTTGCCCTGATGCCCTATGCTTTGCCTGAGCATGAACCGCCTGCTCATTTGCGAAACACAATCCTGGAGGCTGCTGCGGCAGAGAGACCACCCGTTCTGGCAGAAGCCCCGCCTGAAACAACGGGGGCAAAGCGACAAGGTTTCCGTTCTCGATCGCGACAATGGTTAGGTGTGGTTGGCACTCTTGCGGCTGTAACGTTAGTGGCGCTGGCAGTCGATAATTATCGATTACGTCAAGTTGCTGAATCCGATCGGGCCATCATCGCCGCATTACAACAGCCGGATGCACAGCTTTTTGCGATCGAAGGGACGGAACAGGCAACTCAAGCTGCTGGCAGTATTGTTTTGGATCCGCAACAGCAACGCCTGCTGATCGTGGCACAAAATTTGCCGCAGTTGCCTGAAGGACAGGCCTACCGTATCTGGGCGATGCCAAAGAATTCAAAACAGCCTGCTTATTGTGGTCAGTTTAACAGCAATGCAGCAGGGCATGTGGCGATCGGCTGGGCTGCACCGAAAACTATTTGTAGCCGCAACCCTGCTCAGCTTTTGATTACGGCAGAGTCAGCAACGGCACCTCCAGTTCCACAAGGGGATCTGGTGATGAAGAGCCGGGTATAAAAAACAGAAATGCCCAAAAACATCCGCGTTAATGGGCATGAGTATGAGAAGTCTAAAATTGCTGAATAGTCTCTTGTTCTTTTTGAATTAACGAGCAGAGGAAACTAATTCAGGTTCAGATGCTTGTTGGCCTTGGGCTTTAGGCTTGGGCTGCCAGCGCTTGAGTTGAGTGACGGTAAGTGCGGTGATCAATGTACCGATCGCGATCGCCACAACGTATAATCCACCTTGTCCTACGGCATTAGGAATGGCCAGCACAAAAACACCACCATGGGGTGCTCGCAAGGTACAGCCAAACAGCATGGATAAGGCTCCAGTCACGGCTGATCCAGCAATACAGGCAGGCAGAACCCGCAGCGGATCCTTGGCAGCAAAGGGAATCGCTCCCTCAGTAATGAATGAAATGCCTAAGACGGTTGCCACTTTACCGGCCTGCCGCTCTTCTTCTGTGAATTGGCGTTTAGATAGAAAGGTCGCCAGCGCTAATCCAAGGGGAGGGGTCATGCCAGCCGCCATTACAGCTGCCATGGGCGCATAGATGTTGGTTGCAAGCAGACCCACAGCAAACGTGTAGGCAGCTTTGTTGACCGGACCACCCATATCCACGGCCATCATACCGCCTAAAATTAAGCCAAGAATGACAGCATTGGTTTGTCCCATGTTTTGGAGGAAAGCTGTCAATCCATCCAGAATGGCTTTCACCGGCCCCCCAAACACGTAAATCAGCAGCAAGCCCACCGCCAGAGTAGACAGCAGGGGAATGATCAGAACAGGCTTGAGTCCTTCAAAGTTAGCGGGTAAATTGATTTTCTCCCGCAGGAACAGCGCAATATATCCAGCTAGGAAACCAGAAAGAATACCGCCGAGAAAGCCCATCCCTAGAGTGGAAGCCAACATACCGCCCACTAAGCCGGGAGCCAGTCCTGGCCGATCGGCGATCGAAAACGCGATGAATCCAGACAGCACGGGCACAATGAGTGCAAAAGCTGACTTGCCGCCAATTTGCATCAAATTATATCCAATACTTCCTTCTTCTGGCTTTAGGCCAAACACAAAGGAAAGAGCGATGATCAAACCACCAGCGACGATTACCGGCAGCATGTAGGAAACCCCCGTCAGCAAATGCTTGTAAGGGCCCGATCGTCTGGCTGACTGTTCTGCTTTTGCCTGCTGCACCGATTCTAAGTAGCTGCCGTTCGCAGTCGATTCCGCATTGGGCAGGGGCATGGCCAGCGCAGACTGGATCACACTCTTGCCGTCTTTCAGGGCCTGCTTTGTGGAGGTTTGATAGAGCCGCTTGCCACCAAAGCGAGACAGGTCTACATGGGTATCAGCAGCGATCGCCACGGCATCCGCACGGGCAATGTCTTCAGCAGTGAGTTGATTTTTGGCCCCCACCGATCCCTGCGTTTCCACCTTGATTTCATGTCCCAATTCGATCGCGGCTTTACGGAGGGCTTCAGCAGCCATAAAGGTGTGGGCAATGCCAGTCGGACAGGAGGTGATTCCCACCAGATATTTAGGCGCAGAATCTGATGACATCACGGCAGGACTTGATGACGGTTGCGGCACGCTCGTTTCGACAGGGGTTTCGACGGCTACCTGTTGCGCTTCAGCGATCGCTGCTTCAATCACAGCACGAGTGTCGCGAATTGCCTTGCTGGTCGAAACGGCATAAACGGGTTTGCCTTTAAACCGATCGAGATCGACATAAATATCCGCTGCTACAATCACCAGATCCGCCGTCGCAATTTCAGCACCTGACAAGGTGTGTTTGATCCCATCTGCCCCTTGTGTTTCCACTCGAATGTCATAGCCCATGAGCTGAGCTGTTTTCTTCAACGCTTCTGCTGCCATTACCGTATGGGCAATTCCTGTCGGGCAGGCAGTTACCGCGACAATTTGCTGAATGGTGGTCATTTTACGTTCCTTATATTGTCTTTTTTATGTTGCGTTTAGAGCGGTCAACATTACAGAATCGATGGTAACTTGATGGGCGATCGACTCGACTTCGCTGAGGGGCGGCAGATAAGGACCAATTTGGCTCAATGCTCCAACTGAGCAGGCCGTAGCCAGACGGGCACAGTCGTCTAAACTAAATCCACGCAGCTTACCGACAATCAAACCTGTCACCATGGCATCCCCTGCCCCTACCGTGCTCACCACATCCACTCGCGGCGGACGTGCCCACAGAGCTCGATCGGCTTCCACAAAAATGGCTCCCTGCGCTCCCATCGAAATGACAACCGAATGAACCCCCTGCCGCAGCAAATCTTGAGCTGCTTCTACCACTGCATCGGTATTGGGAAGCGATCGACCGAGAGCCTCTTGCAGTTCAGCAACGTTGGGTTTAATGGCATAAGGGGTGGCTGGAATAGTCTTCAGCAAGCTTTCTCCACTTGCATCGACAATCACCGTTTTGCCTTGAGCTTTGAGGCGATTCGTTAAATCTGCATAAATATCCATCGACATATTTTTAGGAACGCTGCCTGCTAAGACAAACCAATCATGATCGACTGCTAATTCATCGATCGTGCGGTAGAGCGTCTCAACATCTTCAGCCGTTGGACGTTGTCCTGGGAAGTTAATATCTGTGACCTGATCTTGCGCCTCGTCAATAATTTTGAGGTTCGTACGAGTTTTGCCAGGAATTGGGACAAACCGATTGCGAATACCTTTGCGGTAGAAGAAGGTTTGAAACACATCCGCATTCTCCTGGCCCAAAAATCCAGTCACACTAACTGAAATGCCGAAATCAGACAGGAATGAAGCCACATTCACGCCCTTCCCACCTGGATCCGACTGTCCTGCACTGCCAGCCCGATTCACGGCGTCGATGGTGAAATTAGAGACCGCAAAAGTGTGATCGATCGCCGGGTTGAGTGTGACTGTAGCAACACGGGTCGGAATGCTGGTTGGAAGATCGGTGAACATAATGGATGATTCTCCTAGTTATCGTAGAGCCCTTACTTCTTGCGCGTTCCGGCATTGGAGTGCGCGTTGAGCCAGGTTTTGAACAGTTGAAAGGGAAAGACCCCGCAGTTTTGCTTTAACGGCTGCAACACTGGGAATGCTGACGCTCAGTTCGGTCACGCCTAAACCGGTTAGGATGGCCGCACCTAATGGATCGCCAGCCACACCACCGCAAACGCCCACCCATTTTCCTTGCCGCTGAGCCGCCTGTACAGTTTGGTGAATCATACGGAGTATGGCTGGGTGTAAACCATCTGCCTGCTTTGCCAGCACTGGATGACCTCGATCCATCGCCAGCACATATTGGGTCAAATCATTGGTGCCGATCGAAAAAAAGGCCACTTCTTGGGCAAATTCATTGGCCATCAGCACAGCAGCAGGCACTTCGATCATCATGCCGTAATCGACCGGGTCAGCGCCGATTTCCGATCGCACCGATTCGGCTATTTGTCGCGCTTGCTGAAAATCTTCCAGCGTGGCAATCATGGGAAACATGATTTTGACGGGACCCGTTTGAGCCGCCCGAAAAATGGCGCGTAACTGCGTTTTGAACAGATCGGGTCGCTGAAAACAGAGCCTTACTCCTCGGACGCCCAAAAAGGGATTTTCTTCTGCTGGCAAATTTAGATAGGGCACCGCCTTATCCCCGCCAATATCCAGCGTGCGAATAATCAGCGGCAACCCATTTAGGGCCTGCGTCATTTGCCTGTAGGCTGCGACCTGTTCATCTTCAGAGGGCGGCTGCGATCGATTCAAAAACAGGAACTCTGTCCGCAGCAAACCAACTCCCTCTGCCCCTGCATTAACCGCCTGTTCTGCTTCACTGGCTGCCCCGATATTGGCCACCACCTCTACCCGATGCCCGTCGGTGAGGATTGCAGGCTGATAGCAAGCCAGTTTCTCTGCCTCTCGTTGGGTCTGTAAGTCTTGTTGAGCTGCTTTCGCTCGATCTAAATCAGTTGCACTGGGGTTGGGGTAAAGATTACCGCCTTCACCATCCAGAATGCATAGTGTGCCATCAGCCAAATTTAGCGCCGCAGGTCCCGCCCCAACAATGGCTGGAATGTCGAGCGATCGGGCAATGATAGCCGAATGGGAAGTGGGTCCACCGTAGGCCGTGCAAAACCCCAGCGTCAAAGCCGGATCAAGCCCAGCCGTGTCAGAAGGCGTCAGATCTTCCGCAATCAGAATAATTGGCTGATCGGGCAGTTGGGGAGCCGCTTCTACCTTACTTGCCAAAAGCCGTAAAACCCGTTGGCCCACATCGCGTAGATCCGTCGCGCGTCCGGCTAACAGCGGATCGGAAAGTTGTTCCAGCACGATCGCCCGATCTTCATAGGCCTGTTGCCAACTCCAGGCCGCACTGTGCTCCTTGCTGATGTGATCGATGGCGATTTGCTGTAGCTCTGGATCATCCAAAAATTCCTGATGAGCTAGAAAAATTGCGGCTTGCGTTCCACCTGTTTTGGCTTTGACGGATTCATACAGGTCTTGCAACTGGACTTTCGCCGCTTCGATCGCCTGTTTCAGTTTGTGAGTTTCTTGATTGCTATCGTGAGCCGTCGCTTCAAACACAATCTTGCCGCGTTTGAGCTGATAGACCCTGCCGATCGCTAATCCGGGAGAGGCTGAAATGCCTGCGATAGCAGCAGTTTCCAGATCAAGCGTGCGTCCGAGCTGAACTGTGGCAGCAGCCTCATCCTCATCCTCTAGGCCAGCAGCGATCGCCACCTGTAATGCCTGCAATGCCCGGTCTTCATCACTCCCCTGAGCCATCACCCGAATTGTTTGGCCGCCTTCAACCCCAAGCTGCAAGAGAGCAACCAGACTTTTGGCATTGGCCGTTCGATCCCTATAACGGACCCGAATTTCGGCAGTAAATTCTTTGGCCAAATTGACTAAGGCGGTAGCCGGACGGGCGTGCAGTCCTGCTTTCCCTGGAATCGCCACATCGACGAATTTGGCAAAATCTGGACCTGTAGAGGCGGGTGCAGTTGGAGTTTCGGGCTGGGTTAAACGCTGGATAATCGCGGTCGGGTCCGTGGTCGTTGCAATCTGCTGGACGGCTGCTTCGTCTCCCAAAATATGGGTCAGGTTAGTGAGAATTTCGATGTGCTCATCTGACTTGGCAGCAATGCCGACAACAAGGCGCACCTGTTCTCCCGGATTCCATTCCACCCCAGTGGGCAGTTGCAAAACGGCAATTCCCGTTTCAACAATCAAATCGCGATCGACAGGTAATCCATGCGGAATGGCAATGCCATTTCCCAAATAGGTATTGGCAACTTTTTCCCGCTCCATCATGCTGTTGACATATTCTGGCTGCATCTGACCTGCGCTGACCAAAAGATTGCCAACTTGCCGAATGGCATCTGCTTTATTCGTAGCAGAAGCACCGATCTTAATGCTATTAATTCCTAAATTGAGCATATTTCAAATATCAGTTTTAACTGAAACCCGATCGTGACATCTTTTTGTCAAGCACTGATACAAAATCCCTATCAGAACCCTAAATTAAGTAGTAGAAAATCAGGCAAACATTGCTGATTAATCGTCTAGAAAAGTTTTGAAATTCAACCTTGATTAACCCTTACAAATTCGTTGAAGTCTAGGAGCCTCACCCGCCCAAAGGTCAGTCTCTCCAGCCTCGATCAATCGCATTTTTCACAAACCAGCACAAGAGTTGCGAGAGCAATGTAACTCGTTTCTCTTAAAATTTGCACCAGAGAATTCTAGATCTCGGACAAGTTTTTCCCTTATAGAATTCGATCGTGAATATCAGCTTAGTATTTCCGTGAGATTGACAGTATCGTAATTAATAATTTGATAACTTATTAAAAATCTTTAATCGCCTTGACTGAACATTCATCTATCATCGGACTGAATTTCTTGCACAATTTCAAACAGGTTACTTCGCCTAATTAGAACATGGTTTGCAAATTACTTTCAGCTTGTTTCAGAAGCTTAATTCTCTGTTAGATTTCCACAAGAAATTTTGAATTCTTTCATCTGAATTCGACAGCCGAATTCGCTCAGCTGCATAGAAATTTCTGAGTAGGGCAAGAATTTAGCCCCGTGAACGAGTGAACCACTGCCAGATCTGGGCAAATCGCTCTTCCAACCACAGCATCCCCTGATCGAGCCACTCCAAAAGCTGTTCCAGCGGATGTTTCACATAGCCGACGAGTTGTGCCTCAGTTTCGATCCAATTTTGCGACGGCATAATTGCGGCCTCTTCAGCAGGATTGGATACTAGATCTGTAGCAGCCTTGGATCGAACCTCTAGCTTGTGTTCCTGTGTCACTCGTGTCGCAGCTACCGGGATCGATCGCGGTTGGGCAGTCAGGGAAGCAGAGGCAGGAGAGGTAGGTGCGGCAGGCGATTGGGATTTGTTCCAGGACAGTTTAATCGCCTTCTCTAGATCAGCCGTATCCGTCAATTCCCATTGAGTGGCGCGCTCGGTTCGCGACAGAGCTGTGCGACTTGGCAAAATTTGCCGTAGAGAATTCTGGATCCAGTTGCGAAAACTTTGTCCTACCCCAACTTTCGGTTCTATTGGATTAGCCTGACCGATCGAAGATGGAACGAGACTTGAGCCTGGAACATCAACTTGGACCATTTGACCTGGAGCCTGACCTGAAGCAGCCATCTGGCCAGCAACATTTTGTTGAAATCCCACTTCTGCATCCAACTGGGAAGGTGAAGCCGGAGGGGTTTGTAATCCCGGAATTTTACTTAACCAGCGATCGATCCGATTCATCCAGTCAGGCTGCGCTGGAGGCAGAGTCAGTCTCGGTGCTGCCTGGTCTGGCAATGGTGCTGGTAACTGGCCTGGTGATAGCTCTGGCAGTTGCGGTGGATTGGGGAAACGATGGTTAGGCTGTCTATCCGTTAAATAAGTAAGCAGTGATAATCCTTGTTCCAGCCCCGCAATCAAGGTCCGATTGGCGACTCGTCCGGTCTGCTCTAGCCAATCATAAAACTGAGCTTCAACTGACACCCAGGAAGGTTGGGCCGATCGTAATTGCTCGAATGAGTTTGCCTCTGCAAGGGCCAGGGTTTGAGAAGAAGCAGGCAAAGCTAACTGAGATTCCTGGAACAGATCGGCAGACACCGCCACGGAACCACGCTGCATCCAGGCCATTGCTTTTTGAAATAGCCGAATGGGCAGCAGAGCATTGGGGGATTCTTTCGGCAGCGGCAGGGCATTCGAGACAAAAAGTCGATTGGCCCGAGGCGGCATAAATAACCGTTGCTGTCGCAGATAGTTTGCTGTTTCTGCCACAATGCGTCGAGCCAATTGAGTTTGCTGCTCTAAGGTGAGAATGTCGAGAATTTGGTTACGAGTTGTAACTAACACAATGCCGCGCGTTTCCAGCAGAGAAGCCACACCCTGAATGCGAACGGCTGCAATATCTGGTGTAGTCTCAGCCGATGAAGTGACGATCGCTGAAGCGGATAAATCCGCAGTCGGGTCAGTAGAATGCTGCCGCAAATACAGCGCTAGTTCTCGTTCGACATCCGGTTTGGTTTCAGCGGGCAACAGCAACACTTCCTGGCCTTGAGAGGAATGAACGGGCAAGGCCGCAACAGACTGTAAGGTTTGCTGAATCGGGCGATCGCTAGTGGTGAGAGCAATCGATTCGGGACTGAAAACGCGCTTTCCAGCCGATCGCAATCGAGGTAAGACCTGCCGTCCGCTTTGCTGTAACTGTTTGCCAATTAAACGAGTTGCCTGAAATCCTACATAGATCGGGTACAGCAAAATCTGCACCCCCCAGACTGCGGCCAGCTTTACATTTCGCCAGGTCTGAGCCGACTGGTCCCGCAACCGGAGAGACTGCCGCGAGAAGAAGTTGAAAACTTTGCTGTTGTACCGTCCAGACATGATCAGGGAGCGACAGGACGCAGAAAAACATCTCTTAACAGAAAAAAGGGCTGAAGAGGGGAGAACCACCCGATCGAAAACCAGATGACCTAGCGAAAATAAGGGGAGGCTCCATTCGGCCTTTCTGCCCTGATTCTAACCGGAAATATGACTTACTCGGCGATTCCTTCTGCGGTGCAAGCTTCAGCCACCAATACCCAAATCTCTGAGGCGATTCGGCGGTTAAGGCAGCTGAATCAATTAGATGTGCAGGCGGGTTGGCGCAGCTATTCGGGCGATCTGTCGCCTGCGTTGGCTACCCAATCGAGCACCTGGCAGAGCTGGAGTCCTGTCAAACCGAATGCCAATAATCAGATCATCTGGCCGAAAGGCAAGCAAGTTTTGTGGCTGGGCCAGCGGATTGTGGTGCCGCATAATTTGCAAGGCTACTATCTTCAGGGATTAACGCTGCGGTTGGGCCTCACCTGGTGGGCCAGCTCAGCTCAAATATATGTAGATACAGTGCTGGTGCAGGAAGGCGACCTGTTCGACAGCGTGACGCGGATCTTGCTGAATCGATCAGTCAAAATTGGCGATGCGATCGAAGTGGCGATTCGACTGGAAAGTCCGGGCCATGCAGATGGGTCTCTGGTCCGATCAATCTGTCTCTATGAGCTAGCATCACAAGCCGTCAATCCCACGGCGGAACCTGCTTTTGTGGCTGATGAATTGGCGGTGCTTCAGGAATTTTTGAATGCGTTTGCGCCGACTCAGTTGAATACTTTGGCGGCTGCCGTTGCTAAGTTACCCTGGTCCGTGCTGATGGTGACTGATCGCCAGAGTTTTGACGCAGGATTGGTGAGTTTGCGACAGCAGCTCCAGTCCTTTAGTCCCCTGGTGAAACAGCGGCAAATTCAAATGGTGGGCCATGCTCATCTGGATATGGCCTGGTTATGGCCGATCAATGAAACCTGGCAGGTGGCAGAACGCACCTTTCGATCGGTCTTGAGTTTGCAAAAAGATTTTCCAGAGCTGATTTTTTGCCATACCTCTCCAGCCCTTTATGCCTGGATCGAGCAAAATCGGCCCGATCTGTTTGCAGCAATTCAAGCCAAGGTGAAGGCGGGCACTTGGGATGTCTCGGTTGCGCCTCTGTGGATTGAGCCAGAAATGAATGTGGTGAACGGGGAGTCGATCGCCCGTCAGTTGCTCTATGGTCAGCGTTATCTGCAGCAAAAATTTGGCAGTCAAGGCACGATCGCCTGGTTACCCGACACGTTTGGGTTTAACTGGCAGTTGCCTCAACTCTTGCGGCAGGGTGGTGTAGAGTTTTTTGTTACCCAAAAACTGCGCTGGAATGACACGACCCGATTTCCTTATCAGTGGCATCAGTGGCAGTCTCCGGATGGCAGCCAGATTCCTAGTCTCCAGTCTGCCCCGATCGGTGAAGGGATTGATCCGGTGAAAATGGCCCGCTATATCTGTGATTGGGAACGCAACACCGGACGATCGATCGCTTTCTGGTTGCCAGGAGTGGGCGATCATGGCGGTGGTCCCACGCGAGACATGCTGGAGGTGGCGCGGCGCTGGCAGCAATCTCCCTTCTTTCCTAAATTGGCTTTTACTTCTGCCAAGAGCTATCTGGAATCCCTGCGGCAAACTACCACACCAACACCGCCCGTTTGGAACTCAGAGCTTTATCTGGAGCTGCATCGCGGCTGCTATATCAACCATGCCGATCAAAAATCCTTCAATCGCCGTTGTGAAGATACGCTGCATGAGGCTGAGCTGTTTGCCTCTCTCAGAACGTTAATTACGGGAGCAGCCTATCCTAAAGCAGACCTGGAAGCGGCCTGGAAAAAGGTCTTGCTGAATCAGTTTCATGACATCTTGCCGGGAACCTCGATCCCGCAGGTGTTTGTGGATGCGAATCGGGATTGGCAGGCAGCTTTGGATACGGGTTGGAACGTGCGCAAGCAGGCGATGGAAGGCCTTGTGGCGGCGATCGACCGACCAACCACTCCCCATCCTCAGGCCAAGCTCATTACCGTTTTTAATCCGCTGAGCTGGGCGCGCTCGGAGGTAATAGCGGTTTCAGCAGAACAAACGCAAGATGAGCGAGCTTGCTTCTGGCAAATTCAAGACATGGCAGGTCGGGAAATTGCCTCTCAGCCTCACTGTTGGCGAGAAGGCGGCAAAACCTATTGCCAGATTTTTTTCCAGGCCGACATTCCGGCCACGGGCTATCGTTGCTTCTGGCTGCTGCCGCGTAGTTCAGGCAATCCGGTCCCTTCTACAGCAGCTTCTGGTTTTGTGTTGGAGAATGATTGGCTGCGGGTGACGATCGATCGCGCCACAGGCAACCTGTCCGGACTGTTTGACAAACGCTACAACCGGGACTTGCTGAGTCGAGCGGGCAATGAGCTGCAATCGTTTCGAGATAGCGGTCAATATTGGGACGCTTGGGATATTGCACCCAACTATGCGCAAAATCCTTTACCAGCGGCCAAACTGCTACAAATCTTCTATGAGGATCGAGGTAACCTCACGACTCGAATTCGCGTAATCCGCCAGATCGGCCAGTCTACCTTCAACCAGGTCTATATTCTGGACAAAGGTTCAGCCATGCTCAAGATTGAAACACGCGTGGACTGGCAAGAGCGCAAGACGCTCGTCAAAGCTAATTTTCCTTTTAATATCAATGCTGCGGTTGCCACCTACGAAATTGCCTGCGGCGCAATTCAACGAACCACCCGGCCTCAAACTGATGCAGAAAAGGCGAAATGGGAAGTGCCTGCCCTGCGCTGGGCCGATCTCAGCGATACTGCTAGCGGCGATTCTTACGGCATCAGCATTCTGAGTGACTATAAGCATGGCTACGATGCCAAGCCCGATCAGCTCAGACTCTCCTTGCTGCGCGGCTCTGAATGGCCAGACCCAAACTCCGATCGCGGTCAACACCAGTTCACCTATGCCGTCTATCCGCACGATCGCGACTGGAAAACCGCTCAAACGGTGCGTCGTGGCTATGAGCTGAATCAGCCTCTGCGAACTTTGGTACTTGATCCGAATTCACTGCGATCGGCCACTGCCGCTCTGCCCACCAGCGGTGAATTTCTCAACTTACCCGCCAATCTGATGCTTTCAGCCTTGAAAATCTCGGAAGACAATCCGCGTCAATGGATCCTGCGGCTGTACGAATGTCACGGCATGAACGCGACCCCAAACTGGTCAACCCAATTTAGTCCAATGCTGCGCTCTGTGCTCGATCCTGCAACGGCCCAGATCACGAATGCGTTAGAGCAACCTGTGTCTGGATCGGCAGGAACGATCGCCCCATGGAAAATCATGTCCTACCGATTCAATCAGCCAACGTAGCGCATAAAAAAGGGTACTGTCGCAGTACCCCTAATCCTTTTTGATTAGCTTTCGAAATCCAAAATCGGCCTAGGCAGCCGCCAAACCATGGGCCGACATCCGCATAATGTCACGCGGACCGAAGCCAATGTTGCTCAGTGCTTCACCGTAACTGATCATGAAGTCTTCGACCAGCGCTTCTTTTTCCATGGCAAGTTTACGAGCATCGTCTGCTACTTCATTTAGCATCCGCCAAACGATCGGTAGATTCTGTTTATTCGCTTCTTCTAGCTCTGCCTTAGAGGTCTCAAAGTTGGCTTTTAGCCATTCTTCGCCAAAATTGAGGTGCATGTACTCATCTTTGACCACGCCTTCGGTGATCTTGCGAGCGAAATCGTCCGCAACCGGAATATAAATGTTGTAGGCCGAAATTGCAAAGCACTCAATGATGAGCGACTGAATCAGCAGACAGGTGACAATCTTCCCAGCAGCGGCAGCCTCTTGAAAGTTGTTATGCAAATCTGCAAAAAACTGACGGGCAAACTCCATGTCTGGCGTGACGCTCAAGTTCCGGCCACAAGCCTGGAATCCTTTCATATGGCGACTTTCCATTTTGGCGAGGCTCTGGAGCTGCTCGGCCTGATCTGGCAGCAATTCCGCTAGCTTCTGGTAATTCGCATTGGCCTCTAACTCGCCCTCAATGACGATCGCATTAATGCGACTGTAGGCGTCTTTGTAAGTTTCGCTGTGAAAATCAATATCAGGGCTGATTTCAAGCTGCTGCATAAAGTCCGTCGTCTCCTCGGTAAAACTATGCCGATTCTCTATTGATCCAATCACTCCTATAGAGTGTGAGAAATGGGCTTTCGGTTGCGAAGACCTAAAGTAACCCCAATCTACACCCTACTGGGTTAAGGCAAAAATTTACAAGCCATTCATGACAGAAATAGGAACAGGCTCTCATTAATTCATGAATCGATAAGATCTAATGATGACTGGCAAATCCATCGATTTTAATCACTAGAAAGGCATAAATGTAATTTAGTTTGCTTTAGGCTGCTCTAGGCAAAAATACTTTACGCCTTCATTCCAGGTAAGCTACAGCAGCTTCCTCCCATCTTGCGATCCTGCTATGGACACTGACTGATGAATTAGCGATCGGGCCACCACTGTGCGGTTATGACTTCTGTATCACTTTTACGTCAATGTCAATTTTTCTCAGTTTCTCACTGTTTATCAACCGATCACAGGCAATTCATCTATAGTATTGCTGCAACCGAGAGCAAACCTCGAGGGACTGCTGTCCGAAGATCTAGACCACCAAAGTTTACTTGAGGAAAATTTGCGTTAACTAACTTAGCAATCAAATCTCGGCAAACATGGCAAAATCTAGTTACTTTAGAATCAGGGCAGTTCGAGCAAACACCAGGTTCGCGCCTTCTCCCAAAGCGCCTTTTATCCAAAGAGCTGATGTAGCTCGATTGCATACTTGATTTATGGTTGCAGAGTATCTGCCGCCTCTACTGTGTTCTGGCAGGCTCATTTTTCTTTTACCTATTTAAAATTTAGATACCCCTTGCAAAAATGCTCACTCCGAACGAGTTCACTCAATGCTTAAACTTAGCCAGAGCGCTTGATCTGATTACTTCCAGTCGAACGATCGGCGGTGTATTATACGTTTACAATGCTGCAGGACATGCCAAGCGATGGGAAAGCTTTATTGCAGAATACCCTTTAGAACGCTTGCAGGCGATGGTGCAAAAGCAGCGACAAGTGCCTAAATTCAAATCGACTTGATGGATGGGTCGGCGTTTTTCAATCCCTTAAGTCTTTGGAGCCTCTGGGTTCCCTTCAGTCTGCTAGGTTTAATTCTCCTGGCAGCAATTTATTTTATTCGCGTTAGTATCAAATAATAGTCCCTCGTTGCCGACCTTCCCCATGCCATGACTCTCTCTCTGGCTCAGAACGCCATTGCTATGCTCATTGATCTGGCTGAGCGGGGAGAGATTGACCCCTGGGATGTCCAGGTGATTGAGGTGATCGATCGCTTTTTAAGTAAATTGAAGCCTACCGAGGTGCGTGAAGAAGGGCGTGCCCCCTATGAGGCCGATCTGTCTCAGTCAGGGCAGGCTTTCCTGTATGCTTCTATGCTGCTGTTGTTGAAAGCCGACAGTCTGGCACGCCTAGAAGCAGACCAATCCAATCCACCTGAAACAGAACTGTTAGAAGATGGGGTTGGCATCGAGCGCCCTTTGCTATTGAACTTAGAGCAACAGATCCGCAGACGAGCGACTGCCCCGCCGGTACAACGCAGGCGTGTCACATTGCAAGAGCTGATTGCCCAGCTCAATCTGATTGCGACAGCAATGGCTGATCCCCAGCCACGACGAGCAGCGGTGCGCCGACCCCGTCCTCAATCCCGCAGTCAGGCAATGCGCACCATTGCTCAACTGGCCCACGAAGAAAACCTGTCTGAGATCGCAGCCGTTTTAGAGGCCTTTCTGGCCGATCATTGGCAGCAATTTGGCTCTGCTCAAGACTGGCTCAACTTTGAGAGCTTGCTGGAATTTTGGTCAGTTGCCCAGGCCGAAGAGAAATCATCTCGCCCTACCAAGGTGAAAGTTCTCGATACTGAACCACCAACCCCAACGATTCACGATCGAGTAGGAGTTTTTTGGGCGCTCCTGTTCTTATCTGCTCAGTCTAAAGTGGAACTTGAACAACAGGAATTCTATCAAGATCTTAGGATTCGCAGCTTTCTAGCTAATGAATCGACAGATGCAGCTGAAATTTCTGCGGTTCCCCCTCCGGACTGATTTTGGAAGCATTACTTGATCAAAATGATTTTCTTTATCTCCATGTAAATTCTACAAAAATACTCAGGCCAGCCTGATCTTTTGAGGAGGATTATGAAAAACTGGAGAGAGTTATCCGCGTCATTCAATTCAGGGTGTCGCCCACCATCAGTAGCTAAGGTTGTAGAGGACTAAAAGTGTATGAAAGCCATGATTCTGGCAGCCGGTAAAGGAACTCGGGTTCGTCCGATTACTTATACCATTCCCAAACCGATGATTCCAATCCTGCAAAAACCAGTCATGGAATTCCTGTTGGAACTTCTGAGGCAGCACGGGTTTGACCAGATCATGGTCAATGTCAGCCATCTTGCCACTGAAATTGAAAGCTATTTCCGGGATGGGCAGCGCTTTGGGGTACAAATTGCCTATTCCTTTGAAGGCAGGATTGTAGATGGTGAGCTAGTGGGAGAGGCGCTTGGTTCTGCGGGTGGAATGCGGCGCATTCAAGATTTCAGCCCTTTCTTTGACGACACGTTTGTCGTGCTTTGTGGAGATGCATTGATTGATCTCGACTTGACTGAAGCAGTGCGTCAACATCGGGCAAAAGGGGCGATCGCAACAGTGATCACTAAAACTGTCCCGAAAGAAGAAGTTTCCAGCTACGGGGTGGTTGTGACCGATGAGGACGGGCGAATTAAAGCTTTCCAGGAAAAGCCGTCCGTTGAAGAAGCCCTCAGCACTAACATCAACACTGGGATTTATATTTTTGAACCAGAGATCTTTAAATACATTCCTCCTGGTGTTGAATATGACATTGGTGGAGAACTTTTCCCAAAACTCGTGGCGGAAGGCGCACCCTTCTACAGCATTGCTATGGATTTTGAGTGGGTTGATATTGGGAAAGTTCCTGACTACTGGCAAGCCATCCGAGATGTATTGGCTGGCAAAGTAAAAAATGTTGAGATTCCAGGTCATGAAGTAGCACCCGGAATTTATACTGGATTGAATGTTGCAGTGAACTGGGACAAGGTTAAGATTCAAGGTCCAGTTTATATTGGTGGAATGACCTGTATTGAAGATGGAGCAACGATCATTGGTCCTGCCATGATTGGGCCAAGCTGTCACATTTGCAGCAACGCAACCGTCGATAACAGCGTCATCTTCGAATATTCTCGCTTGGGCGCAGGGGTAAGACTGGTCGATAAGCTCGTGTTTGGTCGCTATTGTGTAGACAAAACCGGGGCGGCGATCGATGTTCAAGCAGCTGCATTGGATTGGTTGATTACAGATACCCGCCAAACGATGCCTACCGATCCCCCAGCAGAACATCGGGCGATCGTTGAGCTGTTAAGTACGGACAGCAGATAGCTATCACGACTAAATACCACCCGTGATCAAACATCATCAAACAGATGGGGAATGTGGGGCTGCATAAGCTCCACAATGCATATGCTCTATGACTTTCTGTACTCTCTTGTAGCTTCTGAAGTTTACGGAGTCGGTTCTGCGCTCATCAGCAACTGATAGTTTACTAGCTTAGAAGTGGTTGAAATTTGGATCAGGTAAGTACCCGCTGTCAGGGCTTTATTGTCGATCGCAATTCCGACTCCATTGCTTGCTGTTTCTTGCTCAAGCACTGTATTCACCTGATCTCGCAAACGAACGGTGACCTCTCCATTCAATAGATTGCCGTTTGGTCCGGTCAATTGCAGATTAAACTTGCTCTTGGGTAGCGTGAATTTGTAGTAATCTTGCAAATCTCCTGTGCCGACAAAATCGCGAAACAGGCTATCTGTACTATCTAGCGTGACATCTTGGGCTGCATTGGGTGTGTTTCCGGCTAAATCAGCAATGGTGGTTGCCGATAGGGTTAGACGATAGTCCGTTTGATCGAGTGTAGGGCGATCGGGTGTGACTTGAATAAAATAAGTCCCAGCAGCAAGCGGCTCATCCCAGCTGAAGCCAATCCGGCCTGTTGAAGTTTGCTGTTTAACAACTTTAAGCTGGCTATCGCGGATTTTGAGAGTAACATTCCCATCTAGCAAATCGCCATTGGTTCCGGTTAGCTGTAGTTTGAGTTGTCCAGTAGGAAAACCCGTATTGCCAACCTGGAAAGCATAATAATCGCTGCTGTCTTCTGCTCCAACAAATTCATCAATACTGAGCGCGTTAGCCGTGACATCCAAGAAACGGGCTGTACTCGCCTCATTGCCTGCATCCGCGATCGGAGTAGTATCGACCCGTAATCGAAAACGGCTCCATTTCCCTCGCGCTAAAACTGGTTTAACGTAATAGGTGCCAGGGGCCAGTTTTGCCAGATCAATTTGCTCGGGCTTATTAGCAAGTCGTCGAGAAGCCGCAACAATTCGGTTTTGACTATCCAGAATCTCTAAGTTAACGTTTGTATCTCGTCGGGTATTGCTTAAAATCGCCGTGAATTGACTGCGGGCAGCGAACCGGACCCGAACCATTTTTTGGCGTTTATCCCGTTCCAGCAAGCCACGAACATCTTTATGAATACCAATCCGCTCTGAAGGAAATGGTGAAATCACATTCCGCTGCGATAAATGTTCCATGATGGTCCAACTCCGCGACTGTCTTCAGGAAACACCGTGATTGACAAGCTGTGCATCCAGCCAAATAGGGATGCTCCTACATTGTTGATCCAGGTCTATGCTGTTCTTCAGGACAGTTCTCAACAAATTTTGAGAAGTTGCTGGTCTGGGAGCTAATTGAATTACGACCAGTGGGAAGGTGCTGAGATTGACCTCTATTCCGAGCAAAGCAGGTAGCCAGAAGCTCTTTAGTTCATTGCCGCTGATTCAACTGACTGAATAGATTCGGCAAACTGGATAATATCCTGACGTGGATCGACATAAACCACCTTCACATCTAGTCGATCGCCCGGTTCGACCGATCGATTAAACCGCATTGCCATCTCTAATCCCAAATCTTCCAGCAACACCAAGCCAAGGTTTTCATGTTCCCTCAACCAGCGCAACATCACGGCTTGCCACACTTCAGCCGAATGACGACGGAGATATTCCAAACTCCAGTAGCGGTTGGTTTGTCGCTCAACCAATGTGGCTTCATAGGCCGTATTACTCACAGCCTGAATTAGCTCTTTCGTCGCCTCAATCGAAAACGGCAGTTCATCACCCCGCAAATGGGCCTTAAGCTGAAAATGGGCTAGCAAATCCGCATAGCGGCGAATCGGTGAAGTCACCTGCGTGTAGGTGTTTAACCCCAAACTTGCATGACGACTCGGCGTAATACTTACCTCACTGCGCGGCATACAGCGACGAATTGCACAATCTCGCACTGGTCCCGGCGGCAGTTTCAACAACTCTTCTTCAGGTGGCAATTCAGGCTGCGACTGGCCCCGGAAAGGCAACGCCAAGCCATGCAGTTCACCATATCGTCCTGCAACTTCACCCGCCAAAATCATCATTTCGGCTACGAGGGTTCGGGATGGAGAATCATCTAAAACATTAATGATGATTTCGTCATCCTCAACTTTAATGGAAGACTCTGGCATGTGGATGCTAATCGCCCCTTGCGATCGTCGCCAACTTTCCCGTCGTTTGGCCCAAGCCGCGATCGCATGCAGTTCCGGCTCAGCTTGAATCCCCAATTCCAGCATCTCATCGACATCTTCATAGGTGAGTCGATAGGTGGGTTTAATCAGGCTGGCATAGATTTGATAATCCAGGATCGCCCCATCTTCGTCTAAAATAACTCCGAAACTGAGCGCCGTACAAACCTGACCCTGGTTTAAACTCATGGGTCCGGTTGCCAATTCTGGCGGAAACATGGGCACCATGCCCGTCGGTAAATAAAGCGTGGTCGATCGCCGACGGGCTTCTAAGTCCAGCTCATCTCCCGGTATTACCCAGCGAGTTGGATCTGCGATATGGATCCATAGCTGCTCAAGCCCATCCTCCAAAAACTCGACGCTCAATCCATCATCAATCTCACGAGTGCTCTCGTCGTCAATCGTATAAACCTTTAGATGCGTCAAATCAAGCCGATTAATATCTGGATCGGCTGGCGGCTCTAAAAGGCGACGTTGAGACATGTCAAGAATCCTACTGGAGAATTGGATGGGAACCTGACTACGCCGCAAAAACAAATTTTCGTGGGGACTCCAAAGCTTGAGATCCACTAAAAGCTGAAACGCGGCCTGAGCGGTCTCCGATCGTCCCAAAGCCGATAGAGTCTCTAGGGCAAGTGTACGGTGATTCGCTTCGTCACCAAAGACAGCAAACTTTTCTAAAGCTTCAAGGCGAGGTCGATCGCTATTATGCCATTCTACCTGCTCTCCCTCCAGAACCCGTTGGACTCTGGTTAAGAACTCTTGCCCTTCAAGCTGACGTTGGGATTCCAGCTCAAGTTGGCGCTTTAGCTCTAAGACTTGGGAAGCAGAGCGAGGCTCAAATCGATCGCCTTTCTGCTTGAAATAAAATCGATCACTCGACAGTAAATAGTAAGCGGCATAGCAAAGCGAGGGGCTTTGTTCAGAAAAAAGCAGCAGCGCCATCTCTGCTGGATCGACCGACTCGCCATCTTCCACCAGTAGCTCCCAGGCAACTTCTAAGCTAGCTGGGTCGAGATAGGGTTGAATCTCCTGCCAAAATGCCGGAATATCAGCAGGCTTATAGTTTTGGCCTACGATGGCATAAGTGATCTGTCGAGGGTGAAGCGTGTGAGCCTGCCCCCGTTCATCGATCGCGATCCAATGCTTTTTCCCTTCTGGACGATCGACCACTGCCAACCGAGGCTGGCGCGACTTCTCTGAAGAAGTATCACCTTGCAATCGAAATTCAACTAAAGTTCCCTTCTCCATGAGTTTGCGCGGGTGTGGGGTAAACGAAAGTGATTACGATCGATCGGTCCAGCCTGATGAGATGCAGTTTGTCCAGTCCCCTACCTGGATTTTCCTAGCCCTCACGGTTAATAAACGGCAACAATGCCACAATGCGAGCCCGCTTGATCGCCTGAGTCAGATCACGCTGCTGTTTTGCAGTCAGACCAGTAATACGGCGGGGCAAAATTTTACCACGCTCGGTGATGAACTTGCGTAGCAGATCGACATCTTTGTAATCAATCGGCTCACCGGGTTTGATGGGAGAAACGCGACGACGAAAATAAGTCATAGAGAGTGTCCTAGCTTTGAATCTACAAAAAATTAACCGATACAAAACAAGCCGCAGCTTCTTCAAGTGCGGATAGTTGGTGCTGAGCTGGCAAGACTGATCATTACCGCCCTATCCCAGAATTACTTGATTTCCTTATGAGTCGTGTGCTTGTTGCAATGGGGACAGAATTTTTTCAATTCCAGACGACCAGTCGTGGTTCGACGGTTTTTGGAGGAAGTGTAGCGCGAAACCCCGGGCGATCGCTTGTCAGGATTCGTCCGGCACTCGGTGCACTCCAACGTGATAGTAATGCGGTTGCCCTTCTTAGCCATATCTCTAAAACTGCGCTTGGCGACAATTAAACACAATCTCCTATTATTTCATACGATTCTTCAGTTGTGCAAATATTGGTCCAACCAATCAGCCAGATCGATCGGAAAGCAAACTTTGAGTTCGCTACATTGGTTTAGATAGTTCATCTCTCACAAGGCAACACCATGGCTGATTTGCCCGATTCTTCTATTCGCAATGCTCCAGCTACCCTGACTCACCTCGATCGCCAAGGCCAAGCCCAAATGGTCGATGTGACTGAAAAGCAGAGTACCGTTCGATCGGCTATTGCAACAGCTCAGGTCCGAATGCTGACTAGCACCCTGGAGACGATCGAAGCAGGCAATGCGCCTAAAGGTGACGTGTTAGGCACAGCAAGACTGGCTGGTATCATGGCAGCCAAGCAAACCGCCAATCTCATCCCGCTTTGTCATCCGCTGCCTATCAGCAAAGTTGAGGTGCAAATTACAGCCGATCCCAGCTTACCGGGCTACCAGATTCAGGCTGAGGTGAGAACGAAAGCGGAAACAGGCGTAGAAATGGAAGCCCTCACCGCAGTTTCAGTAGCAGCCTTAACGCTCTATGACATGGCAAAAGCTCTGGAAAAATCGATACAGATTGAAGGAATTCACCTCGTTCAGAAAACGGGCGGCAAGTCAGGCGATTATTTTGCTAAGCAAGAGTAGCTCGACGGATTGAGGTGCATTTGCACTTGCTGGAGCCAGATGCGCGATCGCTCTAAATCTGCTTTGATTGCCTGTAAATGAGTCGAGGATGGACACAAGGACTGCCACCTCAGTGGCTTCAATTCCATCGCCTGATAGGGGGGAATGTAGCCTAAATCTCGCAGCATTGGACCCGCAACCGCTTCAAATTTAGCTCGATCGGTTGCACTCATTTCCGATCGCCAACGGCCAATCCGGGTTGGATCGGGTGGAGATGCTGTTCGCTGAAATAATGCGAGTCGAGCAGATTTGGTTCGCAGGATCCCTCCCTCCCGAATGTCAGTAAACTCATCTAGCCGATCGCCAGCTGACTGATAATAACCCTCCATATTCGGGTGGTAAGGCAGCTGGATAAAATCGCAAATGGTTTGAAGAACTTTGGTTGTATTGGTAATTAGCTCTTCGTAGCGCACTTCCAGATAATGAGCACAATATTGTCCCTGTTGTCTTCCTTCCCGGATTCGCCATAGCCAGCGGGCCGCTTGCGCTTCTGGGTCATGTCCTGGCCCCCACCAAAGATTTTGCAGCGACAAAGCAGCATCTCTGCCATCTCGAATGATATGAATAAAATGCGCTTCTGGTAGCAACGTCTGAATTTGTTGAAGGGATAGCACATAGGGAGGAGTTTTATCTCCCCAACGCTGTTTCCCTAACCGAGCTGTATACAGCCGATAAAAACAACGCAGTCCTGCGGAAAGGGTAAAGGGTTCGATTTCCATTAATGCATCGTAGAACTCCTGATTGGACAGGTGAAAATCTTGCCATCGGATATCTGTAACCAAGCGGTGGTAAAAGGCTTCCCGCTGAGGTTGCTTGGAATCGAGATGTTGCAACGTAGGAATGAAGTGAGTTTCGGGTGGAATCGCCAGATCAGGATGCGCATCCAGCATTAAACGGAGCAGTGTTGTTCCTGATCTCGGTGCTCCTACAATAATGGGCATTGCCCAACCCGGACTCGTAATGTCATACGTCAAATTAGTCGTGTTGGCATTGGCAGAGATGTTCCACGGGAAGCCTCTTCTAATATAGTCAGCAGAGCAATCAGCATTTGCGCCGACAGGATTGATAAACTCATGTTCTTTCCAAGGATCGGATCTATCCCATTCCTGATGATTGGATATTTCTTTAAGTCGATCTTTGGTAGGAAAACAAAGTTTGTCCGGTGAAAAAGCAGCTCGCTTCAAAGATTGTCCCTGGTCTAACTGAGTTTTGGCATAGACGCAGCCTGCATACTTCCTCAGCGCATGGGCACGGCTGAGCACAATGTAATGCCGTAGGATAAAGGAACTGGGAAATATTTTTTGATCAGCAAATTCCACATGATGGCCTCCCGAACGATGCAAGTTCAGGGCCTGATTTTTCTTCCAGGCGTTAACTCGTCGTATTGGGTAGGGCTCAAAAAAATAGTAATAACGCATGGTTTGAACATAGTCTGTTTGTTCAAAAGCCTCGTTCCTTTGGGTTGGCAAAAAGACGAATTCATCAAAATTGATCGCGTTATATCCCTGGGCATCGACTGCTGCAATGGCTTCCCGAAGCGTTGAGTATGGCGAAGGAGCCTGCCGAATTTCATCTGCATCATGATGAATAAACCAGTCTGCGTCAATTTCCTGGGCTAATCGCTCCTCATTTTTCAAAATTGCTTCTAAATCAAAAGCGCCAGTGTAAGGAATGCGCTCGATCCTGACTACACCATGACCAATAAATTGTTGAGCAATTTCTAACGTGCGATCGGTTGAGCCATTGTCGATCAAACAGGTTTCAATGCCTTCATGCTGCAAGTGCTTCAGACATCTGGCTAGATGCAGTTCTTCATTTCTAACAGTGAGTAAAGCTACGATCCGCATAATATTAAAGATGACTCAATAGACTAGGAGTGAAGCAGACTAGAAGTGAAGCAAAGAGAGGACTGAGATAAGTCAGTTTCAGGAAATGGTTTATCAATGGGCAACCTGGGTAGCAGCCATGACTTCAGAGATTCCTCCAGTTCAAAATCAGGCTGCAACAGAGGGTTCCTGTCGAGATATTCGAAATTGAACGTCTTGTGATAGTGGATATGAACTAATGGGAGAGAGCTTTCGAGCATTTTCTGCTGAGGTGGATTGTCAATTGCTCGAATGTTGTAGTTATAAACAGGCTCAAGGATATTAACTTTTTTCGTATTTCTCCAAATCGCGATCGATAAAGCAGGTTGATCGTTATCCCACACCAAATCCACTCTTGGGTCGAAGCCTCCATCAACGCTTTTTTGTAATAACTCAAACCATTGCCTGAAAATGGCCTTCTGGGAACGCACAACAATTAAACCGGCGTTGTAACAGGCTTTGATAATCTTTCTATCTACACAGGTTTCGAGAAACGGCAGGTCGTTGTAGTCGAGTTGCCCATATTGGCAGAGCGTTCGCCAATAAGCATCAAATGGATGATTGACTAGGCCAGAGGTGCAGTTTCGTTTTCGATTGATTGGTCGTACTGCAACATCAAAAAAATCAGGTAAGTCAAATTGTTGAGGTTCCCGGAAGAATAACGTATCGCTATCTAGCCACACCAGGATTTCATGCTGTCCTTGCGCTTCAACTTCTGCACAAGCGGCAGCTTTATTTGCCATTGAAAAAAAGGGTAGTCGGGTATTTAAGGGTCGATCGCTATAAATCACCTCTAACTGTTCTAACCGTTTGCGCATTATGTGTGAGAGTGTGTAGCCCGGTCTAGGAGAAAACGCATAGATCGGACAATGACGAAATCGGCCTGTATGACGACGAATACTCTCATAGAGCAGCAGGGATTGTGCTTCCAAATAGCCTGGTTCAATACAGGTAATGAAAGCTAGATTTGGCAAGTTTTTGATCTCAGTTTTAGCTATAGATGGGATTTCAAATGAGCTAGATTGAAATTGATTCAGCCAAACTCGGGATTGCTCTAACTTTTGTTTAGCTCGCTCTAGAGTCAGCGCAGGCTTTTGATGAGATACCTGGCCCGTCTGTTGCTGCATTTCGAGCGAGTTTGGATTAGTCATTTCCCAATCGAATTGCATTTGTAAAAATTGTTCGAGTTTTTGATTATAGGGTTGAAAATACTCAGCTAATCTGCGTCGTGTCTGAGTATCTAGGGGTTCGTAATTGCCTTGATTAAAGACTTCAAATTGGTCAAGATCGTAAGGTTCCAGCCCTAAAAATTGAAAGCTTTGCTGCATGATGGCGGTTGGGTCAGCAAACAAAGTTTCGCTTTTCAGAATTAGGAATTGTTCTTTTGGAAAGAACTTCATCCAGCGCTGGAGCTGTTCGATATAGCGACCACGAGTAAGATAACTACAGTTTCGATGAGTATTACTTTCGTAGTCATGATCCGCAAGAATTCGTGCTTCTTCTTTTTCAAGTCTTTGATTTTCGAGCTCAATTGCAGATAAAAAAGTTTGAGTTTCTTCACCTCGGCGATGTTGGTGATAGTAATGAGAAATTGCCCGATCGATCGGATTTCGAAGTAGCACAATCAAGCGGATAGCTGGAGAAAACTTTGCGACTCGCTCTGGAACAAGCGGATGGAACAGGTAGTAAGGGCTAGCTTCACCTGTAATCAGAGGATCATCAGCTGCAATGGGTGGAAAATGATCTAAATACCAATCAATTCCCTGAGCAAAGTTCACATCAAAAAAATGCACTTCTTTCTTAGAGGCAGACACTATCTGTGGATGTCTCAGTAAATTTCGATAGAAAGAAGTTGTTCCGCACTTTTGGGCCCCAATAATGATGAAGTGAGGAGTGCGGCGGGGAAACTGCTGACCTGACATAACAACCCAGAATTGACTTGAAATGCAGAAGTAACAAGGAGTCTCTGCATTAATCTTGGAGCGAGATTCGCAGAAACTAAATTTGATGTTTCGAACAACAGACTGAAGGGTCAATAAAAAATTGCCTGACCTCATAAGCCCCCAAGGTCAGGCAGTCCACCTGTAAGGACGCTTTCCTAGCCGGAAGAACACAGACAACTCAATTGCCCCCTAGTTGTCTGGCCGTCCGAATCGCGTTCTCCAGAAGTGAGTTCATTCTGTCTTTTCCAGCCTGATTCTCACGTCGAAAGATATACGGAACTTTCAGGCCCAATTTTGTAGTGGCTGCCGAAAAATCAGTGTTTCTACCTTTATCGTTTGGGCGATCGGTGCTTTACTAAAGACGATCGCGCCAATTTCAGAACCAACACAGTAAGGTAGTATCATCAGGCAACTCACGTTTGGCTCTTGATTCAGCTGGCTATGTTAATCCCGATTACACGCAAAAAGTTTGAAGAACTCGTTCCTCGCACCGCAACTGCCGACCAATACCGCCACTATTGGGGCAAGTTCCAAGATATTTTGCAGCGTGTCCTCATCTCGGTCGCATCAGTTGTTGTAGTCTTAATTCTTGCCTATTTCTCGGATGATCAGTTCCAAATCATCTTTGCTTTTTTGGGAAGCGCAACGGGGTTGTATTGGTTGTGGCAGCCAGTCTATCACGCTACTCGACAGAATCTTGAGTTTCGTAAGTACAAATATAGCGGCTTTTTTCGGGGTGAAGTAGTAGATCTTTTCATTACTGAAGAATTGGTCGGGCAGGAAGAAACAGTCAATAAGCAGGGCGATCTTGTCGTCATTGAAAACCGCGAACGTCGGATCAATTTGGAGATCGAAGACGATACTGGATTCGTTACGACGGTTCAGGCTCCTCTGCAAAAAGCGCATCGATCGATCCGACGGGGTGACATTGCCGAAATGCTGGTGCTCTCCAATCGGCCTGACTTAAGCCGAATTATGCAGATTTCGGATGTTTATGTTTCCGATTCCGATGTTTGGGTCTCGGATTATCCCTATGTGCGTAAAGATATTTTCCTGGAAGTCAGCCGCCGTTTGAATCAACCCCCAGACGCTTACTCTCAAGATGACCGCGATCGAGCAGACCGTTATTATCCGGATCAGCGTGATGAACCCAGACGCAATGGACCCAGACGCCCTAACCGCCCACCAGCACCGGAAAAAGGCGCGATCGAAAAGCGGCGGCGCAATCAGGAAGACTGGTAGCTCGTTTCAGAAGTTAAGTCAGGATGCAGATCGATTGGCTGCCAACGGTAATCCCGTAAGCGAATCTTTCCTGATGGAGAAAATTGAATTCCCTCTTGTTCCAGTAAGGCTCGCTGCAAATTATCATCGCCATGTCGAAAGGGAGACTGAGAGATTTCCCCTTTAGCGTTGATTACCCGATGCCAAGGAACTGCTTGATGGGGGGCCACTCGATAAAGTGCATAACCGACTAATCGGGCCTGTCCTGGCATGTTGGCTAACTCAGCGATCTGACCATAGGTAGCGACTTTGCCGACCGGAATTTGTTGGACGATCGTGTAAATTACATCATAAGCCGACATCGATCGCCCCTCTCTAAGCTTCCTAATTGATTTTCTTAAACGGATTAGGTTGAAACGTGCGGGATAGCAGGTAGCCTTGGTATGCTCTTAATCAAAAGCCGATTCAAATTGATTTAACCGCAGTCCCCGTGAAAACCAACGCCTTAACCCGGATTTCGTCCGAGCTGCATCACCAGATGCATCAACTGCAAGCCATTCTACCGCCTGCCTCCCAAAAGCGGCTACAGCGCTTGTCGCGTCGGATTGCGTCCCAAAAAAGTTGGATCTTGGGCAGCTTAGGTTTGTTGCTGCTCTGGGTTTTGATCTGGCAGTGGTTTCTGTCGATCGCTGTTGGATTGGGCGTGATGAGCGGCGTGTATTTAGCGCAGCAAAGACGATTAAAATTGCCCTGGCAGGGCTGGCGCAAACTGGTCAACCGATCGAACCGATCGCTCACATTGGCGACTTTAGCAGGCTTTGCAGCCTTGGGCAGCACCTACTTGGCAACGGCAGTTTGGGTAGAAGCGGATCAGCATTGGCTGGCAACCAGTATCTTGCTGGAAGGGTTGGGAATTTTGGCGATCGGCAGCTTTTTGGTGTGGCAGTTTTTCAGCCGCCGCACTCCCATTTACTTTGGCCCAGAGACTCAGTTTCAACAATGGCTGGCTGATTTCTCCCATACTGATCCGCTAAAACGCCTGATCGCCGTACGGCAAACCACCCGTGCCGTTATGGCGGCTCATTTGCCCTTACCCATGACTGCGGCTGAGTTGGCCGACTGCTTCCGGCTGATGCTCGATCGGGAAACTGAAGCGATCGTTTGCAATGCGCTGATTGAAAGTTTGCAGATGCTCAACACAACCCGGCAGCTAGAAGGCACCCAACTATCGCCTGTGACGATGCGATCGCCTGCCAAAACCAAAGTAGCTCAGCAATTTAGTACCGAAGATTAGCTGAGCATGGGATTAGGTAGAGCATTGCAAATCTAAAACTCTACGGTGCAGCAAAAAAAATTTGAGCTACCATTCAAACTCTACTTTTTGCCGAAGCACTGAGACCCATGCAGTTGATTTCCCCAAACTCTAATCTCCCTACCACTTCATCTGAACCGATCGATCCTTTCTTTCGGGTTGAAGTGATTTCCCAAACGGTTAATCCGCAGCAAGTAATCTATGCCGCCATGCATCAGGACTATGCGGAATCTTTTGTTTGGGATGAGCGAGATCAATTCCCTGATGAAACAAAAGCAGGCGAGTTGGTGATTAAACACTTGCTGGCGGGCGGACGAGGCCACTATGGCCCTTTAGAGCATCCGCAAATTGTGTTGAACTGCGGCTTTTTTCCCCACTCAACCATGCAGCAAATGCGGACTCATCGCGTCGGCGTCAGTTTTGATGTTCAGTCCTTCCGTTATACAGGGCAGCGACTAATTGATGTAGTCGAAGGCAGACGCGACATCGAAGAAGTTTTCTACCTGCGTCCGATCGGTTTTTATAGCGATCGTCAAGGCAAACGCTACGAGTACACTCAAGACCTGCGGCAGCAAGACCTGGAATGGTGCCTGCAAGGGTGTCATCGCTATGCCGAACGGATTCAGCAAGGGTTTTCAGAAGAGCATGCTCGTGGCCTGATTGCCTTTGATGTGCGGCAGCATTGGGTGATGTCTGCCAATGTGCGATCGTTCATGCACCTCTTGGATCTGCGCTGGAAACTCGATGCTCAGTTGGAAGCCCAGCAACTCTGTGAGCTGATGTGGCAGCACTTCAAAGCCTGGGTGCCGGAGATTGCCAATTGGTATGAAACGAGTCGCGCGAAGAAGGCACGGCTTTCTCCCTAATCGCCAGCTGCATGGAAAATGGGTAGCAAGATAGACTGGATGCTGGACGGTAATCTCCTATCACGAATTCCTTACAACGCAAGCGAGCAGATCGGCAAAAACCCATGCGATTGAGCCTGTGCATGATTGTCAAAGATGAAGCGGCCAGTCTGTCTCGCTGCCTGGAAAGCGTCAGAGGCATCGTGGATGAAATGATTGTGCTCGATACCGGCTCAACCGACGCCACACCTGCCATTGCTCGATCGCACGGGGCGAAAGTCCATCATTTTGCCTGGTGTCACGATTTTTCTGCGGCTCGTAATAAGGCCCTGAAGTATGTCACGGCAGATTGGGTGCTGGTTCTGGATGCGGATGAGGTCTTGGTACCTGCGATCGGTCCAGTCCTGAAAAAAGCGATTCGGCAAGAGCGAGCCTTGGTAATTAATCTAATGCGACAAGAAATTGGGGCGACCCAATCGCCCTATTCTCTGGTGTCACGGCTGTTTCGCCATCATCCCGACCTTTACTTCACCCGCCCCTATCACGCCATGGTGGACGATAGCGTAGCCCTGCTGTTGCAAAAGGAACCGGATTGGCAGATCGTGGACTGTCCCGATGTAGCGATTCTGCACTATGGGTATGAACCGGGTGCGATCGCCGATCGCGATAAGCTGCAAAAAGCTAAAACCACGATGGAAGGCTTCTATGCAGCCCATCCAGACGATCCTTATGTATGCAGCAAGCTCGGCGCACTCTATGTCGAAATGGGCAATTTACCTAAAGGCATCAACCTATTGAAGCAAGGCTTGCAATCGAGTCAGTTAGTTGGTGCGGATGCTCCTGTACTATACGAACTGCACTATCACTTGGGGATTGCCTACAGTCGGTCGCAGCAAATTGAACCAGCCGCCTTGCATTATCATCTGGCGACGCAGCAGCCCATTCTCGATCGCCTCAAGCTCGGAGCCTATAACAACCTAGCCGGACTCCTGAAAGCGCAAGGCAATCTGATTAAGGCACAGCAGTTCTATCAAACCTGTGTGATGATCGATCCAACTTTTGCGATCGGTCACTGTAATCTGGGAGCCACGTTCAAGGCAATGGGCCAAATGGCAGCCGCGATGGACCATTATCAGAAGGCCATTCAGCTTGATCCAAATTACGCTGAAGCCCACCAAAATTTGGGCGTGGTTTTACTCAAAGTTGGACGGGTCACCGAAAGTTTAGCTGCCTTTCGACGGGCGATCGAACTGCATCAACATTCAAATGCCGCAGAAGCAGAAAGGCTGCAGCGAGGCTTAGAAGAAATGGGACTTTTGTAGTTTTGCGTTTATTCCACACTTTGAGCCAGTATTCCTTCGCCTGCAAAAACTTGTTGCACCCGATCGAGTTCCAAATCAGAAAGGTAATCAACGGCCCAGTTTGAAACCCGCTGCATCATGTGGAATGGGTAAGAATTGGCCACTCCAACGACCTGCATTCCAGCTGCCTTAGCGGCCTGAATTCCCGCAAAGGTATCTTCGATCGCTAAACAGTCTTGAGGTTGGAGCTGTAAATTGGGCTGGAGCTGGTTGAGCCGATCAACGGCTAGCAAATATCCGGCGGGGTTGGGTTTGCTGGTCGTGATTTCATCTCCGGCCACAATCACCGAAAAAGCGTTGGCCAGCTCAAGGCGATGCAACACTAGCTCAATTTCAGAGCGAATTGCGCCGCTCACAACCGCCAACGGCAATTGGGCCGATCGGATTCGAAAAATCAAATCTGTGAGACCGGGATAGGAGGGAATTTTCTCAATCTGGGCCAATTGCTGAGCATAGGCTTGGGCTTTTCGAGCAATTAATCCACTCAAATATTCTTCAGAAACAACCCGGCCCCGTCGTGCTAATAATTCAGTCAAACAAGCTCGATCGCTCCGCCCTAAACAAATTTCCCGAAATTCTTCCGGCTTAGGCCGCAGGTTCTCTTCAATCAAGAGTTGTTCAATCAACTTTTGGTGGAGCGGCTCATCGTTAATAATTACTCCATTAAAGTCAAACAGAACCGCCTTGAGAGCCATGTTGCAAAATCGCGAGTTGATAGCGCATGAATTCTGATCCTGCCAGGATTATATCGTCTCCTGTTGCCTTTACCGAGGAGAGGCCGATTGATACCACTCCGCAAAACTTTACCACTCCGCAAAACTTTAAGTCCAGGGAGGTTGTAAAGGGGATAGCTCGATCGACAATAGAGCAACTGAGTCTTCTGGAACCGAAAGCCAGGGTTACGAGAGGTGATATGACAGCATCGACAGAATTTTACGCCGAAGAGGTAGTGGGAATTGACCTGGGCGGCACTGCTATCAAGCTTGGTCGATTCGATTGGAAGGGAAATTGCATTCAGTCCCTTACCGTTCCTACTCCTCAACCTGCCTATCCAGAAGCTGTGATGATGGCGATCGTCGCTGCGATCGAACAACTTGACCCTGAGCATAAAACGGTGGCGATTGGGGTTGGCACACCCGGACCCGCAGACGCTGCTGGACGCATTGCCAGAGTGGCGATCAATCTAGAGGGCTGGCAGGATATTCCATTAGCCGATTGGTTAGAAGCCAAAACTGGACGGGTGACAGTACTCGCGAACGACGCCAATTGTGCAGGCATGGGCGAATATTGGCTGGGAGCCGGACGTCATTTTCGCAATGTGATTTTGCTGACGTTAGGGACTGGCGTGGGTGGCGCAATTATTCTGGACGGCAAGCTATTTGTTGGTCATGAAGGTTGTGCTGGTGAACTGGGGTTGATCACGCTGAATCCCGATGGACCTGAATGCAATAGTGGCAATAATGGCTCGCTGGAGCAATACGCTTCGATTCGGGCAATTCGTCGCCGCACTGGCCTGGAGCCGGATGAGTTAGGCGCAAGAGCCAAAGCAGGAGATCACGTTGCGCTGGCCTTTTGGCAAACCTATGGTCGCGATCTGGGTGCGGGACTGGCCAGCCTCATCTATGTTTTGACGCCAGAGGCTGTTATTCTTGGCGGCGGCATTAGTGCCAGCGCTGAGTTTTTCTTACCGGCGGTGCAACAGGAGCTAGAGCGGCGAGTACTGATCAGTTCGCGATCGAATTTACAACTCTTGATTGCTGAATTAGGCAACCAGGCAGGGATGGTCGGGGCAGCCAAATTGGCTTGGCAAAAGCATTTGGAATCTTTTTAGAATCACGCAATCTGAAAACTGGCACAGGGTTAGCCGCCGATCTTCAGATGCGATCGCTAAGATTTGAGGTAGAGAGGGTTGCACGACGTTGCATTCTCTGCTTATCTAACAAGTCACTTATCAACTCCAGCATTTTTTGCAGTTTTATTCCATGTGGACGGAGGGGAGTGTGATGAAACAACCTATTAATTGGGCGATCGTTCCAACTGCGATCGCAGCGACTTTGGCCATGATCACGATGGCCGCTGCTGATACTGTCAAAACACCATTAGTATCAACCGTAACGGTCTCTGGCAATTCCGGTCAGGTTCAAAGCGAGTGTGGCTACAACTCCGGTGCCCCGGCTCAAGTCGTGGTGGTCGATCAGCCCACGCCGTTACGGTTTACATTGCAAGGAGATGGCCAACCGACCTTATGGATCAAGGGTCCTGTCAATCGCTGTGTCATGACACCCGGTTCCGCGATCGATGTTCCCGGAGTATGGGCACAAGGCAGCTATTCTATTTTTGTAGGCAACCAAAACCAGGGCAATTACACTTATACGTTGTCGATCAGTCCAGAATAAACTGAACCTATTTTTTATGGAGTGGGCAATGCTCACTCCAAATTTTTCGTATGGTTGAATGATGGGGTGAGCCTGCTTTAAGGCAGCCTAATCGCGATCTTGAACTTCAAAAGAAATTTTGATCTTTTTATCCTTGGGTGGATTGGCCTCATATTCTGCGATCGCTTCCATTAGCTTTTGCTCAGGAGATTTGGGTTTCTCCTCTTCTTTGTCCTTATCCTTACCTTTATCTTTTCCTTTTTTATCAGAGGATTTGTCTCCAGACTGAGAGATGTCATCATCCGATGATGTAGCTGCTGTAGTACCAAAAGCAACTAATCCTAATACTGCTAATAGAAGGAATTCCATGTTCTGGTTATACCCCCTGTAATTTTACTGATAGATTCACTAACAGACTCGATCGTTCCGCAATGCATTGAAGCAAAAATGCAGTACCTCCGCGATTTCACTGATAGCTTTATGCTGGCCTTAACAGAAGAGACTCGTAAATCCCGAAGCCTGATACTATTCAATGATATCTTATTGCTATCAATCGTCAATTTTTTAGATATATCAATCCGATGACCAATTCCCGGTAAGAGCAGCTTGGCAATGTATACAGGCAGAGCAATGAAGCAGCAGCCAGATTCGCTGTAATAGTCACAGCATGAATAGACTGGGCACTGCTACAATCCAGCTAATTCCAATCAGTAAAGTGCAACCTTTGTTTGCTACTCCTTTGGCTGTCAACCCATGAGCAATCCGATCCTCGATATCCGCAAGTTGCAGGTTCTCTTTCGATCTAGTGAATCCCCTGTCAGGGCAATTGATGACATTTCACTCACCTTGAAACGGGGACAAACGATCGGCATTGTGGGCGAGTCAGGTTCGGGGAAATCAGTCACCGCGCTGACGGTCATGGGATTAGTGCCCTGTCCGCCTGGTCGAGTCGCAGGCGGGGAAATTTGGTTTCGCGAAACTGAAACAGCCGAACCCGTTAACTTATTGAGCCTGTCTAGAGAACAACTTCGCCAGTATCGGGGTGGCAAGATCTCCATGATCTTTCAGGAACCCCTGAGTTCGCTCAACCCGGTATACACCTGTGGCTACCAGATCATCGAAGCCTTACGGCAGCATTATCCAGAAATTTCAACATCGCAGGCAAGGCAACAGGCAATCGGTCTTTTGCAGGAGGTAAAGCTACTATCCCCAGATGAGGAACTGCAACAGCGCTGCTTAGAAGAGTGGCAGAAAGCCAATCCAGGTCGCGAGTTATCCGATCGGGAACTGATGCAGCAGGTGAATCAGCAAAAACAGGCCATGCTCGATCGCTATCCACACCAGCTTTCCGGTGGCCAAATTCAACGGGTGATGATTGCCATGGCGATCTGTTGCAATCCCACTTTGCTGATTGCTGATGAGCCGACCACCGCCTTGGATGTAACGGTGCAGGCCCGCATTCTGGATTTGCTGCGAGAGTTACGCGATCGACGCGGCATGTCGATCCTGTTCATTACCCATGATTTGGGCATCATTGCTGAAATTGCTGATACGGTTGCAGTGATGTATCGTGGCAAAATTGTGGAATGTGGATCGGTGTGGCAAATTTTCTCCAACCCCCAGCATCCTTATACTAAAGGACTCCTGGCCTGTCGGCCTCAGCTCAATCGCCGCATGAAACACCTGCCCACGGTCGTGGACTTTATGGAAGTGACGATCGATCCAGAGGGGCAGCCCATCATTCAGGAAAAGCCCCTCAGCGTTGAGCAGGCATTGCGCATCAACACAGAAATGAGCGCGAGTGATTCAGAGCAGCACTGTCAGACCTTAATGCAGCAAGTTCCGTTGCTATCGGTGGAAAATTTGCAGGTGGGCTTTCCAGTGCGGGGCATGTTTGGCCGCACCCAACGCTATACCATGGCAGTCAATGGGGTTTCGTTTCAGGTCTATCCTGGCGAAACACTCGGATTGGTTGGTGAATCGGGTTGTGGCAAGTCAACTTTGGCTCGCACCCTGCTGCGTCTGATCAAAGAGATGGGTGGCAAAATTCAGTTTGATGGCAAAGAGATTACTCACCTCAATCCCAAAGAGCTGCGGCAACTCCGGCGGGAAATGCAGATTATCTTCCAGGATCCGTTCAGCTCGCTTGATCCTCGGATTTCGATCGGTGAAGCGGTGATGGAACCTCTCAAAATCCACAGCATTGGCCAAACGGAACGCGATCGTCTGCAACGCATGTCCTATTTGCTCGATCGGGTTGGCATTGATCCGAGCTGCAATCGGCGCTATCCCCATGAATTTTCGGGCGGTCAGCGACAGCGAATTTGCATTGCGCGCGCTTTGGCATTGAATCCCAAATTTATGATTTGCGATGAGTCGGTGTCGGCCTTGGACGTGTCGGTGCAGGCGCAGGTGCTGAACTTGTTGAAGGAACTCCAGCAGGAGCTAAACCTGACCTATATTTTCATTTCCCATGACCTCAGCGTCGTCAAGTTTATGAGCGATCGGATTATGGTGATGAATCGCGGCAAGATTGAAGAAATTGGCTTCGCAGAGCAGATCTATCGCCAACCTCAGCAGGCTTATACTCAGCAGTTGATTGCAGCTGTGCCCACGGGCAACCTGGAAGCTATTCGCGATCGACAACTCCAGCGAGGGTTTGCAGTCGGTTAGTGTTCCAATAAGTTTTCTCGAATGAGCTGGCTCGAATTAATTCTCTCGATCCGTGAAGCGAGTTCCCTGCAAATCCTTCGCCGTCGCCCGGATTGTGGGTAATTCACAAAAGGTGCCGACTTTAGACAGTTCCCAACCGCAAATCCGGCAATATCTGGCATCATCTGCATGAGTTTCTTGACCGCAGTTTGTGCAGAGTGTTTCAACCTGATTCGAAGTTTTCACCAGCTGTTTGATCAGATCGCCGACCTGCCAGGGGATCAAAGCAATGCCCGTCAAAATCATTAGTACAGCCAGCAACCGCCCAACTTGTGAGATCGGCGTAATGTCGCCATAACCCACGGTCGTCATTGTGGCTACTGAGAAGTAAACCGCATCCAGAAATGTGGCAAATTTCTCTGAATTAATCGGGTGTTCGACCTGATAGATCAACCCCGAATAGATAAACACGATCGTAAAAATCGTGAACAGAATGCGAGCAAAAATGGCGCTATCCTGACGGGTCACATAGCCAAACACCGTTTTGCCTTCAAAGAACCGGATCAGGCGAAGGATGCGAAACCAGCGAAAGATGCGGATGAAGCGAATATCTAAGGGCGTAAACAGAAAGGGCAAAATGGCGACGAGGTCAATCAAAGAATAGGGATTGACCAGAAATCGCAGCCTGTTCTCCGCACTCCACAGCCGCAACCCATATTCGATCGTAAACACAAACAAAATCAAATCGTTGAGTATGCTCAGAAGCCTGCGGCTCGAATCCTGGAGTGGATAGGTTTCTGCTACAAAAATTGCCGAGGATAGCAAGACCAAACCCGTAATTAGCAGGTTGATNCGCCTGACCGATCGGCGTTTCAATATCTTCAAAATAGAATCGAACTTGTTGTCGCCAACCCTGATTTATCTGTTTTTCCACTAAGTTCGATCCCCAATTTGTATAAACTCCACTTCACCGAAGATCGCTGAGGGATGCAGATAATATTTGAACTCCATCAAGTTATAGAACGGATCTTCTAAAAAGAAAGTGCGATGTTCTAACGGCAGTCCGGTAAATCGCTGCTTTGGAGACTGATAGAATTTCAACCCCTGACGCTGCGATCGTTCTAATAAGGCTTCCCAATCTGATTCTGAACTGAACACCAAGCCAAAATGGCGGGGGTAGATGCCTTTCTGAGGCACCAGTGGTTCGTCTGCTAAATGAGCCACTAACTGATGCCCATACAAATTGAGAATGACTGANTTTCGCGTTTTCGCGACCCACAATGCAGCCTAACCCATCAGCATAGTAGGCTTTAGCCTGTGCGATATCGGTAACGGGGAATGCCAAATGAAATAAGGTTTGACCCATAGCGATCGCCTACGGTGAAGATGAACTGTTCTCACCGCTTATACTAGCAATCTCGCAACATCTGTGCTGTTATCCAGCCCCTGAATCACGAGCGGGAATAATCTTGGCAGGAATGCCAACCGCCGTTGCTCCGGGGGGCACATCCGTCAGCACGACTGCATTGGCCCCAATCTTGGCGTGATCTCCAATTGTCACAGGACGAATCAGTTTAGCACCTGCCCCAATATCCACATGTCCGCCTAAGCAAACCCCGTCAACAATCGTGACTTGTTGGGCGATCAAACAATTAGGACCCATTTTCACCTCTGGCCCCAGCACAATCCCATTTGGGTGCAGCAGGATCAATCCTCCTCCTAAATGACAGTTCAATGGGATATCAGCTCCCGTCACAACGCTCCAGAAGCGATATTCCAACACATGATATTTGCAAAAAAGATTTGCCAGGATGCCTCGCTGAACCTTTCTTCGCTGGTACGAGCGGATGGCTTTGATCAACTGCCTGCTGGGATCCCACCAAAGACGCAGCTTCTCCCGACTCCAATCGGGTTGTGTAGCAGAAACCGGATCATCATTTTGACTTTCAATGGGATAGACAAAGATATTCATGCGACTTGAACTGGTATCAAACACGGCTTTCCCAAAGCGTTGAGGTTGCCATCTTATTATTCCTGCTCCTGTATAGACATAGCATAAGGTGGAGTTGAAGCTTTGGTATAGATCCATAACTCAACCAGCAAATGCCAAATCGACCGTAGCAAGCAGGGTTCAGAGGGGTTGCTCAACAATTCCGGAAATATCAGGCCGAGCTAGATTCAGAGTTCCCAGATCGCTTGTCTCCTGCTGACAACGATCGTGAAATGTGCATCGATCGCAGTGACCCGCTGTTTTCCCGGTTTGAGGAAGTGCGCAGCCTTGCTGATAGGCTTCAAGCCATCGATCGAGCTGATTCAAGATTGCAGTTAATTTTTGCTGCGTCTGCTGATATAAATGCGAACTGTAGTCTAGCCGTAGTGATTGGGGCGTCTGGTCTTGGTGTACAAACCAATAGGTCATCGAGATCTGTTCAGGTTTGTAGTGGCTAGTTTGAACCAAAACAAATAAGTAGAGCTGAGTCTGCCAGTTGTCAATCAGCCGATCGGCCTTGAGGGGGCGTGGATAGGTTTTCCAGTCGAGAATTTGGGCCTGATCGGGTTGCAAGATCAGCAAATCATAAATCACCGTTAGCAGGTGTCCCTGATAGTAAAGCGTGCGGCAATGTTCGCTTTGGCGCGTGATATCGGGTGAAGCTTGCCAAAGAGCTGGAATCTCGTTAATAAAGCGATCGACCGATTGCTGAATAAGTTGCTCGTCGGTTTGCATTGGATTGGCAGGAAGCGCCGCAAAAGGAAGTCCCATCACATGTTGCTGCATGAGTAAATGGAACCATTTGCCCCAGGCCAGTCGTTCCTGCTGCTCAAGCGGCATCGGCACCGCTAGCTGATCGAGGTAAACATATTGGAATTTACGCGGACAGGTGCTTAATAAGTTGAGCACACCCTGAGAAAGCTGCATGCTTTTACCTCGCTTTCGTTAAGACAAAAACATTGCCTTCGTTGCCTCGACCAATCCGCAAATCCTCGTCAAGATAGGTGATTTCCAGCCAGCCCCGTTGCTCTCGTGCCGTAATTTGAAAGTCGATCGCCGGAAAACGCTTGCCGCTTTCAATTTCTTGAATAAAGTGCTCTGGCGATCGATAGTCCACCAAACGCTGTAGGCCGATAATCGATCGTTGAAACTGGACATTCACTCGTTTTTCAGAAACAGGCTCAAATTGGGCCACTACGCTCACCATGCCTTCCAGATAAGGCAACCCAGAAATTTCGGCAATATTATAGAGCGTGGCAGTTTGGGTGCGAATGCACTGGTAGATTTGTCCGAGCTTCAGAAGGGGAATTTGATCAATGCGCAGCAGTTCCTGACTTGTGGTGTAGAGCAATCGCCAGTTTCCCTCCAACAAGTCCAAGGCAGCCAGAGGTTGGGGCGTGGGATTACGGTCTTCCAGTTGGGCCACAGCAGACAGGATCGCCTGCTGATCGGATGGAGTGGCTAATACACCTCGATTTTTGCCTGCAATGATTTCGAGTAGGGTCGATTTACCCAGCATTTCACCCTCCTAATTAAGCAGAAATTTTGACTGGCAATACTAGACATCAAGCGAAATTCAGCAAAATTACTGGCTCAAAATCCTGGTATTGACATGAAGAAGGATCTAAGCTAGTAATATCCAGTGTTGCTGGATCGATCAATCAAACATCCGACAACATTGTGATGGCATTGAACTTCATTCAGACTCTGATTCAGCAAAGTGTGACGGGTTGAGCTTATTCTATAGGTTCAGCCATGTTTTGCTGATTGTCTATATTTTTCTGCACATTCTCTTATTCCATACCGTATGCACAATCCTGCTCTCTACGAAGTCCCTCGCAACCGCCCCGCTTCACCCATTCCACTCCAGCGAGATGCCTCGATTCTGGATTGGTTGGAAGGCACGGGACGTTTATTAGCGCGCGAAGTTGGTGACTTTGACTACCTGGCTGAAGAAGAGGAAATCAATGAGCTGATGTCAGGCGATGATGGATCTTTTGATCTTGATGACGATGACGATGATTCCCTCGATCTCGATGACTAATAGCCAAATTCTCAAAGGACGTGATCCAATTTGAGAGTTTTGTGGCATTATTCCAGCACTGGCTCGAATCCCAGAAAATTAACAAATATTTTGATTTCCTGGAGACAGGCTGGTAGGCTTTGTAGTGTGTGGTGTGGAGTGAAATCTAGACTGTGGATGCCAAATTAACACCGGACAGAAAGACGCCGTTAGTTTCCCAAAAAGCAATCGGACTGTCCGGCTATCGGTTGTTCTTAACCTTGAGTGCAGGGTTAGGCGTTGCTGCACTGTTCCTGGATTGGTCTGCTGCTCGATCGCTCGCGTCTGGATTCGGCCTTACTTTGCCATTGATCGTTAGTGCGATCGTGGCGGGTGGTCTGGGACTCTGGGTTGTGCCGATGCTGCGAGCCTTGAAAGCGGGTCAAATTATTCGTCAAGATGGACCTCAGGCACATCTTAAAAAAGCCGGGACGCCAACCATGGGTGGGATTTTCTTTATTCCTGCGGCGGTGGTTGTGGCGTTACTCTGGACAGGCTTTAACCCAAATGTCGTTGCGGTTTCTGCGCTAACGCTAGCCTATGCCGGAATTGGCTGGCTGGATGACTGGCAGATTCTCAACAAAAAGTCGAACAAAGGCATCTCGCCCAAGCTGAAGCTGGCTCTGCAAATTCTGTTTGGTGGCCTGTTTTGCGGCTGGTTATTTTGGAGTCAGCCTGCTGATATTTCGACGATCGTCTTTCCATTCGGCATCAGTTTGTCTTTAGGGCTGTTATTTTTACCGCTTGCCTGGTTTGTGCTTGTGGCCGAAAGCAATGCCACTAATCTGACCGATGGTTTAGATGGGTTAGCTGGAGGCACTGTATCGATCGCCCTGTTGGGATTAGGAGCCTTGGTCGCACCAACTTCTCCAGAGTTAATGATCTTCTGCGCCTGCTTGAGTGGCGGTTGCCTTGGATTTTTGGCTCACAATCACAATCCAGCCCGTGTTTTCATGGGTGATACGGGTTCGCTGGCCTTGGGCGGTGCATTAGCCGCAGTGGCGCTGTTAACCCACTCTTTGTTTGGATTACTGATTTTGAGCGGTTTATTTTTAACTGAAACGCTTTCGGTGATTGCTCAAGTTGGTTATTACAAAGCTACAAAAGATGCAAACGGAATTGGCAAGCGTCTGTTTAAGATGGCTCCGTTGCATCACCATTTAGAGCTGACGGGTTGGTCTGAAACCCAGGTGGTCTCTCGTTTCTACTTACTTGCCGCTGTTTTAGCCTTTGCTTGTTTAATTTTGCTCTAGGCCTTAAAAATCATGATTATCCTGAGTAGAAGGTTGACCATGCTTCCTGCTTAGCGATAGGGTAAAACTACCTGAAGTAGCATCAGCATCATTCAATTAGCGGGTGCAGGTAGTTCAACTGATGATATCCAAGCGATGGCTCGTGTCAGGCATTCTTTTGTTATTGGCACAGGGACTTAGAATCGCCCCACCTCAAACCTTAATGGCACAGGGACTGCATCAACCTTCTCTAGCAAACAGTCTTGGAGGGTTGGGCGGTCCCTCTTCTGCTGATTATCCCTCTCGGCTTTCAACGTGGATTTTGCCGTTGCCGCCCCTCGTTTTGCCAGAATTACTGCTGCCGCCTTACAATTTCCCTTCCTTCAACAGCGATCGCCTCGATCAAGAATTGTCACTCTATCTGCAATATCTCAGAACGCATGGCAAGCCGGATATCCTGATCGTTGGCAGTTCTCGATCGCTGCAAGGCATTGATCCAGCTGCCCTCGAAGCAGGTTTAGCCAAACAGGGGCATCCTGGCCTGAAGGTTTATAACTTTGGGGTCAATGGCGCAACTGCCCAGGTTGTTAATGTTTTGGTGCAGCAGATTTTAACGCCAGAACAACTACCCCGCTTGATTATTTGGGGTGACGGCTCACGGGCTTTTAATAGTGGGCGGGTCGATCGAACTCATAGTCAAATCTTGGCTTCAGCTGGCTATCAGCGTGTTGTGAATGGGGAGCGTCCAATTCCATCCCGCACAACGGACTGGGAAATTCCCACCTTTGTCGCGACGGCCAATAAGTCTTTAGCGAAGTCTGCTGCGACAGCCATGGCTGAAACGCCGATCGCCTCTGATTTGACTCCGCAGGGGTTTGAGGTGGTTACCCAGCAATATAATCCTGACACTTACTATCAGCGCTATCCTTGGGTGCCAGGTTCTTATGACCAGGATTACGAAAATTTTAGTTTGCTGGGATCTCAAACAGCTGCAACGATGGAGCTAGCAAACTTTGCCAAGAAACAGGGGATTACCCTCGTTTTTGTCAATTTGCCCCTGACTAAAGACTATCTGGACACCACTCGCCGCAATTACGAATCTCAATTCCAGCAGCACATGTGGCAGGTTGCAGGTCAAGCAGGCTTTATGTTTCGTGATCTGAGCCAAATTCCTGAGCTGATCGAAAATCGTTATTTCGCCGATCCCAGCCACATTAATCATCAGGGTGCACAGGCAGTTGCCTTACATCTGGCGGCTGATAACACGATTCCGTGGCATATTTTAGGCCATTAGTCTTCTGCGCCCTTCAATGCCTTGAGTCACCAAATTTTATCGGGGCAACATGGCTGAGGATGATCTAGAGTGAATCAATTGCCCTGATTTTGAACTTTGCTTTGAACTTTGCTTTGTGACCTGTGTACCTCAACCGGATTCATGAGCCTATGTTGACAACAAATTCTCTGGCTGAAGAACGAGCAGCCCTGGATGATAAGCTATCGAATCGTTATATTGAGCTGGATCCCGCTGGCTACTTTCTCATCTATGTCGATCGCGAAGCGGGACTCATTTGCGCTAAGCACTATAGTAATTTGATTAACGATAAAGGATTAGCGTGCGACCCAGAAACTGGTGAACCACTGCCCTGTAACGTTAAGGTCGAGCGTGCACCCACCGCTGTGTTTACCGGACGAACCGCCAAAGAACTCTGCATCAAAATTTTTGAAGAAACAAAACCCTGTCCATTGAGCTATCTCGATCATGCGGCTTACCTGGGCCGAGAGTTTGTCCGGGCCGAAATTGCCCTCCTGAATGATCAAGACTATGTCCAAGATTAAGGGGCTTCAGAATGAGGATAACGGGATGGCTTTTCGAGAATATTGCCCTTGATAAGCACAACTAGAAATTGAGTTAGGAAGCGACTTGTGAGTTCTCTGGTAGTCAATTTGGCATTTGTGGGCCAGAAGCCAACCGGTTTAGCAACCTATGCAATCAATCTCATTCCCCATCTCGATCGATCCAATCTGACCTTATTGGCTTCCGCCAGCTTTTTACCCCGGCTTCCGGCTGGGACGACCTATCGAGAAGTGCCTGCCAATCTCACCTATGAGCAGGGTAAACTGGGGCATTTTCGCCGCATGGCCTGGACGCAATTTCAATTGCCGCATCTATGTGACCAGCTCCAAGCCAACTTACTATTTTCACCAGTGCCAGAGATTCCGATCGGTCTAAGTTGTGGGGCGATCGTCATGGTGCATGATGTGATTCCGCTGCGCTTCCCGCGTTTCACGTCTCCCTTGACCCATTATTTCCGCTATTATGTGCCGCAGGTGTTGGGGCAAGCGCGGCATATTCTCTGCAACTCAAAAGCCACCGCTCAAGACCTTGTAGATTTCTACCAGATTCCGGCCCAGAAGATGACGCCGATTCCCCTGGCCCATGATGCCAATCATTTTCGTCCGGTTACCGATTTCAAGCCATCCTCTGGACAGCGTCCCTATTTCTTTTATGTTGGTCGGCATGACCCTTATAAAAATTTGCATCGCCTGATTGCCGCCTTTGCCGCTCTGCCGAATGTTCAGGATTATGAGTTGTGGATTGCCGGATCGGCTGACCCTCGCTTCACGCCCGCTCTGAAAACGCAAGCGGATGAGTTGGGACTGACACAGCAGATCAAATTTCTCGACTATGTCTCCTATGACGATCTGCCCATTTTGCTCAGTCGATCGATCGCGATGGTTTACCCCAGTTTGTGGGAAGGCTTTGGCTTTCCGGTCTTGGAAGCGATGGCTTGTGGAACACCTGTGATTACCTCCAATCTTTCCTCGCTGCCTGAAGTCGTTGGAGATGCTGCCATTCTGGTTGATCCAAAGCAAACCAACCAGCTCATAGCAGCCATGCACCAAATTGCTAGCGATAGTCAGGTTCGATCGCAGCTTCGAACCGCAGGATTAGCCAGAGCCAGTCAGTTTAGCTGGGCCAAAACTGGACAGGCCACCGCAGCAGTGTTGCAGCACTTCTCAACTGCTGCATCTTTCTAGTCGATCCAAACCTTCTCCAACACTCCTTCACATAAACCTCACCTCGTCTTGCCGCCGCCGTTAACCAGAATTTTGTACACTACTAAGCGGAGGATTTGAGTCTGGGACAGGAGAGTCCGGTGCGACTATTCAAAACCGTTGCTGGATTGCGCTGCTGCCTCAAGCAGGTGCGATCGGGCCAGATCGAAGTAGCAGCCGCAGGTCCTCGCTTCTCCTGCGACAGAGTGGGCCTTTCCATTGGCCTCGTTCCTACGATGGGAGCGCTGCATGAAGGTCATCTCAGTCTGATTCGGCGAGCTCGCCAGGAAAATGACTGGGTCGTGGTCAGTATTTTTGTCAATCCGCTGCAATTTGGTCCCAACGAAGATCTGGAAAAATATCCTCGCCAACTAGAAGCCGATCGCCAACTTTGTGAAGCAGCAGGGGTCGATGTCATTTTTGCCCCCAATGCGGCTGAGCTATACGGCAAAACGGTGCAATCCACCACATCTTCTTCGCAACTTGTTCAAGTAATTCCACCCGCTGCTATGATGGCTAGGTTGTGCGGTCAGTCCCGTCCTGGCCACTTTGAAGGGGTTGCCACGGTGGTGACAAAGCTGTTCAACATTGTGCAGCCCGATCGCGCTTATTTTGGCCAAAAAGATGCTCAACAGGTCGCAATTCTGCGTCAGGTGGTCACCGATCTCAATATTCCAGTAGAATTGGTGGCTTGTCCGATTGTTCGAGAACCAAATGGTTTAGCCCTGAGTTCACGCAATCAGTATCTTTCTGCGGAACATCGATCGGAGGCCGCGATTTTATACCGGAGTTTGCGGCAAGCTGAACTGGCTTTTCAGAATGGGGTGCGGCTGCGCGACCCATTGCTCGATATCGTCAAATCTGAGCTGCAAACCAATCCTATGGTGCAGCCTGAATATATTGAACTGGTACATCCTGATACAATGACTCCCCTAGATCAAGTAGAAGACACTGGATTATTGGCGCTTGCCGCTCGCATGGGTTCAACCCGTCTGATCGATAATATTGTGTTGCGTGACCGTCAGCCAATTCTGGCGATCGATGGTCCTGCCGGAGCGGGCAAATCTACTGTAGTGCGTCAAGTTGCTCATACGCTGGGTCTGCTGTATTTGGACACAGGAGCGATGTATCGGGCGGTAACCTGGTTGGTGCTCCAGTCGGGATTGGCGGTTGAAGATGAAGCGGCGATCGCTGAACTGGTCAGCCAGTGCGAAATTGATATCAGTGGTAATCCAGCCATGATGCGGGTTTCGATCAACGGTCAGGATGTCACTCGTGAAATTCGAGACGCAGAAGTGACGGCAAATGTTTCAGCGATCGCGGCGCAATCTACCGTGAGACGAGAGTTAGTGCAGCGCCAGAAAGCCTATGGACGGCGGGGTGGCATTGTCATGGATGGTCGCGACATTGGCACTTGTGTCTTCCCGGATGCCGAGCTGAAAATTTTCCTGACGGCTTCAGTGGAAGAACGGGCACGCCGCCGCCAGCAAGATTTGAAGAACCAGGGCCTGCCTGAAGTCACCCTTAAAGAGCTAGAGCGATCGATTTACGAACGAGACTTGAAGGACAGTACCCGCGAAATTTCACCGTTGTGTAAAGCCGCTGATGCAATCGAACTCCAAACCGATAGTTTGACGGTGGAAGAAGTGGTTGCCAAAATCGTGGTGCTTTATCAAGAGAAGGTGGTGCAGTTGCGAGAAGAACCTTCCTCCACGAAAATCAGCTCTGCGCCTTAAGTGGTTACAATTCCAGTGATCGCAATTCCATTGGTAAGACAATTCTCTGCATCACGACAACGGTGCTCACCCTCAGAGGCCGCTAGTATAGGGCAGTTTTGTTGCTATCACAATATTTCAACGATCGCAGGTATTTCAACCGCAGCAAGTATTTCAGCGACCACCGTGATAAAAATTACCCGTCACCCGATCGTCAGTGACTCGATCGCTTAGAGTGCCCAAGTTCTGAATTTCGATCACACCCATTCCAGGGTAAATCGCTCAGATTTATCTAGATTTTGCATTGATTTGAAGTTCCGCCGAGAATTTTGATTGCATACGGAGGCGCTATAAAACCCTATGTATGGCAGTAGCAGTGTGTTTGCCCTATTTTTTAACCCTATGCTGCCTCTTACAGATATTCCAGTTCAAACGATTCGTCCTGTAGCGATTGAATTTGCTCAACCCAACTTCATCTCAGCTGCTCCAATCCAATCCTTTGTCAATTTAGTGCCCATCAACTTCAGCGATTTACAACCCTTTGAACGAGTACAGTCCCAATATCAAGCCTGGGGTATTGAATTTGATGGTGCCATTGCCTTGCAGCCCTCCAATTCGGCATTTCAGCTCTCTCAGGCTTCCGTTGGTCTGATGCCAAGCTGCGATCGGATACCCCTTAGAATTTACTTGCAGCAGCCCCACCATTGGATGAGCGCCTGTTTGATTGGAGCGAAACGCATTACGGTTAGAGCGTTTGATGCCAGCCAGCGACTGATTCACGAACAGAGCTTTGGTCAAAGCCATTATTTGCAGCACCGGATTGCAGCCTCTTCGGCGGTAGTCATCTCCCACATGATGCAGCTACAGGCCAGCACGATCGCCCGCATCGAGATCAGCTCAGATGCACCCTTTATTCTAGAGAACCTGTGTTTAGGCTAGATGAGCGCGCTAAACTTCAAGATGTAGTATCTACTGCTGGTGTACCTAGAAAGAGTAAGGCGCTACATTAAAATTTGTGAAAAAAGGAAAAATCACCCGCTTAGGGGATGAACATTGGTTCGAGAATCGCTATCCTAATAATTATCTGATATACCTAAGCAGTTTGTCTCCCGGCGGTTCTTCTGTCGGGATTTTTCTCTATAAACAATTTTGTAATGCTGCTTATAACGTTGCATCGACTACTGTCTGGTTGAGCCATGTCTGGAATTGAGTTAGTATCGATCGGTCTTAATTCTCACGGCTTAACTCCCCTTTGACTGTCGATCGATCTTTGATCCAAGCACCACGAATTCTGCTGACTTCCTTTGCGACTTGGCAAGCCCATCAGCGCCGAAATTCCTCTGATGAACTATTAGCTGAGCTGGCCCAACTGCCAGAAGCCGCCACGCTCAATTTTTTCCGACAACTGCCGGTCAATTTACCTGTTGCTCGAGAGTTGACAATCGCAAAAATTAACCAAATCCAGCCTGACTGGCTCGTTTGTTGTGGCATGGCTGCCTCGCGAACCCAATTGACTGTAGAAGCGCAGGCGATCGTGGGTGAGCAAGTTTTAAAGCCAGATTTAGATCTGGAAAGACTCACATCTGGCTTACCTTTCACGGTCGTTAGCCAAGATGCTGGACGATTTGTTTGCAATAGTTTGTACCACGCAATGCTAAATTATTTGAACGGTAATTCTGCTCGGTGTAAGGTGCTTTTCATCCATGTTCCCATCCTGACGCCCATGAACCGGGAGCAAATGCTGCAAGATTTCCGTCAAGTGATCGAGCGCCTCCAATCTCAGCGCTTCTAGTTCTAATTCTTTCAACGATTACTTGCCCTTGTCGATCGTCCATCTTTTGAGTCTCCCCATTTATCTCCATTGAATTGACTCAAGCATCTACCTACATTGAAGTCTCGTTCTGATTGCCTCTTTTGGATTGCCCATGTATAAGCGTTACCGTGGCTGGAAACGGAAGCCTCGTCGTCGTCCTTGGTATTTTTATGCTGCGCTGATCATTGGTATCCCGATCGGTTTAGAGCTGCTCTTGCGGTTAGTGACTTCTGTAACTGGCCTCGATCAGTCCTGGGCCAATCAAACCTCGGAGCAGGAAAAGCGAGTGCAAACCTATCAGCTTGGTTTCCTGAGTCCTGAAGGGAAACCCTATATCCAACTGCCCCAGCAAGGCAAATTGCAGGCGGTGCGGAGTCCGTTGATGGGTTATCAGCTCTTACCGCAACAGCAAAGCGACTACTGGAAAATCAACGCCCAGGGGTTTCGAGACGATGAGCCAGTTCCCCTGGCGAAAGCTGGCAATGAGGTGCGCATCTTTGTGCTAGGTGGAGCAATGGCCTTTGGTCAGTTGAGTTCGAGCAACCAGGCGACTCTAGCCAACCAGCTCGAACAGCAGCTCAACAATCAAGTCAAAGCGCAGCAAAGCCAGCCCGATCGCTTCCAACCTGCGACGCTGCCCTATACTGCTGAAGAAGTTGAGAAAGTGCTCAAGCGTCCGGCCCGTATTCCTGAGCGACAATATCGCGTGGTGAATGCGGCAGTTCCGGGCTATGCATCGGGCAATGACCTGGCGACGCTGATCCAGCAGGTTTCAGCCTATAACCCCGATCTGATCATTTTGCTGAACAGCTATGAGGATTTGCTGCTGCCCAGTAATTTCAGTGGAGCTGACGTGCCGGGATTGGATGCCCTATTAACGAATCAGCAAGATTCAGCCAGTAATCATGCCAACGTCACCTTGCAGCAGTTGCTGAGCCAACTTTATTTGGTCAAAGGTGTTCAGCATTACTTGTTGCCATCGAATGCCAAGCTGACTGAAAGTGTCATTCCGCTCAACCTGACGGCTGCCACTCAACCTAAACTGGCCGACTATTTAGCTAGCGACGACCAAGAGTTAAATGCTCGCGTCGATCGCTATCGCAACCACCTGCTGCAAATGGTGCGCTGGAGTGCCGCCACGAAGAAACGCTTGTTAGTCAGCATTCAGCCCGAACTGTCAACCCGATCGGGTGACGCCATGCCCGCCGAAGAACAGGCCATGCTGGCGGAATTGGGCAATGATTACAGTCAGCGAATCGAAGCAGGCTACACCAAGCTGGTGGCAGCGGCGAAACAGGCGACCCAAACTTCAGCCAATGCCAAACTCTTAGATCTGCACCAGCTCTATGCGGACTCCAAGGAGCCTGCCTTCCAGAGCCCAACCAGCCTGACGGACGATGCCTATAAAGTGCTGGCCGACCAGTTTTACCAGACGATCATTCAACAGCTCGCGATCGAGCCAAAACCCTATGGAGGGGGGTAGGTTAGACAGTTATGCCAATGCTGCCTTTCTGGATGCCGATCGCCCAAACGCCTGCTGCTCCCGCTAGCCCAACGCCTCAGGAGGTTGTGGTTCCCCAAACGGTGCGCCCGCTACCCGGTGAGTTGGATCAGGTACCCGTCTTCAACAGCAACAGTCCAGAGCTGATTGGCACTGAAGGCATTTTGCTGTCTACTTTTCCGCCGGACGGCAAGCAATCTCCAGAGGCCCATCTCAACTTTGCTTTCAACGGAAGGTTTGATCTATTTGCGCATCATGTGTTTAAAGCACTGGCCCCTGATAATCTGACTTCGATGCATCTGGGCGTGATCGTCTACAATCCGGGCGATCGACCCGTTGCGATCGATATCCTGCAAGCCGCCAGTTATTTAAGTCAGCCCGATGCGCCGTTTATCACACCGCCTGCGGTGACTGAAAATTCCTTAGGTACGGTTTATGCCGGTCCAGGCAGCCGAGTCACTAATGATGTGTTGCGCGGCAAACGGCAAGATATATTTCCAGCTCAGCTCGTAGTACCGCCCAGAAGTTATCGGATGCTATTCGATCTGCCGATTCCGGTTGCCACTTTAGATCCACCGCTGAATGGCCGTTCGACCCTGATGCGACTCCGCAGTAACGGCACGGTTTATCTAGCAAGTCTGGCGCTGCTCGCCCGTAAGGATGCTAACGGCAACGAGGTGGCTCCTGCTTTAGAAGACTGGCAAACCCTGCTGCAAACTGGAAACTTGGCCACTCCACGCGATCGGGCACCCACATTACTCGATAACACAGCTCCCACCAATCAGATCGTCTATGGTCGAGTGGCCGGTGTAGCGATCGGCTCTGAATGGCAGGGACAGCTCACCGATAATCCAACCAGCGCCCAACTCACCATTCCCGAACCGGGTCAGGCATTTTCATATGGATTAAGCACCCTGGCTAGAGGCAGATTGGGCAGTGATCAAAGTCAGACAGCGCAAATGCGAGTCCGCTATGATGACACGGCCTACGAAGCGCATGGCAATTACGGCATTCAATATGATCTATCCTTGCCGCTGCATAATCCTGCTGACCAGCCACGTACAGTGACGATCGCCCTGCAAACTCCCATCAAAGAAGACAGCCTCAGCCGCAACGGACTGCGCTTTTTCGAGCCGCTGCCGACTCAAACTTTCTTCCGAGGCACTGTACGAATTCGCTACACAGATGATCGGGGCCTACCCCAAACCCGTTACGTTCATTTGGTGCAAAAACGCGGCCAGCAGGGAGAACCCTTAGCGACACTACAAATGCCACCGGGCGATCGACGATTGATTGAGTTCAGTTTTCTCTATCCGCCTGATTCCACGCCACCGCAAGTTCTGACGGTGAACACGCTGAATCGCTAAGGGTCTATTTTCACAAGGATTGCTTATGCCTCACCACTTGAGCCACATTCCAGTGCCTCAAATCGTTGTTGTAGGTCTTCGAGAGACACATCTTCCTGATGGGTAGCGATCATCCAAATGTGACCAAATGGATCGATCAGGGAACCAGACCGATCGCCATAGAATTGGTCCTGTACTGGAAATCGCACGGTAGCCCCTGCTTGCAGCGCCCGTTCAAACACGGTATCGACATCTGCAACATAAAGGCTAATGCTGACTGTCGAACCATTAAGCGTCTGGGGACTGATGTTATAGGCTGGGTCTTCGTCGGCTAGCATAATGCGGGCCTTGCCAATGCCAATCTCGGCGTAAGCAATCCTGCCATCAGGATAGGAAAGACGCATGATTTCGGTGGCATCGAATGCCTGCTTGTAAAACTCGATTGCTTGAACCGCTCCCTGAATCGTCAGCATTGGTGTTGCGCCACTATATTCGTCAGGAATGGGGTTCACGGTTTTCTGACTCGTAGTTTTCTGGCTCACAGGTTCCTTTGCAATGTTTGCCATAAATCCTCTCCTTAAAGAAATGGAATTGGACCAGCCGAATTGGAACACATGACAAGACTAGTACAAATGTTTTAATTGATCAAGCCTGAAAATTTTAACTGGAAGCAAAAGACGTACCATAAACAAGAGGTCTTCCTGCTAAAGGCTGTGGTTATAGCTGTTCCTGATCAGCATTGGTCCTTATGAATCTGCCAACCTGGATTACTTTCTCGCGCTTACTGGGTGTCCCCTTTCTGCTGTTTCTGCTCTATCAGCCTTCGGTGCAGCTGCAATGGGTGGCGCTAGCAATTTTTCTGATCGCGGCTGGAACAGATTGGTTAGATGGCTACTTAGCGCGAAAATTGAACCAAGTTACCGATCTGGGCAAGTTTCTCGATCCACTCGTCGATAAGTTCCTGGTGCTGGCCCCGCTAATGGTGCTGATCGAACTGGGGCGCGTGCCTGCTTGGGGCGTATTTCTAATTCTGGCAAGGGAGTTAGCGATCGCCGGATGGCGAGTGAATCAAACCAAAATTTCTGGCGCGAATCTCTGGGGCAAACTCAAAACCGTGACGCAAATTGCGGCGATCGCCCTACTGATTGCACCGTTAGGTAAAGCTTGGGAATTACCTGCGATCGGGGCTTTTTGGGTAGCTGTGCTGTTGACGCTAATTTCGGGCGTGATTTATTTGTTGCCTGCTAAAGAAGCTCAATAAGCAGAAATCAATCTGGGAGAGGCTGATCCTTTTATTGATCTAGAGGCTGCTGTTCAGATGCTGCCTCGGCCAACATTTCACTCAGCAGTTTGGGATAAACCAACAGAAAAAATCCCATCCAGGCCAAAATTGGAACTGCTACTAGCCCCGTTACCCAAAGTCGATGCAGCAGGAACCAGCTTCCGCCGATGATCGCACAGCCCGTCAGCACGATCGACCAGGGCTGACACCACCAGGGTTTATACTGCCAAATATTCTCTTTCATCTTCTCCATATCTTCCTTCTTTATTCACTCCTCTCTACCCCATCTTATCCAACCGCCCACGCTCCATTTGCGTCAAAATCACTGAATTCAACCTTGCGATAGGGTAATGGCTTGACACCGCGAGTCACCTGATTCACCCACCAAACCTCTTCTGTGCGAACATCACCAAATCCGGCAGTTCCCATCCAGGCATCTAGGCTTCCTGCTGCATAGTCTTTGATATAGGGTTCTTCAAACACTTCAGTCAGCCATTCGGCTTGGCGTAGAGTCGCCTGATTGCCATCTAGAATCAGAACTTCTCCCCCTGCTTTCAATAACCGAAATGCTTCTTGCAGAATGTTACAGGCGACGATCGAAGGAGTTTCATGAAATAGCAGCGAGGCCGTAACCAGATCAAAGCTGGCATCTGGAAAACCCGTTTTTTCCGCATTTCCTTGTTGCAGTTGAATCGTCAATTTTGCTTGCTGAGCCTTATCTTCAGCCACAAGCAGCATATAAGGAGACAGATCTAATCCAATCACTTCGGCCTGGGGAAAAGATTTTTTGAGCAGCAGTGTGGTTGAACCTGTGCCACAGCCTAGATCAAGAATGCGACGAGGTTGACAGCGAATTCGTTCAATCAACCCTTTGCGAACCCATTCCTCATTAGGAGGCAAAACATATTGCGTGATCGGATCATAGGTGACAGCCGCATCAATATTGAGATAGCCCTGTTTAACGCCATGGAAGTTTTGCTGATAGTATGCTGGATAAACCAGACCGGGCTGGCGAAACCGATCGCCCTCTTTTTCCCAGTCTTTACTATGGCGATACTGCGAAAGTGCTTCTCGATCGAGCAAAATGTTGAAAACTGGAGATAGGAAGCGATCGAATAGGGTCTGTTGCTGCACCATCGGTCTAAAGCAATAGGGGTCCAAGAGCTATAGTAACGGGCAAATTTAGGAACGGGCAAATTTCAGAGCGGCAGTGATTATCAACAGATTTCTGGGCGTGACAATCAGAGGATGCAACCTGCCTTCAATTTGCTCAATGGAGCGCAAGCTGTATTCGAGTCAGCAAGGCCAGATTCAAGTCCAGCAGGACTAGCCTTAAGAAGGAGCATTGGGTGAGAAAAGATTCTGACTTTGGATGAAGATGAGTCCTTGCCAGAGATAGAGAGCAAGGGTAAAGCTCAGCCGATAGCATAGGGACGGAAAAGACTAAATTGGCCTCACCCAAAATCTGATCGGGAAATCTGATCGAGATTTAAGCAGGCAAATTTGATCGGCAATCACGAGGAGCAAGGAGCAACAGAGATGGCAAACCCTAATAGTTATCCCGATCGCAATCAGTATCCCGATCGTAACCGTCCTCAAAGTCCAGAATATAATCATTCGGAATACAACCATTCAGAACAGAATGACCGAAGCTATAATCATTCAGACGATAGCATGCCGTTAGACGATCGAACGATCAACACAAGACTAGCAACTTCTGATGAAATTGCCTATCGAGAAGGATACACTTACGGGCGTAATCAGGAACAGTTTCGTGAGCAGGTTAACCAAAAGCGAGAAAACGATAGTGCTGCTAATGGAGTTGCGATCGGCGTGCTTCTAGCAACGTTGGCAGGCATGGTTTTAGCAATGACTTATTTTGGAACCCGTTCTCAGCAGATCGATCAAACTCCGGTACCCGTTCCTCCTCAGACGCAGAGTAGCCCAACTCCAACCCAAAGTCCTGCCCAAACGACCATCATTGAAAGGCAGCCGCAAGTGATTCCTGTGCCACAGCAAACCGAAATTATTGTGCCGAGTCCAAGTCAATCCAACTCAACACAGCCCAGCACCAGTCAACCCAATACTAGTCAACCTAGCAATAGTCAACCTAGCAATAGTCAACCTAGCACTATCCAACCTAACCCGGCTCAATCTGATACAACAACTCAACCCAATTCCAATCAACCAGATTCCACCTTGGTCCAACCCGGTACGTCTGGTATGTCTCCTTCCCAAACCTCCCCAGATGCTTCAAATGGCACAGGTTCAGTCCAGTAGCGGCCTAAGTTTTGGGTTGAGAGGACTCAATGCTTGAGGATTCTGCTTTACCAGTGCGAAAGAGCCGATCGTGGCTGGGATCATAAAGGCGCGATCGATAAACCTGGTGGGATTCTGCTCCTGCGGCAGCCAAAGCAGGACTAACCACATAGAGCGTTGTGCGGGTTAGCTGTTCCTGTTCACTGACTCTGGCCATTTCTGGAAGGGGCACCACCCAGATTTGCTCATCTTCCCATCCCAAACGAAAGCAGATGGCCACGAGGGTCTCGGCTGGATAGTGTTGCAGGAGTTTCTCCTGAGCCGATCGAACATGGCGAGCGCTCAGATACAGGCAAAGACTCGCTTGATGAGCCGCTAATGCTGCCAGATCCTCAGTTGAAGGAACCTGGGTACGACCGCTAATGCGAGTCAGGATAATGGTTTGGACCAAGTTAGGTACGGTTAGCTCAACCTGTAGGCGAGCCGCAGCCAACTGAAACGCACTGATGCCTGGAATGACCTCAAAGGGGATATGGGCAGCAATCAGGGCCTGCATCTGCTCATAAATTGCGCTGTAAAGGCTGGGATCTCCAGATTGCAATCGCACTACCGCCTTGCCCGATCGCACCCGCTCAATCATCAGGGGCAGCATCTCTTCGAGGGATAGTTCAGCCGTGCCAACTACTTCAGCGTCCGATCGCACATTTTGCAGCAATTGGGGCGGCACCAACGAATCCGCTACTAGCACAACATCTGCCTGAGAGAGCAGCATATGAGCTTTTAGGGTTAGGAGAGAGGGATCTCCTGGACCCGCTCCAACAAAATAAACCGCCGCCAAATGGTCTGAAGTAGGGGCTAAGCCCACTGTATCGACAGCTGCAATCATTTCCGTAGTTTTGGGAAGCATGGAGGTGCACTCGATCGCTTTTAAGAGAGAATTCTCCGTAATATCTTTGAGAATCCTGCTCCAAGTTTAAAAGGTTTGTGAACTCGCCTGGTTAATCCGGACACTTTTAAAGTTCTAGGTAAAAGTTAGTGGTAGATGCACCCTGATTCATACCCCGGAGGCCACTCTGGGGTTTTTCTTTTAATTATGGGTGAGAACCATCTGAGACATCGATCGCCTCTGGCTTGCTAGTAGATTTAATCACATCTGGGAGGGGTCGCTTGAGTTGATAAAGCCAAATTAAACCAAATGTGCCGATCGCCACACAGGTCAAGCTAACCATCTGAGCCATTCGCAAAGGGCCGACCATTAAGCTATCCATCCGTAGCCCTTCAATCCAAACACGGCCCAGGCTGTAAGCAACCAGGTAGACCAGGAACAGTGTACCCACCTTCAGCCCATTGGGATGTTTTAACCCCCAGCGAAACAGGGTGATCAGCAAAGCAAAAACGGCTAGATTCCACAGCGACTCATAGAGAAATGTGGGGTGAAAATAGTCAAATTGTGTGTAGCCGATCGGTCGCTGAGCCGGTGGAATATAGAGCTTCCAGGGCAGATCAGTCGGACGACCAAACGCCTCAGAATTGAAGAAATTGCCCCAACGCCCGATCGCCTGTCCCAGAATTAAGGAGGGCGCAACTAAATCAGCCAGCTGCCAAAAAGAGATTTTATTCAGTCGAGCAAACAGGAGCGCCGCAATCAGGCCACCCAGAATTGCCCCATGAATCGCAATGCCCCCATGCCAAATTGCCACAATCTCTGCCGGATTATCGACATACTTGTCCCATTCAAAGGCGACGTAGTAGAGGCGAGCACAGGGAATCGCTGCAATCACCAACCAAATCGCTAAATCGCTGATCAGGTCAGGATTCACCCCTCGTCGTTTTGCCAAGTAGGTGGATAGGCTAACCCCAATCAGCACAGCAGAGGCAATCAGTAACCCATACCAGCGGATCGGCAGAGGACCGATTGTTGGCCCCGGCGAGGCAAATTCTGCCAAAAATGCAGTTAACAGCATGAGTGCTTCCCCAAAGCGACAGCGCGACGCTAATGATTGTAGCGGTTGAATTGCTTAGTCATAACCCGCTCATTGTATCCTAGGCTCGTATCCTGAGCCTCACTGTCACCTTCTAAAATCACATAGGCAAAAATAAGGACAAGGAATTAGACTAAAGATTTCAGGATTTATATTTTGCTTGTTGCTCGGGATTTTTCACTGACCAAGGCATATTACTGCTATGGAACTAGATATCTTTAAGAAGCACAACTTACATATCCTCGGTAATTCAGCCGCAGATAAAACAATGATTTTTGCTCATGGTTATGGGAGTAATCAAGCAGCTTGGCGTTTCATCACTCCAGCATTCGCAGATCAGTACCAATTAGTGTTGTTTGACATGGTCGGCTGTGGTGACTCAGATGTTCGTGCTTTCGATCCACATCACTATACCTCCCTTCATCAATATGCAGATGACTTAATTGAAATGTGTGACGAACTGCAACTTCAGCAGGTTCACCTGATTGCCCATTCAGTCAGCAGCATGATTGGCACATTAGCCACCCTCAAACGCCCCGATCTATTCTCTACCCTCGTTTTTATTGGAGCTTCACCACGCTATCTAGATGATGATGGTTATGTGGGAGGCTTTACCCAGGCGCAGGTCGCCAATATAGTTCTAGAGATGGGTCAGCACTACATAGACTGGCTGAATGGATTTGCTTCAAATGCAGTCAATGCACCCGATCAACCAGAGTTAGCTGACGAATTCAAGAGCAGCCTAGCCCAGATGCGGCCAGGTACTTCTATCGCGATCGCTCAAAAAATCTTTGCTTCCGATCACCGACAGGATGTTGCTCAGTTGAAACTACCAGTTCTGATCATCCAGCCGTTAGTTGATATGGTTGTGCCACCGCAAGTGGGCGAGTATTTACATGAGGCTATTCCGGGTAGCCGATTATACTGGATTTCTACTCCTGGGCATTTTCCTCATCTCAGTAACCCGAATGAAATTATCAAAGCGATTACGCAGCACTTGGAGGAGGGAGGTTTCCGGATTGCTGCTGCCAATGCGCTCAAGCTTTCCAACTAATGTCATCTTCAACTGTACGGGTAGTGGACTCAACCTGTGGAAATGGGAGAAACGTAATCGTTCACGGGGTGGGGGTATCAGTGGTAAGACCCATTTCCCTTCTGCTTCAGGGCGATAGGGTTGGCAGAAGCGTTCACACTCGGGCGTTGCGCACCGTCGCACTTTCAGTCGTAGCTGCACCACCCCCTCCAGTGTTCGTACCCGGCGAACATTGTCATATTTATTCCACATCCATCCCCCACACCAAGGGCACGTTTGCTGAACACATTCCAGGACTTCCTCTCGGGTAGCTTCCGGTTGCGAAGTGCGTCTGGCCATCGCGCTTGCCTCACTCTACTCTGATCTGTGGCTCTGAGCTTAGCCTATCGAATTTCCCGCTCTTTCTCCAGCTAGCTTTGCCGCCCTAGAAAAAACAACCCGGACTGGAGCAAGCATTGAGTGAGGCAATCGAGTCAGAAACGGCAGGAGACCCTTGTAGTCAGAGTAAGTGGGTGCGTCAAAGTCTGCGACAGTTGCAGGCGAAACTGGCCAGTGTGGGAGTATTGCTCAGTCATGTCAGCATCGGTCGTTTACTCAAGCAGCAGGGATACTCACTCAAAGCCAATCGCAAATCAGTGGCAACGACTCAACATCCCCAAAGGGACCTCCAGTTTCGTTACATTCGACGGGTTCAACAACGATTCAGGCAAGCAGGTCATCCCATTATTAGTGTGGATACCAAAAAGAAGGAGTTGATTGGCAACTTCAAGAATGCGGGACGCAGTTGGTGCAAGCGAGTCGAGCGGGTCAATGACCACGAGTTTCGCCAAGATGCCCTGGCAAAGGCAGTGCCTTATGGCATCTACGATATCGTTCACAACGAGGTTTATGTCTATGTTGGCACTTCTGGCGACACTGCTACTTTTGCAGTCGATGCGATTGAGCAGTGGTGGAATCGTCAAGACCGCATCCACTTTGCTGATGAGCGCAAACTGTTGATTCTGTGCGATGCAGGGGGCAGTAATGGCTATCGCTTACGCAATTGGAAACTACAATTGCAGTTGTTTGCAGATTACTATGGCATTGAGGTGATGGTGTGTCATTACCCATCGAGGGCTTCCAAGTGGAATCCCATCGAGCATCGTCTGTTCAGCTTTATCTCGCTCAATTGGGCCGGACAACCCCTGCGCTCACTCAACCAGATGACGGCATTGATTCGAGGCACCTCAACCCAGAGTGGATTAAGGGTGAAAGCTAGTCAACTCAAAGGAGATTATCCAACGAAAGTGAAAGTGTCTAATGAAGAGATGGCAACTCTCCATTTAACGCAACGCAAGATTTGTCCCCAATGGAATTACATGCTTCATCCGCGTACTTGGAACACGGAGAAAACATGAACTTATTTCTTTACAAGCCCTTAGTGGTTGTTGCCGCTCCTTTCTAGTTCTGTCTGA
>LUGL01000203.1 GCA_002796835.1 Elainella saxicola E1 | reverse complement strand
TGGGGATGTGGATTACCCAGAATGAAGGGGCCAAGTTCTGGATGAACGTGTTGACAGACCTGAAGAATCGAGGCGTGCAAGATATCTTTATTGCTTGTGTCGATGGCTTAACGGGCTTTCCAGAAGCGATCACTGCCACTTATCCTCAGACCCTGGTTCAGTTGTGCATGGTGCATCTGGTCAGGAACAGTGTGGCTTACGTGTCCTACAAAGACCGTAAAGCAGTTTGTGCCGACCTCAAGGCGATTTATACTGCCATGACCGAAGATGAGGCAGAACTGCACCTGGAGCTGTTTGCGGAGAAGTGGGATGCTCAGTACCCGACCATTAGCCGGAGTTGGAAGAGCCATTGGGTCAACATCATCCCGATGTTCCACTTTCCACCCGAGATTCGCAAGGTGATGTATACCACCAATGCAATTGAGTCGTTGAATATGTGTTTGCGAAAAGTGACCCGGAATCATCGGATCTTTGCCAATGATGAAGCGGCATTGAAGGTGATCTATCTTGCGATTGGGAATATTTCAAAGAAGTGGACAATGCCCATTCGAGAGTGGAAGCCTGCCTTAAACCGATTTGCGATTGAGTTTGAGGGCAGATTACCCAAAGAGATTTATTCCTGACACAAAACTATTTACAGATCCAAAAACAGGTATGGTGAATTGATTGGAGGATCTTGAAGAAACGAGGCGATCGTATGTTGCTGTATAGTCATTATCACTATCAGTCAGTAGATAATTCAAATCATCTTCTCCAACTTCCCCTATAAAAGCATATCGAAAAGCAGGAGCAGACCTTAAACGCTTTTGCAAAAGGCTTTGGAGTTCTAAAATCTGAAAATGCCGATGGTTAGCTTCTTGCCTGTTAGCAGGAGTCCAGTTCATAGCGGTTACAGACAAGCTACACCACCAGTTTCCCTCAAGATCTTGCTTGATCTCTGCATGACATTGAGACTTTATATTAGACTTAATCGGTAATAAATTGCCCGTGCTCTGAATTGATGAAAAAGCCATGGAAATTGACGAATTTACATCAAGGACTTATGTCATTTCTTGTTTCCGATTAAGTCTATTACCGTCTTTCAAAGTCCAAGAAACTGCGTCAAAATGGCGAGAAAAGAGTTCAGCTTGTTGCTTATTTTCACACTCAGCCAGGAAAATAATTGTCATTCTAAATCCTTATTCAATCTATTTTGTTTACTCAACTACGCAAATGAAAATAGATAACCTCACTGAATTCAGTATTTCGGCATAACTTCTGTTTCATCCTCTGCTAGAAACCTCTCGAACTCAACGAAGATACTCCATACGGTCGGTGTGAAAGCGGATGTTATGCTGTGTCTCTGACCGAAATTCAGATTGCTAAATTACGGATGTTTCAGTGTTATGCCGTACAAAATTACTGTTTCTTCAATCGAATCTTAGAAAAACCACAGTCTGGATCATCAGATTTCCAAGGTCCAAGCAGGATGACTTTACCCCCAGAAATTTTAATTTTCAAGCGACCTTCTCTAAGACATGGAGTACTTCCTGGGGGTAAATTATCATCAATAACTCTAGTTTGCTTTAAAAGGAGCGCACCATCTACGATTTTACTAGTGAGATATGTGTTGACGAACAGACTTGAATTGGACGAGTTTCTGGCTTGTGCCTGTCCTATAAATCTTGAACCTCCCATATATTTCAGCCTGATTTTGAAGTTATCCGGTACTCCAACACCAAAAGCCACCCCAATATATTTCCCCTGAAGCCGAGATGGTTTCAGCGAAGCGTTTTGATAAGAGTACACGGAATTTTGATCGAAAGAGCTTCGCTTATGACTTATAGAATTTTTCAGCACACTTTCATGACTGAAAAAAGTATCCGAAGTACCGCGTACATCTAAATTCCGTGGATAAAGTGCAGCTTTACCTTCAAATTTGGACTGAGTGATTAACATTAATGGTTGTCTCCTTACTTAACATTTATGCAGCATAACTCTCCCGCTCATCTACTGCAAGTAACCTTTCGATCTGACCGACAATCTTGATCCGGTCGGTATGTAATGTGATTGTTATGCGTTGCAGTCTAACGTTTTGTCCCTTCTCTTTTTTCGCTTGGATGATGAAAGAGAGATAAAGATAGATATTTTTTCACCCAATAAACCGGATTGGGAATTTGCCAATAACGTTGGTGCCGATCGAGATGGTTGCTATGGAATGGAGGAAAATCCCAAATATCGGCTGGCGGTGATCCAAAATAACTTTGATAGAGTTCGATCGTGTAATCATATCGCTGGCTAGCTCCGCTATCGCCGGGATAATGATGAAGCGATTTTTTCAATATTTTGCCGCACAACTCTTCCCAATAGGAATAAGTAGTAGAGCAGAAATAAACAGCGTTGTGCAAAGAACTATTAAGATGTCACTCTATAATTCGCTGTGACTTAAATCCAAATCGCTTAGCTCGATATCCTGCTCTTTCTCCCCTCCTTCTCATTGCCTCGATTACAGCAGTTGCTAAATCGTACTCATCCTCAAACATCTGCCCTCTGATTTCATCGCTCTTCACCCGTCGCCACTCACACTCAATCTCGTTCATCTCTGAGCAATACTTGGGAAAATGAAACAGATACAATCCTTGGGACTGCCAGATGGCAATCCTGTCTCTGACTGCACGGCTCGTATGAATGGGAGCATTATCTTGTGCAATGACCGTAATCATGCCGGTGCGTTGCAACCATCGGGCTGCTTGAGTGGCTTGCCAGTCCATCAGCTTGATATAACGAGCACTGGTCATACTGCCGACCACTAAGCCGTACTCCATCTGCTGACCCGGCTCTAAAATGCCAATGATATTGACCCGTCTGCCTCGCCTTGGGGTTTGCTCCTGCCGCTTTTGCTGCCCCAGACG
>LUGL01000053.1 GCA_002796835.1 Elainella saxicola E1 | reverse complement strand
GTTTGCAACTTATGCAGCTTGGGGCAAGAGTTCGATGGGCTGGTACTACGGCTTCAAGCTACACCTGCTCATCAATGAACATGGAGAGTTGTTGTCGTTTCAGTTGACTGCTGCCAATGTGGACGACCGCACTCCAGTCCCAGAGTTAACGAAAGGCATTATCGGCAAGCTCTTTGGCGACCGGGGTTATATTTCCCAAGCCTTATTCGAGCAGTTATGGCAACAAGGGCTTCAGCTGGTCACCAAGATTAAGAAGAATATGAAAAACCGCTTGGTGCCTCTGCTTGACAAGATCCTGTTGCGGAAGCGAGCGATCATCGAGTCGGTCAATGACCAACTCAAGAACATTGCTCAAATTGAACATTCTCGTCATCGCAGTCCTCTGAATTTCATGGTCAATTTGATTGCTGGACTGGTGGCATACACCTACCAAGACTCCAGACCCTCCCTCGATCTTCAACCCAAGGGTTTACCTGCCTTGCCTGAAGCGATCTTTTGACCTGTCGAACTCACGTCCTTGTTAAGAGGGTTTACCTGCCTTGCCTGAAGCGATCTTTTGACCTGTCGAACTCACGTTTATTTAGATAAAGAATTGCTAGTCACGCTAGAAACCTGTTTGACGAAGCATTGAGATTTCACAAGATTTCGCAATTTTGATTTTTGAGATTCAGGCTAACCCCATTGCAGCTACCAGGTTGCAGCTACTGGACAATTTGCAAAATCCCTCGATCGCCATCTAACTCAGCCAAAACTCCTACCGGCAAGGCTGCATTTACGCCATCATGCCCAAACGGCAACTCCGCCACGATCGGAATTTCCAGATCAGCCAAACGCTCTCGCAGGACTTCAGCAACAGTAAAGCTAGGCAAGTTTGGCACAGGGTCACATTGGCTAAATCGGCCCAGGGCAATACCTTTCACTGCTTTAAACAAGCCCATCATCCGCCATTGGGTTAACATCCGATCGATTCGGTAAGGCGCTTCTGAGACATCTTCAAAAGCCAGGATTACATTCTCTAAAGCAGGCTGCACGGGCGTACCTAACAGATGAGTGGCCACGGTCAAGTTGGCAGGCAACAAAATACCGTTGGTCTGGCCACCTCCCCAACCTGTCCCTTGTAAAGGCTCGATCGATCGACCTTCCACCCAATCGAATAGGCGCTGCAAAGACCAGTCGGGTTCTGCAGCGATCGTGGTCAGTAAGGGTGCATGGACTCCTGAAATGCCCTGGCCACTCAAGCTCCACAGCAAACTCGTGATATCGGAGAAGCCGATCAGCCACTTAGCATCGATTGAAGAATCTGAGGGCCAGTGCCAATCTTCCAGTAATCTCGCCCCGCCATAGCCCCCGCGCAAACAAAGAATGCCCCGACAATCTGGATCTTGCCAAGCGGTTGCTAATTGCGATCGACGAGTTTCGTCCTTGCCTGCTAGGTAACCCCAGCGATCGTCATAGCCTGAGCTGAAGTTGAGCTGATAGCCACGCGCTTGCCAAATTTGCATGCCCTGCATGAATGTCTCTCGTTCCCGCAGGGTTCCGCTCGGTGCAACGACTGTCAGTCTGTCGCCCAGTTTCAGTGGCCTTGGCGGCTGACAAATTTGCATGAATGTCTGTCCTTTGTCGCCATTTTCGGCACCTTGAGTTTTCAGGATGTAATCTTCAGTAGCCTTAAAGGACTTCTGCCTTCAGTTTTGCTTGGGGCAAATAGAGCAGCTTGCGCCATCCAGGTACATAAGCCCGTTGTCGAAAGACATCATATTGATTTCTTTCAATCACGTCTAAAATGCCCCGATAAAGCATGAGGGCTGCCCAAACCGGAAATCGAGCATCTAGGCTCAGTGCACTGATCCCCTGTTCTGCTTCTGCAAAAAAGCGGCGGGCTCGTGCAATTTGAAACTGCATTAAAGCATGCCAGCGATCATCTACCACGCCATTCAGCAAATCCTTCTCGCTATAGTTGAAGCGTTCCAGATCTTCAAGGGGAAGATAGATTCGACCCCGCCGAGCATCTTCTCCCACATCCCGCAGGATATTGGTGAGCTGGTTGGCAATCCCCAGCGCAACCGCTTCCGGTTCTGGACTTTGACAAGACTGCGGCCAAGGGGTGGTCTGGTGGTTCAAATCAACGCCCATGACAGGTGTAGTCATTAAGCCAACGGTTCCAGCCACACGATAACAATACAGCTCTAATTCCTCGAATGTTTCATAACGACTGCGGTATAAATCCATGCGCTGACCCGCAATCATGTCACGAAAGGGCTGGATGTTAATGGGAAACCGTTCCAGTGTATCGACCAGCGCCACATCTGCATCTTCAACGGGATGACCTGAGAACACCGATTCCAGGTGTTGTTCCCATTCATCTAGAGTGGCATCTGTCGTAAATTCTGCATGGGGACCATCGACAAGTTCATCCGTGCGCCGACACCAGACATAAATGGCCCAGATTGCACGGCGTTTTTCCTCTGGCATCAATAATGTGCCTAGATAGAACGTTTTGGAGTACTCTGCCGTAATTTGCCGACAGAGTTCGTAGGCATCCTCCAGAGGAGCCAAAGTCGTGATGCGGGGAGATTCAGGCAGTTGCAGCATTACATCGCAAGCTGAAGGTTGACGAAGAACAAGTGAGTTGGAGCAATGGGCTATCAGCTATTCTCCTATGAAGGTGCAATCAAAGCAGCAATTCACAGTGGCTATTTACAATCGATCGATCGTGCTCATTGTCCAATTTGGCTCACAAGGCAGCAATTTGCAGACTTTTAGCTGTTTTGTCGCTTAAATCATCCGTGCGATCGACGATCGCTTGAGCTGCCAATTTACCAGATAACACGGCTCCTTCCATACTGCCTAAGTAACGCTGCATGGTGTAACTCCCCGCAAGGAAGAAGTTTTTAATCGGAGTGACCTGATCGGGACGATAAGCCTGCCGTCCTGGAGATGCAGTGTAGACTGAACGCGGTGTTTTCACGACTTTATATTTACGCAACTTCGCAGGATTTTCACCCAAAAGATGTTGCGGGAACAGTCTCTCGAGTTCTTTCATTGTGGCAGCAATAATCTCTTCCTCTGATTTGTCGATCCAATCTTTGGCCGGAGCCAGCACAAGTTCCAGCATCGATCGATCGGGATCGGCATATTCTTTACAGGTGATGCTCATATCGGCATAGACACTCAGCAAATCCGATCGGGAGAACAAAAGCTGATCGATATCCGTCATTTTGCGATCGAACCAGAGATGGAGATTGATCACAGGCACTCCCTCCAGCCCTTCTAGCTTCTGGAAGAAACTGTTTGCCTTCCATTCGGATGGCATCAACACCTTCATCACATCCACCGACATTGCCGAAACATAAGCATCGGCAGTAATGACTTCGTCGGGATTGCCATCCAAGCCTCGAATCAGAAAGCCGTTAACGCTGCCATCCTCGTTCAGCAGAATTTGCTTCAGGGGTTTCTTGAGGTGAACTTCACCTCCGCCCGCTTTAATGTGATCAACGATCGGTTGACAAAGCCGTTCTGTCGGTGAGCCATCCAAAAAGGCAATCTTGGAACCGTAGCGCTCTTGCAGGAAACGATTCAATGCCGTGAGTGGAATGGTGGCTGATACATCCTCAGGATTGATAAAGGTCAATGCTTTGGAAGCTGCAATAAAAATATCGCTGTTGACTCGCTCATCAATGCCCTGCCGCCGCAGCCATTCCAGCAGACTGTACTGGTCCATGTCTTCCACATATTTCTGACCCCGCACGATCGCAGGCAAGAGGCCGATCGCAAAGCGGATCTTTTGCTCCCAGGTCAACATGTCATTGTTGCGAATAATTGACATAATGACGTTGATCGGAGCGGGAATGTCGGGAACATCGAAGCGAGAGAGTACCCCGGGTTTTTCAGGCTGATTGAAAATTAAGGTGTGCTGCTTCCACTGCAATCGGTCTTCAATTCCTAATTCCTTTAAAAGTTGGAGCATGTTAGGATAAGCGCCGAAAAACGCATGCAGACCAGTTTCATACCAGTCGCCCTCTTCGTCTTTCCAGGCCGCCACTAAACCGCCTAATACATCTCGGCTTTCGAGAACGATCGGCGTGTGGCCTGCATCTGTGAGATACTTCGCACAAGCTAATCCTGCTAATCCGGCTCCAGCGATCGCAACTCGCATGTAATGCTTCTACCTTCGGTGATTTGTGCCTTGTTGACTCTCATATTATATGTTGCAAAGTGTTACGTTTCGACCTATTCCTAATGAGAATCTGTAGGAAATATAAAAAACGTAAACTGATGGGAAACATTGATAGGCTCAATACAGATTTCTTCGCTAGAGTTTGTGTTTTCGGCATTAACCAGCAATTTTGATTTTGCGCCAATCCTTGACCAGCACCCTATGATGAAATCGCAGATTGTTCAGTTTTTAAAACGCAATCCTCTGCTGTTACTCCTCTGTTTGGCCGCCTTGCAACTTGCAGGAGTATTGCTTTTTCTCAACCGTCAGTCGGCGTCTTCGATCGCTAATCAATCTGTGCCTTCGGTTGCCAGTCCTTCCCCCTCAATTTCACCTTCCCCCACTGCACCTGTTTTACGGCCTTCTCCCCCTGCTAAAACTGCTACAAAGTCTTCGCCACCAGCGGCAACGCGGCCTGCCTCTCCTCAACCCAAGCCATCGCTGACAGCAGAACAACAGGCAATGAATCAGCAATATAAAGCCTCGTTTTCCAGTTCAGCCGTCTCTGTCGATTCGTTAATTGAAATGCGCGTGGCGATCGCAGAAGGCGTTCCTAGCGTTACCGTCGGCGGTGCAGGTGGATTGCAGCTGATGGACCAAAACCGCAATGGCATTACTGCCCTTCAGGCAGGAGCAAGCTATACGGCCCAACCGAATGCAAGTGGCATCACCCTTAATGGCACCCAACTTCCGGCAATTGTGCTATTGGAGCCAGCAGGGGATACTTTCAACTTAGGCGATCGAACCTATCGGGGGCGGCTCTTGCTGGTGAATGATGGCGGCAAACTCTGGGCGGTCAATTTGGTGAACCTGCGCAGCTACTTACATAGCGTGGTGGCCAGTGAAGTTTCCCCCAGTTGGGCTCCTGAAGCGTTGAAGGCTCAAGCGGTGGCTGCCCGTTCCTATGCGCTGACCTATTATTTCAAACCGATGAGTTCTCTGTTTCAGCTTGGAGCCACGGAATACTATCAGGTCTATAGCGGCATTGATCGAGAAGCCCCAGAAACCAGTAAAGCGGTAGATGATACGGCTGGAGAATTTGTCAGCTATCGAGGGGGCATTGTGGAATCTCTCTACGCAGCTTCAGATGATATCGTGGCAGAGGCGTTCCAAGGTCGCGGCATGAGCCAGCTGGGGGCGCTCAATCTGGCAGAACAGGGTTATAGCTATCTGCAAATTCTGGCAACCTATTATCCCAGCACGGGTGTAAGCCGGTTTGTGACAGATTATCAGTAGCCGATCAATCATCCATCTAAATCATCTATGCCAGGGATCAAGCCAAATCTTCGCTGTCGCCGCTGAGGTCATCACTGAGGTCATCTACATCGGAATATAAGTTCCGCAACGTTTGCTTTTCAGTCCGGCGAGAAGGACGCCGATATTTCTTGGCTGCCAATTTCGGCTCGGTTTGAACTTGGCCTTCTCCTCTTGATTTGACTTTCACGCTGGCTTCTTCGTCACTGCGTCGATCGATCGCCTGCTGATGGGCCACTACTTCTTCCAGAAAAGTTAAATAATGCTCGTAGCGCTCCCAGTCACCCCGGACGGCACAGTTGGGTTCATCTCGATGCAAGCAATCACTAAACTGACAGCTTTGTTCTGTTAACCGCTGACGCGCTTCTGGGAAATAGTGAGCCAATTCGATCGGCGCACAGGTCAGATCAGGCTGATTAAATCCGGGGGTGTCGGCTAACAATCCACCCGTTGGCAACTCAAACAATTCGACATGGCGGGTGGTATGACGACCGCGACCTAGCTTACCGGAAACCGCCCCCGTTCGTAAGTCTGCTTTGGGAATTAGCCGATTAATCAAACTGGACTTGCCGACTCCTGAAGGGCCTGAAATCACGGTTATTTTGTGATTGAGAGCCGCCTGTAAAACCTCTATCCCTTGATATTTCCGCAGGCTCATGAGCAAGGGCTGATATCCCCACTGCTGCAACCGATCGCGCCAAAACTGCTGTATTTCGGCATTAATCAAATCACTTTTATTGAGGCAGAGCGTAATTTCGATCCCGGTTGATTCTGCCTTCACCAAAAATCGGCTGAGCTGAATTGGATCAAGAGCTGGTTCCGCCATTGCAAATACGAGCAAAATTTGGTCAACATTGGCGATGGGTGGCCGATCCAGTTCCGTATCGCGTGGAAAAACCTGAGCGATCGCCCCTCGACCACCAATCCAATCGGGTTCTTCAATCTGAACGCGATCACCCACCATAACCTGCTGCCCAATCTTTTTAAGACGGGTGCGGCGAGTGCATAACAGGAAAGCAATGGGTTCAGAACTGGTCTCAAGCTGGACAGGCTGATCTAATTTGCTCCAGTAATAGTTGGCTTGAACTGCCAAGACGGTTCCAAGAATCGATGCTGAGGCTGGAGGTTGAGCATTGGGTCGATCGGAGAACGCATCACTCATAGTTCAGCATTCCATTCCTCAGCATTCCGCAGGTTCTAACTCCGGACGGCGAACGCTTAATGCAAAAAAATCAGTGCGATCTTCAATCTGCTCCACGCCATACCCTGCTATACGCAGACTATCAGGTACCTGTTCGATCGGTTCTCCAGGGTCTAACCAAACTTCGAGCAGCGAACCGGGCGGCATTTTTTCTAACCGCAGTTTGGTGCGCACAAAGTTCAACGGACAAGGTGTGCCGCGCAAATCAAGCTGAACATCAGGCTGTATGCTGCTCATCCTCGAAATAATCCTCCGAGAAAGCCTTCGATTCCGCCACTCTTACTAAGGCGATCGCCTCGAATTTTGACAAGTTTGTCCAGCAGTTCCCGTTCTTCAGTCGTCACTTTCGTCGGGATATCAATTTGAATGGTGAGCAGATGATCGCCTCGGCTGGCAGAGTTGCCCAAGCGAGGAACGCCACGATGCTCCAGGGTCAATACGGTATTGGGCTGGGTGCCTGGATTGATTGTCACTTCGACGGGACCATCTACCGTTTCAATTTCTATCCGATCGCCTAAAATTGCTTGCAAATAGCTGATCTTGACTTCCGAGAGGATATTAATTCCATCCCGATGGAACTTCGGATCCTCGTTGACGAACAAATAAACATACAAATCGCCCGGAGGGCCGCTGCGCTGGCCGGCATCCCCTTCCCCAGAAACCCGTAAACGAGTGCCATTATCGACCCCTGCAGGGATGGTAATTTTCAGCTTTTTAGCCTCTTGTTTTTGGCCACTGCCGCCGCAAGACTCGCACTTGTCTTCAATAACCTGGCCATTGCCATTGCAAGTGGGACAGACTGAAACCTGGGTAAAGCTGCCAAAGGGCGTGCGGGTGGCACGACGAACCTGGCCAGCCCCATTACAGGTAGGACAAACGCGAGGTTGGGTTCCTGGTTTTGCACCAATACCTTTACAAACCGTACAGGTTTCAAGATGGCTAATGCGAATCTCTTTTTCGCCACCAAATACAGCTTCCCGGAAATCGAGCTTCAGGTCCAATCGCAGATCGTCGCCTCGCATGGGGCCAGAACGACGGCGAGTTTGCTGACCGCCCATTCCGGTAGAGAAGCCGCTGAAAAAGCTCTCAAAGATATCAGCAAAGCCGCCCAAGTCGCTAAAATCCTGGAAGCCCGCCCCTGCCGCTGAGCCAACGCCCGCTTCACCAAAGCGGTCATAACGAGCCTTGACTTCTGGATCAGAAAGCACTTCGTAGGCTCGGTTAATCTCTTTAAAACGCTCTTCAGCTCCCGGATCTTTGTTGACATCCGGATGGTATTTCCGGGCTAGTCGTCGATATGCTCGCTTAATTTCCTCTTTGTCAGCATTCCGCGAAACGCCAAGGATGTCGTAGTAATCACTTGCCATAGAGCGCTATTTCAGAAAGGGGGAATGATGGGGGACAACAAAAAGGAGTAGAAAAGAATCGGCTCATGGCTATCATAGCTGATCGCCAGAGAACTCAACTCACTACTCCATCCTAAACTAACCAACCGATCAACAGCTTCTAATCTACCGCTTCGTAGTCAGCTGTAATGGTTTCATCGTCGATAAACTCTTCATTATAGTTTTCAACAAATGGGGCAGCTCCTTCAGCCGCAACATGGCCATTTGCCCAAGGCGCTGCCTGCGTCGGCGCATCATAATAGGACGCCTCTGCAGGATTCATCTGCTGAGCCTGCTTATAAACTTCTTCTCCAATCGACAGCAAGGTTTGCTGAAGCGCATCCAAACGCATCCGCATCTCCTCAACACTAATGGCGCGATTGGAGATAGAAGCCCGCAGCTCTGCAACCCTTTGGGTGGCCAAGTTTCTCAACTCATCCGAGATAAACTCCCCGTTGTCTCGCAGGGTTGTTTCATAACTATAAAGCAATGTATCTGCTTGATTACGGAGGGCGCTTAATTCCCTACGGCGCTGATCATCTTCAGCATAGAGATCGGCTTCTTGACGCATCCGTTCGACTTCAGCATCACTCAAACCTCCAGTATTTGAGATTTGAATACTTTGCTCCCGTCCAGTTCCCTTATCCCGTGCTGCAACCCGCAAAATGCCGTTCGCGTCAATTTCAAAGGCGACTTCAATCTGGGGAACCCCTCTGGGTGCAGGAGGAATGCCGGTTAGTTGGAATTTGCCCAGGCTCTTGTTATCCCGCACCATGGCACGCTCACCTTGCAGGACATGAATTTCTACTGAGGTCTGGCCATCGGTAGCCGTTGAAAACACTTGGGACTTGCTAGTTGGGATCGTTGTGTTACGCTCAATAATTTTCGTAAACACTTCGCCCAAGGTCTCAATCCCAAGAGACAAAGGAGTGACATCCAGCAGCAGTAAATCTTTAACTTCGCCGCCTAACACGCCTGCTTGAATTGCGGCCCCTAGCGCCACCGCTTCATCTGGATTCACCGATCGATCGGGCGTTTTGCCACCAAAATGGGTTGCAATGGCATCCTGAACGGCTGGAATCCGGGTTGAGCCACCCACTAAAATAATCCGATCGATTTGATCAGGGCTGAGGTCACAGTCTTTCAAGGCCTGCGTCACTGGCTCGATCGTAGCCTGCACCAGATGCCCAACTAACTCTTCAAATTTGGCACGAGTGAGCTCCATCTCTAAATGCTTTGGACCCGTGTCATCTGCCGTAATGAAAGGCAGGTTAATTGTGGTGGACAACATGCTGGAAAGCTCAATTTTTGCTTTTTCTGCCGCTTCCCGTAACCGCTGAAGAGCCATTTTATCGGTTGATAGATCGACGCCTTCCTGCTCCCGGAATTTGTCCATCATCCACCGCACTAGCACATTATCAAAGTCATCGCCGCCCAGGTGATTGTTGCCAGAAGTCGCTTTGACTTCAAATACCCCATCCCCTAGCTGCAACACAGACACATCAAACGTACCGCCGCCCAAGTCAAACACAAGAACACTTTGGTCCTGATCTTGCTTTTCGAGCCCATAGGATAGGGCTGCTGCCGTAGGCTCGTTAATGATCCGCATCACTTCCAAGCCAGCGATCGTTCCGGCATCTTTGGTCGCCTGACGCTGGGCATCTGTGAAGTAAGCAGGAACCGTAATAACCGCTTGAGTGACTGGCTCGCCCAAGTAATTCTCAGCATCCTGCTTTAACTTTTGCAGAATCATGGCTGAAACTTCCTGGGGAGTATAGGCTTTACCACGAATTTGCACATCGACAGTATCGTCTTTGCCACGAATACAGCTGTAGGGGACGCGAGTCCGTTCAGCTTCAGTATCGTTCCAACGACGGCCAATGAAGCGCTTAATGCTGAAAACCGTATTTTCTGCATTGGTGACAGCCTGCCGTTTGGCCAACTGCCCAATTAAACGTTCACCCGTTTTACCAAAACCGACGATGCTTGGGGTTGTGCGTCCCCCCTCAGAATTGGAGATAACAACAGGCTTGCCGCCTTCTAGAACGGCAACACAGCTATTTGTTGTACCCAGGTCGATGCCAATGACTTTTCCCATATCTAGCGGTTACGTACATGTATTCAGTGAATGACTGCGCAACTGTGGTGAATTAAACTCTTTTTTCACTTCTAGCTCAGTATTCCGCAATTTTTCGGGAATATGATCAGCTGCACCTAAGAATGTTCGTAAGGGAACCTGTAATCCACGTAGACGATGCATCCTGGGTAGTCTGTTCGCCCTGATTTGCTGGCTTACCCTTAACTGGCAAAAGGAACTAACCGGCAGACTCTTCAGAAGATACCGATTCTAACTCTGGCGCTGCAGCAACTTTCACCATGGCATGACGCAACACCCGCTCACCTAGCATATAACCTCGGACCAGCTCTTCTAAAACCGTTCCCTCTGGATGCTCGGCAGTCGCTTCCCGCATGACGGCTTCATGCAGATTGGGATCAAACTCTTTGCCTTCCGACCGCATCGGGGCTACCCCGATCCGTTTCAGCGACTCGACCATCTGTTTGTAAACACCCTGATAACTTTTGTGGATGTTCATTTCAGAGTCCGTTTGCGGTTTGATTTGCGATCGAGCCCGTTCGAAGTTGTCAACGATCGGCAGCAGCTCCTTCAGCGTGGCAGTCTTCACCTGCTGTTCTTGTTCTTCTTTTTCTTTTTGGGTCCGCTTTCGGAAGTTCTCAAAATCTGCCGCAATTCGCATGTATTGACTCGTCCGATCCTCGAGTTGTGCCTTGAGGGATTCAATATCTTGCGTTAATGCACTGACTGTTGACTGTAGATCGGACTGTTTATCCGTTTCGGTTTCCGCTGTCGCTTCCTCTGAAGCAAGGTCAAATGATTCATCTGGATCGAGGGTAAATTCTTCGATAGGCTCTTCAGTCACTTCGACAGGAGCGTTTTCTAACGTTGCCTCCGGATCAGTCGGTAGATTGGTTTCAGCAGACATTGGCTCACTTTCCACTTGCTCAACAATTGCGGGAACTGTCACCATTACTCTTCTAGGAACTAGCCCTTGAAGAAATGATTGTGACCTCCCTTCATCCATAACTCATTATTCTGCCCTAAGTTCAGGCCATACCTACTACTTCATTCGCAGCTTGATGAAGATAAACAGGCTAAAACTGCATTAGGGATGAGAATAAATACGGATGGAACAGTCAATTTTGATTGTAGCCTTCCTGATTTGCATCGTCTGTTATTCCTGCCATCATGCCAAGTACAGTAAACCGAACCTCATTAAATCTACTGTTTACTTCCACGCCTGTGGGACCGATCGGTTCTGGACTAGGAGGGGGAGTTGAACTCACTTTACACAACATTGCTCTGGCAATGCAGCAGCGAGGACATCGAGTTACCGTCGTGGCACCCGCCTCATCAGACCTCGCGAACATTGAAGTGATTCAAGTTGCTGGGCAACTTCAGCCCACTGCTCAAACTCAGGGGCGGCAATCACCCATCTGCCTGCCCGAAAATGCCGTACTGGCCAACCTTTGGGAACAGGCTTATGACCTGCAAGACGAATATGACTTGATCTGCAATTTTGCCTATGATTGGCTACCTTTCTATCTCACTCCTTTTTTCAGGCGTCCGATCGCCCATCTTGTCAGCATGGGTTCATTGACCGATGCGATGGATCAGGTGATTGGCCAAGTGACCAATCGCTTTCCAGGCACAATTGGAGTCCACAGTCAGGCGCAGGCAGCAACCTTTGCTTTTGGCGATCGCTGTCGGTGCTTAGAAAATGGGCTTGACTTAGCGCTTTATCAATTTCAGCCTCAAGCGGATTCTTATTTGGGCTGGGTAGGACGGATTGCCCCTGAAAAGGGAATTGAAGATGCGATCGCCGCTGCCGCAAAAGCTGGGTTGCCGTTAAAAATTTGGGGGGCGATGCCTGATCCTGATTATTGGCAGACGGTTTGTCAGCAATATTCCGACAGGTCCTTCCACTATGAGGGCTTTCTGTCCACGCAAGATTTGCAGCATGCGCTTGGCCACTGTACGGGACTCTTGATGACGCCAAAGTGGATCGAGGCGTTTGGCAATGTGGCGATCGAAGCTCTGGCTTGCGGTGTGCCTGTAATTGCCTATCGTCGGGGTGGTCCTGCGGAAATTGTTGAATCTGGCAAAACAGGTTGGTTGGTTGAACCGGATAACGTTGACGAACTCATTTGGGCGATCGACCGTTTGGATCAGATCGATCGACAGGCTTGTCGCCACCAGGCCGAAGCTCGGTTTTCTTTGCAAGCTATGGGCGATCGAATTGAGGCGTGGTTTCAGTCGATTTTGTTAGCTGCTGATCTGTAGATTGCTGAGGTTCCCGCCAGTAAGTAACGGTTGAATCAAGGGGCTTTAATTCTGTACCAGGGTAATAGAAGCTGAGAATTTTCTGGTTCGACCAGCCCAGTTCACCCAGGTGGTAAGCCCCCGTTTGACTCATACCTACCCCATGTCCTAAACCACCGCCCACAAATGCATAGCCCTTCAGCACCTTAGCTGGTGGGCTGGTCTCCGGACTGGGAACGGGTGTGGTCGCCTGAGCAGTTGGACTCACTGGTCCCGTTGGAGAAGCAGCATTCGCCGAAGCTTGAGGGCTAGCTTGAGGTCGAGGAGTTTCATAAATGGGGTCTAGATAAAACAACGTGCTATTGGGAGCATATAAAGCTCGCAAAATTTCATCTTTTTCTAGTTCCACCACGCCTCGATCGGTCGTAATCGCCATCTTTTGGACTCGGCCAGCGGACGATCGCTCCACTACGCGCAGATCGTTAATTTGGGTGAAATTGGCCAGTGGATGCTGCTTGGTTTGTAAATAGCTTCGTAAATCCTTGGCAATGTCGGTCAACGGACTCTCGACACGCCAGCGGAACATATCCCAACCGACTTCATTGAAGCCCTGCTTGCGGCTGATGAACGCTCGGAAATTGGTTTCGTCGGCTAAGCTCTGCTGGTTCAGATCCCAAGTATTGTTAACCGAATCGATCACTGCCTTTAAGTAAGGGCGATCGGGTCCATTCCAAACGTTACTAAAGGGAGCAGTAACTCCACCCGTCGTTGAAGAGTAGAGCGCATCCACCAGCTCGTTTTGATAGGTGAGGACTAAGCCTCTCGTTGTGGCAATGGCGCGGTCGGACTCTGGGGCCGTACCTGCCAAGCCCCAATAAACCTGACATTGCGTATCGGCACAGATTTGATAGTTATCGATGGCAAAACGGCGCAGATTTCTCAGCACGTAAGTTCTAGCTAAAACGGCTTGAGCTTCGATCGCTGTCTGGGGAGCTCCTAAACCAATTTCATGAGGAACGACGCCTCGCAGATAGGTTTCTAACGGCACCTGATTCACTAGCGTGTAAGTTCCGTAAGCGTTTGGCTGTAGCCTTAAATCACCAGCATAGAGGCGGGTGCCGTGATCGTTACGATTAAAAGTGACTTCAATTCGATCGGCGGTTGAATCAAACTCTACTTCATCTTGTTGATAGCGTGTTCCGTTGATTGTGATGCCTGCTTTCGGTTCTTGTTGTTGAGTTTGGCTATCAATAAATGCTGTTTTTGCACCATGGGACTGCAAATTTTGCATCAGCAGACGGCGCAGTAAGGGAGTTTTGTAAGTTTCTCGCTTTGCCCAAACTTGCCATTGCCGAGGCTGGGCAAGTTCTACTTCAATCCCTTGAGCCTTCCATTGGGTAGCACTATCTTCTGCACTTTCAAAGCTGCGATGGGTGCTCAGCACGACCTGTTCAGTTACTTTGGGTTGAGGTAGGGGCTGCATTTCTACCTGGACTTTAACGTCCCCCGTTGTGGTGATGGTCTGAGGTTGGTCAGCTACTTTGAATTTCAACGTTAATTGGTCACCCGCCGTCGGTTTCAGCACCATTTCATCCTTAGGCTCTGAACCAAAGCGCTGCACAATCCCTACATCAAGTGTTGGGTTAAGTGGAGCTTCCTGAGCCTGAGCTGTCTGGATTGTCATCACTCCGCTAGCAGCAACAATCGCACTGAACCAAAGTAACCCTTTCGAATGGCTCAGCAGATGTCTAGACATAGGATGACCAGACAACGTTGGGGCAAGAGTTGTGTGATCAGCATTCACTTGAGTCTTTCTCCTCACAAAACCTAATCTCAGCACATTACGTTGGGGCTATCGATAAATTCACCGAACCTTAGGATCAAGGCTTTAACAACTGTCTCTTTCAACAACAGTCTCTGAATTATGGACGCTAAAACCTTGATTCGACAATTGAATTTAGCACCTGAATATTAGCGGTTTGGCAAATGCTGTTTTGAAGCTTCGATTCTGGTCATTTTCAAGCCTGAGTACCTCAAACATGGACGTTCCTGAAGTATCAATGGTTCCATCTGCGAAAGCATAGCAGAACCCATGGCGCTGAGAAGCATCTCATGAAGTTTTATGACAGATGTAGAATGCCACGGCTTGGCCAGAGAACAATTCTGGACTGAAGCATGACGATCGATTCCAGCGTTTTTCCCTGATTCTGAGCAAATGCTTAGTTTGTACAGTTTTATAAAGGAATCTAAAAATAAAGTAAAGCTTTGCAATAGCTACTTTAAGCAGTCTTCATCATAAGAGGGAATTGGGTTACTGCTGTAGACAACGGGCAAGACCTGGATAAGCCTGAATCCCCCTTTCTTTTATAGATTCCTCAAGAGGCATTTTTTATGGATAAGCTGATTCATTACCCCATGGTGATTGGCAGTGAACTCGTTGAAACAGGCAGTGGAGATTTAATTGATCCAGCTACTGGTCAACCTTTCGCGACGGTCGCTTTAGGATCGAAAGCAGAGGTCGATCGGGCCGTTGCTGCGGCGAAAGAGGCTCAAGTTGGATGGGCAGCACTTTCCTATGGGGAACGCAGTGCTGCATTGCTGAAGTGGGCAGATGCCTTGGAAGCGAAAAGTGAAACCCTGGCTCATTTGGAAAGTCAAAATGCGGGTAAACCCTTGAAATTAACGACTGGAGGCGATATTCCCTTTGCGATCGACAACTTGCGCTATTTTGCCTCGGTTGTTCGTCGTCAAGAAGGATCGGCAGCCGGAGAATATGTAGGTGGCTATACCAGCATGACTCGACGGGAACCGATCGGTGTAGTGGGAGCGATTACACCCTGGAACTATCCCTTCATGATGGCGATTTGGAAATTGGGCCCAGCGCTCGCGGCAGGCAACGCAGTCGTGATCAAACCGGCTCCCAATACACCTGCAACGACGATCGAGCTGGCCAAAATTGCCCTAGAAGCTGAGTTGCCTGCTGGATTAATCAATGTGGTGACGGGCGGCGCAGAAGTCGGTGAAGCGCTTTGTACCCATCCCGATATTCGGATGATTAGCTTTACGGGTAGCACCCGCACTGGCAAACGGATCGCTGAACTGGCTGGTCCGATGGTCAAACGAGTCACGCTGGAGCTAGGCGGTAAAGCCCCTTTCATTGTGTTTGCAGATGCGGATATTGAGGCGGCTGCACGAGGAGCAATTCCAGCGGCCTACATGAATTCTGGTCAGGACTGCACGGCAGCGACTCGAATTTATGTCCAAACTGAAGTCTTTGATCAGTTCCTGGCCCGCTTTACTGAATTAACCGAAACCATTCGAGTCGGACATCCGTTTGCAGAAGGTACAGATATTGGCCCCCTCTCCAGCGAGACCCAGCGGTTGAAAGTGCATGGCTTTGTGGAAGAAGCCCGTCAGCAAGGCATCAAAGTGGCAACTGGTGGAGTCATGCCAGAAGGCGAAGGCTATTACTACCCCCCCACCATTCTGGCGGAAGCACCTGAAGCTGCTAGCTGTGTTCAAGAGGAAATTTTTGGTCCAGTGGTTGTAGTCAATCGCTTTTCAGACGAAGCCGAAGCACTTCAGTTGGCCAATGGCGTTCCCTATGGGTTAGCGGGTAGTGTCTGGACACTCAATGTACAACGAGCCATGCGAATGGCCGCAGCATTAGAATGTGGCACCGTCTGGGTAAATGACCATCTACCGATCGCCAGCGAACAGCCCCATGGTGGCTTCAAGCAAAGCGGCATTGGCAAGGATATGTCTTATTACGCCCTCGAAGAATACACGATCGTCAAACATGTCATGTTTGATATCACAGGAGATCAGAAAAAGGCATGGCATTCAGTTGTCTTTGATGCTTGATGGGATTTACCTAAAATCTTGCGAATTTCATAGCTCTTGCAGGTCAGCTTGTTCTTGTAACGATTGCCAGCCCGCTTGCCAGAGCGATCGCTCCTTGAGTTGTTTGGCATTGAGCCAAAACCGAACGGTTGGATCGCAAGCGGCCACCATCTCAGCAAATATCCATTGCCCTTCATTTTTACGATTCACCACCTGAAAATGTCGCCAGCCCCAAGTGGTTTGTTGAGAGGTCCATTTGGAACCCACTAGATGAGGAAACTTTTGTTTCTTAGCCATAAGAACCGGAAGAAAGTGTAGGGAACTACATAGAAGACTTCAATGAACTTGTTCAGTTTAGACAGGTTCTTTGAGAAGGCTTAAGCAGAAAGAGGAATTGAAGTGGGCCGTCCTCATTTTGTAACAAAAAATAACTGGAATAAAAAGTGGAAATTCAGTGCAATTTAGCTCTGTTTTTTGCTTCCAGTTCTCAAATGTTCGGTTATGCTGAATTCATAACAAATTTCCCATCAACCCTTGCATCTCGATCCAGCAGGGAAGATTCTCTGGCAGTTTTCGAGCGATTCATCTAACTGGTTTGAAGGGCTTTGTTTCACACAAAGTTATTCTGTAACTTTCAACTCCAAGGTGGTCTCAAAGCATTCGCATTTCGATTTCTCAAGGTGAGAATATGAAAAAACGTGCATCTTTTGTGAGAAAAGTTACAATCGGAGAGGTTTCGGCGAAATCCGCAGGCAATGATTCCCGTTTTGGTGCTGTTACCCGGCCTTTGCTGGGCTTGAGCATAGTGCCTTCTGGAGTAGCTACCGGCTAACATGAATGAACTGAATTGGTCTTGTACTTTGAAGTACCTGACTAAATTGCAGACCAGCTCAATGACCAGGTCGTGATATTCCTTGGTTTTTTGATTAACCTTTTTACTTGAAATAAGGAGCATGAGGAGCGCGGCATGACCCAGGCTAATGACGTACTCGTAACCCTTGATCCGACCGAGAGTAATTTTGAAGAACTCTTGATCGACGAAGGAGATGATCGAGACGATTTGTTTGATGCCCAGCCTGACGACGAGGAGGATGGCGATGGCAAAGCGGTGAAAGGAGGTGCTCGCCGCCGAACCCAAGCCAAAAAGAAGCACTATACAGAGGATTCGATCCGCCTCTACCTGCAAGAGATTGGTCGGATTCGTCTGCTGAGAGCGGATGAAGAAATTGAGTTGGCGCGTAAAATTGCTGATTTGCTGGAGCTAGAGCGAATTCGCGATAAATTGTGTGAACGGCTCGATCGAACGCCTCAGGATTTCGAAAGGAATTTAGAGATATGGGCAAATGAAGTGAATCAGCCCCTGCCTAAGTTCCGGCGTCGTCTGCATGAAGGACGGCGAGCCAAAGAAAAGATGGTGCAATCTAACCTGCGATTAGTCGTCTCCATTGCCAAAAAATATATGAATCGGGGCCTGTCTTTCCAGGATTTGATTCAGGAAGGCAGTTTAGGTCTGATTCGGGCAGCTGAGAAGTTCGATCACGAAAAAGGCTACAAGTTTTCCACCTATGCAACCTGGTGGATTCGTCAGGCCATTACTCGTGCGATCGCCGATCAATCTCGGACGATTCGTTTGCCGGTTCACCTCTACGAAACAATCTCTCGCATCAAGAAAACCACGAAACTGCTGTCTCAAGAAATGGGCCGCAAACCCACTGAAGAAGAGATTGCAACTCGCATGGAAATGACGATCGAGAAACTCCGATTTATTGCCAAATCAGCTCAGCTTCCTATCTCGCTGGAAACGCCGATCGGTAAAGAGGAAGATTCACGCCTGGGAGACTTCATCGAATCCGATGGTGAAACACCAGAAGATCAGGTTTCTAAGAACTTGCTGCGGGAAGATTTGGAAAACGTGTTGGGAACCCTCAGCCCACGGGAACGGGATGTTTTACGCCTTCGCTATGGCTTAGATGATGGTCGGATGAAAACGTTGGAAGAAATCGGCCAGATTTTTAACGTGACTCGCGAAAGGATTCGTCAGATCGAAGCAAAAGCGCTGCGAAAACTGCGTCATCCTAACCGGAATAGCGTTTTGAAAGAATACATTCGATAAACGATTTCATTGCTGTTCAATCAACCTGTCTCATTATGGGGCAGGTTTTTTGCTGCGCTTAATATTTTTTTAATTAATAAAGCAAAACCTGTCCGATAGAGCAAATTGCGATCGGACAGGCTGTTAGATTGACATGGCTACAACTCACCCATTGCCAGCATTTGGATCAGGCGAGGTGAACTCGGATCGAAGCCAGCCAGATCCCAGGAGTTGGCATCTTGTGGATCCACCAGCGAGATGTTGTAGGGAGCCAGCGTCACATAAACCGCTTTGGCGTTGGGATTCACCCTGCGGCGATATTCCACCAATGCTTGGCTGGGATGCTGATAGCCTGCCCAACTTTCGCAGTCGGTCCAGAAGCAAAACACATCGGCATGAAAGCGCTGATCGATCGCCCAACGGTAAGCCACGGAGGCATCTGTGCCACCAAAGTTTTGGTTGCTGGCCTTCTGAATTGCCGAGTTGAAAGAATCTCGCTTGGAAATTCCCAGATCACGGAAATCATCCGCGAATCCAAGAATCCTGTAGTTCTTTTCAGCCTTTGCGGTGGCGAGTGCCATTGTGGTGGCAATTTCACAGCAGCTTAGACCGATCGAACTCACCGAGTAATAGGACATCGAACCCGACACATCGACCGCATGTAGAAAAGTCTTGCCGGTTGGCTGCAACACATCGAAGGATAGTTCCAAGGCTTTTTCCAAAATGTCAATAACACGCGGTACCGGCGTCCAGGTCTTTTGACTGCGGCCTAACTGACCGCCCGACTGATAGGTCTTCAACGCCTTCAACACATCGATCGGATGAATGCGTCCCTTGCGCAGATGATTGCGGCTATTCAACACTGCCTGAACCCGATCGAGATTTTTACGGGCATCGGCTCGCAAAACTCCCAATTCAGTTAAAGACCCCAGATTCCGCAGTAAAGCACCGCTCGGCATTTCGTTAAACAAGAGCTGCCAAGCTTGCCGATCCATCTTGCCGACGGGAGCCGCCATTTCGTGAGTCAAACGACCTTGAGCGATCGCCTGATGGGTTTGCTCTGGGTGTCGCTTCAGCCACTCATACCACCAGATTTGCGACAGCGCTTCTGATGGAATTTGGGGTGGCAATTCGGACCAGCCGTTTAACACCCATTGGAAAAGTTGGTTATGCTCATCGGTGGGTGGCTTCACATGGAATAGCCGTAAAGCATCACGATGAGAAAATCCTTGCCGCTGCTGATACTTCAACAACTGATAGGCCAACCCTTTGATATCCTGACGCGCCAACCAGTTTTGCCCTGCTTCCCGCACAATCTTGCCGAAACCGCGTACCGACTTGGTATAGCTCATCCATTCATAGAAGTGGCTTCCGGTTCGCACCACTTGCGAAAAGATTTCCTGAAAGGCTCGCTTGGCTTCTGGGGCATCGCCCATCGACAAAATCACCAGCGCAAAAATTGGCGCACTGTTATTGATCGATCGACCATCCGAGGCATAGAGAATCTCAGAAGCAACTCGCTGCGGATCGGCCTGAATCGCCTTTTCTAGAACATTGACGAAGTCATTCGTTAGCTCATGCTTTCCAGCGTAATAAGTGCTGTTTGCAGTTCCGATCAACAGACATCGACGCAAGGTCTGCCACAGGTCTGCTTTGAACATATAGCCACCCGATCGACCCTGGATCATTTCAGCTTCTCGGTCTGGAATTGGCTGAGTTTGCGGCGTTTGCTGGCGGTTCAGAAAAAATTGATAGTTCACCATAACATCTCCTTCGGCCCTTACGGGCGATCGTGCAAAGTTAAATCAATCGATTCACAAGTGTGAAAGTTGACAGAGTGGGATTCGAACCCACAACCTCCCGCATCCAAAGCGATAACCCTCATTCATCGTCCTAAAAGGCAAAAAGTGAATAAGGATGTTTTAGGCGTTCTACCGATTGAACTATCTGTCAGTGTTTGGTGTAGCAGCGCGGGAGTCGAACCCGCATCTCCGGCGATCAAGGGGGAGGATCGTTAAAGCGATAACCCTCGATCATTCGTCCCAGTAGGCAAAAGTGGTGCTTTACCATTAAGCGAGCCGCCACATGTCAGTTAACGTTCTCTTTGCGGTTCCTTTGGGGTTCCTTGCGTTTGATGACTCTAGATTAGGCAGTCCAACTTCCCTCAGGCGAATTGCTGATAAAAAGGCTAAGATGCAGTCACTGTAAATCTTTCCGAGTGAGGGGCAGAGGAAGACCCAGGGGATTCCCCTAACTTGATTTGTTGGTTAGCCCTCTAAATCCCCCAATTTTGGGGGACTTTGAAAAGTGCATCATTTGCTGTGAGCAACTTTGTAACCTAGCGATCCAATGCCGCGTCCCAACTACGGTCCTGAAGCCAAAAAACGTACCCAGCAATTTCTTGCCGTTCTGATCGACTTTGCCAGCAATGAATTGGACTGTGAGGCATTGGGCTGTGATGAAAAGGCATTAGACAATTTACGATCGCAAATTCAAACTCACTGGCAAAGCGATCGCCGTTTGGTGGTGCGGACCAAAGTGCGATTTCTGGAAGCCTTGATGAAACTGGCTAACCAGCCTTTGACGATCGATCAGATTAAAGAAGCCCTCAAACGTCTGGAAGACTTTATCAGCATCCTGGAAGACAACCGCCCTCACCGTAGCGGCTCCGAAGTTTGGCACTTCACCCTGAATCTGTGGCACTCTCGCAACGATCGATCGGCCAATCTGCAGTGCTTCGACACTGAATGGGAACAACGTCGTCCCCAAAAATCTAAACAGGTCGCTCCCGCTCCCCCCATCTCCCCTGCTCCTGCTTCTCCTGATTTCTGGCTACAACTCTGCCAATCCAGCTTGAAAGATCAACAATATGAGCGGCTCACTACAAATCCCTTGACGATCGGCGATGGTGTTGCCTTTGAGTTAGCGCAGGTCTATGTGCCGCTGGAAGTGGAACGTCGGTCAAGCGATCGATCTGAGCTTTCAACCAAAGATGCCACATTGGATGACGTAGAAGAAAGTGAGGCGCAACAGACGATCGCGATCGATCAGTTTTTGGCTTTTCTGTTGCAGTCAGGATCGGAGGCGCAGCGAATTGCGATCGTCGGTGAACCGGGATCGGGCAAAACCACGCTGCTGCAAAAAGTTGCGGCCTATTTGCTCGATCGACAATTGCTGCCAATCTGGATCTCACTCGCCGATCTGCAAGGACAAACGCTGGAGCAATATTTACTGAATGACTGGCTGAAAACTGCGACGCGGCAGATTGTCGTTTCAACTGAATTGCAGCTTGAATTCGGCCAGCAATTCAACCAGGGCCGCGTTTGGCTGCTACTGGATGCGGTTGATGAAATGGCGATTGATGCTAGTTTGGCCCTGTCGATGATTAGCCGCCAGCTCCGAGGCTGGATTGCCGATGCCCATGTGGTGCTCACCTGCCGATCAAACCTGTGGGATGCAGGCAAAAATACGTTAGAGACATTTTCGGTTTATCGCAATCTCAGCTTTAGCGTGAATGCTTCCTCCCCTGCTCCCTCACTCCCCTGCTCCGATTCTGCCGATCAAGTCAGCCAATTCATTCAACGCTGGTTCCAAACCAATCCAACCTTAGGCGATCAACTCCGTGCCGAACTGGATCAGCTCAAACGCAAACGCCTGAAAGATGCGGTCAGAAATCCTTTGCGCTTAGCCTTGCTCTGTCGCTCCTGGTCGTTAGCACAGGGAAATTTACCCCAAACCAGAGCAGCTCTGTATCAGCAGTTTATCGATCGGATTTATGAATGGAAGCAGGATCGGTTTCCGACCACATTTGCTCAACGACACCAGCTTAATCAGGCACTTGGAACGTTGGCTCTGAAAGCTTTGCAACAGGAAGAAATTAAATTTCGATTGCCGCATCTTTTTGCCGTGCAAGCCTTGGGACCTGAAAACCTCGATCAGCTATCGCTGGCGTTGCAGTTGGGCTGGTTGAATCAGGTGGGTGTTTCTAAAACAGGCGATAAAATCTACGCCTTCTATCACCCGACTTTTCAAGAATATTTTGCGGCGCAGGCGATCACAGATTGGCATTTTTTCACGAGTGGCACTGCACCGCCTGTCCTGACGACGCACTGGCGACAAACGATTCTATTGTGGTTGGGGCGATCGAACATTTCGGCTACCGATAAGCAGGATTTCATTGTCGAATTGACTCAGTTTGAAGATGACTGTGGCGGCTTTTATGGCTACCAGGCAGTTTTTCTGGCAGCGGCTGGGTTAGCGGAATGTCCGGATTGTGTGCAAGCCAAAGAAATTGTGCGGCGACTGGTTCACTGGCGATTTGGTGAATGGGATACCAAGCTAAAAAGCTGGAAAATTTATCCGCTGCCGATTCAAGAAGGAGCCAGAGTAGCTTTGCTGCAAACCGATCGCCCGTTAGCCATCTCAACCTTAGAAGAGTTTGTCAGTACAGCTCAAAATCTATTTGCTTGCTGGACGTCAGCCTATAGTCTGGGCAAAATCATGGATCCAGGCAATCCGATCGCGATCGCTACCCTCACCGAATTGTTAGAACAGATCGAGCAAGAAATCTTTCAAATCCAAGTTAGCGAGTCATTGGGCAAAGTCGATCCGGGAAATGCGATCGCGATTGCTAGATTAGAAAAACTCAGCCAAACGCTGGAATCAGAAGCACTGCGGCGTAAGGCGGCCTATAGTTTGGGCAAGATTGATGCCAATAATTTGATCGCCATTGCAACATTAACTCAGCTAGCCGAAACGGCTGAAGATCCCCATCTCCGCCAGCAGGCTGCCAAGAATCTACTGCAATTCTGTCCTGACTCAACCCTGGAGCAATCTTCTCAAGCTCAGGTGATACTCCAGCAACAACAGATCTCTCGCCGCTCCCGCAAACGCCTTCATCAATCCCCAACAGGTCTTGCACTCGATCGGGCGATTGAGAATCTTAGTCAACGTTTGGCTGCGGCCCAAAGCAGTGAGGCTCAGCGGCGATTGGCCTATCAGTTGGGCAAACTGCAGCCCGGACATGCTCAGGCAATCAAGACTTTGATGCAGTTGTTATTGACTGATCACCCACCTTCTTTTTACAAACGCACTGCCGAATATTTGAAAGCTGTCATTCTGGATGAGCAGTTGCCGCTACTGACTGCCCGATTGCGGCACTTTGGACAGGCGATGGAACAGGGCGATCGATCGCAACAGGCGCTAGAGTGTTACAAACTACTCTGGTATTGCGCTGAGCAACTACCCTATTCCCAATTTCAGCAGGCATGGCAGGAGCCTACTGGCTTTGAGAGCAACCCGACTTAACCTACCATTCCTTCCGTAACTGCCGCCGCACCGATGGGGGAAGAACATCACGTTTATCATGGAGTGCACTATGGGGATACTCTTCGTTGGCATGGAGAATATCCCAGAGCTTGTATGCATCTTCCCCTTTGATAGCAACAACTTCATTTTTGTCGTTGCCCGTCATAAAAACCGATGCGGACAGTTCGTCTTCATCACCACTAACCTTCCACTTCACTTTGACGATGTATTGCGTGTTGACCGTCATGTGTTCGTTGATTCGAAGAAATGCCATAGCACAAAACTCTATTTACTCACTTAGATCTTGACTAGCATAAGGTATTCCTTAGGGAAGTTGCAGGGCGATCGTCCGACAAAACGCTGAAGCCAGAAATCACCAATTTTCATTGATAACTTTGCCTGAGGAATGAAAATTAAATGACTTGCGCAATTGAATATGCTGTGCGGAAACAGCATGTGTTAGCCGACCTCAGTTAAAGTTGAGGGGCGATCTGTGGCTTGCTTTGATAGTACGATCGCCACCATACCTTATTTGTCTGGGAGACCGGAGCAATGATCCCACTGCCCGAACCCCTCAAGCTCGATCTCAAACAAGTTCATCTCACCGATGAGCAATTTTACCAACTCTGTATCAACAACCCCAATTTGCACATTGAGCGGAGCGCTCAAGGAGTTTTGATCCTGATGTCATCTGTGGGCGGCGATAGCGGTAATCGCGAGATGAACCTGGGGGGAGAGTTGTATCTATGGAACAAGCAGACGAATCTGGGAAAAGTATTTAGTTCCTCAACATTATTCAAGCTACCGGATGGAGGCGATCGATCTCCCGATGCAGCCTGGGTAGAACGATCGCGCTGGCAAGCCCTCACCCCAGACCAACGCCAACGCTTCCCGCCGATCGCTCCCGATTTTGTCATGGAGTTGCGATCCCGGACAGATGATCTGGAGACGCTACAGGAAAAAATGCAGGAATATCTGGAGAGTGGAGTTCGCCTGGGCTGGTTGTTTAATCTGCAGGATCAGCAGGTAGAAATTTATCGTTTGGGCAGCGAACCTGAGGTGCGATCGTTACCGACTCAACTGTCGGGCGAGGTCGTCTTGCCAGGATTTGTATTGGAGGTCGATCGGTTCACGGATGACCCTTAGCGGCAGACCATAGCAACATAGAAAAGTTATCATTCCTTTCAACAAAAATAAACCACAGAGCCGCTGAGCAAATCTGCTGCAACCCTGTGGCGTTATGAGGTTTCAATAATCGATTTGAGGTACTGCGCGCCTAGAAATTACGCTTCGTTCAGGGCCGCGATACCGGGCAGCACTTTGCCTTCCAGCAATTCCAGGCTGGCACCACCACCCGTGGAAATGTGGCTCATTTGTTCTGCCACGCCCACTTTCTCAACGGCTGCAACGGAGTCACCGCCACCAATGATTGTGGTAGCACCTGTTTTGGTGATCTCTGCCAAGCTGTAGGCGATCGCTTCAGTGCCTTTGGCAAATTTGTCGAATTCGAACACGCCCATGGGACCATTCCAGATCACGGTTTTGCAATCTGCAAGTGCTTCCTGGAAGACTTTCACAGAATCGGGACCGATATCAAGCCCCATCCAGCCATCGGGGATATTTTCAACGCTAACGGTTTGCGCTTCGGCATCTTTGTCGAATTTGTCAGCTACGACCACATCAGTCGGCAGCAAGAGCTGAACGCCTTTTTCTTTCGCTTTGGCTTCCAACTTGGTTGCCAGTTCCAGGAATTCATCTTCCACCAGCGACTTCCCAACGCTGAGGCCGCGCGCTTTGTAGAAAGTGAAGATCATACCGCCGCCGATCAGCAGCTTGTCTACTTTTTCTAATAGCGTTTCAATCACGGTGATTTTGCTAGAAACCTTAGAACCGCCAATGATCGCTGCCAAAGGCCGCTGAGGATCTTCAATCGCACTTTGCAGATACTTCAGTTCTTTCTCGATCAGGTAGCCTGCAACCGAGGGCAAATAATGCGTGACGCCTTCTGTGGAGGCATGGGCACGGTGAGCGGTGCCAAATGCATCGTTGACATAGAGATCGGCCACCGAAGCCAGCTTTTTAGAAAATTCAGGATCGTTCTTTTCTTCTTCAGCATAGAAGCGCACGTTCTCCAGCAGGGCAACTTGACCATCTGCTAGACCTGCCACTTTGCTGGCCACCTCATCGCCGATGCAGTCATCGCACTTCACAACGGGCTGACCCAGCAACTCAGAAAGGCGTGCTGCAACCGGCGTTAAACGCATGCTGTCTACGACCTTACCTTTTGGCCGACCGAAGTGACTGCTTAAAATCACCTTTGCGCCTTTAGAAGTTAAATCTTGAATCGTCGGCAGCGCAGCGCGAATGCGGGTATCGTCGGTAATGTTGCCCTGCTCGTCGAGGGGGACGTTAAAGTCAACCCGCACCAGAACACGCTTACCCGATAAATCGCTTGCCGATAAATTCGCTACAGATTTCTTCGCCACAAGAACCCCCAGGATGAGTCTTTTTACCTATTGGTTATTGTAAAGGAGAGGGGATCATCATAGAAGCCCATCTGCGTGTCCTGATCGAGATTTTTGAAAAAATTCTGTAGCCTAACACGCGAACAAAACCGAAAGGACGACAATAGAAGCATCCATTCAATTCTGTACGGGCATTGCATGCCATGTTCAAAACTGTTTTGTTTCCGATCGATCGCAGCCGTGAATCTCGCGAAGCGGCTGATACTGTCGCTAACGTGGTGAAAACCTACCAGAGCAAGCTGATTTTGCTGTCGGTTGTGGAGCCGACCGATCCTGAAAATCCGCCAACTTCTGCTGCCGATCGCACGATGACCTCACCAGAAGCGATCGCTGAACTATTGGAAGAAGCTAAAGCCCTGTTTCTAGCTCAGGGAATCGAGGCCGAAGTGATTGAGCGAGAAGGCAAACCCGCCTTTACTATCTGTGATGTGGCCGATGAGGTTAATGCGGGCCTAATTATCATGGGCTGTCGCGGCTTAGGTCTCACCGATGAAGGCGTGGCAGAAAGCGTGACCAATCGCGTGATCAACCTGTCGCCTTGTCCCGTTATGATCGTGCCGTAAATTATCGTTGATAGTGCGAGCGTCTCGCTCGCGAACCCCATTATTCGCAGATGCCTGATTTCTCATAAAACGCTCTGGAACTGCCTCAGAACCGATAGTTGTTCTGCTTCACCCACAGACTAATCGGCACTGCATTGCCGCTGCCATCCACCTTCACATCCACGACAAAGGCTTGTCGATCGGTCTGTTGGCCAATTTCCTGATTGAGCTGATTCCGCTGGGCTTCCGGCATGTAATAGGTTTCAATGCCATAGGTAATTTGCCCAAAGTCGTTGGTTTGACCCTGAATCGCGACCTGATTGTCTGCTAAATTTTGCGGTCGATCGGCGCTGACTCGAACGGGTTTCCAGGGTTTAGGTGGAGTTGCGGTTGTAGAATTTGGTGCTTCCAGAACCACATAAAACTGTCCCGCCTGATATTCATGCTGGGCAAACCAGTCACCACCCGGCAACGATCGCAACTGATCCACCTGGGCAATCTCATACCCCAAAGTCTGGTAATGGCCGCGCAGTAGATCGTACGGATCGACTGGAGCGGTTTGCAGTGTGATTTCCCGTCCGGCCACATAGGTATAGGCATCTTGGGCAGGCACCCCTAAAATCAGCGCCGTTTGAAACAGCAAGGGCACCCAGAGCCGCCAGCCGGGTAAGCGTTTCGACGAACTTGTTGTCTTCTGAATATCGGGCTGAAGTTCAGGTTGAGTTTGGGGCTGAAGTTCGGGTTGGCGATCGGGCTGAGCAGTCATAATGGTTTCTCCAAGGAATAGCGAAGGATCAAGGTTAAATAAGATTGTGGGGTGGGTGTCCTCACCCGCCCGGACGGGCAAGATGCCCATCCCACAAGAAATACGCTTTATTTAATTCCTGTTTCTAGGGATCGGGGTTGGGTAGTGCGTTCAAACCAGAGGCCGGCAGCAATGATGCCTGCTCCACAAAGCGCAAAAACGATCGACTTCAACAATAAGCCCGTGTCATATTCCAACATGCGACTGATGATGCCAATGACCAATAGCACCATGCCGCCCCAAAACATGCCGCGATCGCCTTGGGCCAGGCCATCTCGCAACAGTCCAGCCGCCAGCAAAAACAGCATGAGGTTTGATAGGAACACCGCCAGCGTTGCGATCGGACTCACATCAATATGCCAAATCAACAGAATTGCAGTCACCAGCAAAAATAGGGCGATCGTGCCGCTATGAATCAGGTGAGGTTGTCGCCAGCGCCAGTCGCGCCGCAGGTGCAGCCAGCCTAATCCCGTCACGCCTGCTAAAATCACGCCGTCAATTAACGGTTGCCAGTTGTTTGCCTGTCCAGAAAAATCGCTGTCGGTAATTCCCCACCAACCCAAAAATGAGAGCGTGAAGAAGGTGAGGCTCATGCCCCAAAGGGCCAAACTGCGGGCGATTGGCTGAAACGGATCTGGAGTGCGGGTCGATCGCCAAATGTGGCTGCTGTAGCTCCAAAGTAAGGCCGGAGGCAGCACAAACGCGATCGCAATGATCCAGCCTAACGGCAGTACAATTTTGTCTGCGAGCGAGAGGAAATTGGCAAAGAGAGAAGTCGCAACGGCAATACCACCCAGCGCGAACAGCACTTTCGATCGGCAAAGGTAGGCCAGGGGAATAAACAGTCCTGCTGCAACTAATGGCATGTGCATCACCCAGAACTGGCCGAAGCTCCAAGTATTTCCAGAGAGGCGATCGATCGCGCCAACCCAATAGCCAATCTGCATCAGAATCCAGGCCAACACGCCTAACGGCACCAAGCGCAGGCTATAGGCCATGACAATCACGCCCAGACCCCAAACCAGGAATAACTCATAGCTGTTGCCGCTCTGATGAAACATCTGGGAGAGCAGGGCTAGATTGGCACCCAGCAGCAAGGCACCCAGCAGCAGCAAGCCAAGACCTAAGCGCTGTTGGCCTTTGAGAGAAGTCGGTCGTCGCCACAAATAGAAGCCGGTCGCATTGGCTCCTAAAAAGAGACTGAGTAATAGGACTAGTTTCGTTAAGCGGGACCAGTCCTGCCAGTTCGCTGCTACAAAGGTAATAGCGGCAAGACCAAGGAGAATGCTGCCCAGCCCCATCAAAATGGCGATAAAACGATTGCTGGCATCCTGTTCGAGCGATCGGAACTGATAGCGATCGTTAAGTTGTTCATAAAACTTGGCATCAATCAAGCCTTCTTGCCACCACTGTTCAGCTTCTTGACGCAACTGACGACGAAATTTCTCAGGCAGCATGGCGAATTCGCAAATCAAGAATAGGTATCCACCAAAATAGTGGGTGTTTGGGGGATTGAAAGGGAGCAGAGGACAGTCTCGTCAGGTGGCTAAACTGAACAATGGCGCAGAGGCGGGATGGCGCAAGCATGGAGACACAATAAAGTTGTGTAGAACCCGTTCAACGGATTTCAATTCAGGGACGATCTGAAAATTGTCACGTTTGACAGGCTTAAAATATTTTCAGCAGGATTACGGAGCAACAACCAGTAATCAACGCTTGCTGTCGTGTAGATCCTACGGTACGAATTCCCCCGTGTGCAGCTACTATGAACCGTCACATTACAAATATTCGATCGCTTAAGCGACTCCGCCCTCAAGCTTTGCTGCTTTTTTTCATACTGTGGCTGACAAGTGCAATTGTTCAGATGATGGCATTGCCCAGCTTGGCGCAGGAGTTCGAGCCACCGGATCGTGGTTTACCAGGACGCCGGGAAGGAGGAGGCACTAGAGGAGACACCAGAGGAGACACTACAGCGGGCACTAGAGGATGCTTAACGCAGCCCATGATTGCGTTGATGCCCACTAATAACAAGGGTTCTACCTTAGCGGCCTATCCAACTTTTTTTTGGTATCTTCCGGAAAATCCTGCAACGATGGCAGAGTTTGTCTTGCTGGATAGTGCGAACCAAGAAATTTATAAAACCCTGCTGCCTGTTTCCCAAAAATCGGGGGTGATTCGTCTTAGTTTGCCAACCGACCAAAGTGTTCCAGCATTGGAAGTCGGGAAGACCTATCAATGGTATTTTTCGTTAATTTGCGATCCGCTTGATGGATCGGCTAATCCTTTCACCTCAGGTTTGATTGAGCGAATCGCTCCCGATGCTGAGCTAACACAGGCTTTAGCCGCTGCAACACCAGAACAACAGGCCCGCATTTACGCCGAAGCTGGCCTTTGGTATGAAGCGGTTGCCACCCTGGCTAAATTACGGGAGCAGGAACCTAATAACGTTGCTCTGCTAAACGCATGGCAAACTCTGCTGCAATCGGTAGGATTAGAGCAAGTTGCCAATCAACCCTTGCTGCCAGAATGAATTGAACAGGGGATTCGATACGATAGGGGGAAACTTTTGAGGCGATAAATTGGCGATCGAACCATCCTTAGAGACTCCCTCAACTCCGCTTGCTTCATCCGCTCGATCGTGGCAGGGTCATCTTTCCCTGGAGTTTGCGCAACGATCGGCTAGGACCATTTTGAGTCGCAGTCAGGTGCAGGCTCCCTTAAAGGTGCAGCGGCCTTTCTATCCAGCAGATGACTGTGCCTGTCATACCGTCATGCTGCATACGGCAGGTGGGATTGTTGGGGGCGATCGGCTTTCAATCTCGGTGCAACTTCAACCAGGTGCGCAAGCATTAGTAACCAGTGCGGCAGCTACAAAGGTTTATCGCACGAATGGATTAGAAGCCCAACAGCAAGTGCAGATTCAAGTGGCTGAAGGAGCTTGCTTGGAATGGTTACCCCAAGAGACGATCGTGTTTGATGGGGCGTTGTATCGGCAGCAATTCAAAATTGAGCTAGCAACAGGAGCGACCTGGATGGGCTGGGATCTGACGAGATTGGGACGCAGCGCCAGAGGAGAGCAGTTTGATGGCGGTGAGTGGCGTTCCCGCACAGAAATCTGGCAGAACGATCGTCTCATCTGGATCGATCCGCAGTGGATTCAAGGCGGCAGCAAAATGATCACCAGTTTGCATGGACTGGCGACCTGCCCAGTCATCGGCACCTTTGCCCTAATTGGGCCTGAAGTGACCAAAAGCATGATCGAAACCATCCGATCGCAAATCACCCTGTCGCAGATGAGTGTGACTCGCTTGCAGACAGGGCTACTTTGTCGCTATCGCGGTAATTCCACCACTGAAGCCAGACGCGAACTGGTTCACCTTTGGCATCTGCTGCGGCGGGAATATTTGGGGCGATCGGCCTGCGTTCCCAGAGTTTGGCAGCTTTGATTGCGTTGCTTACTGGAAGGCAAGGTGATAGAACAACCACAGGTTTGCCAGCGGAATGAGCATCAGCAAAAGCAGCCAGGGATTTTTGCCGAGCCGTTTAACAATTTTCACAAAGGCAATCACCAAGAAGACCAATGCGACAATATTCACGATCGGAATAAACAAACCAATCACCCACCAGGGAGACTGTCCACCTGCCTGATACGTTTTCCATTGACTTAATAAAGGCACCCAGGCGAACCAGGCATTGCTTTCTCCAAGTTTTTCAAAGATTTTCCATAAACAAAACGCACCAAAGATGTAGCTGATAATGGCCAGGAGACTAACCAATGGATTTGAAGCGGGTGCTTCAACTTCAGCCGTAACCTGCGCCAAAACCGAGATGCTTAACAGATTAGAAAATAGCCAGCCGTTCATTGTTAGGTGTTAGGGGAATAAGTGACTTGAATGCGTAAACTTTATGCACTGAGGTTAGCGAGATTCACAGCATTTGTCAGGAAACATTTATTTTTAGTCAAAAAAATTCAAAAAAGTAAGCAAGTAGGCTGCAAACCAGCGGGAATAACCATGAGGTGAGGGAGTTATTTTCCCAGATATTTTCTCCAAATCTACTAAATCTGCGCGATCGAACAAACAACACACTCTTGTCATTTATGGTAATTTTTACCATAATAAAAGGATAGAGGGATCAAGCCTTCACGCTAGGAGAAACTGATGAATACCGTGACCCAACTGCCAATTCCTGCCCATTTCAATCCTTCTAGCGTTGGTGAAGTGTGGCGGGTTCCCTATCAGGCTCGTGCTGATGAAGCGCTGGCTTGGGCCAAACAGCATCAGTTAACTGCCGCAGCTCAAGACCAAACTCGCATTTGCTTGCTGGCTATCGATGTGCAAAACACTTTCTGCATTCCCGATTTCGAACTATTTGTAGGTGGACGATCGGGCATGGGCGCGGTAGAAGACAATATTCGATTGTGTGAATTTATTTATCGCAATCTAGGCCAAATTAGCGAAATTGCCCTGACGATGGATACCCACACTACCGCCCAAATTTTCCATTCGGTATTTTGGGTGAATGCAACCGGAGAAAACCCTGCACCCATGACAATGATTTCAGCGGAAGATGTGGAGCAAGGCATTTGGCAGGTAAATCCACGCATGGTAGGCAATCTAGGCCAAAGCTTGGAACAACTCCAAGCCTATGCTTTGCACTATGTCAGCCAACTGAGTCAGGACGGCAAATACCTGCTAACCATCTGGCCCTATCACTCGATTCTGGGTGGCATTGGTCATGCAATTGTCTCAGCTGTTGAGGAAGCCTGTTTCTTTCACAACTTGGCGCGGCAAAGCCAGACAGTGTTTGAGCTGAAGGGCAGCAATCCCCTCACTGAAAACTATTCCGTCTTGCAGCCAGAAGTGCTGATTGACCATAACCAAAAGCCGATCGCCCATAAAAATAGTTTCTTTTTGGAGAAGCTGCTGCAGTTTGACGCAGTTGTGATTGCAGGTCAGGCCAAGAGTCACTGTGTGGCCTGGACGATCGATGATTTGCTGACCGAGATTCAAGCCATCGATCCCTCACTCGCTGGCAAAGTGTACCTGCTCGAAGATTGCAGTTCTCCAGTAGTCGTGCCGGGAGTTGTAGACTTCACTGATACTGCCGATGCCGCCTATCAACGCTTTGCAGAGGCTGGCATGAAATTGGTGCGATCGGATAGGCCGATCGAAAGTTGGTTCTAAACTTCCTCCACGATAAATTTCACAACTTTTTGCAGCCGCACTGGACTGAAGTGGTATAGTCGGAAGTCTCGATCGGTTCTGGTGGAGATCAACCATCAGAGGTAACGGGGAAAGTGCAGTGAGAGTCTGCCGCTGTCCCGCAACTGTAAGTGAATTTTGAGGGTTGCATGTTGAGTCATTCGACTCTCACAACTCAAAACTCAAAACTTTGAAAGTCAGAACACCCACCGATCGCCACGTTGTTTATGCATCTGCGAGGTACGGATGAAACGTTTTTCAGGTTCACAATCGACCATGACTCGTTTTCCATTCAGTCAATGGATTCGACGCAACTGGCTGATCAGCTTCAGTGGAATTGCTACATTACTGGCTGCAACTCCGGTGTTCGCTCATCACGCGATGGGGGGCAGATTGCCTGCCAACTTCTTCGAAGGATTTCTGTCTGGGTTAGCACACCCCATCATTGGGTTTGATCACTTCGCGTTTATTGTGGCGGTTGGCTTTCTCGCTGCCTCGAAGCGACAAGGCGTACTGATTCCAATTGCTTTTGTGCTGACTGCCATGGCAGGAACAGGCCTGCACTTATTGGGGCTTAGCCTACCAGCCGTTGAAATCTTTGTTGCTAGTTCAATCCTCTTATTTGGCATTCTTTTGGCAACGCCAGAAAGGTTATCCTCAGCAGTGATTATTGGGCTTGCTGCTGTATCTGGTCTATTTCATGGCTATGCCTACGGAGAATCCATTTTGGGGGCAGAAATGACGCCGATGCTGGCTTATCTAGTTGGGTTCACGGTCATTCAGTTGGTGATTAGTGGAGCAGCTTTCTGGATTGCAAAACGATTGCTGCGCCGCTCTCACCAGTCAATGGAGGTGTCAGTTGAACAGCTTGTTGCGCCATTTCGATCGATCGGTCTGGTGATTTGTGGCATTGGCATTGCCTTCCTGTCATCACAAATTGTCAACGCCATTTTCCCGGTGTAGGTAGGCTGCTTTTCTGTTTGGGAACGGAAGTTAAATAAAACAGAATTGCTTGTGGGGGTGGACATCCTGTCCCCCAAATCGATCAAGCAGACAATGTCAAATGAATCTCATCCACAATCCTTACTAGGGTGCATCGTTGTGATGCGCCCTTTTGTGCAACCAAATTAAAAATGCCATATTAAACAATGCCATTGCCCTGCACAATATATTTCACCGTTGTCAGGGTTTCCAGGCTGATTAACCCGCGTCGATAGCCCTTCTGATTCGACATGCCAAGCGCGATTGGACTACCCCGTTTAGGATTTCGATAAAACCGGGGAGAAGCGTTGATGTAGGTCATAGCGCTATTGATTCCGGTGGCAAACAGACGGCTTTCCTGATAGGACTCGGTGGCTAAACAGTCTGCATGGCCACTGCTGTGATCGTTGATCCAATCAATCGCAGTTTCTAAGCCATCTACCACTTTGAAGGCGATCGTGTCATTTAGATAAGGCTGGTTCCATTCCGAAGGATCGGCTACGGAGGTGAATAGATCGGGAAATTCGGTAGCCAATTCCTGGTCGCCCCGTAACTTGAACCCCTTTTCCTTCAGGCTATTCCACAGCATGGTTAACGCAGTAGAACTGTGATGGCGATGAACTAAAACTTTCTCGATCGCATTAATTGGATCGGGTTCGCTCTGATGGCTATCTAAAATCATCCAGCGGGCAATGTCTAAACTACCAGAAGGCGACCAGTAGAGGTAGCAATTGCCGATCGCCGTACGTAATACAGGGGCAGTCGCCTGCTTTACTACCTGCTGCACTAAACTGGCGCGACCGTAGGGAATGACTAAATTGACATAGCGATCGAGCGTGATTAGCTCACGAATCAAATCGCCTTGATCGGAGGGCAGAAGCTGCAAACAGGCCGATGGCAGTCCAGCATCTTCGATCGCCATCTGCAGCGTTTCAACGATGATCTGATTCGAATGACTGGCCTCGGTGCCACCTCGCAGAATTAGGCTGTCTCCGGCTCTGAGACAAAGTCCGGCAGCAATGGCCCCCAATTCTGGCAGCGCTTCATAAATCAGGGCAATCACGCCAAGCGGCATCAATTGACAATAGGTCTGGCACTGATCCACCCGATAGGGCGGTGTATTCAATACCTGCTGAATCGGATCAGAAAGTTCTGCTAATCGCTGCAAGACTTGTCCTGCCGTTTGCAATCTTTCTGGCGTTAGCTTCAGCCAATCCAGTACTAAATCTGGAATCGCCATTTCTCGGCTTTCTTCCAGATCCAGCGTGTTGGCTTCTAAAATATCGTTCTGACGAGCCAGTAAGGACTCGGCCATCAACTGCAATGCTCGACTCCGAGCGGTCCCTCGTAACGCCGCTAGCGCTAGGGAGGACTGTTGAGCTTGATAAGCAACTAGGGTGAGATCAAGGGATGCGTTCAAGGAACTGAGGTCTTGCTTCAACGTCTACAGGCCAGCCATAGCATCAAGACTAGCATCATAGACAGCACCAATGCTGCAATCACTCGAAACGTAACGCTGGCGCTGAGCGGTGAGTTCAATGTTGTTAAGAGCAGCAAAAAGAGCAAGCCAAAAATGATGGCCAGGGTGAGCGGGAAATATCCTCTAGCCAGGGAAGAATGGGCCACATTCCACTGATGGCCGTTCCAACGCCATGCCCGCTTATAGGGATAGGTGGTAGAAAGTTGCTCAATCACATAGCCATTTTCTTGCAGCACAAAAATTTGCTGACAGCGATTACATCCGAAGGCTTCAGTCAGGGCAATTGGCACTAACCGCCCACGCCGACGGCAGGGACAGGGATAGTCACTATTCAAATCAATTTTCTGAAGTTTTTGAGAATGCACAGGCGCAACAGAGAGTGAGTTTTTAAAGCATGGCTCATATTCTTAAATCTAGCTCACCCCTACTGTTCAGCAGGGATTGTTTAATACTCTCTTTAAGCGAGGACTTGTTTTTCGCGATCTCAACTGTAAATAAGGGACAGCGATGAACCAGGGGCAGCGAAAAAGTGGCTGTCCGTATAAAGTGGGAAATGTCGTTCAATTTCTATCGTCATGTCTCAGTCTCACCCCTTCACCTACCCCATTAGTCGGAAAGACGACCAAACTGACGAATATCATGGAACGATCGTCCCCGATCCTTATCGTTGGCTGGAAGATCCGCATTCTGAAGCAACCCAGACCTGGATTGAGGCCCAGAATCAGGTAACATTTGATTACTTAAATGGGATTCCGATCCGCCAGCAGTTACAGCAACGCCTGACCCAGCTTTGGGACTATGAAAAGTTCGGCATTCCCTTCAAACAGGCCGATCACTATTTCTACTTCAAAAATGACGGACTGCAAAATCAAAGCGTTCTCTATACGCTGCCTAGCCTGGATGCTGAGCCGAGAGTGCTGCTCGACCCCAATACGCTTTCTGAAGATGGCACGGTTGCCCTATCGGGTTTATCGGTAAGTGAAGACGGGCGACTGATGGCCTATGGACTCTCCAGCTCAGGATCGGACTGGCAAGAGTGGAAGGTGCGGGATGTTGAGTCAGGAGAAGATTTGCCCGATCACCTTAAGTGGATCAAATTTTCAGGGGCAAGTTGGAGCCATGATCAACTCGGCTTCTTTTACTCTCGCTATGACGAACCAGACGAGACGAAAAAGCTAGAGGATGTCAATTATTTCCAGAAGCTTTACTATCATCGGCTTGGCACCCCCCAGTCGGAGGATTGGCTGATTTATGAACGGCCCGATCAAAAAGAATGGGGGTTTGGGGGAGGCGTTACTGAGGATGGCAATTATTTGATCATTTCGGTCTGGCGGGGCACCGATCCGAAAAATTTGGTGTTCTACAAAGACCTGACTCAGCCGGATAGTCCTGTGGTTGAGCTAATCCATGACTTTGAAGCCAACTATAGCCTGATCGATAATGATGGGCCGCTATTCTGGTTCCAGACTGATTATGATGCGCCCAGAGGTCGGGTGATTGCGATCGATATTACTCAACCTGATCGATCGAACTGGCAAGAGCTAATTCCAGAGGCCGAGGAAACCTTGGAAGGCGTTGGGCTACTCAACAACCAGTTTGTGGCGGCTTATTTGAAAGATGCCCGCACGCAGATCAAGATTTTTAATTTAGACGGCAGCTTTGTGCGAGAGGTAGCTTTGCCAGGAGTCGGATCGGCAGGCGGATTTGGCGGCAAGCGTTATGACACAGAAACCTTTTATAGCTTTACAGGTTACAACACGCCAACCACGATCTATCGCTACAACATGGTGACGGATGAGAGCACCATTTACCGCCAGCCTCAGGTTGCTTTTAATCCAGCAGACTACGAAACGCAGCAGGTTTTCTACACCAGCAAGGACGGCATCAAAATTCCCATGTTCATCACCTGTAAGAAAGGGTTGGTGCTGGATGGCAATAATCCGACCCTGCTTTATGGCTATGGGGGGTTTAATGTTTCGCTCACGCCCGCTTTCTCGCCCAGCAACATTGTTTGGATGGACTTGGGGGGTGTTTATGCAGTGCCAAACCTGCGGGGTGGCGGTGAGTATGGGGAAGAGTGGCATCAGGCAGGCATGAAGCTGAACAAGCAGACTGTTTTTGATGACTTTATTGCTGCGGCAGAATGGCTGATTGCTCAGGGCTACACCTCAGCTCAAAAGCTGGCCATTTCGGGTGGCAGCAACGGCGGCTTATTAGTGGGGGCCTGTATGGCGCAACGCCCTGATCTGTTTGCGGCGGCACTACCGGCAGTGGGGGTGATGGATATGCTGCGCTTCCACAAATTTACGATCGGCTGGGCTTGGTGCTCCGAATATGGGTCATCCGAAAATCCGGAAGAGTTTGCGGCGCTCTATGCCTATTCCCCGCTGCACAACCTCAAACCAGAAACCGCTTATCCAGCCACGCTGATCACAACCGCCGATCATGACGATCGGGTTGTCCCTGCCCATAGTTTTAAGTTTGCGGCGGCTTTACAGGCTGCTCATGCGGGGGAAGCGCCAGTGCTAATTCGGATCGAAACTAAGGCAGGACATGGGGCGGGCAAACCCACCGCTAAGGTGATTGAAGAGGTGGCCGATCGATTCGGGTTTCTCGTCAAAGTTTTAGGTATTGAGCCGCTGGTCTAGCAAATTTCTGGCCAGTCATGCTTGACTGAATTAGCCCTGAAAATTGGATATGAAAATGGGTGCGGACTAGCAACCGAATTTTCTTTTGCTACAGAATATTAGTTGATTTGTTTTTCTGTAGCTGAAGTAAAATAAGCTAAATTGGGTCGGCAGCCTAGGCAGAGCTGGTCATGATTGCTGCCGGACTGGCGAAAAGAGCGCTACAAACACGCTATATACAGAAAAATAGCTGTAATCCCAAAAAAATTAATCTCATCGCAAAAAAATTAAATGACGCTAATTGTAGCGTTATCTATCCAATACATTTCGATAATTGCCACACATTTAGTTGAAGGAACAAATAGGCGATCGGCTGAAGCGCTTCTACCATCTAGCGTTCTAGCAATTTTCGAGCGAGAATAAATATTAGCAAAAGATAATTCAGGGGAAGCTGGGAGGTCAGATTAACGCATCAGGCTAGAAACCTATCTTGCAAAGTCACGATCTGGCTGAAAAACAGAAGGCTAGAAAAATTAGGTGCTGAAGAGGAAAGAATTTGCTTTAGTCTGCCGGGACTAGAGCAGCCTACCTCTCTCCTAAATTTCTAGCCATCTCTAAAACGGCTAGGCCCGATTGCCGGATCGAGCCTCGGCCAAAAAGCGACCTGAGTTTGTACAGACAACAACAAAGTTGAGCGAGGAAACCATGAAATCGCTATCGAATTACTCTGCCTTTGCTGACAACAGCTCAGGTACACCTCCTAAACTGAAGCAATTTAAGGCGCTGACTGAGAAATTGTCAAGGTCTACTCTAAAGGGATTTTTAGGGTTGGCAGTCATTCTTGGCGTTTTAGGAATTACGTCCGATGCCTACGCCTATATGCGACGGGGTGCTTTCGGACCTGCCGTTGCCCAGGTTCAGTCGGCCCTTGGTATTCCAGCAGATGGCTTGTTTGGTTGGCAAACAGAAATCGCCGTGCGGAATTTTCAGATACAAAACTGTTTGCAAGTCGATGGTGTTGTCGGCCCAGAAACCTGGACAGCCCTATTTGGTGGAGGAGTTGCTGTTCCTGTAGTGGATTCGGGTTACACCCCAGTTAGTGATGGTGTAGTGAGTGATGGGGCAGTCGGCAATAATATTCTCGTTCCTGGGATCGAACCACCCTCCAATGTGCTGCCCCCTGCCGTCGTCGGTCCCTATGTCGTTGTGGTTCCCGGTGGCGATGCACAGAGACTGGTGGCAGTGCAGCAAATTGTCCCAGATGCTGTGTTAGATGGTGCTCCACAAGGCACTTTTATCAATGCAGGTGGCTATCCTAACTATTCGAGTGCGCGTGAAGTGGCTGGTCGTTTACGCGGCTATGGCTTTGATGCACGAGTCGATTACTTCCAGCGCTACGAAGAAGACGATAATGCACCGGATACAGTAAGTTCGACCACTTCGACTTGCACTCCTGGAACGAGCGGTTGCTGAGAGAAGCCATGAAGATCAACGATGGACGCAGGAGGCGACAATCTTAACTTCTGCGTTCTATCTGTTCTGCTTAACCGCTCGCTTTACTCAGTTACTTTGCTTAACTGTTTTGCTCAACCGCTAAGCAGCAGTCAAGGCCGATCGCACGAGTTGAGCTGTAGCTGGAGCGAGTAAAATGCCGTTGCGGTAATGTCCAGTCGCCAAAAACACATTGTCATATCCGGCCAGGGGTTCGACGATCGGTGCAGGTCGATTCACTGGTCTTGGCCGCAATCCTGACCAGGTTTTGAGGACGGTTGCCTTTGCCAGATCAGGACAAAGGGTAATGGCTCCTTGCCACACAGTTTCCAATGCTGCTGCTTCAGGCTGCAAGCTGGCTTCATTGCCAGGAAATTCAACGGTTGCGCCCACCCAATAGTCTTGCTGGGAATCTTGCTGGCCGATCGGCACAATATGAATGTCTCGGCCCGTAATCACAGGCTGAAAATCCGGATGGCCTAAAGGTTGATCTAAGCGGATTTGCATCGCCTGACCTAATACCGGACCTACTTGAACGGCAGTGTTGAGCGATTGAGTCAGTGGAGTGGAACCCAGCCCAGCCGCAATCACAATCCAATCTGCCGCAATGTCTCCGATGGAAGTATGCAACCGATCGCAATGTTGACCCGTTTGAGCGATCGGATCAAATGCTTCAACTTGGACATCAAAGTGGAAGTGTACTCCTCGTTGCTCCGCAGCTTTGACGAGTGCCTGAGTCAACACCGTGGGATCGATCTGATAATCTTGCGGTGAATAGATTGCAGCAGTGAAGTCGGGATGCTGAACTTGAGGGCAGCGAGTCTGGACCTGTGCTCGATCCCAAATTTCAAGCTGCCAGTTCTGGTTATGCCGCAATTCTGCTAAGTCTTGCCATCGCTGCAAATCATCTTCAGGAAAGCAGAACTTGAGAATTCCCTGCTGGTTCCAGGGCAAGGATGTGCCGATCGCTGCTTCCAGTTCGGGCAACAAAGTTGCATAGCGTTGAATACTGCTTTGCCGCATTGCCCAAGCGCGGCCTTTAACTTTCTGACTGATGATGCCCATTAACACCCCTAAAGCTGCCTGGGTGGCTCCTTGAGCAGGCATTTGGCGATCGACGACGGTAACCTGCCAGCCTGGTAATTCACTCAATTCATAGGCGATCATTGCGCCAACTACGCCGCAGCCAATGATCACAACCTGTTTCATAGCCAATATTCTGTAACCGGTTCGACGGGAAAGGAAGTAGAGCAGCAGATGGGCAATCAAACAGTGGTCTGACCCTCTCACCCACGCTCTACATCTAAGATTGATGCTGACCCAACAATTAGCTAGGGATCAGTTCCAAGAAAGAATCGAAGTCACGCAGGGCCTCATTATAGTTACGAAACGCCTTGGTTGTGTCACGCGCTTGAGCCGCTTCATCCAACAGAATCAGATGTTCAAACACCTCTTTTGATGCTGCCAATGCTTTAGGCTGCTCTTTCGGGACCAATGTGCGAGCTAAACGGCTCATCCGGACTCGTAGCTCACCTAGCGGGCCATGGATGAAAGACTCGACATCCGTCCATTTTTGCTGTTGCACCAAAGGCGGTAGCTCCAGCATTCGATCGCGCAAAACCTGCACATCTTCTGTATAGTGCTGAATTTGCTCCAGTTGGGCTGCGCTGTACAGTGGGCCTTTTGCCGTTGGGGCTGGACCACCACAGCTAACGAGGAAAGTGGTGATGATCACCAAAATGAAGCCGAGAATCGATCGATATCGTGCCATGTCTATCTTTTGATTTGCTCACCGTACAACATAGAGCTTTTGCTCTACCTTGACCTTATCAGAAGCTGGCTTGGAATGAAGGGGCTTCGGCGGCTTTCCTGTCTAGGTTTCCTGTGATCTGCGCTTAAGGTTGAGCTGGCTGGGGTTGGGCGACGGGAGACTCAGCCGTCGGGGAGGGGGTAACAGCAGCGGGAGATTCGATCGGTGGCTGAACGGATTCTGGTGCGGGTTGGATCGGTTGACCAGCAGGCGCATTCGGATCGAACATCGGTTGAGGAAGGGGCGCTGTCTGGGAGTTGATGTCGCCAATCCGGTTAGGGGGCCAGAAGCGGAAGGCCGCACGTCCAATAATATTTTGGCGCGGCACCGGTCCCCAAAAATGACCATCGCAGCTATTGTTGCGGTTATCGCCTAAGACGAGGAAGGTATCGGGGGGAATTACCTCTGGCAGCAGCTGATATTCCGGTTTGGCAGCGATATAGTTCTCTTCAAGCGGTTTATCGTTAATGAAAACCGTGCCATCTCGCACTTCTACTTTTTCACCAGGCAATGCCACCACCCGTTTGATAAACGCATCTTTAATTTTGACGTTAGCGGCCTGGGGTCCTAAGCAATATTGACTGGCAGAATCAGGTGGGATGAAGACAATGATGTCGCCCCGTTCAGGCGGATGGAAGCGATAGCTAATTTTTTCGACAATTAACCGATCGTTGACTAACAGCGTTGGCACCATCGATTCAGAGGGAATATAGCGGGCCTCAGCGACAAATTGGCGAATGCCCAGCGCCAAGACAAGACTCAGTCCGATCGTCTTTGCGATTTCTTTCCAGCCCCCTTCGGATTCCTTATGAGGTGGTCGTCCTGTGGTTTTGGAGGGGTGATCCCCAGAAGATTTTGAACTGCGATCGGTTTCGGAAGGAAAATCTGGATTGGTTGGCATGGGTTCGGAACAAATACCCTTTAATCTGGATAGTGAAATCGGACTGGATAGATTGGATTCACTCAGCTCTGCTCAGCACTAAGCTGGATGAATTCTCATGTAGAGATACGCAAGCTTTAATCATAGCTTCAACTATAATTTGGGCGCATCGTTGCCCTAGCAAATGATCGAAATCAACCTTTTTTCCTGCTGTCATGCCAATTTCTGATGCTTTGCTCATTCGTCACGCCAGAATCTTGCTGCCCGATGGCACGTTCCTCTTAGGAGATCTGTTGACTCAAAATGGCAAGATTGCTCAAGTTGCCCCTGAGATTACCGCAGACGATCTTGATCCGGCGACAACCATCATCGACGCGAATGGCCTAACTTTGTTGCCTGGAATGATCGATCCACAAGTCCATTTTCGAGAACCAGGACTGGAGCATAAAGAAGATCTGTTTACGGCCAGCTGTGCCTGTGCCCGAGGCGGCATCACTTCTTTTCTAGAAATGCCCAATACTCGGCCTTTGACCACCGATCAGGCAACTCTAGACGACAAACTGCGACGAGCTTCTGAAAAGTCTCTGGTGAATTATGGCTTTTTTATTGGAGCCACTGCGGATAATTTGGAGTCACTGCTTCAGGTGGAACCCGTCTGCGGCATCAAGATTTTTATGGGATCGATGCATGGAGCCCTGCTGATCGATCAGGAAGCCCTGCTGGAAAAAATCTTTGCCCATGGCGATCGCCTGATTGCTGTTCATGCTGAAGATCAGGCCCGCATTTTGCAGCGACGGCAAGAGTTTGCTGGCTGCACAGATGTGGCAGTTCATTCTCAGATCCAAGACAATCAGGCCGCTTTGATGGCGACTCAGTTAGCTTTGAAACTTTCGAAAAAATACCAGCGGCGGCTGCATATCCTGCACATGTCTACTGCCGAAGAAGCGGAATTATTGCGGCAAGACAAACCGGCCTGGGTGACGGCAGAAGTCACACCTCAACACTTGCTATTAACCACCGATGCCTATGCTCAGATTGGCACGCTAGCCCAGATGAATCCACCTTTGCGATCGGCCCATGATAACGAAGTGTTGTGGCAGGCCTTGCGCGATGGAGTCATTGACTTTATTGCCACCGATCATGCACCCCATACCTTAGAAGAAAAAGCCCAAGGCTATCCCAATACACCCTCCGGCATGCCGGGAGTCGAAACTTCGATGGCACTGATGTTAACCCAGGCCATGCAAGGGCGCTGCACTGTGCCTCAAGTAGCTCACTGGATGTCTAGTGCTGTGGCTAAGACCTACCGCATTCCCAATAAAGGGGCGATTCAACCGGGCTATGATGCGGATCTGGTATTGGTCGATCTGGACACTTATCACCCGGTGAAACGGGAAGAAGTGGTTTCCAAATGCGGCTGGAATTCATTTGAAGGCTGGAATTTAACCGGGTGGGCCGTGATGACGATCGTTGGGGGGCAGGTCGCCTATGATCATGGTCAGCTCAATCCCAACGTGCGTGGCAAAGCCCTGCAATTCGATGCAGTTCCCAGTTAAATCCAGCCGATCGCTCAGCTTTAAACCGGACTGTTTTAAACTGGACTACGTTAAACCGAGACTGCCACAGCCGGAAGTTCTGCAAGACTGCTGACATTTTCTAGGGCAACATTGGCGATCGTTCGCTTCATGATGCCAGTCAGCACCTTGCCGGGACCAATTTCAACCACTTTCTCGATTCCCACTTCTGGCAATTGCAGCGTAATTTCACGCCAGCGCACGGAACCTGTCATTTGCTGGGTCAAGCGCTCCTTCAGAACCAGCGGATCGATGGTTGGCGTTGGGTCTACATTTGAGAGCACAGGCACTTGGGCCGATCGAAATTCCACTTCATCTAGAACTTGCTGAAACTCAGCCGCCGCTGCCGCCATTAAAGGCGAGTGGAATGCCCCGCTGACATTCAGCTTGACCGCTCGCTTCGATTTAACATTGGTCATGATTGCCTCAACGGCTTCAACCGTGCCAGAAATCACCACCTGGCCAGCATTATTATCATTGGCTAAGACCACGCCTTCCGTTTGAGCAATTTGGGTTTCTAGCTGAGTGCGATCGAAACCCAGCAATGCCGCCATGATGCCTTCAGAGGCCGCATCCATCAGTTCAGCCCGTCGCTTCACCAGGCGCAGACCTGCCTCAAAATCAAATACTCCTGCCGCATAGAGCGCTACATATTCTCCCAGGCTGTGACCTGCCACCAGATCGGGCTGTTGGCCACGATCGCGCATCAGATCCACCAGGATGCTTTCGATCACGTACAGGCAGGGCTGGGTGTAAAGCGTACGTGCCACTTTATCTTCTAGATCCTGACAAAGCTCTGTGACAGACCAGCCTAAAATCTGAGCCGCCTGCTCAAACTTCTGCTGTGCGGCTGGCAATGCATACAAATCAGCCCCCATCCCGATCGATTGCGAACCTTGGCCTGGAAACACCCATGCGGTCTTCGTCATATTTTTGTGAACTCCTCACTGCGTGATAACTGCGTCTGGCTGGGATCTATTTGCCCCACTGAAAGATGGCGGATCCCCAGGTCAACCCTGCGCCGAATCCTGCCGTCACGATCGTATCCCCCACTTTCACCTGGCCCGATCGCACCACTTCATCTAACGCGATCGGAATCGATGCGGCAGAAGTATTGCCATATCGGGCCATATTGCTGACAACTTTTTCGCCCGGAATGCCTAACCGCTGCGCCACGGCATCAAGAATGCGCTGATTCGCCTGATGCAGCACCAGCCAATCGACTTGCTCAACGGTCAAATTAGCCCGGAACAGCGCTTTTTCGATGACCTCCGGCACTTTCTTAACGGCAAAGCGATAGACTTCCTGGCCATTCATGAAAATAGGCTGGAAGTTGCCCTGCCCCACAGTAATATCGTCTACCAATTCTTTAGATTGAGGCTGAAAAGCTAAAGTCAAACAGCTATTTTGGCTGCCATCGCTGCGAATTTCAAATCCTAAGAATCGATCGTCCGTTGGACTGGCTTGCATCACAATGGCTCCGGCCCCGTCACCAAATAAGACACAGGTGCGGCGATCGGTCCAATCGGTCCAACGAGACAGAATATCAGCACCGATCAGCAATACGGTTTGGTAAGTGCCTGTACGAATAAACTGAGCCGCAGTGACCATGCCAAACACAAAGCCAGAACAAGCTGCCGTCAGATCAAACGCAACTGATTTCGAAGCCCCCAACTCTGCCTGAACTTGACTGGCGCTGCCAAACAGATCATCCGCAGAAGAAGAGGCCAGAATAATCAGATCTACATCCATCGGCGTCAGACCTGCCATCTCTAAGGCATTGCGGCCTGCCTGAGCGGCGATCGTGCGAATTCCTGCTTCAGGTGAGGCTAGACGTCGCTGTCGGATGCCCGTGCGACTGGCAATCCACTCATCAGAGGTTTCAACAAGACGGCTCATGCCTTCATTGTCTAAACAAGCTGCCGGAACAGCAGAGCCGCTCCCCGTAATGGCGATTCCCGATTGATGTAGCATTACTCTCCGTCTGTGGCGGTTGCCTTTGCCTGCTGATATTGCGAATGGATGCGTTCTAATACTCGATTATCTACGGCTTCTTTAGCCAGCCGCACTGCATTAAAAATCGAAGGAGCCTGAGAGCTGCCATGACTAATAATGCAGATCCCATTTACACCTAACAACAAGCCACCGCCATGTTCAGCATGATCGATTCGCTGCTTGATGCGACGCAGGTTGGGTTTGAGCAACAGGGTTCCCAGCCGTCCTCGCCAGCCTTGGGGTAGCTCTTCCCGCATGATATTTAGCAAAACTTCGCCGATCGCCTCTGCAAACTTGAGCAGCACATTGCCCACAAAACCGTCGCAAACAATCACATCAAAGCGGCCCGAAAGCACATCTCGACCTTCGGCGTTGCCAACAAAAGAAATTTGAGAATTTTCCCGCAAGAGTTGATTCGTGCGAAGCGCCAACTCGTTGCCTTTGGAATCTTCTTCTCCGATATTTAGCAGCCCGACTTTGGGTTCTGCAATGCCCAACACACATTGAGAATAGGCAGAGCCCATTACGGCAAACTGTTCCAAAAACTTTGGACGACAATCGACATTGGCTCCAACGTCAAGAATCAGCACTGATTTACTCGCCTCCAGCGTGGGCAAGACAGTTCCAATCGCAGGACGATCGATTCCGGGTAGCCGTCCCAATCGCAGAAGCGCCGAGGCCATTGCTGCCCCTGAGTGCCCAGCCGAAACAACTGCATCCGCACGCCCTTGCTTCACCAAATCCATTGCCACATTGATGGAAGCTTTTGGTTTGCGCCGAATGCCCGTTAACGGCTCCTCGTGCATCTCAATCACCCCTTCCGACGGAACAATTTCCGGTTGGAAAGATGAGCGATGATGCTTCATCAAGGCTTCAATTTGAGGCACATCCCCAACTAAGAGGACTTTTACCCCTAATTCTGCCTGTGCCCTGATTGCGCCAGCAACTACTTCAGCCGGGGCGTAGTCTCCCCCCATTGCATCGATTGCAATTCGTGCCTGAGTCGATCCCATTGATCAAATTGATAGAAACCTCACAAATTTTATCAGATGGTTTCTACCGATAGGTGGAGAGAATTACCCTAAAAACTGAATTACTCTGTTTCGCCAGGTGGCACAATCCGCTGAAATAGGTAGCCTGTGCCGCGTGCAGTCAAAATTAATTCCGGATTGCTCGGATCATCCTCGAGTTTGGCCCGCAGCCGGGAGATATGGACATCTACCACTCGCGTATCTACATGCCGCTCTGGCGTGTAGCCCCAAACCTCTTGCAGGATTTCAGATCGTGAGAACGGTTCGCCCGATCGCCCCACCAGCAGTTCCAATAGACTAAATTCCATGCCTGTGAGCCGAATCCGCTCATCTCCTTTATAGACTTGCCGCTTATTAGTATCAATGCGGATGCTGTTGATATGAATGACACCTGAGCTGGGGATTCCAGAGGTTCCGACTTTTTCGACGCGACGCAGAACCGAACGAATCCGAGCTTCCAACTCTTTTGGCGAGAAAGGCTTTACCACATAGTCATCAGCACCGAGTTCCAGGCCTGTGATGCGATCGGCCACATCTCCCAATGCCGTTAGCATGATGATGGGCACATCCGATTCTTTGCGAAGCTCCTGACAAACCCCATACCCATCCAGCTTGGGCATCATCACATCCAGCACGACTAAATCAGGATTAGCATTGCGAAATGTTTCGAGCGCTTCTTCGCCATCCGCTGCCGTAACTACGTCATAGCCGATCATGGAAAGGCGGGTCTCTAAAATGCGTCGGATGCTGGCTTCATCATCAACGACCAGAATTTTTTCTTTATGGCTTTCCAACTTACTTTACACTCCTTAAAGTTGATTTTTTTTAGTTAATTTTCGTCACTTTATCATTAAAGATATTAGCTTACTTCAATCCAAGTAGAATGCTGAACTCCCGATTGTAGCTACATTTCAAAGTTTCTTAAGATTCAGCTCAAGCAACAAGAAATCTTACGCAGTTCAACAATTTCGTGACGTAATTCTCCAATGCCGAAACAACGATCGCTCTACGTTTGTAATCAATGCGGCGCAGAATTTCCGCAGTTTTTTGGAAAATGCCCAAGCTGTAGCGAATGGAATTCATTAGTTGAGCAGATTGTGACGCCGGTCGCCCATTCCAACCGGATTCCTGCTCTTTCCGTGGCCCGATCAACCCATAGCAAGGCGCAAAGTACACCTCGTCAAGCACCCCAGCCCATTGCCTCCCTAACGCTGCCACAAATCTCCGATCATCCCCAGGCCCGCCTGTCTTCTGGCTACACCGAACTCGATCGCGTTTTAGGCGGCGGCATTGTTCCCGGTTCGCTGGTGCTGATTGGCGGCGATCCAGGCATCGGCAAATCTACCCTGCTGCTTCAGGTGGCAAACCAGATTGCCAGTCGCTATCGAGTTCTTTACGTCTGTGCCGAAGAGTCGGGGCAGCAGGTGAAACTGCGATCGCAGCGTTTGGGAATTGGCAAGCAGCAGAGGAATGGAGAAGCGGAGAAGCAACAAGAAGAAAAAAGTACTCCCAGTGAGCCTGAGTTGTACTTGCTGCCAGAAACCGACCTGGAAACCGTTTTGCATGAGCTGACCGCCCTGCGGCCCCAAGTGGCAGTGATTGACAGTATTCAAGCCCTGTATTTTGCGACACTCAACTCGGCCCCCGGTTCAGTAGCTCAGGTGCGGGAATGTACGGCGGCTTTGATGCAGGTGGCAAAACGAGAGCACATTACCTTATTTATCGTGGGGCATGTCACCAAGGAAGGGGCGATCGCTGGACCAAAAGTGCTGGAGCATTTAGTTGATACAGTGCTGTATTTTGAAGGCGATCGGTTTGCCAGCCATCGGTTGCTGCGATCGGTAAAAAATCGATTTGGAGCTACCCATGAGCTGGGCGTGTTTGAAATGGCGGATGGTGGCTTAGCTGAAGTACTGAATCCTTCGGAGCTATTTCTCAGCAATCGCGATGAGCATTCGCCTGGAACTGCGACGATCGTCGCCTGCGAGGGCACTCGACCCTTAGTCGTCGAACTGCAAGCGTTGGTCAGCCCAACTAGCTATCCCTCCCCACGGCGCTCCACGACTGGAATTGAATACAACCGGCTGCTGCAAATCCTGGCGGTTCTAGAAAAGCGAGTCGGCATTCCCCTGTCTAAACTCGATGCCTATGTGGCCGCTTCGGGCGGTCTAAACGTTGCGGAACCCGCTGCTGATTTGGGAGTGGCTCTAGCGGTTGCTGCCAGTTTTCGCGATCGAGTCGTCGATCCAGCTACGGTGATTATCGGCGAAGTGGGGTTGGGTGGTCAGGTGCGATCGGTTTCCCAAATGGAGTTGCGCCTCAAAGAAGCAGCCAAACTTGGCTTTAAACGGGCGATCGTTCCTGCCAGTCAGGCGATTACAGGTACAGAGTTAGAGATTATCCCGGTTGCCAGAGTGATGGACGCGATCGCGGTTGGTTTAGTCGCAGGCGGAGGAAAAGCAACGATCGAAGAATAGCAGTCTCCAATTGAATTTAATACTCACACCTTAAACCCTATGGCTGAAATTCAAGAGCAGGACTATTTACCCCCTCCCTTCCCCGACCATACACAGCTCCCTGAATCAGACGGTTCGTTTGTGAAAAACTTTCAAGAACATCCCCAGAGCTTGCTGCTAACAGATTCGATCGGTCCTGTTTTAGAAAGACTTCATCCGAATGGGGACTATGCGATCGGTCAAGATTGTGGCATTTACTGGCGAGAAGTCGATCCGCCCGAAAAAGGGGCAGAGGCTCCGGATTGGTTTTATGTACCAGATGTGCCGCCAAATCTGGATGGTCAAATTCGTCGTTCTTATGTGCTGTGGCGAGAATATATTGCGCCAACGATCGCCGTGGAATTTGCTTCAGGTGACGGCAGTGAGGAGCGTGATCAAACCCCACTTCTGGCGACAACAGATAGATCGACGCGGCCCGGAAAATTTTGGGTGTATGAGCGAATTATCCACATTCCCTATTACGGCATTTTCTTGATCAGCCAGGGGGAACTGGAAATGTATGAGCTAGTGGGTGCTAGCTATCAGCGGATGTTGCCAAATGTTAGAGGACACTATCCAATCGAACCCATGGGAATTGAAATTGGTGTTTGGCAGGGATCTTATCAGAATCAAACCCAATCCTGGCTACGCTGGTGGGATCTGGAAGGCAACTTGCTGTTAACTGGCACTGAGCGAGCTACATTGGCTGAGCTGAGAGCCGAATCTGCTGAGCTGAGAGCCAAATCTGCTGAGCTGAGAGCTGAATCTGCTGAACAAAAGGCGGCCAGACTGGCAGAGCAGTTGCGATCGATGGGCATTGACCCTAATTTGCTATAGTTTCTGCCCTCGGCTTTGACTGAAGTTTGCAGTGCATCATTTCTAAAACTAGGGCGATCGAAAGCGGTAAACTAGCTGATCGTTCTCTATTGCAATCTCTAACAATCCACCCTATGGCAACTGTTAACGACAATTACCTCAAATTAAAGGCGGGCTATCTGTTTCCCGAAATTGGCCGACGCGTAACTGCGTTTGCAGAAGCCAATCCCGATGCGCCGATCATCCGTTTGGGCATTGGCGATGTCACCGAACCCTTACCGGAAGCTTGCCGCACCGCCATGATTCAAGCCGTTGAGGAAATGGGCGATCGGGCTGGCTTTAAAGGCTATGGGCCTGAGCAAGGCTATGGGTGGTTGCGGGAAAAGATTGCAGCCCATGATTTTCAGGCGCGGGACTGTGAGGTCGATGCCTCCGAAATTTTTATTTCAGATGGATCGAAGTGTGATTGCGGCAATATTCTCGACATTTTTGGGGATAGCAATACGATCGCTGTCACCGATCCGGTGTATCCCGTTTATGTTGATACGAATGTGATGGCTGGGCATACAGGCGAAATCAACGATCGGGGTGAATATGGCGGGTTAGTGTATCTGCCGATTACTGCCGAAAACAACTTCACGGCAGAAATTCCTAGCCAAAAAGTAGATCTAATCTACCTGTGCTTCCCCAATAATCCCACGGGTGCCACTGCCACCAGAGAGCATTTGCAGGACTGGGTAAACTATGCCAAAATGCACGGCTCGATCATCTTCTTTGATGCTGCCTACGAAGCCTTCATTACCGATCCAGCCCTGCCACACTCGATTTATGAGATCGAAGGAGCACGCGATTGTGCGATCGAATTTCGCTCTTTCTCGAAAAATGCTGGTTTTACTGGCACCCGCTGCGCTTTCACAGTTGTGCCCAAAACGCTGACTGCAAAGGCAAAAGATGGGTCAGATGTGCAGCTCTGGCAATTGTGGAATCGGCGGCAGTCCACTAAATTTAACGGCGTTTCTTATATCGTGCAGCGCGGCGCGGAGGCGGTTTATTCCGAGGTAGGCAAAGCCCAAACCAAGGCGTTAATTGACTTCTACATGGAAAATGCCCGCATCATCCGCGAACAGTTAACGGCAGCTGGTATTCAGGTCTATGGCGGCGAGAATGCGCCCTATGTCTGGGTGAAAACGCCCTATGGTCTATCGAGCTGGGACTTTTTCGATAAACTGCTGCAAACGGTAAACGTGGTTGGCACTCCCGGCGCTGGATTTGGGGCCGCAGGAGAAGGTTACTTCCGCATCTCTGCCTTCAACAGCCGCGAAAACGTGACGGAGGCGATGCGGCGCATTACCGAAAACTTCAAGGTTGCTTAGGCGAAGCAAAGGAAAGAGTGGGGTGCTGAGCATTGCTGACCTTGCGGTTAAAGCGATCGCAAGCAAAATGCTCGCACTCTCAGGGGTTTGGATTGGGTAAAGCCTTGGCTGTTTAGAATAAAACGCGGCTGTTTAGAATAAAACATAAGTTCTCGCACTGGAACATGCCGATGACGATCGCCCCATCCTCTCTGCCATTAACGCTGCCCGATCATATGCAACTGCCTGAGTCGGACGGTACGTTTGTGAAAAATTTTCAGGAACATCCCCAGAGCCTGCTGCTGACTAGCTCGATCCGTCCAGTGTTCGATCGACTGCATCCTGATGGGCAATATTGCATCGGCCAGGATTGCGGCATCTATTGGCGATTGACCGATCCGCCAGAACGTGGGGCAGAAGCGCCCGATTGGTTTTATGTGCCGAATGTGCCGCCGTTGCTGAATGGGGTTGTGCGGCGCTCCTATGTGATGTGGCAGGAAATTGTGGCTCCGCTGATTGCGATCGAGTTTGTCTCAGGTGATGGCTCGGAGGAACGGGACAAGACGTCTCCCTTTGGTGGCAATGGCTCAAGCGCAGGGAAATTTTGGGTGTATGAGCAAGCGATCCGGATTCCGTTCTATGCCATTTACGAAGTGGAAAAGGCCGCTGTCGAAGTTTATGAACTAGTGGCAAATCGCTATCAGCGACTCTCTCCCAATCAACGCGGTCACTATCCGATCGAACCAATGGCCGTGGAACTGGGGATTTGGCAGGGCGAACAATATAACCAAAAGTTACCCTGGTTGCGCTGGTGGGATCTGGATGGCAATTTGCTGCTAACTGGAGATGAACGGGCCGATCAGGAAGAACAACGGGCCGATCGAGAAAAACAACGGGCCGATCGACTGGCAGCTAAGTTGCGAGAGTTGGGTATTGATCCAGAGGGGTAGAGTGGCGATGCCTGTCCTTCAACATTCACTCCATCATGTCTTGATACAGCCCGTGGAGGAAGTTTTCCAACTTCTCTTCCGAGCAGCATTCCACTAAACCATCGAAGATTTCTAGCAGTTTGGCGGCAGTTTCGCCCAGGGTGGGGCTGAGATCCCAAACATCCTGTGCCCAGTCCTCTGGCCGATCGTCCACAAACACAATGCGTTCTAGCAGCCGTTTTGCTTCCTGTTTGTCCAAAGCCATGCCTGTTCTTCTCCTTAGCTGCCGGATTGGGCCGGGGTGCTGATGCCCGGTTCTGTTGCCAGTCCATTGTAGGGTTGAGATTCGATCGTTAACACCTGTGGCGGGGTAGAGTCGGGCGGATAAATCAGCTGGACTTCGACGTTGCGCTGGGTGCCTTTGGGCAAAGTCAGACGAATCAAGGGATCGCCCTGCTGGCCGCGTCGCTGCACAATATGCATATAGCGAGTCTGGCGAATGCCTAAATCATCGGTATAGCGGAGCCGCACCGTGCCTCGGAAGAAGATCTGATCATAGGGTGGATTGCGGAACAGCAACGCTTCACCTTTCAGCCGTTCATCTTGGAGCGGGGTTTGCAGCATGATGGCGACTCGCTGCGTCGAATCCGTATTATTCTTCAGTGGTAGGGTAATGTTATACAAAACGCCATAGTTGCCGTGCGCTCGATAGGCTGTATCTGGATAGCGCACTATCATGGGAGCACTTTGAATTTGCCCAGTGCCAAACGTATTGCGATCGACACTGCTGATCACATAGGAAATGGCATCGCCCGCTTCAGGAATACTGAGATAGTCCTCCCCCTCCTTGTCCGTTGGGCGAGCATTCCACTCAGACCCTCTGGCGACTCCTGCTACTCGGCCATAGTAGAAACGCGGGACAAAGCGGCTATCCGGCGGGGTAGGTTGGCGATCGCGCGGCCCTGCTACATCACCTGTTCGCAAAAGTTGAATCCATTCCGACAGACTGGGGACTCGTTCCTCTCCAGTCTCCGTTAGCGGTGCATACATGGCTAAACTGGCTAGATAAACCGGACCGTTGCTAGATAGCCGCATTAAAATCGTCCGTCCGTTGATTGGAACAGGACCACCATTGTTGGTCGGAGGAGGCGTTGACGGAATCGCAGAGGGTGAAACAGGGGACGAGCCTGTTGGATTTAGTGTCGCATTGCGGGTTGAAGCCAGGGTGACCGTTCCTGGAATGGGGTTCAAGCCATTTGGAAAATTCAATCGTGCCGCAGCAACGGGCAAGCCTGGAATGATTGAACCGGGCGGTAATGTTCCATCCACAGCAACGGTTAAACGGCGTAACGGAATGGGAACGTTGACCAAGAGCTGAGCACTTTTAGCTGGAATACTGACATGTTTGGGCCATTGAGGCTGGCTGTCACCCTGCAAGATTTCACCTGTGACTCGACTACCTGGACCTGCGAACACGGTTCCCATCGGATTCGCCACATAGGAAGGCAAGTCATTGAAAGGAGCTTCTTGACTCAAATAGGTAACGCCTTGCAGCACATCAACCTTAACCGGTCGATTCTCAGGGTTGTAAACCACAAGCCCCATATACAGAGTGCGCACATCGCTGGAAGACAGCCCTTTCGCGACATGGTGAGCAAACACATCAAACCGATTCTGGAATGAATAGTTGAGGTGGGCAGAGGGCACCTGCATTCCTTCTGCGGGAAAGGTAGACAGCAGAATGCCGGATTTTTGAACCAGTTCTGGACTGTTGCTGTTAAATACCGGAACGTCATCCAGTTGCCCAGGCAGCGATCGCACTGATTGGGGACGGGTGACATCCAGTCTTTGCGGCGAAGTGGTGGGCAGGTTTTGCTCATCCGGCAACGCGATTAAAGCTCCAGGTGGCCAAGCTTGAGCAGGTGGCGTGAGCTGGGCAGCATCTGCCAAGACGGAAGCTGAAGTGGAAATCGACGGTCCTGTCTCAGCCGATCGCTGAATGGAGGTTATCTGTAGCGATCTAGAGGAGGGTTGGTTGAAGTAAGCCAACGCTGCATCGGGCAAGCTGTGTTGCTCTGGAGCAGCGGCAGTCATTGCGATCGGTGCAGGATGGGTAACAGTGGCTGGTCTTGGAAAATCTGCTGCAGGCACTGATGATAGAACAGAAGTAAGCGGCAACAGGGACAGAGCTTTGAGCATGAACGAACTTAACCAACCTTAGAGGAATCAACAAACTGAACAATCTAGCAAAAATTAGCTGCCAGATTAAAAGTCCAAATGGTACACAGCAATTGTGTCTACTGAACCAACATTCCCTGAATCCATGTTGGACTGAGGTAGAACGATGCCTGGCTGAGTATCAGTCCGAGATGAAAGAGCTGACGGAATTTGGTTCAGTTAATCAGCCTAATCTAGGTTTGCCCTGATTTCTTCGTTCTTTACCATATCATTAAGAAATTCTGCATTTGCTTCCATCCAGGCAAAATTTTGAGTTCCGAGCATTGAAAGAATTGATACCATCACTTCAAAATCGCTTGGACATTTTTGGATTCTCTGTGCTACTCTAGTTAAGGCGTGAAAAACGCGGGCATAGTTTAGTGGTAAAACTACAGTCTTCCAAACTGTTGATGGGGGTTCGATTCCCCCTGCCCGCTTCAAGAGTTATTTTCTAAATACTGATTCGTTAGCTTGAAGCATCCATTGTTTGCTGTGAATGATGCTTTTCTTTGTGACTGAAAGGGCAGCCGCAACGTTCAATCCAACGTTTTCTCTATTCACTGTTGCTATTCCAGGGGCCGATCGTAGGAATCAGCTTAAGAATTTTGAGGAATTAGGTGTCTAACGGTATAACGGATGAGATAACCTCGATCGATCAAGGAATCCCAGCCCATGACTTTTGCTGAATCTCGTCGTAATACTGTTCCTGTTCAGCTTCCGAATGGGGCGATCGTAAAATTTGAGGTGACGCAGACGGGACGAGAGGATGTCAGCTTTGACCCGAAGCAGTTTCAGCCGGTGGCGGATGCGATCGAAGGGGTGGTGCAGATGATTGCGGAGCCGCTGAATAAGGTAAGACCCAAGAAGGCTAGCGTTAAGTTTGGCATGGAGTTGGCGATCGAATCGGGGCAGCTGTCGGCTGTGATCGTCAAAGGGTCGGGTAAGGCGAATCGGGAAATTATGTTGGAATGGGAGCGATCGGCTGAGCCATGAGTCAGTTAGAGGATCTGCTCCAGCAATGCACGGTTAAAGTTACCCTGCGTGGTGGTTGGGGAACCGGTTTCTTTGTGGCCCCAAAGATGATTCTGACCTGTGCTCATGTAGTGAGAAGTGCAGGCGATCGCCCAATCGAAGTGTGGTGGCAGCAGAGAGAACTGAAAGCAACGGTAGAACAGTTGGTCGAAGCTCATGATCTTGCTTTGCTGCGGGTGACGTTACCCAAGGATGTCAATCCTGCTTGTGTTTATTTGGATGCAGAGGTTCGATCGCGCGATCCGCTTTATCTGTTTGGTTATCCGGATGAGGGCGATCGCCAGGGTGAGCCGCGCACGTTTAACTGTGACGGGGTGACGGGCAGTGGAGGAATTTTGTTTAACCTGGGGCAGGTGCGACCGGGAATGAGTGGATCGGCGTTGCTGAATCAGCGGACGGGGAAAGTCTGCGGCATGGTCAAGTTTACGCGCGATCGATCGATTGATTTGGGTGGCGGTGGGATTTCAACCGATGTGATTCTGGCGCAATTTCCCCAGTTACGAGAGCTTCAGCAGCAGTTTCATGAAAGTGACGATCGGCGGTGGAGTGATTTGGTTGCCCAATTGCCGGAAGCCCAAGGAATGAATCAGACGAACTTTGGTGGCAAGAATTATCAAACGCAGACTGGGGCAAATAACACCAACTACATTGGTGAAACGCACATTTACAACTATTCCTCGTCATCGCCCGATGCTGGAATTAGTGTCAGAGCGATCGATTTTCAGCCGTATTTGGAATCGATTCTTAATCATGAGGATTATCGCGAGTGGCAGGAAGTTTACACATCGACGACTGTTGAAGACCGGAAGCGACTTTGTGAGGAAAACCTGGCCAAGTCGCCGCAACGCAAGTTTTCTTGCCATCTAAAGCTGCGGCTAGAAACTGTGAAGTTATCTGAGCTACAGGAAGAAATAACAGAACGACAGGAACAGATTGAGCAGTTGGATGTTCTGGCAGGGCTGAGGAAATATGCGTCTGATCATGTCTTGCTGATAGGTAAACCAGGTTCAGGTAAATCGACCTCTCTGGAATGGCTGCTGTGGGAAGAGGCAGACCAAGTGCTGAAACAAGCTGCAAATGTAAAGATCCCGGTATTGGTGAAGTTGCGTCGCTGTACTGGGACGATCGAGGTATTGATTCAAGATTTTTGCCGCAGTCATCAGTTGCCTCTCACGATCGCCGAAATTGAAACGTTACTCGATCAGGGCAAGCTGCTGCTGTTGCTGGATGGCCTAAACGAGCTACCAGAAGCTTTCAGGACAAACATGGCTAACTTTCGCGATCGTTATCGCGCCAGCACACCCATGATTGTCTCGACGCGAGAGCTGAGCATTGGTGGCAACTTGAATATCGCCAAAACGCTGAAAATGCTGCCTCTGACGGAATCCCAGATGCGGGAGTTTGTGCAGGGATATTTGAGGCAGGAAGGAAACCGTTTATTTCAACAACTTAAAGGCGACAGACTGCGGAAGTTTGCTGAAACTCCCCTGCTGTTGTGGATGCTCTGCCGCGTTTTTGCCCAAAACGATCGCGTTCCAGCCAATCTGGGCTTAGCGTTTCGTGAGTTCGCCCAACTTTATGACACTGACATTCAGCAAGATGCGGCTGCCGATTCGAGAGAACAGTGGCCTAAACTGTTGCGTCATCTGGCCTTTGCCTTGATGCACGATCGAAAACCAACCGACTTTCGGCTGTCGATGTCGAGAGAGGAAGCAGTTGATTTGTTGACAGCCTGTTTGCAGCAAGAAGGCAGGGCAAACGCTAGGGATTGTGCGGAACGCTGGTTAAAAGATCTGTTGAGTTATCACCTGATTCAATCCGTCATTCAACCGAACTTTGAGGAGCATATTGAGTTTCGCCATCAGTTAATTCAGGAATATTATGCGGCAGAATATTTATTGCGAATATTACCGACATTGAGGGATGAACAACTGAAGCGGGATTACCTCAACCATTTGAAGTGGACTGAACCGGTTGCTTTGATGCTGGCGATGGTCGAGGAGGAAGCGCAGGCATTGCGGGTGGTGAAGCTGGCGATGAATAACGTGGATTTGATATTGGGGGCGAGATTGGCAGGAGAAGTCCGACAAGAGTTTCAGTCCTTAACTGTCAAAGCAATACTTGAATTGAATGACCTCAAAACAATTGTCAAGATTAAACTTTTGGAGTTATCAAAATCAGCATCTGCAATTCCTGCTTTACAATTAAATGTGAATCATTCAAATACTTATGTCTGTCAATCAGCTCTAAAAGCGCTGGCAAGTATTTATCCTGACAGATCTATTAATATTTTTGAAAAAGCTTTATATGTTGATGATTTTTTAATTTGTCAAGAAGCAGTGAAAGCTCTTTTAAAGTTATCTTCGAACGAAGCATCAGAAATTTTGAATAGAGCCAGAAATACAAATAATCTAAATGGTAATAGGATAAATTCAGCTATTTATTCGATGCAATCGCAAGGTAACAAAGGAATATTTTTAGATACTCCCATAAATGTTGCTGACTGGTATAAATTTGCAAAGCTAAATGAAGTTCATTATGCTACCAATCAAATTGAGCAGCAAAGCGACAACAGCAAATCCATAAATAACTTATTCAGAATTTTGTCGACAAAGACCGCTCTTAGTCCGGTAAAGCTCACATCCATGCTAGAAAAATCAGATGGAAGTCTTTTGCCCTACTTGATAACGCTTTTAAAGCAAAGAAGCGCAGTACACTTAGCGCATACAATTTCCGTTATCCAAAACCACTGCAAATATTACAACTACGAGATCGCCCACAACCTGCCCCAAGACCGAATCGATCGCCAACATCAACCCATCGCCCCCTGAATCGATCGAGTCATAGCCTTTCAAGCGATCGCTGAAGAGACGCGAAAAGGGGCGATCGAACTGAGGAAGGAGATAAGGATGGCAGGGGTAGGGCGATCGATCTCGAAAGGGTCAGCAAAGATGTGAAATAAAATAGTTGAACTGAGCGGACTTCAAATCATGCAAATCACCATTGAACTGCCCGAAAACCTTGCCCTATACTTTCAAGCGCAACTTGGTACTGCGCAATACCCCACCCTTGGCGACTACATCCAGGCTCTCGTTATCGAAGACCTCACCCGTAAAGCCCAACTCGAAAGCAAACTACTCGAAGCGCTTGATTCTCCTGCTACCCCCATGACCGACGATGACTGGGACTACATCCGCGCCCAAGTTCGTCAAAACCTCGGCCAAGCAAATCCCCGTGCCTAGCCTGGTCAAACGCGCCGGTGTCATCCAAGAATTGATTGACATCGCTCTTTCATACAGCGCTGGGGCAGTTTATTAACTATTGCTTTGCCTTGGAAGAGAGTGATCCCGATCGAGCACTTTACTTGGCTGTGCCGAGCACTGTTTACAATACATTTTTTCAACGGCAGTTTATTGCCTCAGTCGTGCAGCGGAGTGAAATTCGGTTAGTCATCTATGATGTGCAACGGGAGGAAATTGTCCAATGGCTGTAGAAACCTATCGTCAATTTGTGATGCAGTTATTAACTGAACGGGCGCAGCGAGTCGCAGCCACAGATGAAGTGGAAATACAAACTCTTTTCGATCCAGTACACGATCACTATCAGTTGACCTACGTCGGTTGGAAGGGCGATCGACGGGAATTTGGTTGCTTAATCCATATCGATATCAAGGATGACAAGATTTGGATTCAGCAAGATGGCACTGAAACAGGAATTGCCAATCAACTGGTGGCGCTTGGTGTTCCTAAGCAGGATATTGTCCTGGCGTTTCATGCACCATTTATGCGGCAGTTTACAGAATATGCAGTCAATTAGTTTTGATAGGGAGGCGATCGATCGAACCTGCTCAGCTATTTTTTGTTTCTGATAAAGGGTGTTGTCGAGACAACCGATCAGGTACAAAAACTCAATCAGCTACCTCTGGAATCCATCAACCCAGCAAAAAGACTCAACGACGAGGTTCTGAGACTGGATGACGAGTAGTAAAGACTCAACCAGCTATCTCTGGGATAGGTTGACGAGGTGCAAAGACTCAACGATGAGGTTCTGAGACTCAACGACGAGTAGTAAAGACTCAATCAGCTATCTCTGAGATAGGTTGACGAGGTGCAAANGACTCAACGAGCTATCGTCGAACTCGATCGACCTGTTCAAAAGACTCAATCGATCGAAAATCGGTCTTGATCGCTGCGTTTCGGTCCCACCTGCGCATAAACGCTATCCATTACGCAAAAGTGCGTAGAAGTGTTACAGGACGTAGCTTTTGCTGGATGAGTGTGAGATTATCATCCTATGACTGTATCTACCTAGCCAACAGGATTGAGGTGAACTATGCAAGCTTGGTTAAGCTAGGAGATTCGCAACGCTGCATTCAAAGATTTTCGACATGGCCAACGATTCCGATCGGTTTTGGACATATTGAGTTGTCACCCTGATAAAACAGTGCCTCAGGCCAGTCAGGACCGAACCGAAGCTCAAAGCATCTATCGGTTTTGGGCAAATCCACAGGTCAGTGCCAAACGAATTATGGCAAGTCAAAGGGGCGCTGTCTTGGGACGGGTGAATCGTTCAGATGTCGTATTAGCAGTGCAAGATACAACTGATTTGAACTTTGGCACCCATCGCAAGAAAACAACGGGCTTAGGCTTCTTTGGACGAACGGTAGAACAAGGAATCAAAGTCCACAGTTGTCTCGCCGTGAGTGGAGAAGGAGAACCATTAGGCTTATTACACCAACACACGTGGAGTCGTCGTCAACGCACAGGACGACGGAAAACTTACAAGAAGAAACCCACGGCACAAAAAGAATCCCAACGTTGGCTAGACACGGCTCAAGCTGCCGCTATTGGCGTTAA
>LUGL01000052.1 GCA_002796835.1 Elainella saxicola E1 | reverse complement strand
ATTGGGACATTGAATCCTAATTCTCCGCGTTGAGCTTTGTTCCGTTTGCCTTGAACCAGGCGTTGTTTCAAAATGTGCAGTTCTGCCTCACTCATGGTGCCTTTTAAGCCGAGCAGGAGGCGATCATTATATTGTCCGGGGTCATAGATCCCATCCAGGTCAGCAATTAAGGTGCCGAACAAGGCACAAATCTCCAACAACTGATGCCAATCTTTGGAACAGCGGGCCAAGCGTGACATCTCGATCCCCAGAATTAAGCCCACATGGTTCATGCCCACTTCGCTGACTAATCGCTGGAAGCCGACTCGTCCTTCCGCACTGCTGCCGGATTTGCCTAAATCATCATCAATCGTCAAAACCCGCTCTTGACGCCAGCCTAACCCAACCGCTCGTTGGGCTAAGCCATATTGCAGTCGTGTCGATTCTTGATGCTCAAGCACTTGTTGCAGGGTAGACTGCCGCACATAGACGATAGCGAGACGGTCGCGGTGATGGGGTTGGATTTTCTCGCTTTGCCACAGACCCGCTTCATGATTAGGACTCATGGCTCTGCTCCTGCTTCAATTGTGCCGCCATCTGGTTTTCCAACATCTGACTGAGAATCCAGATCAGGCGCTTGCGATGGGCTAAGGGCAGATTGAGCCACAGATTGATGGCTATGGCATTGGATGGGGGGGAGTTTCTCGCTCTGACATAGCGGGGGTTCCTCTGGGGGTTGAGTTTGGCTGACTTGGATGCGAGCAACCGTAGTGACCAGTCGCAGCAATCCGTCTATTCCAAGTTTAGGGGGTTGAGGTTCCTTCCCTCTTATCAGGGCATTATGGCTGGCAGATGGAAACGTTGTTTGGTTGTTTCAAGAGCCGAGGATTTCGCCTGGAATCGACCCACCTGAGTGAGCCAGAGCGCTTATCGAGGATGATCGCATTGTTAACGATTGGGTTGTGTTGGGCCTTCAGAACGGGGGAATGGCTGGCGCAGCACGAACCGATTAAGCTCAAAAAGCATGGACGTAAAGCCAAGAGTATCTTCCGGTATGGATTAGACTATCTGCGTAGAGTATTGCTGAACATCGAGGAGTGCGAAAAGGAATTATTGCAAGCCTTGCAGTTTTTGTCCTGTACTTAGGGTTNACAGCACAAAAATTGAAGCGTATTCAAAAATACGCTTCCAGCTTAAAGGAAAGCAGTTGATTGAACCATCAAGCAATATTTTCTATTCAGCTGTATACATACCAATGATCAGCACCCAAGATAATGATTGATATTTCTCTATGTGATCCGAATGTCAAGCTGATGCACTTTCATTAATGTAGACCTTAATCCGGAATATCGATCGCACCGATGTAGCAAAATTACAAAAATTTCACATTACTTGCGGAACAGTGGCTCGAATCACACAGTCCGCTCAACGATCGATTGCCCCCTCCAGGCTTCAACCCCCAGTCGCCCAATCCAAAATCTAAAATCTAAAATCCAAAATCCAAAATCCAAAATTCGATCGTTCTATACGCTTGTGTTCCAGCAACCTTTCTTCTATGCTAGGCAATGCTGGTGAAACACCCAGTACGAACAGCTTAAGGTGAGGCGCTGATTAGGAAGTGCTCCAACACCCCTAACCAGCTAACCCGTGGCTTCCTGTTAGTCGCAGGATGCTGGGCTATGGGCAATTTTAGCCCATTGGCCTCGCTCATCGCTCATAAGTGGTCACGAACCACACCTTGAGCTTTCCTCTACAAACCCCACAAATGAGGTGAAATAAGCTGATGAGTACAGAGTTCAACGAACTGCTGCCCATTTTTCCTGAGGACCAACCGCCAACGGAATTTTCGGGCCAGAAAGGTCATGGTGACAAAACCCAGATCTGGATTATCGGCACCCGCGAACAGGTGCTGCATACGATCAACGAGTTCTACGTCAAACGGATTGCAAATGACCGGGTGAAATTCACGCCCATTGTTCCCGCACCCTTTGCCGCAGGTAAATACATGACGGTGTTAGAACGATAGATCAGCAGATGGGCGGTCCCTTCGATCGCCCACTTATCCTGAATCTATTCCGGTAGGTTTGGGCCTAATTTGCTGAACTTTAAGAAACATTCGAATCATTCAACTTGAGTTAACTTTCTTGTCGATCGCGCTTGGGTGTCTAGCGATCGGGTTAGGTTCGGTATTGGTGCAATCACAATTGGTGCAATCACAGTCCTAACGCGGCAGAGATTCCGTATGGCAACACAAAAAACCGTTTCATCCAATCAGTTTCAAGTTTACCGACCCTTATTTTTTGAACATCTCTCTGGGATTGCCGCAGTTGATCACGAGCGACTCTTGTTGAGCGATCGCGATCGGGGCTTATTGACTGAAATGAACTTAGGCACCGCAACCGAGACCATCGCAAAGCGCTACAACGTCAATGACTATGCCAACGTCAATAGTTTAAGTTATCACGATGGTTATCTTTACTCGGTTTATCAAAACAAAGTATATGTTGCTGATTATCGTGGAAGGGGCGATCGTTTAACCAACCGGGTGTTGTTTAGTGTGCCGGATGTAAATGAGCTGACGGGCATTACCGTCACTAAAACTACGATCTATCTGACCACAAAGCGGCGATCGATTCTAGCATACGATCGGAAAACCGAAAAGTTTGAGGGATTAGGCAAAACACCGGGCATTGGCGAGGCTGCTGGAATACGGCATAGTGCTTCGATTCAGGGATTTTCATTACCCTATTCCTAATTGTAAAGATGTCAAATGGGTTCTATAAACAGATTTTCGAAACCTATTGTGGTGCTTTCGTAGTTCTTGTGCAACTAAGATAAATTGAAGGAAGTGATCGCAGTGATTGCGATTGCTAGTTAGCGATTATCAGGTGTCAAGCACTATGGCAGAAGATGCAAAGGTGAAGGTAACGATCGGGTTTGAAGATCCAACTTTGGATGGCGAGGAGCGGGATGACGAGGCGCAAAACTTGCTGAATCAATTGCGAGATCTAGATGAGGTGGAACAGGTCGATCGAGTGCTGGATCCCAACCCGCCTGCGGGCAATAAGGCTTTAGGTGGCTTTTTAGTGGGGCTACTGACAGCAGAGGTGAGCGCTGAAAATGCGAAAAAACTGATGGGCTTTCTGGGCGATCGACTATCGGGTAAGGTGATCGAGATGGAAGTAGAGGCGAATGGTCGGAAATTGAAGGTCAAAGCGAGCAGTCAGGCTGAGTTGATAGCAGCGATCGAAGCAGCCCAAAAGTTTGTTGAGGGTTAGGGCTAGATGGCGAAGTTGGCGTTGTTGATCGGCGTGAGTGAATATGAGTCTGGGTTAACTCCTTTACCTGGAGCAGTTCGGGATGCAGAAGCGATGTGGCGTGTCCTGATTCATCCGGAAATAGGTGGGTTTGCAGAAGCAGATGTTACTCTATTGAAGAATCCGCTACGGCAAGAAATGGAAGAAGCAATCGATCGATTGTTCCGCGATCGTAAAAAAGAAGATCTACTGTTGTTGTACTTTTCAGGCCATGGCATCAGAGATGAAAAAGGCAAATTCTATCTAGCCAGTCGTGCTACCCGCAAGGAAAATGGCAGATTGATTAAGCCCTCTGCTGTCGCAGCAACTATGTTACATGAAAGTTTCGGTGAGAGTGGGTCAAAACGACAAGTGGTCATTCTGGATTGCTGTTTTAGTGGTGCAATTGCTTACGGAATGATGGTCAAAGATGATGGTCACGTCCAGTTGAAAGAGCAATTAGGCGGCAAGGGACGTGCAATTTTGACATCTTCAACCTCGACGGAATATTCTTTTGGTTCAGATGGAACAATATCAGAAAATTCAGAATTATCGATTTATACACGCTATTTGGTTGAAGGTATCGAAAAAGGTGCAGCTGATGCAGATAATGATGGTTGGATTTCAGTAGATGAACTCCATGAATATGCTGCCGTGAGAGTGAAAGAAGCCAAACCTGACATGACACCTCAAATCTATCCCGTAGAAGAGGGGTACAAAATTCTCCTAGCAAAGTCACCTAAGGGTGACCCAAAACTGAAATATCGAAAAGAAGCATCTCAATATGTGGACCAAGGTAGAATCCGTCCAGCAGGAATCACAGCACTGACAATTTTGCGTAAGCGATTGGGATTAACAGAGGCAGATGCTCAGGAGATTGAAGCAGAGCTACTTCGCCCCCATCAAGAACGATTGGCTAATCTTCAGCTCTATCAAGGGACTCTGGTGAAAGAGATAGCAGATGAATTTCCCCTCAGTCGGGCAGCAAAAGAGGCAATGCAACGTCTTCAAGTTTTATTAGGCTTGCGCGATGAAGATATTGCTGAGATTGAAACCAGAATCTTTGCTTCGCTACAGACAAAGGCAAATCCCCAGCCTATGCAATCAGATCCTCTTGATCGAGGACAGGATAGTGCGATATCTAGCAGTTCGCCGATTCCAAATCTATTCGGCCTACTGAATATTGATTCATCTACCAATTCTGTACCGTCCAATATTTCTCCTGGCTCAACGACTCCTGAAACTGCAACTGCTACAGGTTCTGAGCAAGAACTGATCCCAAGTCAAAACCAGCAACCTATCTCACTAAAAACTCGATCGTTCAAATTTGCAGTAGTGACTTTGGCAGCCGATGGTCAGGAATATAGTCGTGAAACGAGGCAAGCTGAACAGTTTCGAGAAGATTTAGGGAATGGACTTCACCTTGACATGGTAGTGATTCCCGATGGTAGCTTTATGATGGGTTCCTCACCAACAGAAGGAGTCTATGACGAACGCCCTCAGCATCTTGTTCATATCAAATCATTTTTGCTGAGTCGCTATCCTATTACACAAGCGCAATGGACTGCTGTGACCCAACTTCCTAAAATTAATTGTGATTTAGAACCATATCCAGCTAATTTCACAGGTAGAAAAGGCTCTCCTGTAGAGTGTGTTTCCTGGGATGAGGCAATTGAATTTTGTCAACGGTTAGCTCAAAAAACAGGCCGAGCTTATCGCTTACCCAGCGAAGCAGAGTGGGAATATGCTTGCCGTGCAGGGACAAGTACACCATTTCACTTTGGAAAAAGCATTTCTAGTGAATTTGCAAACTACAAAGATATAAATGCCAATTATCGAAGAGGAACAACAAGAGTAGACTATTTCAAAGTTGCAAACACTTTTGGCTTATCTGACATGCATGGTAACGTTTGGGAATGGTGTGCCGACCCCTGGCATGATAATTACGTTGATGCTCCTACAGATGGTAGTGTTTGGATAAACAACGGAGACAAACTCTGGAGAGTTGCGCGGGGTGGGTCTTGGGATGTTGAACCCTATTCTTCTGCTCGACGCCATAGAAACAGTCACTTTGCGAAAGATAAGACATATGGTTTTCGAATTGCCTGTTCTTTCTAACAAGGTATTTCTTGGTATTTCTTTGATTTTGCAAACAGAAGAAACTAGGGCAGTAGAGTGGACATGCTATTATTCTGGGATGATGTTGGCTTTGAAACTCAAAGTTACAGACCAGCCAGTGACATGCGTAAAATCTCTGGCGTACTAAAGCCAATCTGACTCAGTGTTTCACTATAGCGACCGATAAAATCATCAATCACAGCCATTTTGACCATGCCCAACGTCTGCATATCCGCTTCTACCCGTTTCAACATTTTCCAGACGATCGGCAATACCTGTTGATTTGCTCTTTTGATTTCATCTTTAACCTGTTCGAAAGATTGCTTGAGCCAGATTTCTCCAAAATTCAGATGGCTGTATTCATCCTTCACAACCAATGCAGTAACTTTCTGGGCAAAATCATCTGCAACGGGTAGATATTCGTTGTAAGCGGCGATCGCAAAACATTCAATCACCAATGCCTGAACCACTAAACAGGTAGCAACTTGTTTGGCATCTGCTGCGGCCTGGAAAACTTGATGTAAATCAGCAAAAAACTGACGAGCAAATTCCAGATCAGGGATAACGTCTAGATTCCGACCACAGGCTTCAAAGCTTTTACGATGACCTGCTTCCATTTTGGCTAATCGCAACAACTCTTTTTGATGCTCCGGCAGCAGTTCTGAAAGCTGAACAAAGTTTTCATAGGCTTGCTGTTCTCCTTCGATCACAATCCCATTAATTCGCTGATAAGCATCCCGATAAGGGTCGCTATGGAAATCGATCGTCTGGCTGGCCTGAAGATTTGTCATAGGATAGGTAATCGGGTTAAACGCTGAAACAAAAGTCTGATCTTGAAAAAAGATTGAAGGAAATGAGATTGGACCACAAATAGCTTTTGAAATTTGGCTTTGTGAGTCAAGAAAAAAACAGTAGATCACAAATCTCAAGAAACTTGAGGAGGGAGCAGAACAAGGGCTCTGCCGAATCCAATTTGCGATCTACTGCACCAAGTTTCCGGGGAACAAGATTTAGCTGCTCCACATCTCAGAAACCGTATCACGGTACTCCATAACTCTATAGTAATACATCGTTTGAAAAATAAATCCCAACTGCTGAATGATTAATCAGTTTAAGGGTCAATGAAAAGTTATTCTAATGTTTAATCTCTATTGGGTTATGTAAAAATATTTTTCACTCAGAAGAAAAGCTGACAGCTCAAAGGCGATCGATTCATCTTAAGTTAGCTGATGCAAAAGAAAAAGCAGATACAGCATTTCGCTATACCTGCTCTATGATCTGTGTCCTCAGAAGAAGCGTAAAAGGCGATCGGTCTAGACGAACTTGAAGTCGGAACCCAACACCACGTTGGTATTGTCTTTCACAATGCCGATTCGTTCTTTGCTGCCACCGCCTGTGTAGTAAATTTCGGTATCCCAGGCAGAGGTGCCAATACCAGTCACTGCTTTGTATTCCAGTGAATACTGACTGCTGATTCCCTTCACCTGAATTTTGTCATCTGCCCAGTAGAAATCGTTCAGGACAGCATAGCCGTCGCCGGTTTCATTATAAAAGACGCCTGTCGAAGTGCCCAGAACAAAGGTATCTTTACCAGCACCACCGGTCAGGTAGTCATATTGGGAGTCATTGTTGATGGTGTTGCCATAGCCATTGAGGTAATCATCCCCATTTCCGCCATACAAGCTGTCATTACCAAACCCACCGACGATCGTATCATTACCATCTAAGCCCCACAGCGAGTCGTTGCCAGTGCCGCCATCAATGTAGTCATAGCTGTAGGCACCGAGAATAGTGTCATCGCCTGTTTCGCCATAGAGGTAGTTATAGCTATAATCATAGACGGAGCCATAGTAGTTGCCACCATCGATGTAGTCATTACCAGCACCACCGTAAACGGTATCTGAACCATAGTTGCCGTAGATCGTGTCGTTGCCGTCAATCCCCCAGAGGGAGTCATTGTCATAGCCACCATCGATGTAATCATATCCATAACCGCCTAAGATGGTATCATTCCCAGTTTCGCCGTAGAGGTAATTGTTACTGTAGTCATAGACGGAGCCATAGTAGTTGCCACCATCGATGTAGTCATTACCAGCACCACCGTAAACGGTATCTGAACCATAGTTGCCGTAGATCGTGTCGTTGCCGTTCAGGCCCCAGAGAGAGTCGTTGTCGTAGCCACCATCAATATAGTCATAACCATAGCCGCCCAGAATGGTGTCGTTGCCAGTGCCGCCGTAGAGGTAGTTGTTGCTGTAGTCAGCAATTGCCGATCCATAAGCGTTAGCATAATATCTGCCGCCATCAATATAGTCATTGCCGCCATCGCCGTAAATGACATCCGTGCCTTCAGCACCATAGAGCGTGTCTGCACCGTCGTAACCATAAACATAGTCATTGCCAGCTAGTGCATCAATATAGTCACTGTAGTTGCTGCCGCCGATGACATCATTTCCGTAAGTAGCCATGGTGAAGTTCTCCTTAAAATCAATCCGAATCACTTGGTGTTTGAGGGTGTGTGTTCCTCCCTGATGACTTATTGGGATGAGATGCAAGTTTTATTCAGGAATTTACATTTGTTTACAAAAAACCTGCCCCGATGTGGCACTGAGCGGGCTGAATAGTAGGATGTAGAAGTTATCAACTCCGCAACAGACCAATGTTTGAGCGGATTCAGGTTGATTTATCTTGTGTCGTCAAGGCCCATCTATGCGTCCTCGTCAGCAACTTACTGAGCTGTTTTCCACCTTTTTGCAGTTTGAAGCCGATCATCTCGATCGCTGGATTACGGATGGGCGATTGCGCCGTCAAATGCAGCAGCGGCTCGATCAAGTCAAAGAACCTACCTCCGAAAAATTCTGGGCGCTCTATTGGTATCGCCACTGGCAACAAGCCGAGGATTTGAACGCGAATCGATCGACCCTGCATCTTTCGGCCTATCTGCAAGAGCCTTGCTATTGGGCTGCTCAACAGACCGTACGCAAGTTTACTGACCTGCAATATCGGCTGCCGGACTGTTTTCAAATTGCGATCGCCGAAGTGCCCGCTGTGCTGAAGGGGTTTAATCCCGATCGAGGAGCCAGCCTCAAAACCTTTGCCGGGATGGCTTTCAGCAGTACCTTGCGAGATGCCCTGCGGCAACGACAGGTAGTGGATCTCTCAACCGACTGGTCGCTATTGCGGCGGATTAGCAAAAAACGGTTGCTGGAGTCTTTGCATCAGGCTGGGTTGACTGCAACTGAAATTACCCAATATCAATTGGTCTGGCTCTGCTTCAAAACCCAGTATGTGCCGCCTGCACCTCATGAGAAGCTGCCCCAGTTGGATGCGGCCTTATGGGAAACTGTGGCGCAGTTGTATAACCGGGAGCGGCAAAGCCAATTGTTAACCCCTGGATCTGCGTTACCCGCAGCCACGATCGAGCGATGGGTGGCACAAATGGCTCGCTGGACACGATCGTTCCTCTATCCGAACGTCGGTTCTTTAAATGCGCCGCAGTTTGGGGAAGAAACGATCGAATTCCAGGATAATTTGCCCGATCCAGACTCGGATTCTCTGCTGTCTGATCTGGTGGCCCAGGAGGAATTGGACGATCGCAGCCGTCAGCAAATGCAGCTGACGCAAACCCTGACTCAGGCGTTGGGGAAATTGGATGCCCAGTCGCAAGACATTCTGCGGCTCTACTATCAGCAGGGCTTAACGCAGCAGCAAATTATGCGCGAAATGGAAATGAGTCAGGCTTCGGTTTCCCGTCGCTTAAGCAAAGCCCGTGAATCGCTGCTAACTGCGATCGTGCAATGGAGTGCTGCGCTGAATATCACACCGACTCCTGCCCTAATAAAGGACATGAGCACCGCTTTGGATGAATGGCTGAATGCTCGCTATCAGTCAAACGGCCTTGCTCCATCCATCTAGCTTTATAAGGAACCCCGATCATGTTTGCCTTTGCCGATCCAACTGAACTGTGGATAGAAATTACGCCAACGCTGAATTCCGAACAGTCCTTGTACAGCAATGCGGCCAGCCGCTGGAATGGCTATGTGAATCAGGTCTGTCTCGATGCGGTGCTGAACTGGATTCAAACCGAACATCGGTCTGATGCTCAGCCTTGGCCAACCGATCGGGCAGTACTTTGGGAAGCGGTGAATGGATCAGCAATTCAGATCGGCAATACTCGATTGGCGCTGATTCCGACTGAGGCGATCGATGATGCAGAGCTGGCTGTGCCGCAGGAGTGGGTGGATATTCCTGATTGGGTGGCGGACTATTACTTGGCGGTTCAAGTCGAACTGGAGCCAAATGCGATCGAAGAAGCGCCCTGGATTAGAGTATGGGGCTATGCCACGCATCAGCAACTCAAAGCCGGACGATATGATGCGGACGATCGCACCTACAATCTAGACGCAGCGGAACTGACGCAGGACTGGAGTAGCCTTTGGGTAACGCTGCAATTTTGTCCGAATGCCCAGACGCGATCGGAAGTGCGACCCTTGCCGGAATTGCCTGTGACCCAGGCCGAAAATTTATTGCAGCGCTTGGCCAATCCTGATCTGGCGTTTCCCCGCCTCTCGATTCCATTTGAGCAGTGGGGCGCTTTGATGCAGAATCGGAACTGGCGGCAGCGGTTTTATCAAGCAAGAACACAAGAACAGGGGGGAACGATGACGACTGAACGGGTGAATCTGGGGCAATGGCTGCAACAGCAGGTCAGCAATGGCTGGCAATCGTTGGAAAGTTTGTTTGGCGAACAGCAGTTAGCAACGGCATTTCGATCGACCGCTGCTCCTACCCGTGAAGCGTTTGCAGATGTAATGCAGGCCAAACCATTTGATCTGGCCGATCAGAGAGTGGCGCTGGTGATCTACCTGACCCATGAAGCCGATGGACGAGTTGCCATTCTGGTGCAGCTCTATCCGATCGAAATGCCGATCGTGCCTGCTGGCTTAGAACTCAAGCTGTTGGATGAAACGGGCGAGATTCTCCAGAATATCCAAGCCGGGGAACAGGACAGCTATATTCAATTGCGGCGGTTCCGCTGTTCGGCTGAAACCCGCTTCCAGGTGCAGATTCAGCTAGAAAATAACCAAGCCACAGAAAGTTTTGTGGTCTAACCCTGGGGATCTCAATTTAGGACGCTTCAATGCAGCAGCTCATTGTTTTGAAGTTAGGCCAAGGCAACTGGCAGCGCGGCTTTCCCACCGTGACGGTGCAGTGGGTAACCGTCAGCCCAACGGCAACAACGCCGATCGTTCCGACTCAATGGGTGGGCAGTTTGCCGGCTGCTCCTGCAATTGCCAATTTGTATGACCAGTGGCGATCGCTGCACCAGGCCTTAAATCAGCGGTTGAACCTGCGGCGAGGCGCGATCGAAATTGAGGATGAGGGCATTACCAATGTGTCGCCTACAGCATTGGAGCAATTGTCGCATCAGTTGAAACCAGCCCTCGATCGCTGGTTGGAAGCCGAAACCTTTCGCAAGATCGATCGCCGCTTACGCACCCATTTAACGCCGCATGACGAAATCCGGGTGGTGGTCGAAACGGAAGATCCGCTGCTGCGTCGCTTTCCCTGGCATCTCTGGAGCTTCTTTGAGGACTATCCTCTGGCAGAGGTAGCCCTGAGCGTTGCGGAATATGGTCAGGTGAACCGCGTGTTGCGACAGCCGACCGGAAAAGTTCGCATTCTGGCGGTGCTAGGCAACAGCGAAGGCATTGATGTACAGCACGATCGGGCTTTATTAGAAGCTCTCCCCCAGACCGAAATTGATTTTTTGGTGGAGCCAACGCGGGCGGAATTGGATCAGCATCTTTGGGCAACGCAAGGCTGGGATATTTTGTTTTTTGGGGGCCACAGCAGCAGTCAGGCCGATGGTTCTACCGGAGAATTGGCGATCAACCCCCAGGAAAATTTGACGATCGCCCAACTTAAAAATGCGCTCAAAGCAGCGATCAATCGCGGTTTGCAAATTGCCATTTTCAACTCCTGCGATGGTCTAGGTTTAGCCCGTGCCATGGCCGATCTAAACATTCCGCAGCTGATCGTGATGCGAGAACCCGTGCCCGATCGTGTCGCCCAAACCTTTCTCACCCAGTTTCTTGCCGCCTTTGCGGGGGGACAGTCCTTCTATCCAGCCGTACGAGAAGCCAGGGAAAGGCTACAAGGTCTGGAAAGCGAATTTCCCTGTGCCTCCTGGTTGCCCGTCATTTGCCAAAATCCAGCAGAAGTCCCCCTCGACTGGCAATCCCTCAGCGGTTCCCTCCCCCCTTCTCCCCTCTCCCCTGCTCCCCCGCTCTCCCCCGTTCGCACCAATTCCCCCTCGATCTCCTTCAAACTAGCAGCCCTGACCAGTCTGGTCGCCACCGGATTAGTTATGGGTATGCGCTGGCTAGGCGGACTACAAGGCATTGAACTTCGCGCCTATGACCAGTTGCTGCGGCTGCGTCCGGCAGAAGTGGCAGATTCTCGCATTCTGGTCGTAGAAGTCACTCAAGAAGATACAAATCAATATGGCTATCCCTTGCAGGACAAAACCCTGGCTGCTGCGATCGACAAAGTGGCCCAGATGCAGCCCCGCGCGATCGGCGTTGATATGCATCGGTATCAGCCTAGAGGAGAAGGGCGATCGGACTTAATGCGGCAGTTTCAGCAGCACCCTAATTTGTTGACGGTCTGTTGGTTTGGCTCCACCGATAAAAACTTTGCGCCACCCCCTGAATTTTCTAACACCCAGCGCTTGAGTCAGGTGGGCTTCAGCGATCTGCTGCTGGATGGCAATGTTGCGAGTGCCGATCCAGCGGGTGGAATTGTGCGCCGTCAAATGCTGTCCTATGACCCAAAAGTGGCCGATTCTCCTCCCGATTGCGCGACACCCTACAGCTTTAGTTTCCAGCTTGCTTTCAAATATCTTTATGCCGAAGGCGTTAAACCTTTAGAAGTGAATGCCAACGGCGAATGGCAGTTTGGTCCAGTCACCTTTTCGCGGTTGCCTGCTCGGTTTGTTGCCTACCAGGATTTGGATGGCCTCAGCAGCCAGGTGATGATTAACTACCGTAGAGCTGCGCCCGGTCAGCGCGTCACGCTCGATCAGGTGTTGCAAGGCAAGGTCGATCGCAACTTTGTGGAGAATCGCATCGTCTTAATGGGAACCACTGCGCCGATCGCCCGCGATAGTTTCTTCACACCCGATGGCGAAATGGCGGGGATCTGGGTGCATGCGCATCAGGTGAGTCAAATGCTAAGTGCTGTCCAAAATCAAAGGCCGCTGATTTGGGGATTGCCACAATGGGCCGATGCGATGTGGATCTGGGTGTGGGCCGCGATTGGAGCCGGAATTACCTGGCGCTGGAGTACGAAACGCTGGTGGCTGGTGGCGATCGGTCTGGCGCTGGTGGGACTCTACCAAATTTGCTGGTTCTTACTGCTGAAAGGAGGTTGGTTGGCGATCGTTCCTGCCGCTCTGGCGCTAGTTCTAGCTAGTACGCTGGTGCAGCTATTCAGAAGGGGTGGCATTCAACTTCCCTCAATCCAACATAAACCGTGAATAAATCAAGCAAACGATTCCAACAAATTAAGAGGAAAATCGATCGGGAGGTCGAGGAGATGAACAGTGGTGCAGCGATGAAATGGTCAAGATATTTTGGATTGGTCGCGATCGGTCTATGCTGCTGGACTAGTTTACCAGCCACCGCATGGCCTGTTTTTAAGCCCAGTTTAAGCAGCGGACAGGTTAAGCAACTGCCGCCTGCCCCTCCTTCAACGCCACCACCTAACCGGACGCGATCGGGAGGTTCTCTCGGAGATGAAGCCGTTTGCACCGCAGGCGATCAGTCAGTGCGAGCGCTAATTCCGGTAGAAAATCCAGTTTTAACAACCGCAGCCCATCCGACATTTCTGTTTTACGTCCCCTATGGTTCCGAACAAGTCCAGTATGGAGAATTCTCGGTGCTTGTAGGCGTGAATGAAATGCAGCGCCTTTACCGCACCCGCTTCATGCTGCCTGCGCAACCTGGAATTGTCAGCATTCAGTTACCTGAGTCGCCGGATTACCAACTCAAGGAAGACACTTTTTATCACTGGTATTTCAAATTAGCTTGTGCTGGCCACACAACTCCCAATATTCAGGTAGATGGTTGGGTGCAGCGGGTTGCTCTCACGCCCGATCGCCAACGCCAAATTGATTCTGCTTCTCCAGAAGTTTGGTACGATGCTCTGGCCCAGGTGGCTGAACAGCGTCTGACCGATCCGCAAAATCCAGCCTTAATGACGCAGTGGCAAAATTTATTGACAACCATTAATGCTACAGAATTAATTGAAATGCCGATCGTCGGATCTGTGCAACTTCAAAGTGAGTGATGATCGAGTGTTGTAGGTTAAATGTGGGCGATCGCATCGTTGATTACAAAACCAATTAATAGTACGCTTGATCTAAATTTTCTTCTGCCGGTTTGTGCCAACGATGCGCCGAGATTCCATTTTTTACAAAATCTTTCAACAAGCCCCAACCACACTGTTTGAACTCTTGCCAAATCCTCCCCTCAACGCTCAAGACTACCGGTTTGATTCGGTCGCGGTTAAAGAACCCAAGTTTGAAATTGATGGCGTATTTCTACCGCCTGAGACCGAAACATCAGGGGTGGTTTACTTCTGTGAGGTGCAATTCCAGAAAGATGAACAACTCTATGAGCGCTTATTCGGCGAATCATTTTTGTATTTTTACCGAAATCGGGCCAGGTGTGGAGATTGGCAAGCTGTTGTCATTTATCCATCCCGCAATTTGGAACAAACTCAAGTTCGACCCTATCGTGCCCTGTTAAGCAGCGATCAGGTTCATCGAATTTACCTGGATGAATTGGGAGCCATTCGCCAACTGCCGATCGGAGTCGCAACAATGGTCCTGACAACTCTCGATCGTAAACAAGCTCCAAGCGAAGCTCAATATCTGTTGCAAAGAACCCTGCAAGAGACAGCTAGCGAGGTAGAGCGACAGGCGATAATAGAGGTTGTAACGACGNATTATGGTTTATCGGTTTGCTGAATTAAGTCGTCAAGAGGTAGAAGCGATGCTTAATCTACGGTTAGAGGAAACAAGAGTCTACCAAGAAGCCAAAGCAGAAGGCAGGGAACAGGGCAGACAAGAAGGTAGGGAACAAGGCAGACAAGAAGGAGAACAGGCAGAAGCGTTGAATCTGGTGCTGCGATTACTCACACGCCGACTGGGTCAGGAGTTACCTCTGGACATCAGAACAACGATCGCCTCTTTACCCTTGCCGCAATTAGAGGAATTAGGGGAAGCGCTGCTGGATTTTTCTACACGATCGGAACTAGAGACCTGGTTGCGAGAGAACGATCGGCAATGACAACGCGGTGATGATTACAGCCAATTGCCGACCAGCACATAAGTTGCCCAAACATGGGGTGTGGTGTATCCCAATTCCAGTAAGTGGAGCTGTGCTTTACGAAGCGCTTCGGCTCGGCTGATCTGTGGATTCAGCAATTCTTGATAGAACTGAATCATCAATTGAGTATTGGGTAGATCCTGCGCTTCCCATAAAGTCGAAACGACGCTGCGTGCTCCGGCCTGCACGGCCATTCCGGCTAACCCCAACACAGCCCGATTATCCCCCTGAGCAGTGGAACAGGCACTTAACACCAATAGCTCGATCGGACTCGCTTCACCCAATCGTCCGACTTGAATTAGCCGCCCTAAGTCGCGTCCGGTAATCAATTCCTGATAGGCGACGATGAATGTTTCTTCCGGATCGGAGCTAAAAATGCCGTGGGTTTTTAGGTGAATTGCCGAAAATTCTCCGGTCTGCAACTCTTTTTCCAGATTCGGTTCGGTAAAAGCCTGGTTTAGAAGCGGCTGTTTGGCATTCACCAACTTTTGGATTTGCTCCAGTTCAGGCGTTAAATATTCAATTTTGGGAAAGGCCCGATCGGCTAAAGTCTGAGGTTCTCCTACGCCGCCTAAAAAGACATTGAGCTGAGCGGGACGAGGACTGGGCTGGAATAGCTCTAAGCGGGGAGCGACTGCGATCGCATATTCAGAGAGCAAATATTGCTGCCCATCATACAGGGCCGCCATCGGCACATTCCGCAGCTCTCCATCCAGTACAAACACCAGCGTTTTCAACTGAGTCTGAGCTCGTAACTCGGTTTGAAACGGCGCAATCAACCATTGATGCAGTTGGTTTAATCCAGCGATTGCTTCTGGGGTTCGATCGGCAGCACTCAAATCCTGGCGTAACTGTTGCAGCGCCGTCAGAATCTCCAATCGAGGTTGCAGCACTTCATGATAGAGCAGCGGCTGATCTGGGAGTTCCAGGACGATCGCCAGCTTATTCGGCAAAATCATTGGGTAAAGCTTAGCCGCAGTTGGATCAGCTTTGACTTCTCCTAAATCCACCACTTGAGCAATGTTGCAGCCTAGAAAATTATTTAATTCAGCCAATTGCAGGGAGTTGACCTGCTGGATAGCCTGCTTCAAATTCTCTTGGCTGGGCGACTTGCCCGGTTCAGCCACTAACAGCAGCTCGACTAATCCACGATAGACGGGTTCTACGTCATCGCGAAAGGAAAATTGAACGTCAGCACTGATGGAAAGTAAATCATTCCGCACTGATTTTAATGATTCAACCGCTGCCTCATAAGCAGCTAATGCACTCGATCGATCGCCTTGTTGTTCTGCTAGTCGTCCCAGTTGCCATTCCCAACGATAGCGAATATCGGGGGCTTGCAAAGCTTCTGCCTGTAAGAGTGCCTGCTGAGTCAGCGTTTGGGCTTCAGTCCATTGACCTGCTTGCTCATAAAGTTCACCAAGCTGTCCCAAGGCGTAGGATTCTGCTGCGCGATCGCCAACGGACTGAGCCTGCTGCTGGGTGACGGCGAGAAAAGTGGCTAATGTTTCAGGACTAGAGGCATTGCCTTGACGCGCATTGAGTTTGCTGAGGCTGCGGGCATAATTCAGCCGTCCATAGAGGGTTGAACGAGTCACTGGCAGGGCATCAAATTTAGGTGATAAGGACTTGGCCAGATCGATCGCACGAGCATCCTGATCCGTTTCGACGAGAAGGCTGAGTAAGTTGAGCTGAGCTTGAAGCTGACCTAGACCAGATGGGGCGATCGCACTAGCTTGCTGATAGGCCGTTTGAGCAGTCTGGAAGTGCTGAGTGGCTGCACGGGTGTTGCCAATGGCCAAGGCTCGATTGGCCAGTGCCCGTTCGGTGTTACCCAAATCCAGTAAGGTAGCGCTCTGCACCGATGGATTCACAGACTGCACCTGCAAACTGGCCTGCAATTTCTGCTGCGATTCTTGCAGTTTGCCAACACGGCGCAAGGCATTGCCGAGATTTCGCCATCCGGTCGCCTGCAAATTGGGATCAGTTTCTTGCTGGAGCAGTTGCTCTGCTTGAATTAACTGCTGTTCGGCTTGAACGCTAAAACCTAAGGTTTGTAAGACACGTGCCTGATTAATTAAACTGATCAGGATGCCGGTTCGATCGCCCTCCTGTTCATAAGCCTGAGTGGCCTGCTGCCAGGTTTTCAAAGCAGCCTCAATTGCCCCCTGATACCACTGCAATCGCCCTTTGGTATTCAATGCTTTTGCCAAAACGGCAGCGCTAGCATCTGAAGACTGTACGAGTGTTAAACTCTGAGTCACTGCGGTATCCGCCTCTGGCCAGCGACCGAGCTGCTGGTAGGCCAAAGAGAGATAGCTCAACGTCAATGCTTGCTGGTCGCGATCGTCTGCTACTTCAAAACCTGCTAATGCCTGTTGCCAATGGTCGATCGCAGTGAGATACTGCTCCGCTTCGTAGGCAGCAATGCCTTGCTGGAGTAAAGAAGATGGCGCGGTTTCTATGGTGTGGGGCGCTTGGGCCAGGGGACCGATTGATCCGCTGTGCAATTCAACCTGTCTCGCCAAAACGGGTTGCCCCATAATCAACAGCAGCCCGACTACCGTCAGCACAATCAAGCGCCAAACCTTGTGTCGTCTGACCCTTACAACAAACCGCGATATCGAATGAACACCAAAATCACTGCCCACGATCCTAATGCCACTTTGATTGCGACCAGAAGGTTGAGCAGAGGAACCACTCCACCACTAAACAGTGCGCCCAACTCTCCGTGCGGTAATTCTACTCCGGCAAGGGTGATCACGGATAGAACGATAAAAATCAACACCGAAATTTTTTCCCAGGTGGCTGCCTGCCAGCGTTGATAGATCGCCTGCATCCACTCCGGTGAAGCAGTAATGGCAATAAGGCCGATCGCCGTTCCACCCGCAACGCCAGCCGCAAAGCCGCCGCCCGGACTCAGATGCCCCCGAATCGCTAACTCGATGCCGACCAAGGCTGCGATCGTCGCTCCCAGTCGGGCCAACACGATTGAAGGCTGATCAGTGAACTGATACACCTGACGGTCAGGTTTTTCGTTCGCCAATAGGTAATAAGCTCCCATGATGGCGATCGTGAATACAATCACTTCAAAAATCGTGTCATAAAGGCGATTGCGAAAAATAATGCCTGCAACCACATTCGAGACACCGCTATCTTGAACAATCACTTCGACGATCGACTGGGCAAAATCGGGGGCTGGATTTGGCATCACCAGCACTTTGATGTAGAGGGCAATTCCAGCTGCAATATAAATCCAGTAACTCCACTTCACAGCGGCACCTCCTCGGAAACTGGCTGATCGTTCGTTAGACTGGGCGTAGCCTCTGGAACCTCTACATAGTTCAAACTTGTCAGCGGCGATTGTATCTCCTCGTTCAGAATCTCGTAGAGACGTTGAATGCGAGTCAGTGTTTGATAGGGAGGATTAGAGGCTGAATCAGAATGGTGGTTGGCAGTTGAATGCAGATCCAGAGCTGTATGCGATCGGTCGAGACAAATCGTATGCACTTCTCGCTCGATCAAAGCTTGGCGTAGAGTTTGCGCATCGGCATAGGGAATTAACTCCAGCCGCATGTGATGCTTGTCCAAAATCTGGCGAAACTGGCTCGTTAGGATATCCAACTGGGATGAATCAGCCTGAGACGGTTGGGGAGCATTACCATCTTCTGGCAAACTCTGGGCTGCTTTGAGAACGCCAAGCCGCATGACCAACGAAGAACGGACTGCGATCGCATATAGCATCACTGCCAACATCGTCCCTACTAATGCCTCTGTCAAGGCGACATCCGGAGCACCCAAAATTGCGTAGACCATTGCTGCGATCGCGCCTAAAATGCCACGGGCGACTAGAGCATGATAGGGATTGGCCTGGAAGATCACCATGCTGGCAGTCAATGGCAATAGCGCCACCATCACGTAAATATAACTATCCATCATGGTATTCTCCACTACTTGAGCAATAAGCCAAGACATATCCCAGCATCGTATTCCAGATGGCTAATGACAGAATTGCCAGAATTAACAGCGGCCATTCTCTGGGAATTTTGAGCAACAGTCCAACAATAATACTGATCGATCCCAAGGTGTCAGAGACCGAAAGGGGATGTAGCTTGAACAGGACCGATCGCGGGCTGGTCAAGGCAAACGTGCCCCAGAACCAGAACAGCACACCAATTCCAATACAGGTATAGCTTAGAACGTTAATTAACATCGGTGAATTACTCCTTAACGACATCATTCATCCGTTTTAGAGTTTGGGCAAGTAACATCAATCCTGCATTCCCCACACTCAGAATAATGACTGCCGCAACGCCGATCATCCAATCATCACGCAGGACAGAAATGACCAGAACCAGAATCGATGTTTTGCTGGCAATACTGCTGAGAGCCAACATCTTTTGCCAGATGTCCTGATTTCTGGATGCCTCATAGATGGGAATCAGCAGGGCTAAAATCATGGCAATTAAAGCAACATTCAGCATGACTACCTCCGGTAAAGCCGATGAACCAGATAGGAGCCATCTTGGCGATGTTTAAGCACGATCGTTTTTGGGGTAAAGGTAATCAGAAAGATGTCGAGAAAGACCAGCCTGGGCGATCGCTGCGATCGAACCTGTTCAACCGTCATTCCTTCCTGGGTGTGGGGCCGTATGATCATTTCGAACGCTTCCAGATAGGCGATTGGGATAGCAAGGATAAGCTTGTACAGCAGCCGCAGCCAGTCTTTTAACGTTTCAGTTGAGGAATAACCACGCGGGAGCAGGAGCGCGATCGCTACACCAATTAGAATATTGGCCAAGGTGAAATTGGCGGTTAGCAAGAACCAGATCACCAGCCGTAAAATGAAATGTCCAATCATGCCAACACCATCCAGAAGAGTAGGATCAACATGACGCTCATGACGCCAATCAAATGTTCAAATTGCTCCAGCAAACGTGGCAGATAAAGGACCGATCGTTTGAAGATCAAAAAGTAGGCAACCCAACCCAACCCAATGGTTGCCAAGGGCTTGATGATATTTTCCAACGTATAAGCTTCGTAGTAGACGACATTTGCGACAACCAGTCCACCCAGCAATAGGCCGATCGCAGCCCAAAAGCTGAAGCCTCGCTCTGGCGGTTTTTCAGGTGTGTGATGGGGCAGAAAAATTAGCTTCGCAAATGAAACAGCTGTGCCAAACGCCGCGAGATTCATGCCGATCACCTGCCAGGGCACCAGATTTTTCATCGTCAGCACCTTAGCGCCAAAACCAGACAGGAGAGGAAATCCAGAAATCGAGAAACTGGCGATGACGAGCGCAATCCAGAGATCTGTCGCGATCGGCTGATGCTGGAGTTCCTTCAGGTTGCGACTGGGAAGATTGCCTGCGATCAAAAAGAGAGAAGATTTGACCAGCCCATGGGTGAGGGCATAGAAGCCACCAACTTCCGGAGCCGCGAGGACAAAGCCTAGCTGCGAGATCGTGTGGAATGCCAACATCCGTTTCACATCTTTTTCAAAGACGGCATAAAAGACACCCAAAAGTGCGGTGCTAACCCCCAAAATGCGAATCATCGGATCAAATTCTTCCAGCACCAGCGCACAGCGAACCAGCGGATAAATGCCTGCTTTGACCACCATGCCAGACATCAGCGCCGATACCGGAGACATCGATTCAGCATGGGTAATCGGCAGCCATAAGCCGGAAACAAATACCCCTCCCTTGACCAGTAAACCCAGGAAAATTAACGCGAATGCTTCTGGAGGTGCCCCCCGCAGTCCTGCAAAGCTAAACGAATGATGGGTTTGGTAAACCAAAATTGCACCCACCAAGTAGAACAGCATTGCGACATTGCTGGTGAATAAATAGCGTAAGCCAATCCAAATCGATCGATCGGTTCGGGGATAGGCAATTAGCAAAAATGCAGCAATACTTATAACTTCTAGCGCAACATATAAACTAATAAAATCAGAACACACAAAGGCCGCATTGACGCTGCCATGCAGGATAATGGCCTGCGCATAGAAGAAGGCAGATTTGCTCGGCTGCCAACAGTAGAGAATTACGGCAGCAGTGACCAGCGCGTTGGTCAAAATAAAGAAGCCGCTGAGTGGATCAACTACCAACGTCACCCCAAAATTGTCCAGTAACTTGAGATTGATCGGCGACGGATTAGTAAATAGCAGCAAAGAATAACCGACTGAAACTAGCGTCATGCCCAGCGCCAGCCAGCGATCGAGTTTAGGCCATAGATAAATAAGGAACCCCACTAAGAAAGGCAGGGCAATCCAGACGATCGTCGTAATCTGTATCGGAGAACTCATAGCGCGTTATTTTTCTCAATTTCGCTGCTTTCCAGGGTTGGATTGTTTCGCGAGAGCTTCATGACACCAACCAGCATTAGCGCCTGAATCGAGAGACCGATGACAATCGCCGTCAAAATGACAGCCTGAGGCACTGGATCGGCGTAACTGTCATGATTTGCATCCGATACGATCGGCGTGAATAGGCCATCTCGTGATGCAACCAGCACGTAATAAGCGATGACCCCCGTGCTCATCACATCCATTGCAATGATTTTCATCACCAGGTTTTTCTTCAAAACGATGCCAAAAAATCCGCACAAGATAGTTGCGAATACAGATGCTTCTAACACGGTTCTCTTTCCAAAATGGCGACTGGAAAATGCAGCAAATGCAAACAATCGATCGTTAGCCGCTCGGACTGTGCTAGCCCAATTGGCTCTCTTCAATCTACCCACCAAGTTTGATAGATCGATAGAGTATTATCTATGTTTTGATCTTAATGGATAGTAATTTAATGATATGTTAAATTTGCCCATTCCGTGGGTTTTGATTCCATAGAGATTCAGGAGGTTATCTATAAGCTTTTTTGTTGACTTGTATAAGTTAGGGCGCTGCCTCTAGTCAGGCGAATTGCCTTTGTTACAATTTCCAATGGGGGCAAATCCGATCACACCTGAAGCGGGAAGCGGTTGCGGTGGTTCGGATCAATTTTTAGAGACTTTTAAGCAAAATGCCCGATCGCCTGTCCTCCCCAAGATCAGTTGCGGTGGGTATACCGGAAGCTACGATCTCTAACCCTGAAAGTTGAGTTCTTGCGGTTCCAATTCGCGAATTACCTTAAATTTAATATCTTTGGTGGCCAGATCCGCAGGACTGAGCGAGAAAGGTCGATCCGATCCTTTCTTGAAAACCTCCTCGAAATAGCTGCCCATCCGACATTCCATGTGATACCAGGCTAAGGACATAAAATAGCGCTTGGCCCAGGTTCGTAGAGCCGATGATTCATCATCTGCGCTAGATTCCAACGGCACCCAGCCCCAGTCAGGTACATAGAATTGCAGCCAAACATGATTGAAATCGGGGGATAAAAAGACCGATCGCGCTCCTGCCTGCATTTTGTAAGCTGGAACCTTGTAGTTGCCGCATTTTCGGGCCGGAATGTCGTTCAAGCGCATGAGCGAGAGGAAGACATTCAAATACTCGCCGCAAGATCCTTCTTTATTCCGCAGAATATCTTCAGTGCCATCATGGTACTGATCCATGACGTAAGTCAATCTCGTGTAAATATAATCACGAATAGCTACCGCTTTCTTCAAGACATTTTTGCGATCGTGCTGATCTAAATGGCTAATTGCATCTTCAGCGGCCTGTTGGACATAGCGACTATCCATATCCAGCTTGCTTTCATTTCGAAGATACATGGCATACTTCTGCCGTTCTGAATCTGTAATCTCGCGAGTTTCGTTATCTCCGATGCAATAGCGAATGCCTGTCATCTTCACCTGGGCTTTCCAGCCCAGCAACCGTCGCTCGGTTTGCAATTGAATTTCAGGAATTGAGAAGACCGCAACTTTACGATTTTCTTCTGCTGCAATTGTCTCGATTTTCATGTCAAAATTGCCGATCGGTTCTAAAGACAGCAACTTTTGTCGATCGCTATCCATTGGAATCGAAATTTTCCATTCCAGATCTTTCAGGGTTTCATGGGCGTCTGCCACCTCTGGCAATGCATGCAGCTTCTCGACATAATACATCTCAACCAGAAAGCCATTCGATCGAATAATATTGTGCTTCAACTCCGATCGAAACACCAAAGGATAGACAAAATTATCGGTAAAAACTTGCTGTTGGGCGGTGTCATAATGCGTTCTGAGCTGAAGCTTAAATTCACTGTCTCCCGTGTCAAATACTTCAAAGCTGGGTCTGGAGTAAGCGATGTATAGTGTCTCTGGGGTGGAATTGCCTTTGGGAACTACCGTAATGCCGATCGGATTCTCGAACGGGGTTAAAATCTCATAGATGACTTTCTGAGTGGCCAGATCGAACACATACACGGTCTGCTCTTTGGCATCCACAATGAAAAGCTGCTGATTCAAGTAACACAGATCATCAATGCCAATGCCCGGTGTTTTGCCTAATCCCTCAAACTTTTCGGTTTTCCGATCGTATGCTAGAATCGATCGCCGCTTTGTGGTCAGATAGATCGTAGTTTTAGTGACGGTAATGCCCGTCAGCTCATTTACATCCGGCACACTAAACAACACCCGGTTGGTTAAACGATCGCCCCTTCCACGATAATCAGCAACATATACTTTGTTTTGATAAACCGAGTAAAGATAACCATCGTGATAACTTAAACTATTGACGTTGGCATAGTCATTGACGTTGTAGCGCTTTGCGATGGTCTCGGTTGCGGTGCCTAAGTTCATTTCAGTCAATAAGCCCCGATCGCGATCGCTCAACAAGAGTCGCTCGTGATCAACTGCGGCAATCCCAGAGAGATGTTCAAAAAATAAGGGTCGGTAAACTTGAAACTGATTGGATGAAACGGTTTTTTGTGTTGCCATACGGAATCTCTGCCGCGTT
>LUGL01000005.1 GCA_002796835.1 Elainella saxicola E1 | reverse complement strand
TGTCGCCGTTCAATGCATTCCGTTTTCCCCACACCCTCTGGATAAATATCAACGTCGTAGCTTACGAAGTCAAGCTTTTCATCTTGCGCCCGTCGTCCCGTTGATTGGCGTCCCCGTTTCCCTTTGCCTTTTTGTTGGTCAACGCTATAGTTCTCTTTGAACTGAGGTGCTTTTGCGTCCTTGGATGCACCCTGCCGATGCAAAAGGTCTTTCAGATGTTTGTTTTCGGTTTCCAGTTCTTGATTACGCTGCTCTAGCTCTGCCACGCGCTTTGTCAGGCGATTAATCTCATCGCTTAGCCTTGCTAGAATAGTGCTAGATTCATCAGGCATCACAGCTTTGACCGAGCAACTTAAGAGCAATTGCTCTGAAACTTAGCATACTTTTGAACAACTTTCACCTCGGGGAAAATAGACAGCTACGTTGACAGGTCTGCTTCAAAAACAATCTGCCAAGATTGAGTTCCTGCTAAACCACCAGGGTCTAGAACATCATCAGGGGTAAGCAGAAACAAAGAACCAGGATCAGCCCATAGATCGCGATCGTTCACTCGATAATAGCCCTCTCCTGCTTCAATCCAAATCAGTTGAAAATTCGCCTGAGCGGGCCTTTGCTCGTCGGTCAAGTAGGAAGCTTTAATATTTGTGCCTGCAGGAGAGACGAGGGAAATTGGGTAGATCCGTAAAGCAGAAATTACATGATAAAGCGTTGGAAACAGTTTCAAATCAGCGTACTCATTCACCTTGATTTTCTCCAGTATGAAGACGGGGTTAGCTTGGCTAGTGGAACACTGTAACTGCTCTACCGTAATCAACCTCGATCGCTTTTCGAAGAGAGGTTAGGACCAATTTACTTGCCCGATCGAGAGAGCCGTTTTGCCGAAACCAGCAAAGGAGATTTTTATGAGGTAGTGATCATGAAAAAGCTCCCAATGACGAATTTTGGGAGCTAAAAAGCTTGAATGATGAGTTTAACGCTAAAAAACTTTGTCAATTCAATACGATCACATGAAATCTACAGACGTGATCAGATTCGTTTTGATGTTAGTCAGCAGTGCTAATGGATTCTGACCCACCTTCAGCAACGTATCCCGTCCTTGCTGCTGAATGGTTAAGTCACGGAAGGACAATCCACCCACTAAATCGATTCTGTCCTGTCGATCGACAAAACTGCGGATCGTATCTTTGCCATCCCCTGGTCCCAGAACAAAGATATCGCGGCCCAGGTCTCCAAACAGAGTGTCTCCATCTGCTCCTCCGATCAACTTGTCATCTCCTGTCCCACCTCGGAGAATGTCACGGCCCTGGCCGCTACTTAAAACATCATTGCCGCCCAGGCCAGTTAATTGATCGTCTCCATCTCGACCCAATAACCGATCGGCATGGTTAGTTCCTTGCAGAATCACAGGTTGAGCATCTCCTGATTTAGTCGATAATCCACTATTGGGTACTTGTTCAAGCGCACCAATATCGTTGCCTCCACCTTGAGGACGTTGAATTCCATAGCGATCGGTGACAGCCATCAGGCTTCCCCCAGCAGCATTTAATGCAGGACTATTGGCTTGCAGTGAAAAATCTCCAACGATTGGATTGACAAAGAGAGGATCCTGTCCAACTTTGTTGTTGAAAGCCGAAGTCGTGAACCTAGTGCTATTAAAGACCAGGTTGTAGTCATAGACGACATCGGTTGCATCAAAAATGGAGTTGGCTGGCAATCCCGTGAAAGCATACAGAATATTGTTGAAAACTCGAACATCGCTGGCAATGATCGCAGTAATTTCTCCATCTTTAACGTCAGGATGTTGAGAGTTGTGGAATGTAGTATTGTTAACAACATCGACATGATCGCTTTGAAAAACGTGAATTCCGCGACCTCCATTGCTTGAAACTACATTATTTTCGACTAATGTCCGCCCTCGATAGCGTCCGCCTTCTACTCCTGTATCGGTATTGCGGAGGGTGTCAATGATAATGCCATTCCCGTCAGTAACTTTGCCAACTTTGGACCATGGAATCAGTTCTTGATTGCGATAGACCGTATTTCCGCTAATAATCATTTTATAGCCGGAATTGTTATCTGTGTTGCGTCCTCCCCAAATGGCGATACCGCTGTTACCAAACGGGGAATACCAGGCATTATCGTGAACTGAATTGTTTTCGATCGTGATGTAATCTCCCCCTCGGCTGTAGATACCTGCTCCTCCAAATTTATAAATTTCGTTATTGCGGATGATGATATGGTGAGAGTTATCACCTTTTTGGCTGCTTCTACCCTGAATACCGATTCCATTTCCAGAGGTTGCAGGGTTCGATAAATTATCTTTCTGGGAGAGTGCGTAATCCAGCGTAATATTGTCATTATTGCCTTCTAAGGTGAACCCATCAACAACAATGTAAGAGGCACCTTGAACGTTGATCGCATTCCAGTTTTTTGACTTCAGTTTAGGATGATCTCCTGGATAAGCTTTGTAAGTAATCCAGGCACTTGGTGTACCCGAATTCCGAATGGTAAGGATGCTGTTATCCGGATCCGGGTGGGTATAAGTTCCATCCATGACATAGACCGTATCTCCTGGTTGAGTCAGGTCGGCTGCTTTTTGCAGCGTTTCAAAGGGTGAATCTGCACTTAACCCGTTATTTCTGTCACTTCCCTTGGTCGAAACGTAATAGGATTTAGCCATGTTTAACAACAGTAGAGTTCAACAAATGTGGCGCAATCTATGAGCTGAATGTAGGGAAGCACACCATATTGGTTTCACTCATATATTCTGTATTTGTACAAAAAAACCGGATCTGAAAGCCTCTGGAGAGAGCTTTTTAAAGAAACGTTATTTTTCGCGATGGAATGTGACGAAAGTCAAGGATTACGCTGTAACTTGTTCTCATTCCACAAGTTCTACTCTTGCCAGAATTGAACAAGCACGGTTTGCTTCAGTCTCCATTGCACTGGAAATTTTGATGCGGTAATTCATGAATCTATGAGTCAGTTGTGTAGCAAGCCTCAATCATTTGTGAAATTGCTTCATCGTGCGAGTGTCTCATTTTTCCTGCCGGAAAGGTTGCGTCAACGTGGGCAAGATGCCCGCACTACCGTTTCACAATTCGACTAGGATTGCTATATTTGTGGCGTTGTTCTTCAGCAGACTCTTGAATCGATCGACATTTTCACTAATTCATACTTGTCTTATCCAACTCAGTTGGCCGATCGATAGTTTCCTAAACGGCAAATACGGTATGAAAGCAGACTTCTTGGTTTAGTTGTTGATTGTTCTTAGCATCTTTAGTAAAAAATTTGTCTAAGCGACCTTATTGTTTAGGCTCAATATCAATCTTGTTTGCCTTTATTAAAAAAACTCTCATTACATCGGGAACTTCACGAGGAGGTAACGGTTCAACATAGCGTCCAAAGTTTGCACCTTTAGCTACATGGGAGGGGTAAATTTCGCTCATATTTGTTGAGAAATCTATTGCTATCTGGGTATTTGCAGACTCGCCGATCGCTACTGATTAGATTGAGAAATCCAGTATAAAAAACCTCTTGAGGGATATGCTGAAATCTTTGAACAAATCTACTCAAATGAGTGCATGAGGCTAAGTTGTTTCTACATATTACGCCGATCGAGACAATTAGACTGAAACTTTCAATCTATCTTCCATTTACCTGTGGTTCTATCTTGTATTGAAGTAGGGATGATAAAAGCTGAAATTCAATCGCTTCTTCTCCTAAAACATCCGAATCGCTCAATTCTCACAATTTACTGACAAAGCTGCGATTACGCTTGTGTGCGATCGAACTTTCCCCTATGCTAATAAATGCTGGTTTTCTGATTTTTTGAAATGGCCAGCAGATTGGCTTAAGGCTGGATCGCTGATTAAGAGTGTAACCAGCACTCCTAACCAGCTAACCGCAACCTCTCTGTTCGTGGCAGAGGGCAGGGCTTTGATGATGGTAAACGATCAATGCCTCGCTAGTGCTGACAAAATGGTTGAAATGCCACGCCTTCTTTTCTTCTCAAAAAAACGTTAGCGAGGCAATCCATTATGTCTACAGGGTTTAACCAACTGCTGTCTGTTTCGCCTACCGATAAATCTTAAATCTGGATTATTGGTACACGAGAACAAGTGCTGCACGCGATCAACGAATTTCACGTGAAACAGCTCGCAAACGATCGCGTCGAATTTACCCTAATTATTTCAGCCCCGTTCGAAGGTAAATATATGTCGGTATTAATCCGTTAAAATCCGTAGAGGCAAAGCATTTGGCAAATCATCTCTGAAACTCAACAGAGAGATACCGTCCAAATGCTTCGCCCTTCTCAAATCCACCTACAATCGATAGACACTAACATTAATTACCAGCGCTAATTGAGAGCGGTTAAACCCTATCTAGAAGTCAATCGGTGATTCAGGTCAAAGTTCGACTGAAGTTGCAAATTCAAATCGGTGGCTGGATCGATCACAATCACTTCTACTTCATTGCGGTTGCGGATTAACAACGAGCCTAATGCTCCCAAACCAGCGCCGCCCAAAACCTGCCAGAGTTCAATGTTGCCAAAGATTTCTCCTAATACAGAAGCAGCCACTGCACCAATGGCAACGCCTTCAAACCAGCGCGGATCGGACCGTTTGTTCACCACCTCGCGACGGTCAATCACATCTGACGTGGCATCGATCTCATAGCGATCGCCATTATCCAAAATTAGCTCTTGTGCGACAAATTGGGTGCCATTCGAAGTAGGTTGCAGTTGACCCTTAATCTGGCTGCCTGCCGGAATAATCACCAGGCCTCTGGGCGATCGGATATCTTCGGATACATCCAGGGTCAGATCCGCCGTTTCGGTTGGCGTCACCACAATCTTGTCTTTCTCATAGCTGGTGGGAATAATCGTCCCGGTTGGCAACACCGAACTACTCCATTGATTTGGTAAAGTTCCCGGTCTGCCTTGCGAAGGGCGATCGTTCCGCCAGGAAGGAGGAAATACCTGGGCCACCCGGTAGGCTTCTGCTGCCGAAACCGAATGCGCCAGACTTATAGAAGTTGCTGTGGAAGCGGCCATTGCGAGTGCTAAGCTAAGGGCAGTTCCCGACTGCAAACGCCGTGAGAGTTTCATCAGTATTAGGTCTCCAATGCTTGGGGTGAATGTAATCGCTTGTTCAGTTGCATCCGGACAGCTGACAAATTGTCAGAACAATACTCGATCGTGAGAGCATCATTCTTCAACTTGCTCTATTTCACTCAAGGAAGAACTGCAATGTGGAGCGGGATAGAGGATAGCGTGGAATTAGCGGATTGTTCCACCGTTCAGACAACGCATGCACACCTTACACACCTAGATATCGTTGCGATCGAGTTCTATCTCCTATCCTGCATCCTGATGCAATTACTGACCTCAACCCTGGGTTGAAAGTTCCATCGATGAAACCTGGATTCAGATGATGCAGATTGGGCTATGCCGATTGGATATCCAGAATCAGTTCGCGGCAAGCCGCTAATCCCAAACTCGGATCATTGTGATAGGCTGCTTCCGGTACCCAGACCCGCACCTGGCGATCGGCAGTGATGGCATACAGGTATTCCACATCTGGATAGAACTGCACGCCGACCTTCAGATTGGAATAATCATCCTCGCAAATCTCAAACCCAAAGCGAACCGTAATCTGGGCCACTAAACATTCTGGCGTATCGCAAACTTCCCCGGAAACATCACGCTCCTGCCAAAACGTATCTAAAAACCGCCTGAGTGTGGGCAACACTTTCTCTGGAGAACCATTGCGGCTGGCGTAGATAATGGCTGGATTTCCTTCAACAAGAATGTGGCAAGGGGTGGGCATGGCTTTTATTCCTCGACGATTCGATCGCTCCCCAGACTGGGAGGCTTGTAGCGATGAACGCAATTGAACAATCGGAGTAGAAGAAGACAAAACTGAAAACCTTATAGATCATCAACATTCGTCCTCTAATTTTCCCTCCGTAGATGGTTCTGTAACTTGTGGCAAGTCCGCAAAATCTGACCTGCCAGGACGGCTGCACCAAACCCATTATCAATGTTCACAACCCCCACCCCAGCCGCGCAGGAATTCAACATGGTTAAGAGTGGTGCCAGTCCGCCGAAACTTGCGCCATATCCTATGCTAGTCGGAACTGCGATCACTGGGCAATCTGCTAATCCAGCGACCACGCTCGGCAAGGCTCCTTCCATGCCCGCTACCACAATCAGCACGTCCGCATCATCAATCACCTGGCGATTATTCAGCAACCGATGGATGCCCGCTACCCCCACATCCCAGAGACGCTGCACTTGAAATCCTGACAGTTCTGCCGTGATGGCTGCTTCTTCGGCCACAGGTAAATCTGCCGTACCTGCCGATAGGATGCCGATCGTGCCAGCATAACGCGTTTCCAGGTTCGCAGGAACGATCGCACAAATTCTGGCCAGTTCGTAGTACTGCAAGTCGGAAATGCGGTAGCGTAACTGGGCATAGACCGTAGGCTGAATGCGGGTTGCCATCACCACCGGATTGCGCTGTCGCAGCGCCTGGATAATTTGGGCAATTTGCTCCGGCGTTTTGTCTTGGCCCCAAATCACTTCCGGAAATCCGGTTCTGAGCGATCGATGGTGGTCAACTTTGGCGAAGTCGGCAACAGGCTCATAGTCAAAGTTCTTCAATTTATCAAACGCAGTTTCAGGGCTGACTTGGCCAGAAGAAACCGCATGGAGAAGTTCGCGTAATGCTTCGGGTTGGGACACGGTAGGCAAAGGGGGTGAGTGGAACGGAGAGGGGTGAGAGGGGGAATGGGGGAGTAGGGGAGGGGGGTGGCTCAATTCATTGTACCGATCGGCATCCGTTCACCGTTGATCCCGCAGACGCAGCTCTTGTACATTCCATAAGCCCCAGCTAGGCAAACCGTTATATTTCATGCCTTCCACCCGATCGCGCACAGCCATTAAGGCAATTTCGTTGACCAGATGAATGACGGGCAGTTGGGTTTGCACAATTTGCTGAAACTCGTCATAAAAGGGTTTGCGTTTGACTGGATCGAATTCGCGTGCCCCAGCCTTAAAGGTTTGATCGATCGATCGCTCCCAGTCCGAAACAGTCCAATTGCTGATCGGCGGTTGACCCGGTTGCGGACCGAGGTTGAACATGTGTGAACTGCCGCTGCTCGTCCAGAGGTTAGCACCACTATGGGGTTCAATGCCGCCGGTAAAGCCAATCAGGACACAATCCCAGTCGCGCGTGTCGCTAATTTTGCCGATCAGCGTATTGAAATTGATTGGCTGAAAGTTAACCTGGATGCCAATTTTGCTCAGGTCTTCGCGGATTTGAATGCCGATCGCCTCCCGGATTTTGTTGCCCGCATTGGTGATTAGCGTAAATTCAACCCGATGGCCTGCCGCATCAAATAGCCGATCGGCTTTGTATTGAAACCCTGCCGTTTCTAGAAGCTGTTTTGCTTTCACCGGATCATAGTCATACGTCGGTAAACCCGTCTTGAGGAAATAGGGGCTTTGTACCGAAATTGGCGAATTTTGCGGCTCGCTGATACCCCGATAAATATTGTTGATGATGCGCTGGCGATCGATGCCATAGGCAACGGCCTGCCGAAAGGCTAAGGTGTTAAACCAACCCGATTTGATTGGATCGACCACGGGCTGACCGCGATCGGTCTTGGCTTGATTTAAGTTGAACGTAATGAACAGGGTTCCCGACCAGGGTCCACCCGCATAGATCTGGAATTTTCCCCGTTCCTCTTCCCGTTTCAGCAGCTCAAAATATTCCGGTCTGAGGGGCCGGACATCACCGATCGCATCCAGATCGCCCGATCGAAACATCAGCAACTGACTGTCGGTGGATTCGGCAATTTGCCAGACGATTCGCTCCACATAGGGCAGGGTTCGACCGTCGCTATCTTTCTCCCAGTAATAGGGATTGCGGCGAAAAATGATCCGTTCACCGGGCCGATATTGTTCGATCAGATAGGGACCATTCACCACGATCTGGTGTGGATCGGTATCCGTGCCCCAGGTGGATAGAAACAAGGGATTGCCGTTCACATCCAGGGTTTGAATTGATTTTTCTAGCTGATGTTTCGGCAGAATTACAATATCGGTGGGTGGGCCTGACGTGGCTGACAGAAACGGCGCAAACGGTTCTGCTAATTTGAATTCGATTTGGCGATCGTCCAATTTGCGCACTTCGGGAAAGGCACGATTTTCACCCAGCTGCAGCGGAGCCTGAGATTCTGCCGGAACTTTCTCGTTAAAAATCACATCTCGATAGGTGAACACTACATCATCTGCGGTCAACGGCTGCCCATCCGACCATTGCAAATTTGGACGCAACGTAAAAGTGATGCGGGTATGATCCGGAGAAATTTGCCAGGATTCTGCCAGATCGGGTTGCAGTTCGCCTGTATTGCCGACTTCGCGCGTTAACCCTCGAAAGCAAAACAGAAAAATGCTGGGAAATTCCTGATTCAACGCATAATTGAAGGTCTTAGGATCTTGCAATGTGCTGAGAATGAGCTGGGGAACCGCAGCCGCCTGGGTTTGAGAACCGATCGGTCTACAGCCCAGTAATCCTATTCCAACCCAGCAGAGACAAATAACCCCAAACAACCAGCGGCGAAATTGCATGTGACGAGTTAACCCATGTGTTTTTGTATTGTTTCAGAATAAGGGGGCTAAGATCAGTTGGGATTCATTTGGGGTAATGAGGGCTGTTAGCAATGAATGTGATTGCTCTGCGTCTGCAACCTCAACAAGACCTGAAGGTCGAACTCGATCGATTGGTTCAGCTCCACTCTTGGGAGGCAGCCTGCGTGATCACTTGCGTTGGCAGTTTGACCCAGGCAGTGTTGCGGCTGGCCAACCAACCCGATCAGACGGTTTATCCGGGTCACTTTGAGATTGTTTCGCTGACGGGTGTGATGTCGATGCATGGATCGCACTACCATATGGCGATCGCCGATTCGACTGGACAAACTTGGGGCGGCCATATGTTGCAAGGCTGTTTGATCTATACCACCGCAGAAATTGTGATTGGCGTGTTGCCGCATCTGAGGTTCTGCCGAGAATATGATGCTGCAACAGGATACCCGGAATTGAGCATTACCCAAATTGAGCATTCATAGCAGCAATGATAAAACTGAGTCCGGAAATGGGCCTGAATTGTCTGTAGTTTAAGACAGGATCGAATGATTTTGATCCGCGTGACAGTAAAGTGACAGCAAGGTTTCACTATTGCATTGAGCAATGAAAATCAAACATTGGGCGATCGTCATTGGCGTTGTGGCGTTGGCAGGTATGGTATGGACCAGAAGTGCGGCAACGGCTCAACAGCGATTGGTACAGCGGTTACTCAACAGCAAGGAATGTACGGGCTGCGATTTGAGTGGCGCTAATTTGTCGGGATTGGATTTAAGCGGTACGAATTTACAGGCGGCGAACCTGCAAGGCGCAAATCTGCAAGACACCATCCTCAAAGATGCAGTTTTGACCGACGCGAATCTGCAAAACGCCAATTTAACCGATGCGGATTTGGGTTGTGCAACGGTGAATTTTAATTTGAAAGCCGATCAGGAAACGGCCAATATAAACATGACAGTTGACTCAGCGGATCCCAAAGCGATCGGTCAGCGAGACCATATTTTGAACTTCAACTTTGATGCCGATGGCCAAGGTGCCACGATGAGTTTGAACTTTGGCGGCTGTGCGGCAATGGATGGTGTGAATCTGACGGGTGCAAAAATGCCAGATGGATTGGTTTATCAATAACCAAAATCAGCAGCCAGAGTCAGCAAGGATAAGCCGGAGGAAATTGAATCCTTAACATTGAATCGATTCAAATAGGAATGCTTGTTTAGAGTTCCGATCGCTGTTTCAGAATAAATTCAGCGATCGCTAAATCAACTGGAGTCGTTACCTTTAAGTTAGTTTCTTCACCCAGCACAATCTTGACAGGCAGACCACATTGCTCGAATAGCGCCGCATCGTCAGTCACTTCCCATCCCTGACGCACTCCTTCATCATGACAATGCCGCAATTGGGCTACCTCAAAGCCCTGTGGCGTTTGCGCGGCCCAGAGGTTACTGCGATCGGGCGTGCTTTCGATGATTTGCGTGGCTGCATTCACAACTTTGATCGTGTCTTTGACCGGAACGGCAGCAATCAGACCCACACAGCTTTGCAGGGCTGTTGAGCAGCGATCGAACAAGTCGGGCGTGGCTAAACATCTGGCTCCATCATGGATCAGCACTCGCTCTGCCGCCTCTGGTAAACCCTGCAAGCCGCGATAGACCGATTCCTGACGGGTTGCGCCACCCTGAATGAACTGGACCCGATCGAGCAGGTCTAACTGGGTCACAATTGCCTTAAAGTCGTCCCAATCATAGGGCTGACCGACAATGCCGATCCATTCGATCGATTGGGACTGCTGAGCCGCCAACAGGGTCCAGGCCAACACAGGCTTTCCCCCTAATGGCAACAACAGCTTATTGCGATCGCTGCCCATCCGACGCCCCGATCCTGCGGCAGGAATTAATAAATGCACGGTCTACCCCTTTTGCTGAATGGCCTACCAGCCATTGAGAACTGCGACATCCTCAATTTTCACCGAAAAGAGGCCCAATTATTATGCTTTCTGGGTAGAAAAACGTTACATAGATACCGATAAATTTAGCGACTCCCAACAGGAACCTGCTGCTTTAACCGATTTTGTAAATCTGCCATCAGATCCTGATTCGATCGATGAGCTTCCCAGCGACCCGCAACAAAGTGATGCTTAATTTGCCAGGTGCCAGACATGCTGTTCTCATCTTCTGAGATGGTGCCGCTATAGTCGATCGGAGCCGGTGAACTGGCAAGGTAGCGTTTGGTAAAGCGAATGCTGCGTCCGATCACTTCCCCACTCAGTCGAGCTTCGCCCAAATAGCCATCATCCAAAATGCTGCCGCTGAGGGCATTGTCACCCTGGGAAAACGTCACTTCAAATCGGGTGGGTCGGTCATTCTGCCAATAGGTGCCTAGCCAAGTGCCGCTCACATTCACTGTAGATGACTCCTCTCTCGCAATTACTGCTGTTCCATCCAGGTCAGGCATTGCTGCATCTGTTGTTGCATGGTAGCGCGATCGGCATGATATCGCCGACCATGACCGGGAAGTACCCATTCGAAAGAATAACCCGCCAGCTTTTGCATCGATCGAATCTGTTCAGGCCAGGAATACCAGCAAACATGTCGAAAAGCGTGGAGATGCTGCAACTCGTCTGACCAGGCCAGGTGATCGCCTGTGAACAGGCATTGCTGCTTGTAAAGCAACACGGTATGGCCGCGCGTATGGCCGGGAACCGGCATAATTAGCAAATCAGCCGCCAGTTCAACCGGTTCTGTGCCGGATAGCTTAATCTCAACCGATCGCGTATCCGAACTGAGGTCATCCTGGTGCAAAATCCGATCGCAGCCAAAATGCTGTTGAAATTTCTGATGATCAGCAACATCATCTCGGTGAGTCAGGTATAGATAGCGAACGCCACCCATTTCTTCCAGCTGTTTAACCAACGGTGGTGCAAAACGGGGTGAATCGACGAGCACATTGCCGGTGGGTCGCTGAATCAAATAGCTGGCAGCCCCATAGGAAGTTTCAGCATGATACCCACAATGGTAGACCGATTCAGATATCAAAATCGGAAAGCTTTTCTGAACGTCTTTGATATCAATGGGTTTGTCTACGGTGCCGATCGAAGCAGTTGGACAAGCAAGCAGCGCCTGCATTGCCTTTAAATGTTCAGTTTCGTTGTTAGGCTGGTGGTATACCGCCGATTGATCGGCTATGTCTCGAAAAGTTTCTGGTGCCATCCAGCGGCAGGTATCACAATTGATGCAGGTGTGATCTACATAAAAATTACCTGCAATGTTTTCCGATCGACGTTGAGAGAGGGTTGCCATAGAGAGAAAATGCGATAGACTGCTCTGACGCTACGTTAATTTGGGATGTTGACCGAGTGTGAGGATTTAGGCAAGGAGTCGGAGTAAGGAGTTGGAATACTGCATACAAACGACTGTCTTCTATTGTGATCAATTTATGGGCGATCGGGGATGAAGCAACTGAGTTTTCGGGGCCAAGGCTCTGCCCCAGTTCTTCACTTTCGCTGCATACCCTAGTGGGTGGATGCCCTAAGGGGTAAATGCCCTGAAGGATCGATGTCAGATGAGGCGTTTCAGTGGAGTTGTTTCGCTGATTCACTGCCAGCACCATCAAAGTCACTCGTTCTATCAGCAGTTGTAAGCAGTTATAGACAGTGCGGTGTTGTTTTCCATATCGCTTAGCTCTTGTGATCTGCCCCCTCCGCTAACATTCCAGTTCACGCATTGATGTGCTTATTTCTCTGGGAGAAATTTTGACTGGTTCCCATGCAGAAAAGTCGTGATGTTCCTGGCTCTGCCGATCGTAAATTGCCAACCCGTTGGTTGCAGCAGATTCCAATTCGGGCACTGTTGACGATTCCCAACCTGGTTCAGATTGTCGTTGTTGTCGCACTGACGGGTGGATTGTCATGGTGGTACGGGCAGCAAACCATCCAACGGCTGGCGTTTAAGGTGCAGCAAGAAATTGGCGATCGGGTGCAGTTAAAGCTGGAAACCTACCTGGCGACGCCTCGGCTGATTACGCAACTGAATCAGAACGCCGTGCAGCTTGGGCAACTGGACCTGACAGATCCAACTGCGGTGGAACGTCACCTATTTCAGCAGTTGATGGAATTTGAATCAGTGAGCGGCATTCTGATTGGCACTGAGCAGGGCACGTTGCGAGCCGTGAACCGACGAGATGGGCTGCATTTGTTAAAGCTGGATCCGACCGATGGGGGCAAAATCCACGAGTATTCCCTATCTGCCACAGGCGAGAAGCAGCGGTTGTTGGGCGCGTTTGCCAAACCTGATGTGCGGAAGTCTCCCTGGTATCGAGCTGCAGCTCAGACAGGTCAGACGGTTTGGAGCCCGATTTTTCAAACGCCCGACAATCGTGATTTGTCTCTCAATGCTAATACGCCAATAACCGATCCCCGATCAGGCGATTTAGTTGGGGTAGCCTCTGCTGGAGTAGTGCTCTCCGTGATCGATGAGTTTCTCGACCAGCTCCAGGTCAGTCCTTCAGGTTTGGTGTTTCTGGTTGAACGCAATGGCAATTTGATCGGCACTTCAGCCGAGACTCCGGCTTATCGGATGGAGCGACAAAACGGTCAAGTAAAACTGACTCAAATTCCGGCGGCAGCTAGCAATGATGAGGTGATTCGGAACACTTCTCAGCAACTGTTGCAGCGGTTTGGCCAGTTTGCCAATATCGCAGAAGTGCAACAAGTCACGTTTGCCACCAATGGGCAACAAGAGTTCGTCCGGGTAGTTCCCTATCGCGATCCATCTGGACTGGATTGGCTGATTGTGGTGGTGATTCCTGAAGTCGATTTGATGGCCGATATCCATACCTCCCAGCGTAATGTTCTGCTGCTCTGTTTGGCGGCAGCAGCGATCGCCCTCCTGGTGGGCATCTTAGCCTCTCACTACATCATTCAACCCATGCGTCAGCTGAGTCAGGCCAGTCAGGCCATTGCTGCAGGTGACTTAAACCAACGATTGCCGCAACAGGTACCGATTCGCGAGATGCAGGTGACCGCCCAAGCCTTTAATCAAATGGCGAGCCAATTGGAACGATCGTTTAAGCAGATTGAAACTGCCAATATCCGTCTAGAAGCAAAAGTTCAAGATCAGACTGCTCAGCTCAGACAAGCGTTGGTTTTCGAAGATTTGCTGCGTCGCATTACCGAAAAAGTGCGCGATAGCCTGGATGAGGCCCAAATTTTGCAAACGGTGGTGCGAGAACTGGCGATCGGTTTAGGTGTGCAGGGGTGCGACGTCACCCTTTACAACCCGGAATATCAAACGGCTACCGTTCGTTATGAGCATCGCTGCGATCCACTGCTGCCGCTGACCCAGGGTAAAACCTTTCATCTGGATAATTTTGCTGAGCTATACCAGCAGTTGCAGCAGCACGATGTCCAATTCTGTTGGCTACATCCCACTCAGGGGTCGGCGCGAAATTTAGCATCAGACTCTACTTGTTTGGTCTGTCCACTGATGGATGAGCAAGGCGCGTTCGGCGATCTGTGGTTATTTAAACCCAGGCAACAGGCTTTTAGTGGGCAGGAAATTCGCCTGGTGCAGCAAGTAGCCAACCAATGTGCGATCGCCCTGCGGCAGTCTCGTCTCTATCAAACCGCCCAGGCCCAGGTACAGGAACTGGAGCAACTCCATCGGGTGAAAGATGACTTTTTGAGCACGGTTTCGCATGAATTGCGCACCCCTATGGCCAACATCAAAATGGCGACTCAATTACTGGAACTGCAGCTAGAGCGAATTGTCGCAAATGGAGCCGCCGATCCAACCTCACTGTCGTCGGTCTATCGCTATCTGCAAATTCTGGCGGATGAAGGACATCGAGAAATTACGCTGATTAACAATCTGCTCGATCTGTCGCGGCTAGAGGCGGGCAGCACCCCTTACATCCCCACTACGATCGATCCCAATCGTTGGATTCCTCAAGTGATTGAACCGTTTGTCGAACGTGCTAAAACGCATCATCAGCAGTTCCAGCTTGATTTAGCCCCCGATTTGCCGTTGCTAACGACCGATTTAGAGAATTTAGAACGAGTTTTGAGTGAATTGCTGAATAATGCTTGCAAATACACGCCGTCAGGTGAACGCATTGTCGTCACCACTCAGCTTGCCCCATCCAGTGCTTCGACCTTGGCTGAACAACCGTTCAACCAATTCGTCTTAAGCGTATCCAATTCCGGCACCGAGATTCCTGAAGCAGAGCGCGATCGCATTTTTGAGAAGTTTTACCGCATTCCCAGCAACGATCCCTGGAGGCAAGGTGGCACCGGATTGGGTTTGGCGCTAGTCAAAGGGCTCGTCGAACGATTAGCAGGCACAATTCAGGTCGAAAGCGGTCTGGGTTTAACGACGTTTAAGGTGCAGTTGCCCATAGCTCCCCTAGAGGGTGTAGGTAAAGTCCTCTATGAGAAGGCCGGGAACCCAAATACCGCCTAGACTGCGATGATCATACGTCCCGACTTCCGGCACAAATTCCTGAGTGTGGGTCAGGTTGATCAGCATGTCTCCCAGGAAGCGATAGAGGCTTTCATCAAACCGCAGATTTTCGATCGGAGCAACGAGCTCCCCCTTTTCCACCCAGAAACAGGCATAGCGCGTCATACCCGTAATGCGTCCGGTGGGCCGATCGCTCCAGTTGAGATAGTGCAGATTGGAGAGATAAAGCCCCGTATCCAGCGCTGTCAGGACTTGATCCGGTGCTAAGGTTCCCGGTGCCACTTCCGGCGATCGCAAATATTCGCCACTGGTCGCTGCATTGGCCACTTTGCCATATTCCTTGGCCGATCGGGCACTCACCAGCGTATTTTTGAGCTGGCCTTCCACAATCAGCGGCAGTTCCAGCGGTGCAATTTCCCCCGACTCATTAAACCGGGGGACCAAACCTCGCTGAAAATTTTCCATCAGGCTGAACTGGGGAGACAGCAGTTTCTCACCCCGCTGCAACAGGCCCAGTGCACTGCTGCCCCGTTGAATTGCCGCCTCACTCACGCCGCCCCAAGAAAACATGCCAACTAATTCCGCCACTGCTGCTGGCGCTAAATAGGTGCGGTATTGGCCACGAGGTAAGGATTTAGCAGGTTGGGCCATGCGTTGGAGCTGATGCTTGGAGTCCGCCAGTTTGGCTAAATAGGCCGTTTGATCCCATTGATCTCCCGCNGAATGTCCCCTTGACGGCCTGTCCATCGGCGGTAAACAGAGAATAATCTAGCGAAAAAGAATCCGTGGCAAACCAGTGCTTCTGTCCGGCAGAATCGGCATAGGCTCGAATCAAGGTTCCGCCTGCATAGATGCCCGCAAAGTCCAAGTCTGCAACTTCTGGCAAAATGGCCGCCACAGTATCGTTGGGCGATAGCAAATGGCCGCGATGAATCTCTTGGCTGGTGGCATCACCGACTGGCAGCACTAAGTAAGGATCGATCGGCAAATGGGGCACTTCTTGTCGCAGTTCCGTCAGCGCTGCCTCAGCCTGTGGCCAATCTGTCTGCCAATCCCCCGTCAAAGGAATTTTGCAGTCGCCGTTGCGTTGATTTTGCATCAACGTCAGGGTGAGATCCGCGTTGTAAATGCAGCCTGCCTGCCTCACTTTGGCGTGATTAAACCGGACAAATTGGCTTTGTTCCCCCAATAAGTTGAGCTTTAAGGTCTCTTCGTTCGTGAGCTGCGATCGCAACATTTCAACCAGCCGATCGAACGTCTGCTGTAATTGTTCCATCTCAATCACTTGTCAGCGCCTCCTCCAAATACTTCTACCTGGTCAAACACACAGGTGGGTGAACCATGGCCGACCCGGATTGCTTGATTTGGCTCACCTTTGCCGCAATAGGGCGTGCCATACATTTCCCAGGTGGACTCGTTGCCCACCCGCACCAGGCTATGCCAGAACTCCGGCGTGGTGGCGCGGTAATTGGGATTGCGCAACGTCTTGGTCAACTGGCCATTTTCGATCAACTTGGCATATTCGCAGCCAAACTGAAACTTATAGCGCTGATCGTCGATCGACCAGGAGCGATTGGCTTCCATATAAACGCCATGTTCGATGTCTCGAATTAAATCAGCAAACGAATCACTGCCCGGTTCCAGGTTGAGATTGGCCATCCGATCGATCGGCGGACGATTCCACGAAGAAGCGCGAGCACAAGCCACTCCCGGTTTGCCTAACCGAGTTTGACTTTCCAGACTGCCTAAGCCGCGTTGCAAAACGCCTGCTTGAATCAAATATTCTTTGGTGGCCGGTGCACCAATGTCATCAAAGCTGTAGCTGGCAAATTCTCCTGGCACCGTGGGATTAAACGTAATGTTCATCAACTCCGAACCATAGGAGAGCTGGCCAAAATCGTCAGGCTTGACAAAACTGCCGCCCGCATAATTTCGTTCATCGCCCAAAATTCGATCGAGTTCTAACGGATGACCCACGCTTTCATGAATTTGCAGCATCATCTGATCGGGAGCCAGCACCAGCGTTGTTCTGGTATCCGGGCATTCGGTGGCGGTGAGCAACTCAATGGATTGTTCGCCCGTCCGCTGTACCTGATCCCACAAGTCAGAGGACAGGAACAGTTCCCAGCCGCCCTGATAAGAATGGGCCAGATAGCCATTACTGCTGCGTTGCTGCACGATCGGTCCATCCTGAGCCGTCGCACCATAGTGGGTCTCTAGCAGCAGGAATTTTTGATAAACCTCAGAACCATTGCTGCTGACAAACCAGGACTCTGTTTCGTTGGTAATTGCAGTGGCAGCTGTTTGCACAATCTGATCAGACACTTTCAGCGTTTGGCAAATGCGAATCAGCAAATCGTTAATTTCTTGTGGCGATAGCGCATGCAATGGTTTGACAATCGGAGAGTAATATTGTCCGACTACTTTAGGGCGAACGGCAGAGGTAAAGGGATAAATTCCCCATTGGCTGGCTGCGATCGCCTGTTGATAAGCAGACTCGGCAGCAAGTTGGATCGATTCAAGCTGGAGCGAATTAATTGCGCCATAGCCAATCTGGCCATTCACCATCACCTCAACCATCACGCCCTGGCTGATTGATTTACTGTTGCGCTGCGGCACTCCATCGCGGACCGATCGTGCACCTGCCTGTTCTTTAACCACTCGGAGACCGATCCAGTCAGCGGGAACATTGAGCTGTGACAATATGTTTGAGAGTTCACTAATCATTGCTGCGAGAATTTTTCGTTAATGAATTAAATTGAATCCGTTTGTTCGATCAAGCTGTACTGTTAAAAACTATGAATTCAATAGCCTTTTGTTGATAGCTTTCTGTTGATATTAGAAACTGATATTAGAACAATGAAAATGACATCATCGTGATTATTTGTTAGCCAGTCTTCAAAGATGGATGAGTGAAAGATCACTGCCAAGCCTTCCCTTGCAACAGCCTTTTGATCTTAACGAATTCGCGTCGCCTTCCTGTAATTTCATGCACAGGTTTACGCGAAGGTATGCCAGTCTCATTTGAAACAATGGTTTCCGAAAGTTGGTTATAGAGTCTAATGCCAGGGTCGAATAACCAGTAAATTGCAAAGAGTCTTGCTCAAATCCTAAAAATTTTAAGGATTGCAATCGGGATTTTAAGGATTGCAATAGGGACAGTAGGTGGGATCAGCCGTTTCCATGCCTGCGGGGAAAAGAACTTCCTGCTGCAGGCCGCAGTGCTGGCAACCTTGAATGACCGATCGAATCAAGGAGGTGGGTTGACCACAAAGACTACAGGGCAACCCACTTTCCCGATCTACGATCGCAAATCCTGGTGTTCGGCAAGCGGGACAGGTCGATTTGAGTTTGGAAATCAGGTCTTGCGTGGCCTGCTGGATTACCTGCATCCGCGTCGGATTATGAAGCGCCCGCATATCGGTCTCAATCCACACGGTTTCTGCCTGGATTTTGGCCCATTCAAAAGCCGCAGCTAATTCAGTGTCACTGGTGATGCCTTTCTGAATCCGATCGGCAGCAACCTGCTCAGTCACCGATCCATCTCCTGCAATCACCACTAGGCCATGGCGAGGAAAGCCAATCTGTTGCGCAAATTGCTGTACCGCTTCCCAGGTCGTGACTTGAGTTTGGCGATAGTTGGTTTGGGTTGAAAGGGCTTCGCCGACAATTTGCAGCGAATGTTGCCGATCGATCAGCACGACCAATTCGCGGTTGCAGGGCAGGAATGGCATGGCCGGATGGGGGCCAAACGATCCTTCACTGGCGAGCCCCAGCGTATATCCAGTGGCATCCAGGACAGCTTCAACTTTACGACAAGCAGCCTCCAATTGACTGCCCATACGCGGCACTTCTCGGCTGAAGCTGCCAAACCGATCGGTGTCAAACGCGATGTCCAGCTCAGCAGGAACGATGATTGGTAACCCCAGTTCAGTGGCAAAGAGGGGCGCAATCACCTTCTCTTTGTGGTGCTGCGTGGCCAGTACGGCAGTCCGATCGGCCAACCAATCCGTCAGCGTTGGGAACAGGTCGGTCATAGCACGGTCTTCAGTTATGACAGGTCAATGATCAATCAGGATCATACCGATTGCTGCCCTGAAATGGCTGTACTCGAAGTGCTGTATTCACCGCTCTGCGGCTAATATTCCAGGACCGGATGCTGGAATTGATAGCCTGCATCTCTTAATTTCTGATTGGAAACGCGAGCGTTATAAGGCCGATTGCTGGTTTGAGAAGCATCCCACTGGATCGGGTCTAACTGATGTTGCTGGAAGAGCCGATCGAACAAGTCACCCGTTGTGGTCGGTTCAGTCTGCACTAAATTATAAATGCCAGAAAGCTGGTGAACTCTGGCAAAGTCGATCGCCCCGACAATATCGTCTAAATGCACCCAATTGCTGGCATCTGTGCCGTCACCAGGACGAGTGGTTCCTGCGGCACGACCAAAAATTTTAATCAGTTCCCGACCGGGACCATAGATACCGCCCAGCCGCAGCACACAAACCTTGAGACGATCGGACTGACTGTCTAGTAAAACCTGTTCAGCCGCCGCTAGAATTTCACCGTTGGGATTGGCTGGGGCGATCGCCGTTTCTTCTGTCACCCAGCCACCGCGATGATCCCCATACAGGGCATAGCTGCTGGTATAAATCACCTGCTGCACCGTCGGATGTTGCGGTAACAGGGCGGCTAGCGTTTCGGCAGTCGTTAAATAGGCTTCTTCATAGCCTGAGGCCGATCGATCAGCAGCTCCGACGCTCAGCAACACGACTTGTTGGTGGGTCAGCAATGCCTCTAAATTGGCAGCATCATTGCCTTTGACAACAACGGCGCGATCGACCAAAGGGGCGAGTTCCGAGATGCGGGCTGGGGTTGTGGTCGTTGCAGTCACAGTTAAGCCTTGCTGTTGCCAGTGGCGAGCCACCGCAGTTCCGACATAGCCGCAGCCAATGATGGTAACGTTCATGAATGTGCTGAAATTTTTAACAAGTCAATCATTCCATGAATCAAGCAGCAGAACGAATCGAATCTCTCAAGGCTGGACTGGCAGGTGCGGCTGGAGCGACGATCGTCTTTTCGGGGTTGTGGCTCAGCTCGATCGGGGTTTTGCTGCCCGGATTAACCCGAAGTCTCTGGATGCAGGCGCTGATCAGCGTTGAGACGGCATTGCAGATTGGCATTGCCAGCGCGAGTGGCTTTTTGTTTGGCGTTACCTATCGTTATATTATGCGGCGGGATCAAAATCCCCATCTCCGTAGTGGCGCGGCTTTGGCCTTTGGTCTGGTGCGGGGTTTGGCCCAAATTGATTCAACCCTGATCCGCGATCCCATCTGGATGTCGGGGATCAAGCTGTTGGAGAGTCTGCTGCTGTTTGGCCTCCTGGCCTTGTTGCTGGACTGGCTGCTGCGCCAGGGTTGGCTGAAGGCATTTGATGTGGCTTCAGAGAATTGATCAGAAATTCCTATCGCATTTTTCATTAAAGTCGGGCAGAGAACTCGCTCCAAAAAATTCAAGTTCAACTAAGATGCATGGGCATATCGCGACTGCGCTCTCATTCATCAGACGTTCTTGTAGGGCAAATGAAATCTAACTTTCAATCTAATCCTCGTAGTTCTGCGCCTGCCCAATCGTTCACTGCCAGCAGCACCCCTTCTGTGCCAATTTCTGTCTATCGGGAACTTGCGGCTGAATTGCAAGCAACCCGTGCCATGGTCGATTCTCTCAACAACAAAAATCACCAGCTCGATCGAGAAAATCAGGTGTTACGGCAAGAGATGTATCGGGTGGTGCAATCTGTGCTGACCTTGCAACCCTGGGTGGTTAATCCTTCGATCGATCCCCAACCTGTTCCCCCACGTCAGCGTGTTCCTCAGAAAGGCCCGACAGCAACGCCCTCCTGGGAAGAAACTGCTGCGGCCAGTGCGATCGCCGCCAAACTGAGAACTCCTAGCGAACCGGAAGTAGAAGAGCTGTTTACTGAAGTTGCGGCAACGCCGCATCAGGTAACGGACCTGAAGAAATCTGGCGGAATGGGTGGCCTCTGGCTGACGCTGACCATTTTCGTGATTATCGTCACGGCTTTTGGGGCTGGCTTTCTGATCATGAAGCCCTTTTTACCCACGGCTTCTAAATAGAGAAACTTATGCTGATCAACCTGTTTCAGAGGTGAATTGAGGTTTGCCTCTGAGATTTTTGTTCGAACGCAACTGCGCCATCGGATTCTGATATGATCTAACACTTGCAGATCAATCGCTCGCGGACGGAGAGACTCTATGGCTCGGATGTATTATGATGCTGACGCAAATTTAGACCTATTAGCTGGAAAGACGATCGCCATCATTGGCTATGGGTCACAAGGGCATGCCCATGCTTTAAACCTGAAAGATAGCGGCATGAACGTGATTGTAGGATTGTACCCCGGCAGTAAGTCAGCAGCAAAGGCAGAAGCCGAAGGGTTAACAGTCAAGTCCGTCGCAGATGCAGCAGCGGCAGCCGATTTCATCATGATTTTGCTGCCCGATGAAACGATGAAAACGGTCTACAAAGACCAGATCGAACCCAACCTGAAAGCAGGTGATGTGTTGGCCTTTGCCCATGGCTTCAATATTCACTTTGCTCAAATCGTGCCACCCGACAATGTAGATGTGGTGATGGTAGCTCCGAAGGGTCCTGGTCACCTGGTGCGCCGTACCTATACGCAAGGTGAAGGCGTTCCCTGTTTGTTCGCGGTCTATCAAGATGCCACTGGACAAGCGCGCGATCGGGCCATGGCTTATGCCAAAGGCGTTGGCGGCACCCGCGCTGGCATTTTGGAAACCACGTTTCGGGAGGAAACCGAAACCGATTTGTTTGGGGAACAGGTGGTGCTGTGCGGTGGCTTGAGTGCGCTGATTAAAGCAGGGTTTGAAACTTTAGTCGATGCAGGCTATCAGCCAGAGTTGGCTTATTTCGAATGTCTGCATGAAGTGAAGCTGATCGTGGATCTGATCGTGGAAGGCGGCTTGGCCAAAATGCGGGACAGCATCTCGAATACGGCAGAATATGGCGACCTGACTCGCGGCCCTCGAATTGTTACCGACACGACCCGCGCCGAAATGAAGAAGATTCTCTACGAGATCCAGACCGGCCAGTTTGCGCGTGAATTCGTACTGGAAAATCAATCGGGCAAACCAGGTTTTACCGCCATGCGTCGTCGTGAAGCAGAACATCCGATCGAAGAAGTGGGGAAAGATCTGCGAGCGATGTTTAGCTGGTTGAAGAAAGTCTAAACTCGGACTTCTGAAAAATTAGACGCTTTATTGACTTTAGGAGGGGCAGCGATCAGCATTTGTCCCTCCTATTTTTCACCTTAACATTCGCAGTTTTGTAAGGCTAAATATCCAACAACGCAACGCACTAATCTTTGTACTGCTGTCAAACGGCACAAACGATTCGCATTTGGTGCGATCTGATATTCAGCAATGCCTTACGGCCAATCAACCAGACACCAGGCCCAACAACTCCTGATCCTGAGCCGACTGACGTTTTTCGATCGGCACATAGGGCGCATTGCGGCTACCTGTATAAATTTGCGTGGGCCGGAAAATGCGGTTTTCAGCGAGCTGTTCTTTCCAGTGGGCTAACCAGCCAGCGGTGCGGGCGATCGCAAAAACGGGCGTGAACAAATCGGTGGGAATGCCGAGTTTACGATATACCAGTCCCGAATAAAAATCGACGTTGGGATAAATGCCTTTCTGTCCGAGTCGTTCTTCAACCGCTTTTTCGAGGGCAACTGCGATTTCATAATATTCGTCGCCGCCGAATTTCTCGAACAGCTGCTCAGCCAATTCTTGCAGGATCGTAGCACGCGGATCTTTCACCTTATAGACCCGATGCCCAAAGCCCATAATCTTGGATTTGTTTTGCATGCACTTATCCAGATAGGCTTCCACTTTATCGATCGAGCCGATTTCCTCCAGCATAAAGATTACTTCTTCATTCGCGCCACCATGCAGCGGACCCGCCAACGTGCCAACCGCAGAGGCAATCACCCCATAGGGATCGGTCAGTGTCGAAGCCGTCACCATGGCCGAGAAGGTCGAGGCGTTGATTGTGTGTTCGGCATGCAGCGTTAAGCAGATGTCAAAAATATGGGCTGCCAATGGGTCGGGTTCCTGCTCATTCAGCATGTAGAGGAAGTTGGCCGCATAGTCCAAGTCGTCGCGTGGCTGCACCGGATCGTTTCCTTTGCGCATCAACTGAAACGCTGCCACCATCGTAGGGATTTTGGCCAGCAGGCGCACAACCGCATTACGAATATAATCTGGATCGTCGAGTGCCCGTCTGGAATAGAACAGACCTAAGGCCGCTGCGCAAGCTTGCAATGCATCCATCGGATGACCACTTTCAGGAAAGCACTTCATCATGTCGCGAATGCGATACTTCAAGCGGCGATGATAGCGAATTTCATGCTCAAACTCTGCTAATTCTTCCTTGGAGGGTAAGTTGCCCCAGATCAGCAGATAGGAGGTCTCTAAAAACGTGCTGTTTAGGGCCAGTTCTTCGATGCCAATCCCTCGATATTCGAGGATGCCTCGCTGACCATCCACAAAACTGATACTGGATTGTGTGGCGGGAATCCCTTCCAAACCCGGTCTGTATTCGCAGAACGTCATAATTTCACCGTGTGCCCGAAACAACGTGGATTAGAGCCAATCAACCATAGATTTACATATTCCTGCAACTGGTTTTGTTTGTTTTGAATCAGTGTGACTCGATCGAGGACAAATTGGTGACTTTTGGGAGCTGGAAGTGAGGGAATTTCACGCCCGTTCTTGGAATCTACCAAGGGCCAAGTATCGAATCAGCAGGATGATTAGCAGTTGATTGATGAGCCAGGAAAAACAGCAAGCGAATCTGTCTTCCTAGCAGTGAAGACCTAGATGTTTATCATACAAGTCTGTGCAACTTGAGCGATGCCAGTGGTCGGAAATTCTCGATCGACCCTCAAGAGGAAACCGCTCTGGTTTTAGTCGTGGCTTTCGACTTAGCTGCGATTTTGGCCGGAGCATGGGTCGGTTCACGTGCTGTCGATCGAGCATTGGCAGCCTGGGTCAGCAAGGAATCTGCAAAGGCGATCGCCTCCTGATCGGATTTGCCGCCCGCAATTTGGGCCAACTCTTCGCGACGCTCTTGGGGACCGAGCAAAGCCACCCGCACCACGGTTCGCACATCGGGCGCTTCTTTGCCGTTCGCTTCAGCAGCAGCTTTGGCCTTGCCACGTTTCTTGGTTCCGGCTGGATCGATCACCTGCTTATCGACTCGGAAATGGGAGTCGGCCATTGCCGCAATGATCGGCTGGTGAGTCACGCACAACACCTGATGCTGCTGGCTGAGCTGGTGCAGCTTCTCGGCGATCGCCTGTGCCACCCGACCGGAAACCCCCACGTCCACTTCGTCAAACACCATCGTACCGACAGCATCTACCTGCGAGAAGCAGGCTTTCAGGGCTAGCAAAAAGCGGCTCATTTCCCCGCCAGATGCGGTTTCGGCCAGCGGCTGCAATGGTTCACCCGGATTGGGGCTAAACAAAAAGGAAATTCGATCGGCTCCAGTTGCTGTAGGGGGGCAAGGACTGATATCTACTTTGAACTGCACCTTATCCATTGCTAGCGGCTTCAACTCTTTGACTAGCAGTGCTTCGAGTTGACGGGCAGTCGCCTGCCGCAATTCCGTTAACTTGGCACAAGCCTGATCGAGCTTCGCCTGAGCCTCTTCGTAGTTCTGCTCTAAGGTTTCCAGGGACAAACCACCGCCGCTGAGCTGTTCGAGTTCTCGCTGCACCTGCTGACTATAGGCGATCGCTTCAGCCAAAGTTGGCCCATATTTGCGGCAGATTTGTTTGAGCTGCACGATCCGTTCTTCCACACTTTGCAGCCTTTCGGGATCGGTTTCCAGGCTTTCCCCATACATGTTGATCTGGCGTCCGGCTTCTTCCACTTGGGCCAGCGCATCCGTCACCATGTCTAAAACCGCCTGAAGCTGCGGGTCATAGCGCATCATTTCAATCAGCAAACTCTCTGCTGCACCCAGCAAGTCCGCACAGGCAAACGCGCCATGATCGTTTTGGTAGAGCGCCTGATACACCCGATAGCTTTGCTGTTGCAGTTCGACGCTGTGGCTGAGGCGCTGCCGCTCCTGTTCCAGCTGTTCTAATTCGTCTGCTTCAGTGAGATTGGCCGCAATCAGCTCTTTAGCCTGATATTCAAACAAATCAAGCTGTTGCAGGCGCTGCTGTTCAAACTGCCGCCGTTTCTCCAGGGCTTGCAGAGCTTGCTGCATTGCCTGATAAGCCGCAGCCACGACTTCACGCTGCCGCATCAGCTTCACGCCACCAAAGCCATCCAGCCATTCCCGCTGAAGGTTGGGCTGGCCTAGCTGCATGGTTTGTCCCTGGGCCGTAATTTCCAGGAGGCGATCGCGCAAGGACTCCATTTGTTGCTTGTTGACCAAGACGCCGTTGACTCGCGATCGGCTGCGCACATTGCCACGACCAGCAATCACTTCACGGCTGCACACCAGCGACATATCATCCACCAGCTCGATCTGCTGTTCGGACAACCAGGCAATCAAGGATGGGTTGAGGTCAAAGGTGGCTTCAATCAGCGCTCGTTCAGCGCCAGTCCGGATGGCTCGACTGGAAACCTTGCCGCCCAAAGCAGCATCCAGCGCATCCAAAATAATCGATTTTCCGGCCCCTGTTTCTCCTGTCAGTACATTGAGTCCGGTCCCCAGTTCCAGATCAAGCTGGTCAACCAGAGCGAAGTTTTCAATCTGAAGAGCAATCAGCATGGATGGCAACAGACCAGGATAGTAGAGCAAACATACTCATCTAACAGTTTAGTCGTTGCCCTTTAGTTTTGAATCACTCTGAGGGAAAAGGAGCGAGGGAGATGAGGAGTGGGGGAGGCAGTGGGGAAGTGGGGGAATAGGGCGGGTTAGGGAGTGGGGGAAGGAGATGAATTCTCGGGGGTTTGGATTTCTGGGGTGGGGGAGGCAGTGGGGGACTCGGAGGCTGGAGCAGGGGAAGCCGAGCTGGAAGGGCTGGGAGATTTTTCGGCATTGGCAGGCTGTTTCCATTCAGCAACGGGGCGATTCACCGCGTTGTCAAAATTGGGCGAAACTAGCAGTACCTTTAGGTCCGCTTTTTCATCCGCAGGCGGATCGGCCTGAGCATAGAGAGCGCTGCGGTTGAAGTTATATTCCCCGATCACCAATTTGTGGGTTTTCTGGTCCTTAAGGGTGACTTCGATCGTTGCCAAGGGTTGATGTAGGCCAAATTGTTCTCGATCGCTCGCTGGAGCCGTCAGAGTTTGCTGGGTTTTGCCTGTTGCCACCAGATCCAGCAGAAAGGCGATCGAAGGATCGCTGGCGGCAGTTTTTTCGGGTTCCTGCATTTGCCACTTGCCATCTTTGTCGCGTTCAAATTTGAGCGATCGCAACCGGGTTGTCAGCGACAGGGACTGCACGTCTTTTTCTTCAAACTCAAAGATACGCTGAGCGTCTTCTGAGGAGGTTTGACTGGAGGTTTGGGTCGAATCTGCAGATTTGGGGGCTGGCTGCTGCGCGACGATCAGTACAATCCCACCTAAGAGTAAGGCGGCTGCCACCAGGCCCAACGTAGAAGGTTTAATTTTCATCACCATCACTCCTTAGCACTCCTTAACGTCTTCTCCACCAAACCAGGGCTGCACTGCAAAAGCCAATCAGCGGCAAAAAGACCAGAGCCAGCAGGGCCGCACTAATTTGTTGAGGGGCAGACATGACAATGCGACGATTAGAGACTTCCTTCGGACGAATCGACAACACCTGATCGTCTTGCTGGCTTAACCAGCTAATTGAGTTGAGAAACACATCTCCATTCAGCTGCTGGCCAAACAAGCCATCCGTCGCGAAGCTGGAGCTACCAATCACCACCAACCGGGCTTCGTCTTTGTCTGCTTCTGCAGCAGAGGGGCTGGGAGAAGGACTGGCTGAAGCACTGGGCGACGGGCTGGGTGAGGCTGAAGCATCTGGGCTGGCCGAGGGGCTATCAGAAGGACTGGCCGACGGGCTGGGACTTGCAGTTGCAGTTTCCAGGGTGCGGCTCAAGGCAACGCCAATGTCAAACGGACCTTTGGGGGCCGCAGCATCACTTTGCACTGCGCCATCAGAGCCAATCGTTTGGGCAGAAGTGCGTGGATCGGTGATCAGCAACGGCGAGGATTGCACCCCTGTAACCTGGGCCACCTGTAGCGGACGGACTAAGGGATAGAAGGAAATGCCGTTGTTGAAGCCGCGCGTAATCGGATGATCGCCATACTGATTCACAATCACCACGCCTGCACCGAGTCCCGAACTTTCGCCTGCTGGATCGGTCACAAGACGATCGCTCGGTGTCACGCCCCAGTCTTTCAGCAAGCTATCCAGTTTCGGATCGGTTTGGGGATCGATCAGCACCATCAGGCCGCTTTTGCGTTTCAGGTAATCTCGGAGCGCTGTCACTTCAACTTCCAGTAACGGGCGCTGGGCTCCGGCGATCACCACCACATTGGCATCTTCTGGCACTTTGGGATTTTCGGCTAAATTCAGTGGATTGGCCGTAAACTGCTCTTCACCTAACCGAGTTTTGGCCTGAGAAAAGCCGCCTTGTCCCCCTTCCAAATTCCGCTCACCATGACCCTGCAAGAAATAAACCTTTTGGGGTTGACTATCCGTAATTTGTGCCAAATTGTTGGTCAGCTTCCGTTCTGAGAGACGTTCTTCTGGCGTCAAACTCTGGACGAATCGATGCGTTTCGCCTGCTTGCAGATACATTTCCCCGATCGACTGCACCCCAAAATCTCTGGCCAGTCCTGGTTTGGCCTGGGGATCGATAAATTCATAGCTGAACTGGTTGCTTTCCCGCCGATAGTTGTCGAGCAATTGCCGATCGACTGCATTGGGGCTGGGTGAAAAAATCCAGGCTTTTACGGGCTGCTGCAAATCCTGCAACACTTCTTGAGTTTGGGGAGCCAGCGTGAAAATCTGATTCTCGGTTAGATCAACCCGTGAATTGTAGCGAGAGGCCAGAAAGTTGACGAACCCCAAAATCACCAAAACTGCCAAAGTAGCAATCAGGGCATTAGTGCCGACCTGGGTCGATCGTCGATTCCAAAAATTCGCTTGACGATTTCCAGTCAAGGCCAACCAGCCAACTAGAAAAGCGAGGCCGCATAGAATCAGGGCGATCGGCAAAGCATTCCAAACCCCTGTAACCAATCCAAGGACCAGTCCAGCCACAATGAAAGCAGGAGCCAGCCACAACAAAAACTTGGCGTATTTCTTCAAGGAAGTCCAGGATGGGGAAGTGAGTTTCATGACAACCGTTTCATGACAAAGGGATTAGGGGCAAAGCAGTTGAAGCAAAATATCTGTCATTCATTCAAAGCAGAGATGCCAAATGCTTCGCCTTGAGGAGATATCGGTCTATCACCCAAAAATTTGCGGCAAGGGATTTTTTAGGATCGCTGGAATCGGAAGGCTTCGATCGACTGAGCCGTCAAAAACAGTCCCAGCACCACGTAGGTTAAAAAGACAATCACGCTGCTGCTGTCAAAAATGCCTTGCGTCAAGGTGGTGTAGTTGCGGATAAGGGACAGGTGTTTCAGCGCTTCTCCCACAGGTCCGGCCAGACTATCAGCCACCAGATCGATCACCCACAGGAATAGCACCAGCGCAAAGGTGAGGATGGCAGCCAGGATCGTACTATCGGTCAAAGAAGAAATGAACATGCCGAGGGAGAGCACCGCTGCGGCCAGCAGCACCAAACCCAAATGTCCCAAAAGCATGACAGTGAACTGAGCGGGGGGATCTGCTGCACTCAGGGCGATCGCTTGATAAATCAGCAATGGCAGCAGCATTGTAATAAAGAACGTGAGTGCGCCCATTAGTTTGCCGAGTGCCACGATCCAGTTGGTTAAGGGCGAGGTGGCCAGCAGCTCCAGGGTGCCGCGCTTGCGCTCTTCGGCATAAAGGCCCATTGAGAGGATCGGCAAAATAAACAAGGCCAGGGAACTGAGAGTGCCCAAAAAGAAGCTGAGAAACTGGTAAGCCACATCGACAGGCGGGTTGGTGATGCCCATTTGATCTCGGTAGGCGGCCTGCTGAATCAAGCCTTGGGGACCCATCAGCAGCGCCACAAAGAAGAAGCCGCTGAGCAACCAAAATACGCCTGCAATCACATAGGCAAAGGGGGAGGCAAAGTAGCTTTGCAGTTCGCGACGGTAAATGGCAACGAAATTGGCAAACAGGGTACGCATTTAAGGGGCTTCTCCTTCTGAACGATCGTCAGTTGAGTCTGTCTCTACCGTTGAATCAAGATGGGCTGAGTCAGCATCCCAGGGGTCAGCAACTGCTGGAGTCGAGTCTGGAAGAGAGCCAGCGGAGGTCGTGGCCCGATCGTACGCTTCAGCGACCAGATCAGGATCGATCGTCTTTTCTTCGGTGGTCAAATCCAGGAAGACTTTTTCTAAACTGACCTTGGTGCGACGCATTTCATAGAGACCCAGACCAGAGCCGACAATCAGAGCGGCAATTTCACGACCCGGATCTGGACCCGCTTCCAGGGCAATCCGTAACCGCTGCCGATCGTCTGATAAGGTTTCGTCACTGACGCGCTCCACTGATTTCACCCCTGCCAGGATTTGCAGCCGATCCTGAACGAGGGCCAAGTTACCTTCCACTTCCAGGTCATAGCCACTTTCGCCGGCCAGTTCGGCCATCAACTGTTCTGGGGTATTGGTGGCAACCACTTTGCCGCGATTAATGATGGCAACGCGACTGCAAGTCATGCTGACTTCCGGCAGGATATGGGTAGAGAGAATGATCGTGTGATCGCCGGCCAGACTTTTAATTAAATTGCGGACATCAATAATTTGACGCGGATCGAGTCCAACCGTTGGTTCATCCAGAATAATCGCGGGTGGATCATGGACGATCGCCTGAGCAATACCAACCCGCTGTTTGAAGCCTTTGGACAATTTGCGGATCAGCACTTTACGTTTTTCCAACAGATTGCAACGCTGCATTGCACTTTCAACCTGCTTGGCTCGATCGCCCGCCACAACGCCTTTAATCCGGGCCACAAAATGCAGGAAGCTCTCCACGGTCATATCGGGATAGAGCGGCGGGGTTTCCGGCAAATAGCCAATCCGCTGCCGCACGGCCATCGAGTCTTCATGCACATCAAACCCGGCAATTCGAGCGGTTCCGCTGCTGGCAGGCAAATAACCCGTCAGGATGCGCATTGTGGTGGTTTTACCCGCACCATTCGGCCCCAAAAAACCCAAAATCTCGCCCTGCTCAACAGAGAAGGTCACATCTTGGATCGCTGGAGTTGCACCGTAAATTTTACTCAGATGTTCAACTTCAATCATGGTAGAGGGATGGAGCTAAGGGATGAGAAAAGCCAGGAAAAAAGCGGTGATGAAACACTCTGAAAACTGATAACACAACTTTGCGATCAGGGCTGGAACTGACACAGAACTGTCACTTCCTCGACATCTTTGTCATTTCCTCGGCCTTTCTGAAAGATGAGAAAAGCCAGCTCGTTGTCGTTATACCTGAACTTTGATAATTCGACCATCGCGAGTTTCAAGCGGAAATTGTAACTAAAACAACCGTGATTGGGGCAAAAAAATGGCAGGCCATGGTTTGTGGGGTTCAGCTCAACCGATCGAAGCAGGCGAAGCTTAAGGATGACTGTTACAATGCTTTACATGTAGTTACATTGGGCAATTACTGGTTACATTGGGCAGTCACCTTGGCTAACCAAGTCGTGAAGACGCAGAACAGCTTCTAAAGATTCAGGTCACGCTGCGGAATCCACACTCTTTTAGACTGGTTTTCGCGATCGATCAGAGGCCGTTTTGAGCCTGCTGAGTGGCTAGAGTTAAAAGGGGAATGTCCAATGCGAGCGTCCGATTGGCTGATTTTGCTGAATTTTTGCTCGATGGTATTGCGCCCCGTCTTGAAGGACGATCGATTTTAGGGAGAATCATGCAAACGTTTACCCCGTCTGATGCAAGCACTGAAGCGGTTCCAGGAATTGTGATTGAAAGTGAACTCAATCCACCGCCCCAAGAACATTTGAAATCAGTGCAAGTCGATTCCTTCGATCCAGAGGCGGTAGCGCAACGTTACGATCCAGACGTGATTAGCGCCTATTATCGGGGCCGCTTTTTTCAGGTGATTGGTCGCGTCCTTACCATCTTCTGGACCTTTTTCTGGTTCATGCTTTCCCTTTGGTGGGATCGGCAAACCAATCAGATTCAAAAGAACGAAGCCAAGCGAGCTAGCCGCCTGCGAGAAATTTTGACCCAGTTAGGTCCTGCCTACATTAAGGTGGGGCAAGCGCTTTCTACCCGTCCTGACTTGGTGCCACCCAGCTATCTGGCAGAGTTAACCCAGCTCCAGGACCAGTTGCCCCCCTTCCCGAATGAGATTGCCTTTCGGTTTATTGAAGAAGAGTTGGGCGATCGTCCTGACCAAATCTACGCAGAACTCTCAGAGAACCCATTGGCAGCGGCATCCCTCGGCCAGGTTTATAAAGGCAAGCTGAAGAGTGGCGAAACGGTAGCGGTGAAAGTGCAGCGTCCTGGTTTAGCGCAGCGCATCACGCTGGATATTTATATTCTGCGGCAGATCGCAGGTTGGGCCAGCAAAAACTTCAAACGCATCCGTAGCGATCTGGTCGGCATCATGGATGAGTTTGGGGCGCGCATTTTTGAAGAAATGGACTACACCCAGGAAGGCCGTAACGCCGAGCGATTTGCCAAACTCTATGGCCACCTGCCCGATATCTATGTGCCGCGCATCTACTGGCAATATACCCAGCGGCGCGTGCTGACCATGGAGTGGATCACGGGCACGAAGCTGACTCAGCTTCAGGAAATTCGATCGCAGGGGATTGATGCGGGCTATTTAATTGACGTGGGCGTGCAATGTTCGCTGCGGCAATTGTTGGAGCATGGCTTTTTCCACGCGGATCCACATCCCGGTAATTTGTTGGCGACGCCTGACGGCAAACTGGCCTATCTCGACTTCGGCATGATGAGCGAAGTGAAGCCGCCTCAGCGCTATGGCTTGATCGAAGCAGTTGTGCACCTGGTGAACCGCGATTTTGAGTCGCTGGCCCAGGACTATGTGAATTTAGAATTTTTGTCGCCTGAAACCGACCTGAGGCCGATCGTCCCTGCTTTTGCCAGCGTGTTTAGTGATGCTCTGGGTGGCACGGTTGCCGATATCAACATCAAGAGCATTACCGACCAGCTCTCGGCCATCATGTATGAGTTCCCATTTCGGGTGCCTGCCTACTATGCGCTGATTATTCGATCGCTCGTAACGCTAGAAGGGATTGCGATCAACGTCGATCCGGACTTTAAGGTGCTGAGTAAAGCTTACCCCTATGTAGCCAAGCGACTGCTGACCGATCCGGCTCCCCAACTCCGTGCTTCTTTACAGGACTTGCTGTTCAAAGATGGGCAATTTCGCTGGAATCGGTTGGAGAATTTGCTGCGCAATGCTCGCGACAGTTCCGATTACGACATCAATGTAGTGCTGGATCAGACCCTGGAATTCCTGCTATCTCAGCGGGGAGCTTTTATTCGCGATAATTTGGCAAACGAGATCGTCAAGGGTCTAGATGCGGCAGGTCGAAATGCTTTCAATCAGGTGAAGTATCACCTTCAGGAATTAGCTGGCCTCAAACCAACGCCGATCGCCATTGACGCAGATCCGAGCGAAATCAGTACTTTAGAGCGACTCACTCGCATTATCGATTTGCTAAGAGAAACCCCAGGATTTGATCCGACACGTTTGGTGCCCCTCATTCCGAAGGTTTTGGCGAACCCGGAAACCCACCAGCTTGGTCAACAGATTGTTGGTGGATTGGCTCAGCGCATGGCGGCCCGCTTGATTCGAGAGTTGTTGTTGCGGGATGAATCGATCGATCGAATTCTCGATGATTATCGACCCCAAGATTACCGACCTCAAACCTCGGCTCGTCCTAGTTTGCCAGCCAGCCGATAACGATCAAGTAGTGTTTGCCAAAGCATGGAAATGATCAATAAAGCGGAATTTCTTGTGGGGTAGACATCCTGTCTGCCCAACCAGTTCAAGAAACCAATCCCGCATTGTTGAATCCATTGAATCCACAATCCTAAGAGGGTTCGTTTGCAGGCGGTTCCTCGACCTCAGTTGAACTCTCTCCCCCATTCATATTGGCTTTAAGCTGGGCAGCGAGCAGGTCGAGCTTCTCTTTCTCCTGCTTCAAATTTTCTTCCAGCTCTTGAATCTGCTCTCGCCGAGCTTCAATTTCCAGGGTGCGGCGCTGCAACTCTTGGCTTTTCAGCGTCAGAGATTGCCGCCATTGCTCTGCTCGCTGCACCTCTTCTTGCAATACGGTGGGCGTGATGCCTGCAGCCAGATATTGCTCAATCAGCTCTAGAATCCAGGGAGTGGCATCCTGAATCTTTTGGACTTGCTTGGCAGCACTCAGCTCTACCAACAGCAAAGCGCCTTCTGGATAGCCATTACTGTCCAGGCAAAGGTCAGCCCCTTCTTCAACAGTGACCGTCCATGCATATTCAGCCCTTTGATGGGCAAGGATCTGTAAATGAGTCTTGCCTTCAGGGTCGCACTTTTTCACCTGAGCCAGATGCCACATCATTATGAAACTTGTACGGTCGTTGAGGTCAAGTATATCTCTTGATTCTATTGCCTGGTGTTATCTAACTCACGAGGCCGTCATCCTGTATCTTGATTTACAAGCGATCCAAGCGACTCTTCAGGATTTCTGCCTGTTTTTCAGCCTCTGCTAGTGCTGTTCTAGCATTTTGAACCACATCTACGGGAGCCTTGTCAACGAACTTAGGATTAGAAAGCCGTTGAGACAGAGATTGCACCTCAGCTTCTGCTCGCGTTAAGTCTTTTTGCAACTTACTCCGCAGCAGATCCAAATCTACAACGCCCGCCAACGGAATCGAAACCTGAACCGTACCAATCACGCCAACCGCCTGCTGCTCTTGAGATGGCGTAGAGACTACCGTCGTCGGAATCGAGCTTGAAGGTTCGATCGCCCCTGCGAAATCTGATTGCTCAAAATCGGTGAGGCTACCGCTGACTTTGCTTCTAAACTCACGGATTTGGTGAGCAAACTGTTGCCGACTTTCTGCCGTGCGTAAGTAGCGGTAGATAAACCAAACAGTGTAGCCAAAACCGATCAGCTTCAGCAGCGGCGAAATCAGGAAAATATGGTTCATTTCCCCAATGATTGCCAGCAGCACCTTCGCCACGATCAGCAGAATCAGCAAATAGATCAGCGTCAAGGCAGGCTTTTTATACACTGTCCAGCCCAGATCAGACAGGGTTTCACCTAAATCTGCTGCTTGCTCTTGCGGAGTCGATGCATGGCTTGAGAGAGGCGGTTCGACCGAGACAATAGACTCAACCAGCGGAGCCTGAATCGTTAACTGCTCTACCTTGGCCAAATCTTGAATATAGGACTGGCCTGCCGTCAGAATTTGGCGTTCCCGATCGTCCTCACTTTCCAGAATCGCCTGAATTTTAGCGCCTGGTTTCACATCCGACTCAGCCCGCAGGTTGCGAATCGTGCGAATCGTGCCGATCAGTAGCTCAAATTGCTGCTCCAGTTCAGCGTTGATCAGTGAGTCGATCGGTTCTGGATAGCGTTGCAGTGCTAGATAGTCCGTTGTGTTGGACTGGGTTAGCGTATGCCAAACTTCTTCGGTGATATGCGGCATAAACGGATGCAGCAAGCGCAACGTGCCTTCCAGCACATAAGCCAACACCTGCTGAGCTACCTTGCGCGACTCGGACCCAGGCTGCTGCAATCGTGACTTCACCAGTTCAATATACCAGTCGCAGAAATCGCCCCAAATGAACTCATACAGCCCTTTCGCGGCTTCACCCATGCCGTACTGATCGAGATAGGCACGCGTTTGTTTGATGGTTTGATGGTAGCGGCCCAGAATCCAGCGATCGGCCAGTTCCAGTTTGGCAGTATCAGGCAATCCCAACTGAGCCGGAGTCTGACCATCCAGGTTCATCATCACAAACCGGGAGGCATTCCAGATCTTGTTAGTGAAATTGCGCGATGCTTCAACCGAAGCAGATTCGTCTTTTTTGCGATCGTACTCCAGCTTGATGTCCTGTCCGGCCCCAGCCACTTCTTTCACCAGCGTGAACCGCAGTGCATCCGTGCCGTATTTGTTGATCAGCAGCAGTGGATCGATGCCGTTATTCGCCGATTTGGACATCTTCTTGCCATTCTCGTCGCGCACCAAACCGTGAATGTAGACCGTGCTGAACGGCATTTTGCCAGTGAAATGTCCGGCCATCATTGTCATCCGGGCCACCCAGAAGAAAATGATGTCGAAGCCCGTCACCAGGGTTGTGGTCGGATAGTAGGTCGCCAGATCCTTGGTTTGATCGGGCCAGCCCATCGTCGAGAAAGGCCAGAGTCCTGAAGAGAACCAGGTATCTAGCACATCCGGATCTTGAACTAACTGCACCCCTTCGCCAAATTGCGCGATCGCCTTTTCTCGCGCTTCTGCTTCACTGGCGGCCACCACAAAGGGCGTATCGTCGGTGATTTCGCCATTCGTTTGATCTACTGCATACCAGGCCGGGATTTGATGTCCCCACCAGAGCTGCCGTGAGATACACCAATCCTTGAGGCTAACCAACCAATCGCGATAGACCTTAGTCCAGCGTTCCGGCACAAACACCGGATCCTGTTGCTGATCGAGAAACTCTAAAGTCCGATCGGCCAGGGGACGAATTTTGACAAACCATTGGGTGGACAGCAGCGGCTCAACCGGCACCTTACCGCGATCACTATAGGGAACCGTGTGCTTGTAAGGCTCCACCTTAACCAGATTGCCTAGCTCTTCCAGTCGCTTCACCACATTTTTGCGGGCGACGAACCGATCCCGCCCCTGAAATTCGCCTGCGTTCTCGTTCAGCGTGCCGTCCTTATTCAGGATGTTGATCATGGGCAGATTGTGACGTTTGCCCATCTCAAAGTCATTCGGATCGTGAGCGGGCGTGATTTTGACGCACCCCGTGCCGAAAGAAGCATCGACATACGCATCGGCAATAACCGGAATTTCCCGATTCATGATCGGCAGCATCAGCGTTTTGCCAACAATGTGTTTGTAGCGATCGTCCTCCGGATTCACCGCCACCGCCGTATCGCCCAGCATCGTCTCCGGTCGAGTCGTCGCTACTTCCACATAGCCGGAACCATCCGTTAAGGGATAGCGGAAATGCCAGAGATTGCCGTCTACTTCTTTATTCTCGACTTCCAGGTCCGACACGGCTGACTGACTGGCTGGACACCAGTTCACCATATACTTGCCGCGATAGATCAGCCCTTCGTTATAAAGCTGCGTAAAGGCTGTCAGCACCGCCTTCGACAGGCCCGCATCCATCGTGAAGCGTTCGCGGGTCCAGTCTACCGAGACGCCTAAACTGCGCAATTGACCAACGATCGTCCCACCCGACTCTTCTTTCCAGCGCCAAGCCCGTTCTAAAAATGCTTCCCGTCCGACCTGCTCGCGACTCTGCCCTTCTGCCTTCAACTGCCTTTCCAGAATCGTCTGCACGGCAATACTGGCGTGATCGGTTCCCGGCAGCCACAGCGTATTGCGGCCCAACATCCGCTGATACCGCACCAGGGTATCGATCAGAGCGTTTTCAAAAGCATGGCCCATGTGCAGGCTGCCCGTGACGTTGGGTGGCGGAATCACGACGCAATAAGGCTCACCCGGATGATCCGGATCGGCTTTAAACACCTGATTGGTTTCCCAGGCTTGTTGCCACTTGGATTCGGTGACAGACGGATCGTACTGGCTGGCGAGAGACGGAATCGTTGCAGTCATGAAATCAATCGAGAACGGCTGTGCTGCTTAAAGATATCTAAAATTCTGACATGCCGGGAGGTCGTCTGGCTCAGATTTCCGCCGATTTCTTTTTGGAGCCTGCTGGGCTGAGCAGACTTTGAGGCTGATTGAGTTGGCCTCAGATCCGATCGACCTAACTCGATTCTCCCCAGTCAATCCAACTCAGGCTGCACCAAGCTTCGTTGAGACGATCGCCCTTCCAGAGTGTCTCCAGTATGTATCTAAAAAGCATTCCTGATCCAGGACAGGATAGGGGCTCGTTGATGGCGATCGGTCTCAAATTGTTTCAAAGGAGCGATCGTTGCCTTAAATCGTGAAAGTTGTACCAATCAGCTTCGAGAAACTTTGGCTTCCGATCGACGTAAAGCTCTTGACCAACATATTGATTTCTCCATTACTGATGGTATAGAAACTGCCAGGATTAGCGCTGCCTGAAAGATTGTAGGTGCCGGTGCCTAAAAACAGACGATCTTCACCTTTGCCCCCATCAAACTGACCACTACCGAATCCGTAAAGGCGATCGTCGTCTGCACCCAGATCAATCTTGCCGCTGCCATTGAATAATCCGATCTCTCCCTTGAAATTTACCGTTTTGACAATGTCATCACCTTTGCCCAGTGAAATCAAACCATTATTATAGATGCCGTTGTTCCCAATTCCTGTCAAAATATCTTCATTGCTTCCAAAAATAACTTCCTTCGCGTTATAAACGCCTGCCCCAAAACTCCCGAAAAACAGATCAGTTCCAGTCGGATCGCCATTGCCTGTAAAAACGTTATTTCCATTACCAAAAATAATCGTGCCAGTATTGTAGACACCTGTATTGCTACTGCCAGGAGATTTACCATTGCCGGGATTGCCGCTAATACCAGTGAAGGTATTGTCTCCATTACCAAAGGTAATTGTGCCAGCATTATCAATCCCTCTGCCCCCAGAAGCACCATTTAAGCTCGTGCCACCAGTCCCGCCAGTTCCAGTGAAGGTGTTATCTTCTTTGCCAAAAGTAATAGCACCAATATTAACGACTCCATATCCTCCGACAGAACTACCGTCTCCCCCCTTGCCACCAGTACCGATAAAGGTGTTCGCATCATTCTCAAATATGATCGTTCCAGTATTGTTAACTCCTACACCTCCAGGACGTGATCGACCATTTCCCCCGTTACCACCCTTACCAATCAGGCTGTTAGAGCCCTTGCCAAGGGTAATCGTCCCTATATTGTTGATGCCAATCCCCCCAAAACCAGCAACGTAAGCAATGCCACCGTTCCCGCCATTTCCAGACAGAGTATCAGAACCATTTCCAAATTTTATCGTGCCAGCATTATCAATTCCGGTTCCTCCTTCAATGCTGCCGCCAAAACCTTGAACAATTTCACCGTTTCCACCGTAGCCAGTCATTGAATGATTGCCATTCTTCGTGTTGATGATTACATCCGCCAAAACCTCTATACCTTTGCTGCTAAAGACAGGATTGGGAAAAGTATTGGCAACAATATCAGTACCGTCGGTCCAAGTGCCGATTGTATCTCCAGTCCATCCGATCGGTGTCAAAGTCACCGTCATGATCAAAAACCTCCTGTCATCCTAAGAGAAGTCAGCTTGAAACTTTTGCGGCTCAAACCTCTAGCTGAATAGGCAAACAGGCTACCCTCTCATCATTCACAAGGGATTACTACAAATAATGCTCTTGCTTGGTTGACTTACAACAGGTTCCACTCCGACTCGGTAGCAACCCAGTAGGAATTTAGGAAAAACACGAGAATGGGAGACAGCAAACCTAGGCAGTTGCTGACTGGCTAGATCCTGTCCAACGATCCTTTCATAAGTATTTTCACTCTTTTTTCCCAACTAGAATATGTATTTTGATTACCTGCTTTCCTTTAAATAAAATTAGCAATTTCTTTCAATCTTCTAGACATCAGTCTTTATGGCATGAGCGATAACTTCAACAGATGCTGAGAAACGTGATTATTTATTACAAGTAAAGAGAATCGATCGGTCCAAATTCTCTGCTGCTGATCGAGACTACGAGAGCAACGATCTATAATTCTGGTGAGATGGGCGTCTTGCCCGTCCTGCCAGAACACCACTTTTACGTCAAGAATATAGCGATCGATCTGCTGAGATTCATCCATGAAGTGTTGAGCTTCAACCAGGATGAGTCATGGTTTGACAATGAAACTGGGAACATTAGCCGCGATGTGTAGAAGTGCGTCGATCGACCTTGATCAATTGCGGGTGAATCCTAGCGGTTCGTGAACGTATTGCTGAAGTTCAAGGGTGATAAGTGACGGTTCACCGTTGAAGATGGGAACATGATTCACGATATGTTGAGGTTCAATCGCCTATCGCTGAGCTTGAGGCTCGATGATCGGAACTTCGCTTAAACACGAGAATTTTTTCTAGGATTCCCTACTGCTGATAGACGAGAACATGACTGGGCGATCGTCCAAGTCGCAGCGAGATAGACTGTGGCTGAAGTTCATCCTCGCTGTTGGCGCAATTTCAGCTTGGACGAAGGCGACGAGAGCCGATCTGTCAAAATCGATTTATGATCGGATCGGCGATTCCGCCTAATGTACGTCCGCATACAGGGTATGCCGTGGCGTGAGTTGCATCTGCGGGTGCGATTGCTCTGAAAAACCTGTAATAAAAACTTTCGAGGAGAAGATTTGCAGGATGTTGGATTCGAAATGATCGGTATCTTCCTGCTTCAAAATCATCTAACCCTTGTTGAATTCTGGCGATCGCTTCTTCTGAGTTTTTTTCCAAAATGGAGAGATTTGCCAATAGCACAAAGATAATAAGGTTGAGTTGGTTTTGGAATATATGCATCACTAATCAGGGGGATGATAGCCCATAACAACAAGAATTTGCCGCATGTTACAAACACCAGGGCGATTCGTTTGAAGCAGGGCAATGGTTGCACGTCCAGTAGGCGTAATACCGATCATTTTAGTTGCATCCTCGTTCCAACTAAAGTGTTCTTGCCAAACCATCTGACGCGGATGGAATAATGGAACAACTTGGTCTGTGATTGGGTCAGGAGCTTCTGTTTTGGTGTATTTGTAGTTGTTGCAAGTTTGGCAAGCAAGGGCTAAATTTTCTGAACGAGTTGCACCACCCTTGCTGACAGGCTGAATGTGGTCAATGACCAGCGGATCGATCGCAAACTTTGCTTGACTACGGCAGTATTCGCACATACCTTTTGCCCGATCGAAAACAAGTTGCTTTAAAGCAACAGGCACATATTCGCTAGGCATAGGTGACAGATTGAATACCAAGGGTTTCCATCAGGTCGAGTAGGGAAACTTGACGGAGTTGGGCTAGCTGAGCGAGGGCTGCGAGACGCTGAGCGCCAATTTCTTCAATTTGATTACTGAGTTGAATTAGGGTTTCATGTTCAGCAGTGGTCAGGGTTTCAGCTTCGTGTTTTTGACGAAGTTCCTGATAGCGTGCTCGCAGATCAGTGGGAACCCCTTGATTAATTTTGAGCAGGAGTTGAGCTTCCTCTGCCGAAAGAACGTTTGCTTTGCGACGTGCCCGAAGAATCGCAACCTGATGCAGCAGTTGATCGAGGTCGGTTTCGTTGAGTTGATTGGCTGCTTGAATGAGTTCTTCGAGGCTCATGGATGCCAGAGTCGCTGAGGGTGCTGCTTTTATTGTAATGCGACAGTGAGAGACTCATCCCCAAATGCCCTACGATTTGTATGCATATCGCTTGTGATTATTGTCAAATGACATCAGGTTCATTGGGAGTTTCCCCTATCGTTTGCTGAGCAGTATGTCGAATATGTAGAATGCGGACAATTGGCACCTCTTGTCCTTATAAAACTGTGAAGAGAATGCAGATGTGGGCTTAGCCCAAACGTCTCGATCGCAAATCCCTCTCTTACCAGGACATGACCGAGACGATCGCACTCAGTTAGACAAAATTCTGAGCACTCTCATCGCCCCACTCCACAAAACACTCGATCGCCCAATTCTCACAAAATATTGACAAAGCCTTGACTACGCTTGTGTTCAATCGAACTTTGCTTTATGCTGAACAACACTGGTTTTTTGACCGATTTTACAACCAGTAGATCTGCTTAAGGTATGGCGCTGGTCATAAGTGTTAGCAGCACTCATAACCAGCTCGTCCGGACCTCTGTTTTCCCCAGAGAGCCAGATTGCTGCGATCTTAATCGATCTTCAGCAGTTTAGCGATGTCTGGGCAACTATACCTTGAGCTTTTCTTCGCACAAAACCCAACATTCGCGAGGGAAATACCATGTCTACAGAGTTCAACGAACTGCTGCCTGTTTGTCGTGACGAACAGCCGCCTAACGACAAATCGCAGATCTGGATTATTGGCACTAGAGAACAAGTCCTGCATACGATCAACGAGTTCTACGTCAAGCGGATTGCGAATGACCGAGTGAAATTTACGCCGATCGTTCCAGCTCCCTTTGCTGCCGGAAAATACATGACTGTTCTGGAAAGATAACCAACAAACTCTTGTGGGATGGGCGTCTTGCCCGTCCTGCCAGAACACTACTTTTACGTCAAGAATATAGCGATCGATCTGCTGAGGTTGATCGATGGAGTGCCGAGATTCAACCGGGATGAGTCACGGTTTGACAATGAAGCGGAGAGCATCAACCGAGATGTGTGGAGGTTCGTCGATAGACCTTTACTCATGGCGGACGAATGCGAGAGATTCACGGAGGTATCGTTGAGGTTCGGGGATGATAAGTGACGGTTTACCGTTGAATGTAGGAGTATCAGCCACAATGGGTTAAGGTTCGATGACGTATCTCCAAGCTTGACGCTCGATGATCGGAGCTTTGCGAGCCATCCTCAACCTGAGCAGCGGCTAGTTGGAAGCAGCAACAGGGTCGATCGCAGGTTTAGCTGACTTGGTTCTGATCGCCTTGAATAAGGTGCCGAGTTGTTCCGCGATCGATTTCAAACCGGGCGTCTTTTTGGCGGCTGTTTTGACATACTCATACACCGTGAGGCTGCTGCTCATGGCTTCACTGCCGACGGCCATCAGCGTATCGTTTACCTGTTCGGTAATTTGGGTGAGCAGCATCAGCAGTTCGGTCAGGTCGGCAGCGAGCTGATAGTCGTTGGTATAGGCTTCCAGGTCAAAGCTGGCTGGCAGAATGTTGCGGTTACTTTGGGCCGCATTGAAGCTATTTTGCACAAAAGCAAGCCGCTTATCGCCCATTTTTTAGAGCCGACGGCGTTCTTCCTGGCTCAGCGTAATCAGAAAGGGCATCTTTTGCTGGATGGTGTTGATGGCCTGCTTGATTTCGGTGAGATCGGCGTCAGATAGGCTGACGTTAATATCTTGGTAGGGCACGGTTGTTCTCCAAAACACTAGAATTTTTTCTAGGATTCCCTACTGCTGATAGACGAGAACATGATTGGGCGATCGTTTCAGGCGCAGTGAGCGGTAAACTGAATATGAGGGAGGTTGAACCTGATGTCTAGAAAAGATATCTTTCACGATATTGTGCGTCGTGCCCTCGAAAAAGATGGCTGGATCATTACCCATGACCCGCTTTACATTGAGTTAACAGATATTGAAGCTCAGATTGATTTGGGTGCAGAGCGTCTAATTGCGGCTGAACGCAATAATCAAACCATTGCTGTTGAAATCAAAAGTTTTATTCGTGGCTCCAATTTCTCAGAATTTCACACAGCAGTAGGGCAATTCATGAATTATCGATTTACTTTGAGAAAAGTAGAGCCTGACCGTATTCTCTACCTTGCGATCCCTTCAGATACCTACGAAACCTTTTTCCAGAAAGAAACAATCCGGCAGATGTGTCAGGAATACAATCTCAAGTTAATCATCTACAAAATCACATTGGAGGAAATTACCCAATGGATAAACTAGCCCACTATCGTCAGGCGATCCAAACCTTGTTGAATGAACATGCAAGTTATAAATCTCTCAACCCTGACATTGAGCGAGAGTTTGTTTGCGATACCAACAACGATCGCTATCTACTAGTCAACTTGGGTTGGGAAGAATCCCGCCACATTTATAGTTGCAGCGTTCACATCGAAATTAGAAACGAAAAAATTTGGATTCAGCGCAACATGACTGATGTTGACTTTGCTGAAGAATTGGTCGAAATGGGAGTCCCTAAAACTGATATTGTGCTGGGCTTTCACCCCCCCTTCAAGCGCCAATTTACTGACTATGCCGTTAGCTGATGAGCTTCAGAATACTCTATTGCCCTCGCCATTTCATCTTAGGAGGATTCGCAAATCTCGATCGCCTATTCATCCATTCTCTGATCGATCCCCTGCTGCAACACTTGAAATTTCGATACGGTATGACACCTCATGGATCAGCGGGCAGATTGTATTTGTGGCGTTGTTCTTCAGCAAACTCTTGGAACGATCGGTATTTTCCTGCCTCGAAGTCATCTAAACCTTGTTGAATCCCCTGAATTGCCTCTTCTGACTCTTGCATTTCCTGCATCAAGGCATTTGCCAGTAACTCAGAGGCAACAAGGCTTATATCCTGCCCTTGCGGAGCAGTCTTTTCCTGAAGAAGCTTCTCTAATTCTGGGCTAAGGGTTACAACAATGGTCATACAGCCTTGTCTTTTAGCATTGGGCCTTTAAGTCAATATTCTACCAAATGTAGGATGACTCAATGTCCAACTCGAATCATCTTGCGTTGGCATTGGCTCAAGTTCAGATCGTTGATCAACCAAACTCGGTGTTGGGCTTCACAACCGACCTTATACGTTTGATGTTGAGTTAGAAAGACAACCGCACAATTCCATTGATCGGCTCACATTGGTACTGTCAGATAATGAACATTAGTGAGTGACAGCATGATTTCGAAAAATTTTAAACGAGTTTTCAGGGCTTTCAAAGACTGATTTACAGCTTAAATCAGCAATGCCGAAACTGTCCTATCCACTTCAATTGCTCGAAGGTCATTGATGTCATTTTTGAAGAAACAGAGATTTTAAGAATAAATTCTTTAGGAACTGTTAGATTGTCAGCATAAATAAAGGCGGATAGCATAATCTCTTGGCTGATCCTACTACCGATATAGAAGATTGCTGAGCAGACGCATCTCCCAGGTTGTAAATCTCCAAAATCGGCTTTAACAATTAGCTTTCCAGGAGGAGACTCAATCTCGACAGCACCAGGATTTCTATGAATGGATCGGATCCCTCTTAAAGAGACAGGATTTGCAAACCTATCTCTGCTAGGTCGTTGTGGTAGAGCAGCTTTTTCAAAGGCAATGATCTCAGACTGGTTCGGAGTCGTTATTTCAACACGCACATTCTTGGCGGCAATCTTACCACTGTTTTCAACAATTAATCGCGCAGGTTGGCAAAGCCGACGCTTATATTCATAATCGGCTAACTCACGATAGAAATTGTGGTTTGTTTGATCGAGAACATCAGATTGCCAGATCTCACGTTTTGGACGGGGCAAATCAGGAATTGAGTGCCTTGGCGGTATCTCGCAGTACTCAGACTCACATACCAGTGAAGATCCTAGAGGTATCTCAGTTTCTACATGACAGAACTGCATAGAGAGTAAAGCATCTTCTTGAGATGCTCCTAATCTCATGCTTGCAATCTCTTCAGGTAATGCTGGCTTCGTTGGATCGGTAGAGCTTCCCCTGCGAACATAAACCTCATTCTTCTTAAGTTTGCCGTAATCGCGCTTTAAATAGATAGGTCGCATTTGCTCTTCAATGCTTATAATACCGATCTGCTTGCCTTCAAAACTGAATGCTTCATAGTGAAACCTCACTGGGTAGTTTGTTAGGTTGTTGACAAATTGCTGAAGTGCATGATCTTGTAAGTGGTCATTCGGAGAAATACCGACAATCTTTCCACGACCACCTCGGACATCTTCTACTCCGATAAGGATATATGCAGTGGCTCTTCGCCAAGCATTGGCAAAACCTAGGATATCCTTAAGTAGCTCTGACTTTTCTTCGTCACTTACTTTTGAGAATAAATATTGCTGTTTCTTGAAGTCAAGAGTGGTTCCTTCTTCTTCATATAAAAGCTGTTCAAATTGGTCTTCGTTCATAGATTGTGCTTAGTCGTTTGAGGTTTTTTGTAGTTTACGCCTACTTTGTTTGCTTGACTGCATTAGACAATCGATCTACTTCAATTAATTCAGCCATAACCCCTCGAAAGTCGCTCGCTTCTTTCCCAAGATTCGATCGCTTAGTTCTCACATATTACTAACGAACCGTTGCTAACGCTGTCGTGCGATCGATTGCATTTCAGTGATGAAACTCCCGATTGAACGAGCCTGACCTGCGTTTAGTTCTTCAAACCCCTGCTGAATTCCCGCGATCGTCTCTAAATGCTCGATCAGTTGACGCAGTTTAGGGAGATCAATATTGTCAGCGTCGAGGAAAGTCACTAAAACTTGCACTTGGTCAGTTACGCTGGGTGGCAGTTCAGTCAGTTCCACTTGGCCATTCTGATAAATACCTTGCACTGTTTTTAGCATTTTGCAACAGAAGAAGGATAAAGTGATCTCATTCTAGCGTTAGATTTGGGCGTCGGTTGACTTGTGGTGAAGACCAATCGCATGCTCCATAAAAAAGTAAGGGCGTTTCGCGAAACGCCCCTACGAGATATGTTGATTTAATTTACTGAATCGAAATTACACCTTTGCCAACTGACCTTTCATCTCTGCCGCATACTGATCGGCTCCTAAGCCCACGATCAAATGCAACTTACCGCCCGGTAGCCGCAAAATGCCCTCTGCACCCGCAGCCCGCAGCGCTTCCTCATCCACCCGCTCACTCTCAGCCACTTCAATCCGCAAGCGAGTCAACGCCACATCATCCACCCGGCGAATGTTACCCATGCCGCCCAAGGCCGCGATCATCGCTTTCACCTTCGCAGGCGCTTCCGGATCCACCTCCGGTCCAGCAACTGGTGCCACTGCCGCTGCTTCAGCCGCCACCTCTGCTGGATCGGGTTGATAGGCTTCATCCGCTTCCGATCCAGCATTGCGCAGATATTCGATCATGTCGGTTTTCAGGTTTTCCGATCGCGGACCAAAGATCGCCTGAGCGCTATTGCCGACCTCCAGCACGCCCGACGCACCCAACGCTTTCAAACGAGCTTTGTTGACTTGCTTCGTGTCGTTTACGGTAATGCGCAAGCGAGTGATACAGGCATCGAGGGTAGCAATGTTATTCCGGCCACCAAAGGCTCGCACCAATTCACGCGCCATCTCTGAACCTGGGCCAACTGGACCGATCGCAGCCGTTGTCTCATCCTCCCGACCAGGGGTTTTCAAATTGAACCGTTTGATCGCCAGTCGGAACACCCAATAGTAGAGCGGTGCGAAGACTAAAATACCGAGCAACGGCAGCAACCAAACCTTTTGGGCATTGGGCAAACCGCTAAACAGCAAAAAGTCGATGCCACCCTGCGAGAAGGTGAAACCCATTTTGCCGCCCATCACCTGGAATAACCACTGACAGAATCCTGCCATAACTGCGTGAACGGCATAGAGACCCGGAGCGACGAACATAAACGAGAATTCGATCGGTTCCGTAATCCCAGTTAGGAAAGAGGTGAACGCCGCAGAGAGCATAATCCCACTCGTGATCTTGCGATTCTTGGGATAGGCGCAATGCCACATGGCGATCGCCGCAGCGGGCAATCCATACATCTTGAACCAGTAAGCACCACCCAGAATGCCTGCCGTCGGGTCGCCTGCAAAGAAGCGGTTGATGTCGCCCGTCACCGGCTGTTTAGTGATTGGATCAATAAAAGAACCGATCTGGAAGAAGAAAGGAACGTTCCAGATATGATGCAACCCAAAGGGCAACAGCAAGCGCTCAACTACCCCATAAATTGCAGCAGTCGTGGCAGTATTACTTCCTTCTGCGGCTGCGGTGGCTGCTGTCCGAATCGCTGTTCCGATCGGCGGCCAAATCACGCTCATCAAAACGCCTACGAAAATTGCGGCAACAGCAGTGAGAATGGGGACCGATCGTTTACCGGCAAAGAATCCCAAATATTGGGGTAACTGAATCCGGAAAAATTTGTTGAATAGATAGGCCGCTAAACCGCCGATGATCAAGCCCCCAAATACCCCAGTATCCAAGGAGTCGATGCCCATCACTTTCGACAAAGTATCCGGATCAACACCAAACAAATGAACGGACGCCGCCCCCATCGTTGCCAGAAACGCTACAAAACCGACGATCGCAGCAACTGCCGCCGCCCCATCGTTATTGGTAAAACCGATCGCCACTGCGATCGCAAAAATCAGCGGTAGGTTGCCAAAAATGGCGTCCCCCGATCCTTTCATGATGTAGGCCAACCATTCTGGCAAGAACCAGAACTTGGGATTTTGAATAATCCCTTTCTCGATATTGTCAATCTCAATTAAGCGGGCGCTACCCAAGCCAAGCAAAATTCCCGCAACGGGAAGCACCGAAACAGGAAGCATTAACGACTTCCCAAGCTGTTGCAGGATAGCAAATGATTTTTTCCACATAGGGTTGTTTGTAGAGTTGAATGAATGAGAAATGGCAGAGTATCGGTCGATCACAAATCCTGTTGAGATCCCCCTAGCCCCCCTTAGCCAAGGGGGAACCGAGCCGAAAGTGTCTTAAGTCCCCCTTTTGAAGGGGGATTTAGGGGGATCAATCACAAGCATTGTCATCAAAATAAATTCATCTTCGATCTACTGAGAGTGCTGAAAACACCGCTTAGTCTTCTAAGGGACACAGTTCTCGCACCTCTGCGCCTGACTGCAACGACAACGCTTTTTCTGCCAGCCGTTGACAGTCCGCCAGACTCAATTCGCGAATTTGGGCTTTGATGCTGGGAATCGTGGGAACGCTGACACTTAGTTCCTTTACACCCAAGCCGATCAGAATTGGCACAGCCTGCGGATCGCTGCCAATACCGCCACAAATGCCGCAGAACTTACCATGTGCATTGGCTGCCTTAGCTGCCATGCCGATCAGCGACAGCACCGCCGGATTCAAGCCATCTACATAGGGTGCGAGTTTGGGATGACCCCGATCCATCGCCAGCGTGTATTGGGTCAAGTCATTCGTGCCGACTGAAAAGAAATCAGCTTCTTTGGCAAACTGATCGGCCAATACCGCAGCCGAAGGTACTTCCACCATAATGCCCGCGTCGATCGGTCCAACACCCAGATTCTGCCGCTCTTCTTCCAGCATTGCCTTCGCCATTCGCCAATCTTCTAACGTGGCAATCATCGGAAACATTACCTTAACGTTACCCACGGTTGAGGCTTTCAGAATGGCACGAAGCTGAGTCCGCAAAATATCAGGCCGATCGAACCCAATCCGGATGCCCCGTTCACCCAGGAAAGGATTCTCTTCATGGGGAATTGGCAAATAGGACAATGGCTTGTCGCCCCCCACATCTAAGGTGCGAATAATCAAAGGCCGATCGCCCAAAATTCGAGCAATGTTGCTGTAAATTTCGGTTTGTTCCGCTTCACTGGGTGCACTGCTGCGTTCCATAAACACAAATTCCGATCGCAGCAAACCGACCCCTTCACCGCCCAGCGCCACCGACTTCTCTGCATCTTTCTGGTTGCCGATGTTTGCCACGACCTCAATCCGGTGGCCATCACGGGTAATCGCAGGCTGGTCGGCTGTCGCTAAATCGGCTTCGCGTTTTGCCTTTTGCCGCACCTGCACCGTCCGCACTCGCTCCATTTCTTCCACCGAGGGATTCAGCCGCAGTTTACCCTTGCTGCCATCTAGAATCACGGGTGTACCGTCAGCCAGATCCATGATGCGTGGCTCAGATCCTGCAATGGCTGGAATATCCATCGATCGAGCCAGGATCGAAACATGAGAGGTTGCCCCACCGCCAACGGTACAAAAGCCCAGCACTTTCCCTTTTTCCATCGTGGCCGTATCAGAAGGGGTCAGATCTTCGGCCAGCAGAATGCAGTTGTCCGGATAGGAGATGGCTTCAACAGAAGTTCCAGTCAGAATGCGCAATACCCGACCTCCCACATCTCGCAAATCGTTGGCACGAGCCGCTAGTAGTTCATTTTTCAGCTTCGCCAGGGTTTCGGCTTGGGCCATGTAGGACTGCTTCCAGGCAAAGGCGGCACTCTTGCCCTTGTCGATCAAATTGGTCGCCGTATCGGCAATTTCAGGATCTTCCAATAGCTCTAAATGGGCTGCAAAAATGGCGGCCTTGCCCGCATCCGCCTGACCATGCACTTTGGCCCGCAGTGCCTCAATTTCCGACTTAGCCTGATCGATCGCTTGCTCCAATTTGCGACGTTCTGCGTTAGGAGTCGATCCGGCCTCTGCCACCTGAATTTCTTGATGCCGCAGGGCGTAAGTGTAGCCAACCGCCAATCCCGGAGAAGCCGCCACGCCTAAAATCACGTTTGGATCGGTCGATCGAGGCCGAGGGGGAGGGGGAGCTGCTGTTAGACTCGCCACGCTAGCGGTTGAGACGATCGGTTTTGCCCCTTCTTCACCCAGCCCAGTGCGCAAGGCTTCGCTGAGTTCTGCGATCGCAGCCACCGCATCCGGACCATCCGCAATAAGCTGCACGGTATCACCATGCGCAACTTCCAATCCCATCAAGCCCACCACGCTGCGGGCACTCACTTCCTGCTCACCCCGTTTCAAGCGTAGGGTAGACTGATACTTCTTCGCCAAATTCACCAGCACTGCCGCTGGACGAGCATGCAGCCCGGTTGGATTCGGCACAATGATTGGATCTGAGGTGACGGTCACCCCAGTTTGGACAGTAGCAGTATCCTGCGCACTCGCCAGCGTTAATTCTAAAATCACATCCTGTCCAACCGTGACGTTCCCCGAATAAGGCAGAAACTTCGCCACCTGATCGCTATTCGTCACGACAATTTGGGTCAGCAAGCTCTTGGCATTCAGGGCGACATAGTCTGCATCGAACTCAATCAACACATCGCCCGCTTTGACGCGATCGCCCACCTTGACTTTCGGCTGAAATCCTTCTCCTCGCAGCGTTACCGTATCCAGACCAATATGCATCAGTACTTCCAACCCATCAGCCGTTTTAACAGTCACAGCATGGCAGGAAGGATGAAGCTGAATCACTTCCCCGTCACAGGGAGCAAGCAAGGTTTGACTGACTGGATCGATCGAAATGCCGTCCCCAACCATCCTCTCGGCAAAAACCGGGTCAGGGACTTTCTCGATCGGAACCAATCGTCCGGATAGAGGAGCAATTAATGAAACACCGGCACTGGTTTTCTGAGCCGATGGAGCGATAGAGGCCATCTTAATAAAATCTCCTTAATAAGGGTTCTTTGAAGCAAGGCAACAGCTAAAGTGTGGCGGCTTACTTTTTACCTTCACCCTTAATTGGAAGGGATGACGACCGATCGCTCTCAGAATTTAATCTCTTGTTTCGATTTTCGTGATGTTTCTTCAATCAGTACAGATCAAACCGTGTAGATCGGTACACCCATCAGTTTCTCAAACAATGCCACATTTGCCGTTTCCTGGGCATCATACACACCATATACTTTAGGTAATCGACCTGTTGCTGCTAAAACACTGCGAATTTCGCTGTTCGTAAACTGGTTCAGTTCGCGATTCGTCAGCAAGGCTAAACAGGCGGCAATGCCGATCGCCTGACCGACCCCAACGTTATATTCTACAATCCGGCCAGCGGTGCTGCTCGTGCCGTCAAACCCGGATGCCGGACCTAAGACGGCTAAGTTTGGGATATCTTTGAGTAAGGCATGACGAATGCCAATGTTAAACAGCGGTTTTTTGAACTTGGGCGCAGGCGCACCGACCTCAACCGCCCGATCGTCAATGCCGGCAATGCCGCCTCTGGCATCAAAGGCATAGCCAAAGCTACCTAGCCCTTCTGCGGTATAAACGCCACCTGCCATCATTTGCGCACCGGGTAAGGGAGTGGCAACGCCAGTAATATTGCCCGCATGGCGAATATAAAGTTCAGCAGCAGTTCTAACATTGGTGGCCCCTAAACTCCGGATCCAGCGATCGACAAACTTCATTTCTTCCAACATCGTTGCAGTCGGTTTCGCGCCGTTACGAGCCAGGGCCTCAGCTTCTGTCGCTGTCACAAAGAAGAGTAAAGCATTCCAGGAAAGACGGTTTGTTCCCGGCAAAATTGCCACATTCGCGTTATCCAATAGAGTGCCGCTGGTTTCCAGATCCATCTTGGTGCCGCGAAAGGAATGATAGGCGATCGACAGCGCTTTCGCATAAATATCAACATAATCGACGCCAATATCCATGCGTTTGAGTCTACCGTCGTCGAAATAGAGATCGCGAACGATCTCTTGCTTGTAAACTGGATCATTCCCTGCTGCAACATTTAACCATCGCTGTGCTTCTGCGTCATTCGGATTCGTCAGGCGTCGCAGGTAGGTATCTTCGAGCGATCGCAACATTGAGGTGCTGAGTCCTTCGGTTTCAAACACCAATGTCACCGACAGCTCAGAGTTTGGCAGCCCCAAGTTGGTATAGCCAGGGAGCTTTTTCACCCCAGCATGCTGAGCAAATTCAGCATTCACCGTGCAATCAATAAACTGTTTACCTAAATAGACCTCGCCTCGTTTCAGCTTAATCCCCGCAATGCGGTAGCCATCCATGATTAAGGAATCAATATCAACTTTGCTGAGAATATCGACACCCGCTTCGCTTAGCATTTGCCGCAGTATCGTATTGGTTCGATCGGGATTGAGCGACACTTTCACCACACCCACCCGCGTCAGAAATTCCTTGTAAATTGCGGGCGGATCGCCAAACTCATCGAGCTGGTATTGCTGCCGAATATTAAGGGGAACGCTACTGCGATCGAGATAAGCCAAGCGACCTCGCACCAAATGACCGCCAATCCCATCCTGAGAGTTTGCCTTCAACATCAGCAAACTGCGGGGAAAGGTATTAGTGCGGCGACGATATTCCCTGGCGGCAGTCACAATGGCCAAAATGCCGGGAACTTCATCGCCGAAGCAAATAAAATCATAGGAGCGAGTCACAGGCTGAGTCATGGCTTATCTTGCTGAATGGATGCAGAGGTTTGACCAAACAGAATTTTACGACTTTCCTCGTTCACCGTGGGACGATTGCTATAGGACTGGCCTTTTTCATAGGCACGAATGACGGCTGGACGATCGTGCATAGTTGCAAACCAGCGCTGCAAGTTGGGAAAATCGGCCAGGTTTTGCTGCTGACTCTCGTGAGGCATAATCCAGGGATAGCAGGCCATATCGGCGATCGAATAATCCCCAGCAATATAGTCGCGTCCTTCTAACTGACGATTCAGCACTCCATAGAGCCGATTGGTTTCGTTGACATATCGATTTATTGCGTAGGGAATTTTTTCAGGTGCATATTGCACAAAGTGATGATTCTGTCCTGCCATCGGACCCAGGCCACCCATCTGCCAAAATAGCCACTCTGTCACCGTTTTGCGGCCCCGCAGATCAGAGGGCAGAAACTGCTGAATCTTTTCGGCTAAATACAGCAAAATTGCCCCTGACTCAAACACCGAAATGGGTTCGCCGCCATCGGCTGGGGACCGATCGATAATGGCAGGCATACGATTGTTCGGCGCAATTTTGAGAAAGTCGGGCTTAAATTGATCGCCCGCTCCAATATTGACAGGAAAAATCTGATATTCCAGCTCCGCTTCTTCCAGAAAAATCGTGATCTTGTGCCCGTTGGGCGTGGGCCAATAGTAAAGTTCAATCATTTTTCTCACCGGAGTTATTGAGAATACATTCGTTGAACAAACACAACCGCTTTGCAGCAGCATAGTTTGTTTATTCTAATTGCAAAGCTTGCAGAACACCGTTGAATCAGCGCCTGGATTAGGTCGCAAAAATCGCTTCGTCGTGCTGAAACGCTTTGAATTCAAGGGCATTGCCGCTAGGATCGAGCAAAAACATCGTGGCCTGTTCGCCAACTTCGCCCTTAAAGCGAATATAGGGTTCGATCACAAACTCAATTCCTTGCGACTGCAAGTCAGCTGCCAGCTTTTCCCATGCCGACATCTCTAAAATCACGCCCCAATGCTGCACGGGCACTGATTTGCCATCGACTTGATTGGTTGGCGTTTCTGAAGCCGCATCATCATAGAGATGAGCCGTGATCTGGTGGCCAAATAAATTGAAATCGATCCAGCGATCGGCAGTTCGGCCCACTGTGCAGCCGAGAACGGTTTCATAAAAGTGGCGCGTCGCAGTCAGATCGCGGACCGGAAAAGCGACATGGAAAGGCCGAATTGACATAGTAATCGTTGAGAGTAATCAACCTATCCATTTTAGTCACCTCGCCTAAATCAACGGAATCAACCAGGCGGCAGCTATGCTAATTAGCACGATCGCCTCTAAACCCTGAAAACTAGATGCGAGCTGTAGCCATCCCGGAAGACGCGGCAACTGCGATTGCTGCCACCATTGCTGAATTTGCGGCAACCAATATTTGGGATGTTCGGACGATCGAAATGACCAGTGCACCATCGACAGCAGCAGCGGTACACCCCCGACTTTGGCCGTCATCAGCAAATGCAAGGCGATGCAGCTCACCATCACTACCCAGCTGATTAAATGAGCCAAGTACCAGCCGTGGTTTAGCTCACCTTTGGGTAACCAGGTTTCATCCATCATCTTGCCGGAGAACAGGGCAAAGGTAAGGGCGACAATCGCCAAAGTATTGACCAACCGATGCAGCGTATACCACCAGGCTGGCGTTCCTACCGGAGCTGACTTTGAAACCAGTTTGGGTAGCATGGCCGTTGGCAGCAATCGCTTCTGGCCGGGACGAAAGGCATACAGCACAAACAGCGGAAAAATCAGCAGGGCATAGAGGCCAAAGGTGCCGTGAATGCCTTCAATTTCTGGCAAGTGAGGCAACGGAATCGGTTGGCCCCAGCGCCCGTCGTAAGTGGTATAGGTCCAATAAGCGGTGACAATGGCAGCCAGGACGAAGAAACCCGTCAGGCCATGCAAAATCCGCAGCAGCAGGGGTTGATAGGGGTGAAAGAATTTCATTGCGAGTCGAACTTACGGTGAGGAGTGCGTAAAACTAACCCCTAGTTTAGTCTATTCATAATTCTTAATAAATAGATTTTTGTTGATGGATTAGCTTGAATCCTCAGGGCAGCAGCGAGATATGGGCTGAAATAACTCGCCAGCCCTCTGGGGTACGCATCCAGGTTTGACTCTGCCGTCCCTGCCTGCCCGATCGGACAAATTCTGTGTTGGCCGTGGCGAAATCCTGACCGTAAGTTGTAATTACCGTGTTTTGCAAAGTGCGTTCTAAACCGATCGCCGATCGAGCACTGCGAAAGGCTGCGATTGCCTCATAGCCATAGAGATTTTCAGTTGCGCCATAGCGAATGGTGTGCGGACTATTCCAAAACAACCGATCGAGCACAGCTACATCATTGGTGACTAAAGCTGTTTCATACTGGTCGAAAGCTGCTTGCACTTCAGCCACGACTGCGGGAAGGTTAATTTGCATCGGCAAGGAAGGTTCTTAAGGATTGAATGAGCGACAGTATACGCGATCGAGTTCAATCGTTTGTGCGATTTCTTCCTATCCTGTTGTCCGATCGCCGCTACAATCAGTCAGAATTTGAGAGGGATACAGCTAGGTAATTTCAGCATGGATATCAAAGACGGATTTGTTGGTGCGATCGGCAATACCCCCCTGATTCGCTTGAATAGCTTCTGCGAAGAAACGGGCTGCGAAATTTTGGGTAAAGCAGAATTTCTCAATCCGGGTGGGTCCGTGAAGGATCGAGCCGCACTCTATATCATTCAGGAGGCAGAGAAGCAGGGCTTGCTGAAGCCAGGAGGGACTGTCGTCGAAGGAACTGCAGGCAATACAGGCATTGGGCTGGCCCATATTTGCAATGCCAAGGGCTATAAATGTCTGATCATCATTCCCGACACCCAATCTCAGGAAAAGATGGACTTGCTGCGGACCTTAGGAGCAGAGGTGCGTCCAGTTCCGGCTGTCCCCTATCGCGATCCCAACAACTATGTGCGGCTGTCTGGTCGGATTGCCGAAGAGATGGAAAATGCCATCTGGGCCAATCAGTTTGATAATCTGGCTAACCGCCAAGCCCATTATGAAACGACCGGTCCTGAAATCTGGGCACAAACCGAAGGCAAAATCGACGCCTGGGTCGCAGCAACGGGAACGGGTGGCACCTATGCTGGCGTTTCTCTCTTCTTGAAAGAAAAAAATCCGGCGGTGCAATGCGTTTTGGCCGATCCAATGGGCAGCGGTCTCTATAGCTATGCGAAAACGGGCGAAATCCAGATTGAAGGCAGCTCGATCACAGAAGGGATCGGCAACAGCCGCGTCACGGCCAATATGGAAGAGGTGCCGATCGATGATGCCATTCAAATTGACGATCGGGAAGCTCTGCGCGTGATCTATCAATTACTGCGGCAAGATGGCCTGTTTATGGGGGGCTCAGTTGGGATCAATGTGGGTGCAGCCGTGGCGCTAGCAAAACAGCTTGGTCCCGGCCATACGATCGTCACGGTTCTTTGTGATGGTGGCGCACGCTATCAGTCTCGCCTGTTCGATCGCCAGTGGCTCAAGCAAAGAGACTTGCTGATCGACGGCATTTAGGATCGTCATCATCATGCTTTACTGACGCGCTTTCTCAGGCCCATGTCAACCCGAACCGTTCTCATCTGTCAGAACAGGAGCTGTCGGAAAGCAGGATCGGCAAAGGTGCTGGCTGCTTTTCAAGCGGAATGGCAAGCTCTCGATCTGTCCAACCCGCAGGAGATCCAACAAGAGATCCAAATTATTGGCAGCGCCTGCTTAGGTCAGTGTGGGAACGGTCCCATGGTGCTGGTGATGCCTGAGCAAGTTTGGTATTATCGAGTTCATTCTGAGGAGGTGCCTGCGATCGTGCAGCGCCACCTGAAAGACGGCAAATGGGTGAAAACATTGCTATATCCGAAGTTTCACTCGTCCTAGGGGAATCTACAACGCTAAGTCATCTTTATCCCGGCTTCGGCCTCTTTGCAGTGATGCTCAGGGGCGTTCTTAATCATGCCGCCAAAAATTAATGCTGTTCAGAACCAGCCGGGTTAACTCAAGGTTGGATGAGGCCTAGTAAGGAGGTTGAGAAACGAAAATTCTGCACAATTTCTTAATCAACTGTATCTAAAACCCTAGATGCTGTGAATTATGAGGTTGTGTTTTAAATTCAACCCCTGTTTTTTCAAAACCGATCGGACAAGCCGACAGCAAGCTGGAAATGATTCGCAAGTTAGGGAGTATGCGGTTATTTAGCAATAGCGGTCTCCTCAAACCACAGCGATTTCGGCATACCCAACCAATCGTGTTGTGAAAACAACCAGCACTCAGTTGGAACTCAGGGGGTGCAGCTACCGATCATGGCAAAGTCACTGATGACCTCTAATTCGAGTAATTCGAGCCGCCACTCCACCTATCCCGTGAGATCTGGTCTTTCAGCCGCGTTCTTGAGTCAAACCTTTCCGTTTTATCTCGCCCTGAGCGCTGATATGAAAATTACTCACGTCGGCGAGGCAATGCAGCGGCTCTATCCCCATGGGCTGCTGGGGGCGTTGATCCATCATCATTTTTACCTGCGATCGCCAGAAATTTCGTTAGATTTTCAAACGCTGCAAAATTATCCTGATGTGTTTCTTTGGCTTGAGTGCAGCCATGGTCAGCATCAGTTTAAGGGACAGGCGCTTTACTCCGAATCGGAATCAGTTATCTATCTTCTCCTGTCGCCCTGGTTCAACCATACCAATACGCTGCATAGCATCGCCTCAAAAATCTCTAATCGCTCCAGCCGGGGATCAGGCTCTGAGATTTTAATGCTATTACAGGCGCGGACCAACTCGCTCTCTGATACCCGGCGACTGGCAGAAAGAATTGCCGAGCAGCGAGCTGAACTGCATTCGGCGCTACGTCAGGCAGAATTGGCAAAAGCCGTCTTAGAGCAGGCCGCAGATGCGATCGAAATTACCGATGCCGATGCCCAAATTCTCTATGTGAATCCAGCGTTTGAGCGGATCACGGGCTATCGCTGTGAAGAAGTACTTGGTAGAACGCCCGCAGAGCTATTTCGATCGGGCCAGCATGAAGATTCTTTTTACGAAGAAATTTCTCGTACGATCGCAGCAGGCAGAGTGTGGCAGGGGTCGTTTCTGGGAAAGCGCAAAGATGGCTCTCTCTATCCCCAAGAAGCCACTATCTTCCCGATTCACAACAAGCATGGGCAGATCACCAACCATGTTTCGATCAAGCGAGATATTAGCGATCGCAANACGGGCGCAAGAGAAGCTGGGCAACTCCATGTCTCTGTTGCAAGCCACCTTTGAAGCAACCGCAGATGGCATCCTGGTCACCAACGGCCAGGGCAATATCCTCAACTTTAATCAACGATTTGCTGAACTCTGGCAGAACGCATTGAATCAGCAGGTTGCCTGGGATGAGTTCTATGATTTGACTTTCATTGCTCGCTTTCTCAAAAAAGCTGCCCATTTCTTGAGCAAAATTCGAGACCTCTATGCCCAACCGCAAGTTGAAAGCCACGACATTTGGGAACTTCAGGATGGACGCTATATTGAAGGGCGTTCCTGTCCTCAGCGCTTAGGAGATGATGTGATTGGTCGCGTCTGGAGTTTTCGAGATGTGACCGAACGGCTGAAAACGGAAGCCCAAATTCGCTATCAGGCATCCCATGATTTGTTGACCGGGTTGCCAAACCGCAAGTTCTTTAACGATCGACTTGCAGAATTACTGGCTCAAGCCATTGCGAACCAAAGCTTACTGTCCGTCATGTTCCTGGATTTGGATCGGTTTAAGCTGATCAACGATTCGCTGGGACATGCCGCAGGGGATCAGCTCTTGCAAGAAGTGGCCCGTCGATTACGCCAATGCTTACGCAAGCAGGATATCGTGGCTCGCTGGGCCGGAGATGAATTTACGCTGCTGTTGAGCGATCTGAACTGTATTGAAGACGCTGTGGCGATCGCTCAAAAGATTCTTTGCGCTATGAAGCCTGATTTTAATTTGGAAGGGCGGATGTTGCATGTCAGCAGCAGCATTGGCATCGCGATTTATCCCACCGATGGGGAAGATGCCGAAACGTTGCTCAAAAATGCGGATGCTGCCCTGTATCGGGCCAAAGACAGTGGCCGAAATGGCTACCATCTCTATACTTCTGCGATCAATTCTGAAACATCCGAGTGGCTGATGATGGAAAGCCACCTGCATCGCGCAGTAGAGCGGCAAGAATTTGTGCTCTACTACCAGCCTCAGATCAATGTGATCACGGGCGAAATTACCCAGATGGAGGCCCTGCTGCGGTGGAAACATCCCGAACTTGGGCTGATCGCGCCCGGTCGCTTTATTCCGCTGGCTGAAGAGAACGGGTTGATTGTGCCGATCGGAGAATGGGTGTTGCGAACGGCCTGTCGGCAAAATTGTGATTGGCAAGCAGCAGGATTGCCACCAATTCGAGTTGCAGTTAACCTTTCTGCCCGTCAGCTGCGTCAACCCAATTTGGTAGAAATGGTGGCCCAGGTGCTGGAAGAAACCGGATTGGCCGCTCGCTATTTAGAGCTGGAGATTACTGAAACCACGGTGATGAAGAATGTCGAACTGACCAAGACTATTCTCTATGAGCTTCATCAAATGGGCGTTTCCATGGCGATGGATGACTTTGGCACAGGCTATTCTTCTTTAGGCTACTTGAAAAGATTTCCCTTTAATACGCTGAAAATCGACCAATCCTTTGTGCGCGATCTGACGACCGATCCCAACGATAAAGCGATCGTCGCCGCCATTATTGCCATGGGCCGAGTGCTGAACCTGAAGCTAGTAGCCGAAGGGGTAGAAACCAAGGTGCAAGAACATTCGCTGCTGTCGCTGGACTGTGAGGAAATGCAGGGCTTCCTGTTCAGTCCACCTCTCCCTGCCGATGAAGCAACACTCTTGTTAGAGAGCCAGTTTTTGTAAGCTTCATACCTGCTTTGCCCCCTCCGTACAACCCTGCTGACTGCTGAGTTGATTCGTCAGAATTTTTACCATTCCATGAATCTTCCGTTCGACTGCTCCCCGATCGCGGTTTAGGAGGGTAGTATATTGTTAGCGATGTTCTGCTTCCACGCAGCATCGATGTTGAATTTAAGACTCTCATGGACCGAAGTCCATTCCCACACAGTACATTTCCTCTCTAGCCTGGTGAGCCAATAGTCTCTCAGCGCGAGGGAGGCTATAGGAGGTTGTCATGCTCACTGCCCAAGAGAAGCAAGATTCTCTATCAGATTTGGTTGGGTCAGAATTTGCTGGTCTGAACCAGATGAAATGGGAGCTCAATCAGCTTCCTGCTGTTGATGTGGGTGATTACATCGAAGATCTGCTGCCTGAACGGCGGGCGATCGCGTTTCGCCTGCTCAACAAAGACAAAGCCACCGATGTCTTCGAATATCTGCCGCCCGAAATTCAAGAAGAGCTGATTAGCTCCCTGCAGGCTGCTGACGTGCGCCATTTGGTTGAAGCGATGCGTCCGGACGATCGGGCCGAGTTATTTGATGAGCTGCCTGCCCGCATCGTCAAACGGTTGCTGCAACAGTTGAGTCCTGCCGAGCGTCAAGCGACTGCCACTATTCTGGGCTATGCCGAAGGCACTGCTGGACGGGTGATGACCACCGAATATGTGCAGCTTCGGGAAGGATTAACGGTAGGTGAAGCCCTCGAAAAAATCCGCCGCACGGACCAGGATAAGGAAACCATTTATTATGCTTACGTTACGGATAATCAGCGGCGATTGGTCAGCGTGGTTTCGCTGCGGCAGTTGTTCTTTACAATTCCTTCTGCCTTAGTCGGCGATGTAGCCAGCAAGCGCTTAATCAAAGCCTATACCGAAATGCCGCAAGAGGAAGTGGCGCAAATTATGAAGCGCTATGACCTGATTGCCCTGCCCGTGGTCGATCGCGAAGATCGGCTAGTTGGGATTGTGACGATCGATGATGTAATCGACATTTTGGAAGAAGAAGCCACCGAAGATATCCAAAAGCTAGCTGGGGTCAGCGGTGGGGATGAAGCAGCCCTTTCTTCGCCCAAAGTGACCGTACGCAAACGCTTGCCCTGGCTGCTGGGCAATATTGTTCTCTATGTAGGGGCGGCCAGTGCGATCGCCCCATTCCAAAAAGTAATTGCTCTCGTGCCCGTGTTAGCAGTGGTGATGCCAATTTTGTCGAATGCGAGTGGCAATGTGGCGATTCAAACCCTTTCCGTGACTGTGCGCGGTTTGGGAATTGGGGAAGTTACCCATGCAGACACGCTGAAAATTTTGCGCAAGGAATTGCTGGCTGGACTGGGAACTGCTTTGGCCTTGGGTCTGGCGCTAGCGGTCTTGTCGTTGATCTGGGCCGTGCCGTCAGAACGGTGGGTGTCGATCGTCGCAGGTTTGGTGATGATCATCAATGTGTTTGTGGCGGCCAGTCTCGGCACTTTGTTGCCAATGGGTCTGAAGCGGATGAACCTCGATCCAGCTTTAATTAGCGGACCTTTGTTGACGACGACCCTGGATGCGATCGGGTTCTTGACTTTTTTAAGTCTGATTTCGATCGCCCTAAAGATCGTCGGTGCCTAGAAAATCTCACGCTAAAATCAGCTCTTAGAAACTGAGCTGGGAAGCAACAGCATGAAATTTGCAGGAACTTGGCATATCCAGGAAATGGAGGAATGGGACGAAGATTATTTCAATATGGAAGTGCAGGCTTACCTGGAAATTGAACCAAACGGTGCAGGAGACTTTCAATTTGGTTTAGTTTCCGGGCAAATCGATGGAGAAGTCGTTCGAGATGGCAAAACCGAGCGGTTTGAGTTTACCTGGGAAGGCAGCGACGAATGCGATCCGGCCTTTGGCAGCGGTTGGTTGAAGCTGAAAAATTCAGACACAGTCGAAGGGCGGATTAAATTTCATCAGGGGGATAGCTCCACCTTTGTGGCCAAGCGAGCCTGATGCTCCGCAAGCCTCAATTTGCTCAATTAGTGTGCATTACCGATCGCGGGAAATAAAATTATGGCAAAAAAGAAATCTTCACTGGCTAAAACGCAGGGTTTTGGCACGAAACGGCTACTGCCAGAATTGCAGAAAGCAGAAGGTCTGATGGTTCGTCAGAAGTGGCAGGAAGCACGCCAGGTCTTAGAAGATCTGAGCGTTAGTTATCCACGGGAAGCGATCGTCCTGGAACATCTGGTGAACGTCTGCTATGAAATGCATGATATGCCAGCCTATACCCGTGCCTGCGAGCGGCTGCTGGCCGTCGATCCCCGCGATGCGGATGCTGCTTACGGTTTAGCGGGTGGATATCTTGCCTGTATGCATCCTCTGCTGGCTCTGCAAGCCTTTCGTCATGCGCTCGATCGCTTCCCCAATCACGAAAATGCTGAAAAGGTTCGCGGTTTAATCTCAGAGCTAGAGCCGCAAATGGAAGAAACGCTTGCCGAGATGAACTTGACGGGTGAGGAAGGCCGAGAAGTGGCGTTGCTGCATGAAAAGGGGCAAGCCTATTTAGAGCAAGCAGAATATGAAAAAGCACGTCAGGCCGAAGAGGCAGTTTTGCAGCTCAAACCCGATTTCGTCTCGGCAGTCAACAATCTCAGCTTGATCAGCTATGCCGAAGGAAAAGTAGATGAGGCGATCGCTGAGGCAGAACGGGTGCTTAAGCAGGATGCCAATAATATTCACGCTTTATCTAATTTAGTCCGTTTTTCTTATCTGAATAATCAGGGAGACCTGGCGAGACAATATGCCGATCGGTTAAAAGCGAGCCAGAATCCTGGTTGGGATCCCTGGACGAAAAAAGTAGAAGCCCTGAGTTATCTGGGAGATGACGCTGGCGTTCTAGAGATGTTTGAACAGGCCAAAGCTGCAGATGAGCTGACTATAGCTAGCGCCACGTTCCACCATCTTGTTGCGGTTGCCATGGAGCGATCGGGCCAGGTGAAACAGGCGAAGCAGCAGTGGCAAAAGGCATTAAAGCGATCGCCGGGATTTAGTTTAGCCCAGGCGAATCTGGCGGATCACCAGTTGCCGACTGGCCAGCGTCATGGTCCTTGGGCTTTTGATTTACGGGATTGGTTAGGCAAACGAGAATTAGATAAGCTTTGGGCTGTGATGCCGTTGATGGTGAAATTAAAAGGGGAAGCCCTGTCCCAGTCGATTCGGACATACCTGGCAGAAAATCCCAATTTTGCCCATCTGTTGCCTATTCTGCTTGAACGAGGCGATCCGGCTGGACGGGAGCTGGCCTTCCGCTTTGCCTCGATGTCTGACACTCCAGAAATGTTGGAGATGCTGCAGGATTTTGCCTTGAGTCAGCATGGCCCCGATCAGATGCGGCATGAAGCCGCCATGAAAGCCTCAGAAGCGGGGCTGTTGCCTGCGGAAAAGGTGCGCATGTGGATTCAGGGGAGTTGGCATGAGATCTCACTGATCTCCTATGAATTTCACGGGGAACCGTTGTACAAGCATTCGCATAAAGTGAAAAAACTGCTGGAGCGGGCGATCGACTTCTTGCATCAGGGGGATGTGAAAGCTGGAGAACAGGCAGAGGCTCTATTGAAACAGGCACTAGAACTAGAACCGGACTCGCCTGATCTGTTGAACAATTTGGCAGGGGCTTACGAAATGCAGGGCCGCACTGAAGATTCTCAAACCTTGCTGCACCAGATTTCTGAACAGTATCCAGACTATCTGTTTGCCAGATTGGCCGTCGCCAAATTACATCTCCGCCAAGGAGATCTGGAAACTGCGGAAGCGATCATTAAACCGTTCCTGACTCGTAAACGTTTCCATTTCAGCGAGTTCAACGATTTCAGCAATACCTATATTGAATTGCTGATCGCCCAAAAGAACAAACCTGCTGCAGAAGGCTGGTTAAAAATGTGGGAAAGCGTAGATCCAGACAGTCCGGATCTGCTGCACTGGAGAGTTCAGTTAAGCGGCAAAGGCAAAATGGAGAAATTGTTCAATTCAAGAAAGTGGGGACGGTAGAACCGATCGAGCCATTTCACAAAAACCTTCAACTTCGCTGGCCTGCGTCACGTAGGTCGGCAAGTGCTGCATTTGATTAGCATAGTGCTGAATGTTCGCCACGCCTACAGAAATAGGGAATTGCGATCGATCGAACAAACTCTGATCGTTGGGGCTATCACCAACCGTTATGACTTGTTCTGGCGTCAAATCTGGAAAGTATTGCTGTAAAACAGTTTTGAGGCCGATCGCTTTTTCCTGTTCTAAAGATTTAATATGGCATTGAACTGTACTATAAGTGAATCCCCAACCCTGTTCGTGACAGCGATCGGACATTTTCTGTAAGGTTTCCAGACTTAAGCCATGAACATCAAAGGTCCAATCTGTGATGCGGAACTGATTATCGATCGATTCACGGATCTGCGGAAACTCGGTTTGTAGATGAGAAAACATTTCTGCTAATTTCTGCCGATAGAGTTTGATATCTTTAATAGGAACAAGGAGTTGTTGCATTTCTGAATTTTTATAAAACAATCCGCCGTTTTCAGCGATCGCTCCCGCAACCGGTAAGTAATGCACGACGCTATTTACCCAACCTGCCGATCGGCCTGTGACAATCACTACCGGAATATCGGCTACTGCTAAATCACGTAAAGTTTGCAGCAACAACGGCGTGAATTTTTCCTGCTGGGTGAGGGTGCCGTCCATGTCGGTGGCGATCAGGTGAATGGATTGGAGAGCGGAGGGGGTGAGGGGATGCATCGAGCGGGAGAATTTTGGATTTTAGATTTTAGATTTTAGATTTTGGATTGGGCGCTAGAATCGGGGATTCAACGTTTCATGGCAGCGGATCGCAGCGGATTTCGACCAGGAAGCCATCGGGATCGTAGAAGTAAATGCCACGTCCGGTCGGGCGAGTGACGGGACCATGATCGATCGGTACATCATGGTGTTTCAGAACTTCTAGCGCCTGATCGAAGAGCGTTGGATCGATATCAAAGGCTAAATGTCCGGCTCTGGTGAATTCTTTAGCAGGATCGGGATCGGGTGGCAGCAAGTTGGGTTTCGAAAAGAGATCGATTACTGTTCCGTCTGGAGTGACAAAGTTGGCGGCTTCTCCAGCTTCAAATAGGGCTTTTAAGGTTTCTGGCACTTCTGCCCCCTGCAATTCTCGCAGGCCCAAAATTTGGCCATAAAAATGACGCGATGCCACCATATCTCGCACATGGAGCGCAATGTGATGCACTTTTCGCAGCATTCCCGGCATTAGAGCAGGCTGAAGCGTTTCAGGACTGGAAACCATAATTACCTCGATCGCAGATAGAGTCAATGCGGCTTGTATCGTTAGCCTATCGCATTCCTTTTACCTTTGCTTATTTGGCATCCATGAAGCCTTTGAGCATCGCCACGACAGGTTTGACGGCTGGATGATCGATCGCCGTTTCCAGAGCAGTGGTGCCGCCTTCTTTGAGGGCATTGATCACACGCGCTTTGAGGGTGGGATTTTTTTCGATCGCTTCGATCGTTTTGGCGCTAATCATGGCTTGACCGCTGGGCGTGGTGCGATCGTAGTCTTGGTCGAGTTGATCGAGCAGGTCTTTAATGTCTTTGGCAGCTTGCGCTAAATTCTGGCTGTTGTAATTGGTGATTTTGTCACCCATGACTTTGTCGCCGCCGATTTTGTCACCGCCCACTTTATCACCGCTAACTTTGTCGCCGTGAATGCGATCGCCATACCAGTTGTAGTTTTTGTCGTTTGTCATATTGGAGTTGGGCGGGATATAGCGAGTTGTGGAAGTTCCATCTTCATGATGAACTGTGACAGAATAGCCTTGTTGCATGGCTTCAGCATGTTTACCGCGAACACCAGGACCGAGTTGACTCAAGTCATATTCTGGCAGCATATCATCATCATCCAGTTCAGATAGACGATCATTCGCTTTAGTCATAGAGCCTTGCCTCTTTCGCAGTACATAAGCGGGCACTAATAATCCGAATTCGAGAGCCACGTTCGGTATAGACCACTAAAAGCAATCGTCCTTCAGATGAAAGCCCAAGATCAATATAGCGATTTTCTTCGATCGAGTGGGTGTTGTCAAAAATTGTGACTGAATTGGGATCTAGAAAAACCGTTGCAGCTTCTTCAAATTGAACACCATGCTTTCTAGCGTTGCGATCGTTTTTGTTTTCATCCCACTCAAACTCAATTTGCATTTCACGATGCTCAATTCTCTATTTTGTCACGACCAATTTTGTCGTTGCCGATTTTATCATTACCAACCTTGTCATTCCCGACTTTATCTCCATAAATATAATCACCGTGAATATGCATCTCCAAACGATCGCCATCTTCCATTCGTCTACGTTGGCGAGCTTCGATCGGTTCATAGCCATCCAATAACTGGCGCAAATCAACTCTGAGTTTCAGCCTGGGAACGGTCACAACGCGATCGCCCATTTCTTCAAGGCAAAGGAGATCCTGATAATCGAGGGGTGGATGATCGGGATGGCCGGGGACGGGAACCCATTCGCTGACTTCCAGGTTGCCGAAGCTGCTGTGGATTTTGTTGAAGGTGTCGCGGATGAGGCCGAGGAAGAGGCGACGGGTGGTTTCGCGTCCGTCGATCGAAATAAAGATTTTGCGATCTTCGGGATCGGTTTTGATGCGGGCGGTGTTGTAGGTTTCGCTGCCTTCTCGATAGGCTAACATGACGCCGCTACGCCAGTAGATGTGATCGTGAATTTTATCGTGCATCAGGACGATGAAGCGGGAGATGATGCTGTCGGGCAGGATGCGATAGTGATATTGGAATTCCAGGGTGTCACCTGTAAGGTGGGTGTCTTCGGCTTCTTCTTTGGGCAGCAGACCGGGGATGAGAAATTTAGGGGTGGGACAGTCGGAGAGGGGAAAGCAGAGCTGAAATTCTTTCATCAGCTCGGTGAGGTAATGGTGACGGTTGGCGGGATAGCGCTGTGGATCGAGGATGCGCGTTAAATCTTCGGGATTGAGGATGCCTTTGGTTTCAGTTTTGAGGATTTCGTCGCTGAGCAGGGCGTAAATGCCTTGTGTGACCCAATCGGGGTTGAGAACACTGGTGGATTGCAGGATGGGATGATCGCGGAAGTTGAGCACTAGGCCGAGGTTGTGCAGCAGGCCGATCAACTGTTCCTGGTTATGTTCTTCGGGAATTTGGTTGAGTGCGCAGATGCAGGCGTATTGGCTGTAGCTGATGAAGTCTTGGTCGAGATGTTCCAAATGTTCTTTGACTTCAAACCAGGAGAGCGGCAGCAGGTTGTAGACATCGCTGAGTTCGCCCACTTCTTTGGTGATGGCTTGGCGCAGTTCGTCGATGCCGTCGTTGGTTTGGCAGGAGGTTTCGAGAATGGCTTTGATGTTGGGATATTTGTCGCGTAGGGCTTTGCGGTTGATGTCGAGCGGTTGCTCGTCTTTTTTGTTGCCGATAATGATTACAGGAGATTGATCGCCAAAACTCTCGATTAGCTTCAGCCAATATTCAATTCGGTTTTCTTCTTCGCTGGTGCGGCAGTTGCAGACGAGCAGGTAAAGGGATCGTTTGGTGAGGAAAAACTGATGGGTGGCGTGATAGATTTCCTGGCCGCCAAAGTCCCAAACATTCAGCCGCACGTCTTTGCTGTTGACATGCACGTTCCAGGTGCGGACGTTGAGGCCATCGGTTTGGGGTTCATTGCTATTGAACTGATTGTCGAGTAAGCGATTGATCAAGGAGGTCTTTCCGACGCTGCCCTGACCGACCAGGAGGATTTTGGCTTCGTTGAGTGGACGAACTTTGCCACTGCAGAGTTGACGACAATAGTTGAAGATGCCTTCGATCGGACCCGGTTCTTGCTTGAGATCGGCTGGGCCAAGCACTTCAGGAGAAATTGGCAAGGGGTTATGGCGCAGATCTAATTTTTTGAGATTAGGTAAATCTTCTAGCCAACTAGGGATCTCTGCAATTTGATTGCCTTCAAGATCAAGCATGGTTAGATTGGTAAGTTGAGCGATCGAATGAGGAATCTGAGTAATTTGGGTTCCCTGGAGAGAAAGCATAGTCAGATTAGCAAGTTGAGCGATCGAATCGGGAATCTGAGTAATTTGATTCCTATGGAGAGAAAGTATGGTCAGATTAGCAAGTTGAGCGATCGAATCGGGAATCTGAGTAATTTGATTCCTATGGAGAGAAAGTATGGTCAGATTAGCAAGTTGAGCGATCGAATCGGGAATCTGAGTAATTTGGTTACTATCAAGGTGAAGCCTGGTCAGATTAGTAAGTTGAGCGATTGAATTAGGAATTTGAGTGATTTGATTGCCATCGAGAGCAAGCTCTTTCAGATTAGTAAGTTGAGCGATCGAATGAGGAATCTGAGTAATTTGGTTGCTCCAAAGGTAAAGCCCCTTCAGATTAGTAAGTTGAGCGATCGAATCGGGAATCGCACTGATCTCGTTACCTCCGAGGTTAAGTACGGTTAGATTAGTAAGTTGAGCGATTGAATTAGGAATCTGAGTGATTTGGTTGTTATGGAGGTAAAGCTCAGTCAGATTGGCAAGTTGAGCGATCGAATCGGGAATCGCACTGATTGCATTATCTCTGAGATTAAGTACTGCCAGATTGATTAGATGCGTTATTGAATCGGGAATCTGAGTAATTTGGTTGCTAGAGAGAGAAAGCTCGATCAGATTGGTTAGATGCGTTATTGAATCGGGAATCTGAGTGATTTGGTTGTTATGAAGGTAAAGCTCAGTCAGATTAGTAAGTTGAACGATCGAATTGGGAATTTCTGATAAACCAATGCTAGTCAATGTTAAACAGGTTAGAGGCTGAAGCCCAAACACAACTTCTGGAATAACAGCAAAAGGGTTACCACTCAGGTCAAGCGTTCGTAAATTTTGCAAAGCACTTAGCTCTGACGGCAATGTAGTAAAGCGATTGGTGATCAATGTTGGAATAGGGTTTTTGTCCACCCATTCCCATTTTTCCACCTTTCCCAAAATCAATGTTTTAAGCTGGGTCAGCTTCCCAACCTCCGGTGGTAATTCCTCTAAATCATTTCCAGCCAGATCGAGTTCTTCCCAACCTTCTTCGTAAGCTCGATCGATCAATTGGAGGAGTTCGTCGCGAGTCATGGGTTTGGGGTAGCAAGGAATGGGGGATTTGGAGCGATCGAAAGTTTGGGCGATCGGATGTGTCTATATTAGCAGGTGGGTTTTGGTTTGCTGCACGATCGTCTGTGGATGGGTTTGGGGCGATCGGTGAATTTTGTCTGGGGATGGTGTTGTGGGCTGTGGCTGAGGATCGCCCGCGAATAAATTGCGGGCTATTGAGGAAGTACACTGAAGTGCACTAAGAAGGAATGAGTTTTGATTGTGTCGATTGTCTTTGTCGATCGCCACAAGTGATAAATAGCAGTCCTTGAGTTCTATTGTGATAATCAGGCTGCGGCACAAACTGTGCTTGGCTCAGGCAAGGCTTCTCCAGAGGCTTCGTATGCTATGACCAACGATTCAAGCGCTTCAATGCCTTGGGTAACGGCTTTCTTGTAGGTTTCGCCGTGGGTGCGCCACTGTTATCCTGGAAAGTCAGGAAAACCGACTAGAAAACAATCATCCGCTTCTGACCACTGAATTACATTTGATACTTCAGTCTATTCACCATTTTGGTTCTCGTTAGCTTTGGGCAGACTCGTTGAGTTGTTGCTGGAGTTGTTGAACTTCTTCGATCGATAAACCTGTGGAAGGGGCAATGATGTCGATCGCTATACCCCGACGTAAAAGATTGAGGGCGATCGATCGATCTCTCTCTTTCTGGGCATCTCTCCAAATTGAACGATAAACAGTGGATTCCTGCATGACATCTCTCCGTAATATGCGATAAATGACCTCATCTTCTAATTTTAACCCAGCTAAAATCCCTGATGCTGCCATCAGATTCGATTGTGTCGTGGGATCTGTGATTCGATCGACTCTTTGGGCTACTTGACGTAGTGTTTCTTCTGCATCTGCACTTTGACCCAAAACAGCAAAAGGAATCAGCCCCGGATACTCAAGGAAAAGTGAAGCGGGTTGCTCCCACAGGCGAATTACCTGGAAATTGTGACGGGTATTCTCCAGAACAAAGCTGGTTTGATAGACGAATTCGGAGTTGGTTGGTTTGAGATAGATCACCACCTGTTGCATCGTTTTCTCGCGATAGCGTCGATGTCCTCGAATCCGATAATCCAACATTCGAAATGGAATTTCTGGATTGGGTCGCGTTTGAAATTCCAGGTGAAGGATAGAGGCATCGGACTGGAGCAGGATCATGGCATCCGCTCGAATCGGTTCGAGAGAAAGTTCAGAAGGTTGAAGTTCTGTCAGAGTAATCGGTTCTCCGAGTAGCCAGCTTGCAAAGTCAGCAGAGAAGTGTTCGGCCAGGAATCGACAGGTATCATCATACATGGATCAAGATTGCGATCGTAAAAATTTGAAATTGCTCTATGACAAAGATATTGTTAATAGAGGAAATTCTAATGCAATGTGGTACATTCAAATTGCAATCGGATGCATTAAGACTGCAACGGGATGCATTAAGACTGCAACGGGATGCATTAAGACTGCAACGGGATGCATTAGGATTGTGACAGGATGCAAAAAGATTGTCAGGCGATGCAAAAGGATCGTCAGGCGATCGATCGGGCTGTGCAGGACATGCAAAAGGATTGTGGGGCAATCGATCGTTTCTGCTTTGCGACAAATTGAATATGATTTCGATCGAATTTTTGCTCTACTGAAATCTCACAATTTGTTGACAAATTGGTTGGCACGCTTGTGTGCGATCGAACTTTCCCCTATGCTAATAAATGCTGGTTTTTCCAATTTCTAAGAACGACCAGTAGATCGGCTTAAGGCTTGGCGCTGATCATGAGTGTTCCCAGCACCCACGACCAGCTCGCCTATTCCCCCTGACGACAGCAGAGGGCACAGGTTGTTGATCATGATAATCGATCAACGCCTCGCTAGTGCTGAGAAAAAGTGGTTTAGGAGCCATGCCTTAGGCTTTTCTTCCAAAAAATATTAGCGAGGCAATCAACATGTCTACAGAGTTCAACGAACTGCTGCCCTCCTTGGGTGACCAGTCTGCTACCGATAAATCACAAATCTGGATTATCGGCACTCGTGAACAAGTTCTCCATACGATCAACGAATTTTATGTAAAACGAATCGCGAACGATCGCGTCAAATTTACACCGATCGTTCCAGCCCCCTTTGCTGCCGGGAAATACATGACCGTTCTGGAAAGATAAAGTAACACAACTCTTGTGGGATGGGCATCTTGCCCGTCCTGCCAAAACACTGCTTTTACGCAAAGTGCATTGCTGCCGATTTCCTCTCGGAAGCACTTCGTGAACGCAGTCAATTTACATCGATTTCAGATTCAGTAATATAAAGTGAAGAATCTAGAAAACATCCCTGAGATACAGCAGAGAAGCAATGCCTAACTGCAATCGACCCAATTTCATAACCGATCGTAAAAGAATTAGGCTTAAACAACCTGGGAATAGGTTTGGAACCATTTTGGATTACCTCGATCGTCACCCATACTTACTTTCAGGTAACTACTTTCCAAAATCGAGCCTTATCCATAGCATAGGAGAGGCAATATAATGCTGACCACCACCTCATAAAGGTTTCACTATGGCGCATATTCTACACATTGATTCCAGTGCTCGTGGCGAACGATCGGTCTCTCGGATGCTGACTCAAGAGTTTATTCAAGGCTGGAAAGCCGCCCATCCAACAGACACTGTCACCTATCGCGATTTAGGGCATCATCCAGTTCCTTTTGTCAGCGAAGCCTGGATTGCCGCAGCCTTTAGCCCACCCGAAGCTCATACACCTGAAATGATCGAAGCGATTCAACCATCAAATCAGTTAATCGACGAACTATTGGCTGCCGATCGTTATGTATTTGGGGTTCCCATGTATAACCTGACCATTCCGGCCACTTTCAAAGCTTACATCGATCAAATCGTTCGGGCTGGCAGAACCTTTGCAGTCACCGAAGCAGGGTATAAAGGCTTGGTTGAAGGCAAAAAAGCGCTAGTGATTACCGCTGAGGGTGGCCAATATCGACCTGGGATGCCGACAGAAGGCTATAACTTTCAAGAACCTTATTTGCGCGGAATTTTAGGTTTCATGGGCATTACCGATGTCACCTTCATCCATGGTGATGGTCTGTCTTTAGGGGACGAAGTGCGCGAGAAATCTATGACCGAGGCAAAAGCAGCCATTCAACAGGCGATCGAAACCTGGTAGTTGCCAAGCGATCGGGAGTCAACGTAGGAATTCTGCTCAATATGCAAATCATCCTTGCGTGGGTTAATCTGGGCGCTCTCCCTGCGAAAAAGCTATGATAATGAACGCTAATCATGCCAGACGATCGCAATGGAAGCTTCCTCTTTGCCTCAAAAAGCCACTCCTGAAAACCCCGCTCCTGAACCCTTTGCTGAAATAGAAAGGCTCAAAGCCGAGCTCCAGCAATTACGGTTGGCCTATCATAGGCTGCAAGAGTTAGAACGGTTCAAAGCTGGGTTTCTGGCCCGCACTGCCCATGAGTTGCGATCGCCCCTCAATAGCGTCATGAGTTTGCAGCAGCTCATTTTGGCTGATTTATGTGAAGATCCGGCAGAAGAGCGGCAGTTTATCTCCCAGTCCTATGAGGCCGCTCAAAAATTGCTGGGCTTGCTCGATCGGTTGATTAGTGTTTCAAAGGCAGACTACGGCAGTGAGCAGCTCAAAATCCAGGCCGTCTCTCTGGAAGATGTGGTGATGGAAGTGGAAAGCATGCTGATGCTGCAAGCCCAAAATCGTAGTCAAAAATTAAACATTGAATATCTGCCGACCGATGTGCAGGTAAAAGCCGACGCCAAATGGTTGCGACAAGTATTAGTCAGTCTGGTAGATACACCGATGCGATTGATGCAAGAAGGAGTGATTAGCGTCATTCCAAATATTGATCCAGAGACACAGTCACTGCGTATTCAAATTACTGATGAACGACCTGTGCAATTTTGGCAGGAGCCGCTTGACTTGCTACAAACTTTGCGCGATCGAGGCAAGGTCGATCCCCAATCTTCTAAGCCTGATATTGCGGCAATCATGGATTTAGGCCTGCTGCCCTCACCGGGATTATCGCTATTGATCAACCAAACCCTGCTGCAACTGATGGGGGGCCAGCTTGAAGTGTTAGCGGTTCCGACAGAAGCTGATTCAATCACCTGTATTCAATGCACATTGTCCTTAGCTTAGAGGAACACAGAGAAATCTTTGATGCTCAGGTTTGCTTGATTGTTGAACTCAGCAAATAGGCCACCACTGCCAAACCCGGATTGTGAGCCATTGGCATTGTAATAGAGCCTGCCGGTCGTGCGAACATAGGTCAGAATTGCTGAACTGGTTTGAGCTGCCAATTCATGATTCACCGAGGCAAACTGAATTTTTTGCTTCAGCGCTGTAAAGGTTCCGCCATCCAAAATAATCTTGTCCTCCCCCGGCTGAAAATCCACGACCTGGTCAATGCCCATTCGCGATCGCTCAAACGCCTGGTTCAACCCTTCAGGATAGTTGGGGGTATTGCTGAAAATGAATTTATCGCGACCGCTATCTCCGGTTAGCTGATCCTTGCCTGCCCCACCAATCAGCTGATCCTTCCCATCTGAGCCAGCAATTACATCATCACCGCCGTAGCCATTGAGGAAATTGTTGTGCTTGCTGCCTCGAATTTTATCATTCCTGATTGTGCCAATTACATCAGTCGTATTCTGATTCAAAGTTGTTTGAAAAGCCTGGGATCCGTTGTAGGCCAATTTGCGTTCATTCAGATCCACATCAATGGAACCCGAACTGGCACTCGATCCATCTATTGAACTGGAAATAGCAACTGCATCTTGTCCCACTGTGGTGTTGATAAAAACAGTAATGGGGCTACCGCTGTAAAAAGAGAACCCATCGGCAGTAGACAAGTCCAGTTTGCCATCACCATTAAAATCCCCTTGAACAATATCATAGGCATTGGTCATATCCGAACGATCGTCATTCACCGAAGCCAAGAATGGACCTGCTGCACGGCTGAAATCTCCCTTTCCATTGCCCAACAAAACATGAACTGTTGTATTGCCCGAATCAGCTGATGTCATAATTAGGTCAACTTTCCCATCCCCATTTATATCTCCTACGATTAAATTACCGTTTGACTTACTAGGAGAAACACTCAAAAATTGGTTATGCAACTTCAATGTCTCTTGTCGTGCACCCAGCAGGATGCTCACTTTTTCATCTGTTGTAGCAGCTACATCAGTTTTACCATCTCCATTGAAGTCAGCAGCAACGATTCGATCGCCACGAAATTCTTCTAACTTTATCGATCGCGCCAGTTGAAAGTTTCCTTTGCCATTTCCCAACAAAACCGTAAGCTGAGTTTGGCCTCGCTTGTTCAGCACCGCAATGTCTCGTTTGCCATCGCCATTAAAATCTCCCACTACGGAATTCAATGGTCTACCATGCACCGCGATCGACTTTGGCGGCTTCAAGGTTCCATCATTTTTACCTAGAAGAATCGATAAATTCTGAGTCGATCGATCTTTCGACCGACCTGAATTTGTGGTGATCACATCTGGGATGTTGTCTTGATTCAAGTCAGCAATCGTTAAAGCAACGGGCTTGGTTCCTGCTGTAAAAGCCTGCGTCGAGCTAAAACTGCCACTGCCATCACCGAGTAGAACGGTCACGCCCGCTGGCGTTAAGGCAACCAAATCCGTTTTACCATCCTGATTCAAATCTGTCGGCACCCGTTGAGCCACCGCACTGAGGGCAGCTCGAACTATCTCTGATTGGGCTACCTCCTGAAACTTGCCTGTCCCATCTCCTAAAAACACATGGCGATCGGAAGTGATATCCAGCTTGTTATCCTGGTTGAAGTCAGCTGCAGCAAGATCGTATGGTCTGAAATCGGATGCGGTATCGTTAGGATCAAACTCTTTGATCAGAGCAATGCTGGTAAAACTCAGTGGCATTTAGAAAACCTCAAAATCGAGCGAGCAATAGGGAACGCAGAACTACAAACAATCGGATTAAGAGCCTATAGAACCCATTTGAGATCTCAAGCAGAGGCTGAAAGCCTCTTCAGCATTAGCCGGACGAAGCAAAGATCGATTTGGACCTTGGAATGGGGTAAGGTGCGCTCAAAGTTCTTCACTAAACTTTTGCATCGTTCCATCCACGCATTCGACCGCTCAATCACCCAACGCGCTACAGCAGGAACAAATCCTGTTTTCCCTTGCTCCGCTTTTTCTTGCTTAGACGGTTTCGTTGATCGCTCAAATCGGATTTTCGTCATGATTTGTGGATAAATTTTCTCCAACTCCTCAGTCAGATAATCGGGATGATAGCCATGATCCAACAAGATTGTCGTTTTAGGAATATTGACAGGCTTGGCTTTGAAATAAT
>LUGL01000051.1 GCA_002796835.1 Elainella saxicola E1 | reverse complement strand
AATTGCTCAATGTACTCAGGTGTTGCTTTTCGATAATTCCCATGCCGTCGTTGATCTTTCAAACTCTCCAAATCCTCTGGGTTGCCCTGCACACACCAATGGGCCACACTGCGGTAGGAACATCCGATGAACGCACTGATTTCCTCATAGGTTTTCCCATCATTTCTCAATAGCAACATGAGTGCCCGTTGGCGTTGATGCGGGTCGTTCCCCTCTCGCACGACGGTTTGGAGATTTTCTTTTTGGGTTGGACTCAAATATGGTGAAACAGGCATCACAAGCTTGGAGATATGGTTCCAATTCTTATTATGCACTCTAGCTGTCGGTCAGCTTACAACGTTTGGAGCTTACCCGGAAAGTACACCTAGTCCCTATCAATTTCTTCCACTCGGTTGCAATCTCCACTAGGATTGCTATGGCGCATTATTGATGATGGTTAAACCCATGCCTACAGCATTAATTTGCGGTGTTTCCGGCCAAGATGGGGCCTATCTAGCCCAGTTGTTACTGTCCAAAGGCTATAAGGTCTATGGGACTTCACGAGATGCCCAAGTCTCGACTTTTCGCAATCTAGTGCGTCTAGGTATTCGCGATCGAATTGATACCTGCTCAATGTCGCTGAATGACTTCCGCAGTGTCCTCCAAGTCATCAGCAAGGTGCAACCTGACGAAATTTATAACCTAGCGGGTCAAACTTCAGTAGGCCTATCGTTCGAATTGCCCGTTGAAACCATGGAGAGTATTACCCTCGGCACCCTGAACCTGCTGGAAGCGATTCGATTTATCGGAGCACCAATCAAACTATACAATGCGGGTTCAAGCGAGTGCTTTGGAGATACTGGAACAGATGCTGCCGACGAGAACACACCTTTCCGACCTCGCAGTCCTTATGCCGTTGCTAAAGCTGCTGCCTTTTGGCAGGTTGCAAATTACCGCGAAGCCTATAATCTGTTTACCTGTTCTGGCATTTTGTTTAATCATGAATCGCCTCTACGCCCTCGTCGCTTCGTAACGCAAAAAATTGTTGCGGCTGCCTGTGAAATTGCCCAAGGCAAACCTGGAAAACTCCAGCTTGGTAACATTTCGATTCAGCGTGACTGGGGCTGGGCTCCTGAATATGCCGAAGCGATGTACCTGATGCTTCAGCAAGACAAGCCAGATGATTTCGTCATTGCAACAGGGGAAACGAACTCGCTCGAAAGTTTCGTGGTGGAAGTTTTCTCTTACGTCGGATTAGACTGGCAAAAGCATGTAGAAATTAATACAAATTTTTTCCGGCCAACTGATATTGCAGTTAGTTGTGGGAATGCAAATAAAGCGAAAGAAAAGCTAGGCTGGTTGGCAAAGTATCACATGAAAGACATTGCACAAATGATGGTTGATGCCCTTTAGTTCAATGGATTCAACTCAGTGATGGATTTCATAGAAATCCGCTCTACCCGTAACAGCATCATGTTAAATTTAGTGAAGTCTATGGCTAAATCACGATTTCTAGGTGCTGAAACCTTCTCAAATTCAACGATTTACGAGATAGAAAGTCATGAGATAACAACGGAGATCGACGATCGGTAAATGTTTTGCTGATTAAGCTTTTTTTGATTAAACAATGGTTGAGGATGAGGCACCGCTTGTGAAAATTTCGATCATTACGGTCTGCAAAAATGCAGAGAAAGACATTGCGCAGGCGATCCAAAGTGTTGTCAATCAGACTTATTCAAACATTGAATACATTGTTGTTGATGGGGCTTCGCAAGATCGAACCAAGGAAATTATTGGTCAGTATTGCGATCGAATTAGTCGATTCATCAGTGAACCAGATCATGGGCTTTATCAGGCCATGAATAAAGGCATTCGCTACTCTTCAGGAGACTATATTTGTTTTCTGAATGCCGATGATTATCTCGTAGACGATCGAGTCATAGAAGACGTTGCTGATTTTCTCCAAGCTAATCCCTCTTATGACTTTGTCTATGGAGATATGCTGGTCAGGTACTCAGCTGAAAAATCAATTTTGGTCAAACCTCCCCTGCCTGAGGGCGTTGCAGATGAATTGATTTGTGGTTGTTTGCCCCATCAAGCCAGCTTCACTAAAGCCGATTTATTTTTCTCCAAGGTTGGATTCTTTAACGAAGGATATCGGATCTCTTCAGACTATGAATGGTTTTTGAAGCTATCTCAACAAGAGATGGTGAAGTTGGGCTATTTTCCTCGCACGATTACTTCTTATTATGCGGGTGGATTATCTAGCCAAATCCGCCTCTCTGTACCAGAGTCTTACANGAATCCAAAATAATTTTCCTCCCTTTCAAGAAAAATATTGGTTAAAGCGCAGGCTCCTCAAATTTCAGGAATTTGTGATCAATCTCAGAGAATGGTTGGCTGCGACTGAAGCCGATCGAGATCGAATTGCCAAAGAATATCAGGTGCTCCAGAATCAATATGGATTGCTGCTCGCTGAGCATCAGAGCACTCAAGAAGAGCTTAAAGTTGCGCGAAACAAAATTGCCAAGCTCAAAGCAAGTCAATTGCAAACCAGTAGATCTTGAGCTCCATGAATGGTATTGTTTCAACTGAACAGGAAATCTATTAATTATCTTAATATTCCTGTATTTGGCAACATCATGTGGTAAAGCGTTAGCGAGGCTTGTTCTGTGAGTAATGTAACAGATTCTGAACTCAACTATCTCATTGCCCCCGAGATCAAAAATGATGAGTTCTATTCTGCAATTCAGCGGCTTGCCCAACGCAGCGATGTTCGAACCGTTCTAGAAATTGGTTCTTCATCAGGAGGTGGTAGTACGGAAGCTTTTGTCAAAGGCTTGCGGAGGAACCCTAATTCTCCCCGCATGTTTTGCATGGAAGTTTCCCAAGCCCGTTTTGCAGCCCTAAAAGCTTGCTACGACAATGATTCTTTCGTGCACTGCTACAATGTCTCTTCCATTCCAGTCTCCAACTTTCCCACTGCCGCTGAAATTGAAGCGTTTTACGATAAATATCAAACTCCCCTCAAGAATTTTCCCAAACAACAGGTAGTGGGTTGGCTACAGCAAGATATTGACTATATAACAGCCACATCAGTTCCAGATGACGGAATTCAACGCATTAAAGCAGAGAATCAGATTGATTGCTTTGATCTAGTTTTAATTGATGGATCCGAGTTCACAGGAAATATCGAGCTAGACGAAGTCTATGGTGCTAAATTTATTCTTCTAGATGATATCTGCACTTATAAAAATTACTTCAGCCATCGACGCTTATTGGCTGATCCAAACTATGCGTTGATTGCTCAAAATACTTCTCTACGAAATGGGTATTCTATTTTCAGAAAGATCGATCGTCCTCAAACCACAGACTTGGCAACAGATTTACCCATTCACTTTTTTACGATCGTTCTGAATGGAGAACCTTTCATTCGCTACCACATTGATATTTTCAAGCAATTGCCCTATCGATGGCACTGGCACATTGTTGAAGGGGTTGCTGATCTAAAACATGACACAGCTTGGAGTCTTTCCCATGGTGGGCAGGTAACTGACGATATTCATTGCAATGGCTTGAGCAAAGATGGGACAACTGAATATCTCAATAAGTTAGCCAAAGAATATCCCGATCAAGTCACACTCTATCGCCCACCAGAAGGTCAATTCTGGGATGGTAAACGAGAGATGGTTAATGCACCCTTGGAAAATATCCAGGAGGAATGCTTACTCTGGCAAGTTGATGTCGATGAATTTTGGTCAGTTGAACAAATTGCAACAGTTCATCAACTGTTTGTTCACCATCCCGAAAAGACAGCTGCTTTCTATTGGTGTTGGTATTTTGTAGGTGAGCAGTTAGTGATCAGTTCTCGCAACTGCTATACACAAAATCCTCAACAAGAATGGTTGAGAACATGGCGATTCCAGCCCGGAGCAATTTGGGTAGCTCACGAACCACCCCGGTTAGTCAAGCCTTTGGCAAACGATCAAAACTTGGATATTGCATCAATTAACCCCTTCTCCCATCAGGAAACAGAAAAACAGGGGTTGCTTTTCCAGCATTTTGCCTATGTCACGCCAGAGCAATTGCAATTCAAAGAGCAGTACTACGGTTACAAGGGAGCTGTAGCTCGTTGGATGGAACTTCAGCAACAAGCTGATCTCACTTATCCCATCTTCTTGCGAGAGTATTTTCCATGGGTAAATGACGATACTTTAGTGGAATCGGCAGAGAAATGTGGCATTGTTCCGGTTGCACAACGTCAAGCAGACACGGATAGCTGGTATTTTCTATCGAAAGAGGGGTGGGAAGAAGCGATGAACCAAATGAAAAAGCCATTTCCCCAAATTGTGGTTGATGGCATGTTCTTTCAGGTCGCAAAATCCGGCATTGCCCGAGTTTGGCAATCGCTCTTAGAAGAATGGGTTGCAAATGGTTTTGCCCAACATGTGATTGTGCTCGATCGCGACGGAACTGCCCCTAGAATTCCTGGCGTTCGCTATCGTCCGGTCCGGCGATTCGATTATCATCAAACTGGCTCTGATGCCCAAATGCTGCAGCAGGTTTGTGACGAGAAACAGGCAGACCTTTTCATTTCTACCTATTACACAGCTCCCCTATCGACTCCCTCGGTTTTCATGACCTATGACATGATTCCAGAGATGATCGGAGCAAACTTAAACGAAATTGGCTGGAAAGAAAAGCACTATGGCATTTTCCATGCTTGCCGCTATATCACCATTTCCGAAAGCACTGCTCGAGATCTGTTAAAGTTCTTTCCTCACATCCCTGAGTGGGCAGTCACGGTTGCACACTGCGGTGTGCCAAAGGGATTTTCTCCTGCTGGCCCAGAGGCAGTAGAACAATTCAAAGCCAAATTCAACTTATCCAAACCCTATTACTTGTTAGTGGGCGATCGATTTGGGGTGAATGGTTATAAAAATGCCATTTTCTTCTTCCGTGCATTGCAAGAATTTGCAGATAAGCATGATATTGCTATTGTTTGTGTAGGCGGACGTCCAGCACTAGAATCAGAACTTGCAGCTCTAGCAGAAGGAGTTGAAACGCACGTTATCTCTTTAGACGACAATGACTTGCGGACGGCTTATAGTGGTGCATTAGCGTTGGTTTATCCGTCTCAATATGAAGGATTTGGATTGCCGATCGCGGAAGCCATGGCCTGTGCCTGTCCGGTGATCACAGGGCGTCACTCTTCTATTCCTGAAGTTGCGGGTGATGCAGCTTGCTATGTTGCAGATGGCAATATCAAAGAGATGATCGCGGCTTTGGAACAGGTACGCCATCCTCACATTCGCGAAAGCATGGTATCTGCTGGTCTGGAGCAAGCACAGCACTTTTCATGGACAAAAATGGCTGATATTGTTGCCAATGTGCTGATGCAAACGGCGGAAAAATTGCAGCATGATGCATTTATGCAAGTCTCTCCCATTTGGAATGAATTTCGTCATTTGCAGTCTCAAATTCAACAAAGTACTGCTCCTGTTGCCTCAGTCAATGCCGACACCCAGCAACTCCAAAACGAATTAGCAGCAGCACAAGCTCAAATCCAGTCTACTGAAAAGACGCTGAAAGAAACTCGCGAAAAATTAAAGACTACACGCCAACAACTACAGACAGCCAACCAAAGTCTAGAAGAAACTCAGATACGCTTAGGAGAGGCAGAAGGGATGATTTTTGCCATGAAGACAAGCAAATTTTGGAAACTTCGTTCACGTTGGTTCAAGGTTAAACAAATGCTGGGGTTACCGATCGAAGACACGTGATCTAATCATTAGATCTATACTTAAAGTTTTCAAGGTATGGTATGGCTGATATAAAACGCTGTTGGTGCGGCAGTGAGGATTTAGTCCCTTTTTCTGAAGACTATCGCCTCTGCTCTGCCTGTGGAACTTTAGTCTCTCAAGCTGGTCTCACCGCAGAAGAAGCGATCGTCCAAAATGACAATGAAGATTTTTACGGCAAAGACTATTGGTTTTCGCATCAAACCGACAATTACGGTTTTCCAGATATTCATCAGCGTGCCCGCCAAGATCTGCCAGAGCGTTGCTTATATTGGTTGCAAACACTTTTGAAGTATAAGCTTCCCCAGGCTAAAGTATTAGAGTTAGGCTGTGCTCACGGTGGTTTTGTTGCGCTAGCCCGTTGGGCAGGATTTGACGCAGTAGGCTTGGAACTCAGCCCTTGGATTGTCGATTTTGCCCATCAAACTTTTGATATTCCAGTCTTACAAGGAAGTATTGAAGAACAGCATCTGCCTGAAAAATCGCTAGATGCGATCGTTTTATTTGATGTTCTGGAACACCTTCCTGATCCCATCTCAACGCTTTCCTGTTGTACGTCTTTGTTAAAAGAAGATGGCATCTTTCTAATACAAATGCCAAACTATCAAGGTAAATCATATACGCAATTGGTTGCGGAGCAAGATGCTTTCTTGCAGATGTTGGTTCCTATCGAACATTTATATCTATTTAATGAGCGTTCCACCAAACAACTGTTCGAGCGTCTAGATTTTGGTTGTATCCAATTTGAACAACCAATGTTTAAAACGGATATGTTTTTTGTAGTCAGCCAAAAACCTTTGACTCAATATAATGATCAGGTAATCAACCAGAGGTTATCTGAGCAGCCATCCCAGCGAATCATTCAAGCATTATTAGACAGTCGCAACAGATATACTCAACTAGCCGATCGCCTCACATTTGTTGAAGACGATCGGGGTAAGGCTTTTGAAATTGCTGAACGATTTGGAAGAGATATCCAAATTCTGAATGATCAAGTTCAAAAAGGTAAGGATCAGTTAACAGAAGCACAAGCTCAATTCATAGAGTCACAAACTCAACTCTATGAAACTCAGATCAAGCTTGCTGAAGAGCAAGATCGTCACTGCAAAGCCCTAATCTCACTTCAGCACAGCCAGCAAGATTTAGAGAATTGTCTAGACCGAGTTCAGAAAGTACGAGCGAATTTAGAGAAAGCTCGCGGCAGAGTTCAACGTCAAAAGATAAAAATAGAAGCACTACAGAACGAGCTTAGGGAATCTAAAGCTGAAGTTGAGTCAATGAAAGCAAGTAGGTTTTGGAAGGTACGTGATCAGATTACCAAGTTGAAAACCATCCTCATTAGGAGAGAATAATAAGCACTCCCTAAAATAGGAGACTTCTAAAAGCTATTTATGATAAACAACTAACAAAAGTCGAGACTAACTCATCGCTTGCAATACAGACGAGCTGGAGCAAAACTAATCGGGAAATCAGTATGTTTGTAATTCGAAGGAATGAACCAATTATCTGAACTTTTCAAAAAGTCTTCGTCTAAGTGATCGAAAACTATTACAGCTGAAATTCTATCTTTTTCACTGAAATGGGTAATTGATCTATTATCGTACCATTCTAATGGTCCTTGGGGATTCAGGAAAGACATGCTAGCTTCAACTAGTTGAAGGCGATCTGAGAAAAAATCTGTTTTTTCTAGCCCGTACGTTGCTAAGATCAAATTATTTCTTTGATAAACATAATTCAGCGCCCTTTTAACCGCAAGAGTAGCTTCGTAACGTACTCTGGGGTTTACAGCTACAAGGATTGGATCATTATTAGGCGTACAAGCTTGGGCCTGTTGAAACAAATTGTTCATATTCTTACTGTCAATGGCTGTTTGACTATAGGTGGACAAAACAGCAGGTAGTCCTGTTAGGACAATGACAAACAATAAAGCTGATAGAAAGTAGCCTACAAATTTTGCTTGCGATTGCAACAAAGTTAAGATTTGGCAAGTTAATAGTGCCACTCCAACTGTTGCAGGAATCAGATAAATCCCATCAATACCTGATTTTGTATAAAGTAAGATCTGAGGAATAACGATTAGAAGTGAGATTACTAGAGTTGGGGCTAGCTTTCTAGAGATATTTAAGAAAGATTCTTTTCTCCAGACAATAGTAACTACAAGCAGAATTGCTAAGATTGCTACAACTTCCAAATGAGTTACTTTCGTAATAGTACCAATAGTAGATAAAATCTTTTCAAAATCAAAAGTATTTTGATCAACCCCAGCATAGCCCATGCGATCTGTTCCAACCGATGACAGAATAAATGCAAGCTCAACACCCATGAGAGATAGCAGTAGAGCAATAACCGATTTATTCTGCATAATTGCTTGATACAAAGTAATTTGCTTGTGCTCAGACTCAAGCAGGACTTTAATAACGAGCAAGGCTGGAATAAAGAGGATAAAAGATTCTTTACTTAATGAAGCAAGTGCAGTAAGTAGGATAAAAGTGATGTCTAAAACAATGCGCTGCTTTCTTGATTCGGCATTCAGTGCTGCAAGTAGCAACGTCGCTGAAAGAAACGTCATCCCAATCACTTGAGGGTTACTTGGTAATGCCCACATAGTCGCTTGGGGGCCAATAAAAATAATTCCCACAAAGATGACAGCAACTAAAGTAGGCATTCCATATAAACGGGCAAAAGAAAATAGGAAAAAACTACTCAACCCAGCTAGTAAGCAAACATAGCTCAACCAGAATGTTGGATTGATTCCAAAAAGCTGAGTTATAGTAATTGCTTGAATATAATAGAAAGGTTGAAATCTACCAATGGAATGATCAAAAACAATCCAATCTCGAACGGTTGATAAAAACCCTTTCTGCCCAAGATCATGGGCCATTGTAATCATCAAGTGATCGTTGATAAGGTAGCGAAAGCCTGAAGTAAGCAGTCCAGTTCGCCAGAAGATTAAAAACCAGAGGGCAAGAATTAGAGCGAAGCTAATGAAATAGAAAGTAATTGATTCCCGACTTATTTTCAATCTAAATATAGGAGTCATAATTCAATATTTTTGTTAAAGTTCTTTTTGCAACTCGATCGTCATAAACAAGCCAAGATAGGAGTTGAATGGCGACATCACCCACTCCGCAAGCCGAACGAAACGATAAGACCAAGAAGGCAAAAGCTGCCGTAATGACAGACCTCCACTTAGTAAATATCGAAATGGAGTATGAATACAGATCGATCGTACTTTCAAACCAGGAAATTCTTTAGCAAATTTGTTCCGATCCCGATAGAAAATAATCCATGGGATTGCCATATTTGCTCCACTCAAAGGACCTCCTGTCTCAAATCCCCAGCCTCCCGTTACATCAAACGGTTCGTGATGAAAATTTTTGTAAATAAAACGGGACCAAAGTGTGTTAGCGGGTTCGATCATCACAATTTTCCCACCAACCTTCAGGCAACGGTTCACTTCTGTAAAAAAGGCTCTGGAATCTTTAATGTGATGTAAGACGTCAATCATGACGAAAGCACTTACACTTTTTGAATCCATTGGCATTTCTAAAGCTGAGAAAACTCGGTCAATGCCTTCATAGGGCAAAATATCCGAAGTGATGACAAAAGGTGCCATGCTTTTCAGAAAGCCTGCTCCACTGCCCAGTTCAATCACCTCACCATCAAAAGGAACAGTCCGAATCTTACGTAAGATATCTCGGTAGAACTCCTTATAAGTTTTAAACAAGAATGGTTTACGGCGGATGATCTTTTTCAATACATAAATATTTTCGGGATCATCCAAATTCTGCATTTGAGAGGCTTCTGGAAGCTTAACCATCTTCAATAAACTCATCAGCAATTACCACCTCTAACGTAATTTTCGCCAATGTAATCATCAGGTAAATTTGATGCGCTTAGCTGCATACAAACACATCTTTAACAGAATCAGCCCCTCTTTGAAATGTTGAATATTCGATTGACCATATGTTCTTGGAACATAACGTACAGGAATATCTTGAATTTTCAATCCCATTTTTGCTGCACCAAGCAAAAGATCAAAATCTCCGAATGGATCAAAATCTCCAAAATAGGAACGATTTGCTGCCAGCTTAAGATAGTTTTCTCGTGACATCGCTTTCGTTCCACACAGCGAATCCTTAATTTTGGTATTGAGCAAATAAGAGAGAAGCCAAGCGAAAAAACGATTTGCCATACGGTTAAGCCAAGGCATAGACTCAGAGTTGACCGGATAAATTAAGCGACAACCATTCGCCATCTCACAACGACCCGATGCAACAGACTCAAAAAAATACGGCAAATCTTCGGGCCTAACAGTTAAATCGGAATCTAAGATAATCAACACATCCCCCGATGCCATCTCAAATCCTAGACGGACTGCATCGCCCTTGCCCCGCCCAGTTTGTTGACAAATCTTTATATCCCACTGTTTTTTGTACTTTTCCTGCACACGCTGAATTTCATCCCAGGTGTTATCAGAGGAATGCCCTTCAACAAAAATTATTTCTGTATGCTTACCCATACGGGGCATACGGCTTACACATTGCTCAATATTCCCTGCTTCGTTGCGGGCTGGAACAATTATCGAGCAGCTAGCTTTACAAACACTTGCTTGAGCCACAGTAGGTTGTGGACGAGCAATAATGTATTCTGTCAGGCATAGTTGATTCAAGACTGGTAGTGGAGCCAAAAAACGGTTCACAAGCCAAGAAATCAAAGGAATTCGCTTAGGTAGAAGCAAACGTTTCCCATGCCGCACAACCTCAAACCCTTCCAACGTTAGCAGATTTTCCACGTCTTCAAAACTCAACCAATTTAGAGGCGGCAGAGATATTCTTTGGCGGATAAGGGTAGCAAATCTCAGAATTAATTCCCAGGCAGGATTATGGAAAGTCAGTATCAGTCGGCTAGAAGGTTGACAAAGCTCACGAATATTCTGCAAGGATTTTTGAATATTATTGAGATAGCTGATCGTATTAGCCATCAAAACATAATCAAAATTACTGCCCTCTTGAAACTCCTCAATATCGGCCACTTCAAAATCTAAATCCAGAAATTTCTCACTAGCCACTTTTACTGCAATAGGGTTGTTATCAATTCCCAATCCCTCTTTTGGTCGCACGGCATTCAGCAAGTAGCCTGTTCCTGATCCAACCTCTAACACCCTAGAGTCCGTCTGCACCCAAAACTGACAAAGTTTCTCCAGATCTTTGTAGTAATAAAGATTACGTTTTCGCCACTTCTCCAGAGGATCTTGAAGCTGTTCATATTGCACAGGCTTTCGGGCTAAAGAAGTTTTCATGACACCTCAAAATGGAACACTGATAGGAGCAAATCGTAATCTTTTGATGTTTTCAAACAAAAAATTAATCAACTGTCAATAACAAAGAGTAAGTATATACCTTTTATGGGCTCGGTATGAAGAGGAGTTTTGATTTTTGCAAAATGAAAATCGTAACTAACTATCAAGCAAGAATTTCAATCTACTTAACAATAAACTCTCTAGAAATTAAGACTTCCTTATGTTACGCACAGTCGAACCAAACAGTTTTTATGGTCGAACTCATCTTTTCAGCTACCTCAAATTTACCGTCTGAAATTCGTTTGTCAACCGGCCGATCGCATAGCAAGCTCAAGCAAGAATTCTACGATCAAGGAAGGTTCTACAATCACTCAATCAACTACAAAATGTAAATTTAGAGCTCTGCTTAATTAAGGCTAGGAGATTTTGGCATCTATGATCAGCTATGTAAAGTTAAGGAATGGATAATTAGCCTCCTCAAGCTACTTACTCCTTAGCTTGAGGAGGAATTGACAAACAGTACAGATTCCATTAACTGACAATTTCATCAGTTTTAATTCCTAGGTTCTGTTTCAATCGAAGCCAATACAAACGAAACTTCCAGAATTTACTACTCTTCATAGCTTGTACAACTATCTCCATCTCTCTTACTTGATTAGAGTACTTTCTTAAATCAGCTTCTTTTTTATCCAATTGCTTTTGAAGCTTTGCAATCTGTTTGTCTTTTAAGAGCAATTGTTGATTAGTGGTTTGTTGAAGCTGATATATCAGGCTTTCGAGTTGAGCATACTGCATCTGACATTCCTCTCGAGCCTTTTGAGCTAGCTTTTGTTGCTCTTTAATGAGCTTAAGACTTTCTGTTAAGACCCAAGTTTGTTGATCCTCATTTTGAAGGTTGAATGTAGTTTCAACTTCTGCTTTCTGCGAAGATTCATTAGGTTTCTTAATAGCTGCAAAAGTATGACCTAAACCAAGCAACTCTAGTTCATTGTATCCTTTTGCAAAGAGTTCTTGCTTCAGCTCCTCCGTGAGAATCTCGTTGGATTCACAACCGATTTCATTACGGATAATTTCAATATTCTCTAATTTATTACATGCATCCAAATACTTTTGAGCTGATTCAAAATTGAAATGCAAGGGATTAAAGATGTACTCAATATGAAGGTTAATATCTGTTATCTCAGCAGGATAATCAATCTCTCCTCGATGACACTTCTCCATGATTTCATTCTTAGTAAAGCGCAAGTGAATCCATGGATACTTATTAGTGTCAAAAACATCAGCCTTATGATGCCCCTCGCGAGAATTCCAGAGCGGTGTTGCCACACAATATATCGCGCCGCCAGGCTTAGTTACTCTTACCATCTCTGAAAAGGCAGGTTCAATATGGGGTATGTGCTCCATTGTGGCAACCGAGTAGGTCAGATCAAAATAGTCATCTGGAAAATCCATCTTCTCTGCTGACATGCAGAAATAGGTTACTCGCTCGTGAACAAAGTCTCTGCCAATTGCTTCGTTAACATCAATTCCACAAACAGTCGAAGCGCCAAATTCAATAAAATAGGTACAATCCTTGCCGTATGCACAGCCTACAACTAAAACAGATTTCCCAGCTACATTGTAGAAATTATTAGCTTCAATCGCGAACTGTTCGTTGTAATCCATAAGCTTGCATTGAAGAAAGGGACTATCGCTTGATCTAATAACCTCAACACAATAACAGAGAACGGAAATGGATTGACCACTTGCTTTGAGCGCAGATATGGTTATTGTTATGGACAACTCACCCTGAAAAGATTGGCTTCTGAGTAATCCTCTCAAAAATTAAAAATTGGCTCTGATCAATTCGTTAGGAAGTGCAGCCTGCGTATGCTGGATGATATCGATCATCCATATTGAGCAAAATCATCCGTTACAGTCTTGAATTCTGAAATCCAGCCGTAAAAACCTGTGAAAGTATCAATTATCACCGTCTGCAAAAACTCAGAAAAGACGATCGCCAAAACGATCCAGGCGATTTTTGACCAAACCTACCCCAACATTGAATATCTTGTAATTGATGGTGATTCACAGGATGGAACTAAAGAAATCATTCAGCAATATCGCGATCGAATTGCTGTCTTTCTGAGTGAACCTGATAATGGCATTTATCAAGCGATGAACCGGGGAATTACCCAAGCCTCTGGTGATTTCCTTTACTTTGCCAACGCCGACGATTATCTATTTGATGCGTCCGTCATTCAAGATTTAGTCGATTTTGTCCTGGCTCATCCTGACTGTAACCTCGTCTATGGCAATCACGAAGCACGTTTTGCCTCAGGCGATCGAGCCATCTATCAACCTGTTCTGCCAGAGAAGATGCTGGAAGAAATGGTGTGCTTGGGAGATGATCATTTTCACCAACCTACCAGCTTTTTTAGGGCTAACTTATTCCAGCAGGTTGGATTGTTCAACGAAACCTATAAAATCGCCTCAGACTACGAATGGTTTCTCAGATTTCTGCAAGATCCAACATTCAAGTTTTGCTACTTACCCCGGACGATCGTCTCCTACGCCCATGGGGGAGCATCCGCCAACATTGTCCAATTGTTTACTGAAGTTTTTGACATTCAAAATCAAAACCCGCTTTGTTCTGAGCCGGAGTGGTTGATTAAACGCTTGAACAAGCTGCAAACCATGTTCGTCGAGAAGTACGATCTGCTAGAAAGAACGAATACTTTATCTCTGGCTCGTTTACGCCACATTGAAGGGGCAGAAGATCGAATTAAAACCCTCGAAAGGCAACTGGTCCAATCTCAGGACAAAAGCCAAACGGACGCCCAAATTGCCAAGCTTCAGCAAGAAAACGGTGACCTTCAAGCCAGAATCGCCGCCATGGAAACCAGCAAATTCTGGCAGCTTCGATCGGTCTGGTTCCAGCTCAAACAAAAGTTAGGATTGCCAGTCGATCGCGAATGAGCCTTTTCAGCTCCCGCAGTTTGAAATTATTTAGCAAAGCCAAACCGTCCAATGGCATCATATAGCACGGTGGTTCTTTCACAGTGGGGAAGGAAAGATGCGGTTTCCAGTCGAAGATGAACAGTGGCTCCAAGCGCGTGCTTTTTTGGAGCAGCATGTTCAACCCCTAGATGCAATGCTCGCCCCTAACGAGTTCTTGGAATTTTTTCCAGGGACTTATCCCTACCAATCTTCTAACCAACTGCCGGTTGATCAGTTCGCTTTTGTTGCATTTCACAAAGGCAGACTCACCGAGATTGATCCTTCCCTAGTGAAGCAAATTTTGAGGGATTTTCACCCTGTTTTTGCAAATGCGGTGTTCGTCCTCTATGCAAAAACGCCTTTAGCAGAACCAATTGGACTGGAGCAAAATGACATTCAAGCACTGCTCGAACAACTCAAAGATGTCAATACAGCCCTCAGCCAGCCAATTCAACCCAAAATTGCAGCCGTCATCACGACCTATAACCGTCCCTGGTGCTTAGAACAATCTCTACCGCAAGTGCTCAAGCTGGGGATCCCAGTCGTGATTGTGGACGACGCTTCTTCACCAGGGCACCTGCAAGCCAACCAATCGATCGCCAGTCGTTATCAGGTGCCTTTGCTCTCTTTGCCTAGCCATCGGGAACGATCGAGCGCCATTAATGTGGGCGTCAGCTACTGGCTGGCTGATCCAGACATTGCTTGGATTTCTTGCTTTCAAGACAATGTTACCGTCCGGCCTGACGCTCTGAAAATCCTGACTCAGGTCCAGGATGCGGCAACATATCCTCTCCTGGTTGGCCAGGATGATCCAGACCACCCCACGCTTGAGACCAAGACGATCGCTGGTCAAACTGTCCTGCTCAAACGCTCTATGTCGGGGGGCCATTTTCATGCCCATCGAGACTATTGGACTGACATTCTTCCCATTCCCACCCCTTATCTGAACGCGCCCAAACCAAATCAGCCCCAGCTCAAAACGGGCGGCATCGATGAGGATTGGTGGATCACAGCCTGGTCACCTCGATCGATCGTTAAACAGGGCGGTTATGTGATCTGTCTTCCTGGTTTAGTTAGCCGCTTTGAACCGCAGCAATTTGCCACCAGCCGCACTACAGCATCGAGTGAAGATCAGGCTGCAAAACCATTACGTCTCGACAACGTCAAAGTGCTGGTAGATGGCTATAATCTTCAGCTCACCAAAGGCACTGGTATCAAAACCTACGGATTAAGTCTGATTGAAGGGCTCGATCGCCTTGGTGCAACGATCGACATCTTGCTGAGCCGGGGTGGCTACAAATCCAATCCAATCCTGGATGAAGTCTTCTTTTTTGATAACCAGGGTGGACGGCAGGACTGGGTCACTTTAGGCAAATGGGTGCTCAAATCTCTCTCTCCGCTTTATCGGGCAAAACGCCGGAAATCTTTTGCCGGATTGGTCGTCAAGCAAGGCCAGTACACGGAAGATTTCCTGAAATATGCCACTTCCTTCAGTTTGCCGCAGTGCTATGACCTAGCCAATGGACTGTACGATCGGCTGAAAATCACCACGAATGTCTCGATCGCCGAAAAAGTTGATATTTGGCATGCCACCTATCCCTTACCGATGAAGGTACGGGGAGCTCAAAAAATCACCACGATCCACGATCTAATTCCGCTGCGTTTACCCTATGCCACACTCGACAGCAAGAAAGTTTTCTACAACAAGCTGCGGGATTCGCTGAAAGAATCGGCAGTCACCATTACCGTTTCTGAGAATTCCAAGCAGGATATTCTGACTTACTACGATGTCGATCCAGACCAGATCATCGTCACCTATCAGCCGATCGCCCTCAAACCCCTGGAAGCAACCGATGAGGAAGTGGCTTTCTTTCTGCGGCGCTATGGGTTGGAATTTCAGAACTACATTTTGTTCGTGGGAGCGATCGAACCGAAGAAAAACGTCGGGCGTTTGTTGGATGCCTATGCCTCAATGGATATCGATATTCCGTTAGTGATCGTCGGCAAGAAAGGCTGGCTCTGGGAAGATGAGTTGGGCAAAACGGCCTTCATGTTCGACAACAAGGAATCTAAGAAAAAGGTCAAATTGCTGGAATATGTCTCAGCCGATAGCCTGCGCTACATCTATCGGGGCGCGTCCTGCCTGGTCTTTCCGTCGCTCTATGAAGGATTTGGCTTGCCGCCTTTAGAAGCGATGAATTTTGGCTGCCCGGTGATCACATCTAACGCCTCCTGTTTGCCGGAGATCTGCGGCAATGCAGCGCTCTATGTCGATCCTTATAATGTGCGCGACATCAAGGAAAAAATCGAAACTTTGTTAGGCGATCCGGTCTTGCGCGATCGGTTAGTTCAGGCAGGGCAGCTCAATGCACAGGCATTTAGCATGGAAAACTATATTCAGCGGCTGCACAAGGCCTATGCGAGGGCACTATCGAGTTGAAGCTGCAACAGACTGCACTCAGCTCCAAACAAATAAGGGATGCAAACATCGCATCCCCCAGCAGTTCACCAATTTGATTCTGAAGATCTTCAGATTTGAAAATGCCAATTCGGCTCGCAACTAGACATCCACTTCGCTGAGTTCACGAGTGATGTAGTCAAAAGGCTCATCCAGATAGCTGCCCACTTCAATGCCCGCAGCAGCAACTTGCTCTTTGACAATGTCTTTCATGATCTGAACGCCAATCACGGTTGAACCGATCGGCACACCAAGCGAATTGTAGGTTTCCTTAAGGCCATACAGCACCCGTTCGTCCAAAACATCGTTGTTACCTGCAACTAGAGCATAGGTGGCGTAGCGCAGATAATAGTCCATGTCACGCAAACAAGCAGCATAGCGACGAGTCGTGTAAGCATTGCCACCTGGGCGAATCAGCTCAGGGATATCTTCAAACAGGCGTAAGCCAGCCTGCTTCACAATTGCCGCTGCATTACTCGTGATTGCGGCTGCCGCCTGGATACGAGCTGTACCGCTCTCAAAATAGGACTTCAAGGTATCCAGAGCATTGCGATCGAGGTATCGACCGGTGGTGTCGTAGTTTTTAATCAGGCTGGTCACCGCGTCCCGCATTAGAGTTCGTCTCCCAACTTTTGTTTATCAGTAATCTGTTTGCTATGGGTTGGCCGCGCTCAATCTTCCAGGCTGAAGCACAGGTTGTTCTGAAATTTGCCTAGATGACTGCGGCTAAAGGATCGACCAGCCGATTGCAGGAAACGGCTAGACTGTCGATCGCAATTTAGTTTATCACGCGACGTTTATCAGAATTCGCTCAAAACCGGAGAAGCCAAGGGTTTGATTGTTAAGAAATACAAAATTTGTCAATCCAGACCCAAGCTGCATGGACGATTATTGGCTTTTCAGAGGCTCAGCAATCCATTTTGTAGTTTTGAATACAAAATCTCGGTAGCCCTGTTTCTACGATGATTCAGGTGTGTCAGGGTCCGGTTCATTGGGGATGCTTTATCCTGTCTGAGCAAAGCGGTTGCTAGCCTGAGTTTCCGCCAAAATATATTGGGTAGGTGACTATATAACAGGGTATTTCGATCGCTCAACGTGAACCACAGCCGCAACCAAAGGTCTTTATCAACTCCGCCATCTGGCTGGAGCGAGTACGGACTGAACCGAGTAGAAGTAGCTTACAAGATTGTAAGGAGTAGTCATGGCAACCCCCCAAGAAGTCCTAAGCTTGATTAAAGACAAAGGCATCAAGCTAATTGACCTCAAGTTTATTGACCTGCCTGGGATTTGGCAGCACCTCACCGTTTATGAGAACCAGATCGACGAAAGTAGCTTCGATGAGGGCGTCCCCTTCGATGGTTCCAGTATCCGGGGTTGGAAAGCCATCAATGAGTCAGACATGTCGATGGTGCTCGATCCCAACACTGCATGGATCGATCCCTTCATGAAAGAACCGACGCTCAGCGTCATTTGCAGCATTAAAGAACCTCGGACTGGCGAACCCTATTCTCGCTGCCCCCGCGTCATTGCTCAGAAAGCGGTTGATTACCTGGCCACCACCGGACTTGGCGACACAGCCTTCTTCGGTCCAGAGGCGGAATTCTTCATCTTTGATGATGTCCGGTTTGACCAGAATCAGCATGAAGGCTACTACTATGTCGATTCGATCGAAGGGCGCTGGAACTCTGGTCGCAAGGAAGAAGGCGGCAACCTGGGTTACAAACCCCGCTACAAGGAAGGTTACTTCCCAGTTGCCCCCACCGACACCTCACAAGACATGCGCAGCGAAATGCTGTTGACGATGGCAGAGTGCGGTGTACCGATCGAAAAACATCACCATGAAGTGGCTACGGGCGGTCAGTGCGAGCTGGGGATCCGCTTCGATACCCTGGTGCAGTCTGCCGACAACCTGATGATTTACAAATATGTGATCAAAAACGTGGCGCGAAAGTATGGCAAAACTGTCACCTTCATGCCTAAGCCCGTCTTCAACGACAACGGTTCCGGGATGCACACCCACCAGTCGATCTGGAAAGATGGTCAGCCGCTGTTTGCCGGTGACAAATATGCAGGGCTGAGCCAAATGGCCCTCTGGTACATTGGTGGCATTCTGAAGCATGCTCCGGCTCTGTTGGCCTTCACCAACCCCACCACCAATTCTTACAAGCGCTTGGTGCCTGGGTTTGAAGCACCCGTGAACCTGGCTTACTCCCAGGGCAACCGTTCTGCTTCCGTGCGGATTCCGCTCTCTGGCACCAATCCAAAGGCGAAGCGGCTCGAATTCCGTTGTCCAGACGCGACTTCCAACCCCTACACCGCTTTTGCGGCCATGCTTTGCGCTGGAATTGATGGGATCAAGAACCAGATCGATCCAGGTGAGCCGTTGGATGTGGACATCTATGATCTCAGCCCTGAAGAATTGGCGAAGATTCCTTCCACGCCGGGCTCTTTGGAAGATGCGCTGGAATGCCTCGAGAAGGATCATGAGTTCCTCACCGTAGGTGGTGTCTTCACAGAAGATCTGATCAACACCTGGATCCAGTACAAGCTCGACAATGAGGTGAACCCGATGCGTCTGCGTCCTCACCCCTACGAGTTTGCCCTCTACTACGACTGCTAAAGCACTCAAAGCCTAAGTTGTCCATTATCTGAATCTAATCTGTACGGGATGCCTGAATGGGTGTCCCATTTTTTGGCGCATTCTCTTCGCCCACTATGTAATGTTTTTTGTGGTTTAATTGCATTTTTTTAATTTTCCGAGACAGGTTTTAGATTCATTTAAGATACATCTAGAACAATTGCGGGATAAACATCGTTAGTATTTGAAGTGGACATGTTTTCACTTTCAAAGTGATTCGATTAGGCACGATCGCGATCCCAAAAAATAAAGACGTTAGCTATCTGAAATCCACCTTTCGATTCTGTCATTGAGTCAGCCAGTCAGCAACAATAGACAAAACTAATAGTCAGACTTAGCAAATGTTTCAGGCGGTTGAGGGCACAATTTAATCGTCAATGGGATTGTGCAATCTCAGCATCCTGTGATCCCCAATTGCCATTAGGAAATGAATCAAGCAATCGATCGATTGACTCCTCAATTGATCCCCAGGGAAATAGCCTGTATTGACTCAGGATTGGCATGATCAATTTCCCGTTTTTCAGCTTTAACGTAATTGGACAAAAAATACATGACAGCCTTTGAGCATTTGGAATTAGCAAATTCCTCGGAAACGTCTGTGCAACGGATCAATTCCCAAGCGATCGCCCCGCATGCGAGCGATCCCGAGACAACCCAAGCGCAGGCAGAATCGCTGCATACGGCCAAAGGCGTCTATGTCACAGTCCACGGTCATTTCTACCAGCCTCCGCGCGAAAATCCCTACCTGAATGCGATCGAGCGGCAACCCAGCGCCTCACCGTTTCACGATTGGAATGAGCGAATTCACCACGAATGCTATCGGCCTAACGCCTTTGCTCGGGTGCTGAACGATCGAGAAGAACTGCTGGGGATCGTAAACAACTTTGAGTACCTCAGCTTCAACATTGGTCCAACTTTGATGAGCTGGCTGGAGCGCTATGACCTGGAAACCTATCAGCGGATTTTGGAGGCCGATCGCAAAAGCTGTGAGCGCTTAAATGGGCATGGGAACGCGATCGCTCAAGCCTACAATCACATCATCCTGCCGCTCGCTAACGAAGCTGATAAGTACACCCAAATTCGCTGGGGCAAAGCTGATTTTCGGGCCCGATTTGGTCGAGATCCAGAGGGGCTGTGGCTGGCAGAAACCGCAGTAGATTACGCCACGCTGGAAGTTCTAATTGCAGAAGGCATCAAGTTCCTGGTTTTAGCGCCCTCTCAGGCTCAACGCTGTCGTCCTCTGCCAACTCCTGAAAATCCTGATCCCCATTGGTTGGAAGTCGGCGGCAGCCAAATTGATCCCATCCAGCCTTACCGCTGCTATCTCAAGCCATCCGAGCCTCCCAGTCTCAGCACCGATCTGGAAGCGCACATTACTCTGCAATCCACAATTCACCCTCAAGACTCGTCCGATCGTCCCTACATCGACATCTTTTTCTATGACGGACCCATCTCCCGCGATATGGGCTTCAGCGATGTGTTGAGCAACTCCCATCATTTCATCGGACGTATTGCCCAAGCGGTTCGAGGCGATCATCGTCCGGCGCAGCTCATCTCAGTTGCCACCGATGGCGAAACGTTTGGCCACCACAAAGGCGGCACCGAAAAAGCGCTGGCCTATGCCTTCACGGAAGAATTTCCGCGCCATGGCTGGACGGTCACCAACTTCGCCCATTACCTCAGCCTCAACCCACCCACCTGGGAGGTGGAATTAAAGCCTGTGACGGCCTGGAGTTGCTCCCATGGGGTCGATCGCTGGCAGGAAGACTGTGGTTGTGGCGGCGGCGGTGGATGGCACCAAAAATGGCGCAAACCGCTGCGAGATAGCTTAGATTGGCTGCGGGATCAGTTAATCAAAGTCTATGAGGAACAGGGCAAAAAGCTGTTTCGGGAATCCTGGCAGGCTCGCGATCAATATATTCAAGTGATGCTCGATCGCAGTCCAGAAAGCATCAGCCGCTTTTTAGCGAAGCACCAGACCCATAAACTGACGGCCTCTGAGCGGGTCGATGCCCTGCGACTGCTGGAAATGCAGCGTCATACGCTTTTGATGTATACGAGCTGCGGCTGGTTTTTTGACGAAATTTCTCGTCCGGAAGGCACGCAGATTTTACGCTATGCGGCTAGAGCGATCGAACTCGCAGGCGATGTGGCTGGGGTGCAGCTCGAAAAGCCATTTATTCGCAGACTGGCCGCAGCATCTAGCAATGTGGACTGCTTCCAGAATGGAGCTGAAGTCTATCGGCAGTTAGTGATCCCAGCTCAAATTAGCCTGGAACAGGTGGCAGCCCATTATGGCATCACTTCCTTATTTACGCCTTATGCTCCAGAGCAGCAGGTCTATTGCTATACCATCCAGCAGTTGGACTATCAGCTCCAGCGCTTAGGGTCGATGACGTTGGCGATCGGCCAAATTCACCTGACATCCGAGATGACCCGCGAAAGCAAAGTCTTGGTGTTTGCCGTGCTGCATTTGGGGGGCTGGGATTTCCACTGTTGCATCCAGTCCTTTACCGGACGCCGAGCCTATACGCAAATGAAAGAGGGATTGCTGGAGGCATTGCGGCAGGCCAGCGCTGCCCAAATGATTCTGGCAATGAATCGCTTTTTTGGCGATCAGTCTTACAGTCTGCACAACCTGTTTGCAGAAGAGCGTCACCGGATCATGCGTCTGCTCAGCCGGGAAACCCTGACGCGCCTGGATCAGCTTTACACACAAGTCTATCGGGACAACTACGGAATTCTGGTGGCGTTCCATCGGGATGAGCTAGAAGTGCCGCAGGAGCTGCAGGTTGCTGCCGAAATTGCCCTCAGTCACCGAGCTGTCACCACGTTGCAATCGCTCGATCGGGAAACCAGCGACTATCCACCAACCAATCCCCAGCTTTGCTACAGCTACTTATCGGAGCTAGAAGCGATCGCAATCGAAGCCGATCATCTCCACTGTCGCCTAACCGCTCCCCAGATCAAACAAACGTTGGAACGCCTGGTGTTGCGTTCACTCTGGTGGCTCCTGCAAAACTTTAATCCTGCAACCGCAGAAGCCGAGATGCAGTGGATCGATCGCCTGCTCAATTTGGCCGATCGGTTTCATTTACATCTCTCGCTCGATCGGGCTCAGGAGCTTTATTTCAAGGGATTACATCAGCAAGTCTTGCCTCACCTGACTGCATCTCACTTAACTGCACCAGAGGATGTTCAAGGTAATCATTCCAAGGTCGAATCGCAATGGGGTACTGCCCAAATCCAGCAGTTTCTCAAGTTGGGCCAGCGCTTATCGGTTGATGTCCAGGTTTGGTTAGCTGATGCAGGGGCTACGAGTTAAGAATTCGAGCCACTCTGTTTTGTGAGTGGAGACGATTGCTTCAAACTATGCCGTTCTAAAAAGTATAGAAAGTGTAAAAAGTATCCTCCTTGATTGAATTGCTAACTCCTCACCATCTCTTTTTTATGTACTGGACTACGATTACATTACAAATTTCAGTGCGAAGAAAAGTTGATGAAGGAGTTAAGCATCAATGCCGCTTACAAAAAGAGTTTTGGCTGAATTCATTGGAACATTCTGGCTAGTTTTAGCGGGCTGTGGGAGTGCGGTCTTTGCTGCCAATATTCCCTATGGCGACGCTGGCAACCCTTTAGGGATCGGCCTCTTGGGGGTTGCTATTGCGTTTGGATTAAGTGTGCTGACGATGGCATTTGCCGTAGGTCGAATTTCAGGTGGGCATTTTAATCCTGCTGTGACGCTTGGTCTCTGGGCCGGAAGAGTCTTTCCCAGTTCTGGACTCTTACCCTACATCGTCGCTCAAGTGCTAGGCGCAGTTGCAGCCGCAGGTTTACTATATCTAGTTGCCAGTGGTCGCCCTGACTTTGTGCTAAGCGGAACGAATCCGCTTGCAACTAATGGGTTTGGACCACATTCACCGGGCGGATATAGCCTCTTGGCCTGTTTAGTGACTGAAGTGGTCATGACTTTCTTCTTCTTAATCGTGATTTTGGGTGCTACAGATAACGGCATCCCAGGAGGATTTGCGCCCATTCCAATTGGTCTTGCTCTGACGCTGATTCACCTGATTAGTATCCCGATCACCAATACTTCGGTAAATCCAGCTCGCAGTACCGGAGTTGCCTTATTTGCAGGCCCCGAATTGTTTAGTCAAGTTTGGTTATTCTGGGTTGCTCCAATTTTGGGAGCTATTTTGGCAGGTTGGCTATACACCTATGTGATTGATCCGGATCCAGTTGAAGTTCCTGAGCAGCTGCGCTCAGAAGTAACCGCAAAAAGATAAATCTTGGTTTGACCTCTGGTTTGACCTCTCAACAATTCCACTTCAGTAATCAACATTAAGGCTGGCCTCCTGATGGTGCAGCCTTTATTTTTATGTCGCTATCGTCACTTGGAGACGGACGCCCTCAACTGAGCGGTGTTGCCCCTAAAATCGAAGCGAGCAAAGCCTTCTGAGCATGGAGGCGATTTTCCGCTTCATCCCAAACTCGCGACTGTGGCCCTTCCAGAACAGCATCGGTAATTTCTTCACCACGATGGGCAGGCAAACAATGCAGCACGATCGCCTTGGGATCGGCCAAGCTCAACAATTGATCGTTAACCTGATATGGCTGGAAGATCGGCATGCGACTTTCGGCCTCGTTCTCCTGTCCCATACTGGCCCATACATCGGTGTATAGCACTTGTGCACCTTTCGCAGCTAATTCGGGATCTTGCGTAACGAGTACTTCTGACCGATCGCCCGCAATCGTTTTCGCCTGTTGAACGATCGCCGGGTCGGGTTCAAAATTGACTGGGGCCGCAATTCGGACATTCATACCGCTTAAAGCACAGCCCAGCAGCAGCGAATTCGCCATATTGTTGCCATCTCCCACATAGGTCAGGGTTAGACCTGAGAGCTGGCCAAACTCTTCCTGAATCGTTTGCAGATCGGCAAGCACCTGACAGGGATGTTCCAGATCAGTCAGGGCATTAATAACGGGAATTTGGGCGTAATGAGCGAAGGTTTCTAATTCCTGCTGTTCGAAGGTGCGAATGGCTAACACATCCAGATAGCGATCGAGCACTCGTGCCGTATCGACCGTGGGTTCTCCGCGCCCCACTTGCGTCACGCTGGCATTCAAATCGAGCACCTGACCACCCAGTTGAAACATGGCAACCGAGAAGCTAACTCGCGTTCGAGTTGAAGCTTTGCTGAACAACAGACCCAGCACCTTATCCTGGCAGCGAAGTGGAAGTTTGCCAGCCTTCAGTTCTGCCGCCAGCGCTAACAGTTCCTGCAATTCTTCAGCACTCAAATCGGCCATGCTGAGCAGGTCTCGACCTTTTAATGACGCTACGCTCATCCTAAAAAATTGTGGAGAAAGAACAACAATGTCCTAAAACCCTACCAGATCTTGAATCGACAGCGGAGTTCCTGACTAGCAATTCACTCAATTTTCTGGTGCAAATAGTTCCTGATGCGCCTATCCTATTCCACGCGGAAAATCTGCCCCGTCCGCAATCCTTCCACACTCTTGCTATAGGCCAGTGCCACACGGCTCACGGGCACGGGCTCATGCCCCAGGAAAAACTGTCCGATCGCCGGAACAGACTCTTCCACAATGCCGGGACTCACTACATTCAGCCGGATGCCTCGCGGCATTTCGATCGCCGCCCCAATCACAAAGCCATCGATCGCCGCATTCACCATACTGGCACTGGAGCCAAAGCGAATCGGATCGTGGCTGAGAATACCGCTGGTCAGGGTAAAGGAACCGCGATCGTTAATGTAATCCCGTCCAATCAACACCAGATTAATTTGCCCCATCAATTTGCTGCGCAGCCCCACGTCATAGTGGGTGGCATTCATCTCTTCAAAGGCTCCGAAGTGAACTTTGCCTGTAGCAGAGACTAGCGCATCAAAGGGACCTACCTGTTCAAACAACTGGCGAATTGACTCAGTAGCCGTGATGTCTACTTGAAAATCGCCTGAAGAATGGCCAACCACTACCACATCATGCCGAGGCGAAAGGTTTTGCACCACCGCTCGACCGATCGTCCCTGTTCCCCCGACAATAATGACCTTCATGGCGAACACTCACAAAATAAGGATGTTGCCCATTATCCAGTATTTTCGCTTGACCCATCACGATTCCCAAAGCCGTCGTCGGGCAGCTCCATTGAGCCGATCATGCGTGTTGCGCAGCAGCTCCGGAATGTTTAATTGCTCAGGACAGCGTGGTAAACAGTCACCACAGTCGGTACAGTGATTCGCCTTACGGCCCGGAAACCAGTGACCTGCATTCTCAAACATGCGGTAGCGATATTGGCCAAACTCTGTCATGCCATAGGCAACGGCCAAATTCCGCAACCGCAACACTTCAGGAATATTGATGGCTTCAGAACAGGGGAGGCAGGCATGGCATTGGCTACAGCGATCGCTCTGAAGGGTAGCAGTCGCATGATTTTCCAGGTTTTTAAGGGCTTGCTGTTCTTCTAAAGTCAGGGGCTGATCGCGATCGGCGAAGGAAAGCGGCCAGTCCAATTCGCTCGAATTAGCCGGACCCACACTCAGACTGGTGATACGAGGATCGCTGAGCAAAAATCGATAGGTGAGTTCTAGCGGCGTGAAGGGCTGGCAGAGCTGAGTTAAGGTTGCAGAAGGCGTGTAGAGCATTCCCCCTTTATCTGCTGGAGAAATAATAAACACGCCCATGTCTTTGCGATGGGCTAACTCCACGGCAGCAGCATTGCGCTGATTGAAATAGTAGTAGTGCAAATTAATGAACTCGAACTGATCGGTGGCGATCGCCCGCAGGATAATGTCCAGGGGTGCATGAGTCGAAAATCCAACATGCCGCACTCGCCCATCTGCCACTGCCTGCCGCACCGTAACCATACAGCCGTTTGGATCTTCAATGTAGGCTAAATGCTCCCAGGTGTTGAGGCCGTGAATCGACAGACAGTCCAGATAATCAACGCCCAGCCGCTCCAGAGACTGATCGATCGATCGATCCATGTCGGCAGTATCTCTAGTCGGCGGAATTTTTGTCGTCAGATATATTTGCGATCGATCAATCCCAGACCGCAGAGCCGTACCCAAATACAGCTCACTGTTGCCATAGCCGCGTGCCGTCTCTAGATGATTGATACCTAATTTGATCGCCCGATGCACAATTTCGATCGCGGTTGCTTCGGAGGCTAAATAGCGCATCGTGCCCAGCGAAAATCGCGAGAGCTTTAAGTTCGTGCGGCCAAAACGGCGAAAATGCATTGCGGCCTAACTTTCGTCCCGCTTGCTGAAGCGGCCCCCTTGTTTAAAGTCTTCCGGTCGCAAAGTGGCGAGAAAATCGCGAAATGCTTGGCGTTCAGCCTCATCCGCATCCCGATCGACCGGCATCGACGCATCTGCCACCACTTCTTCCATCACCCAAATCGGGCTTTTAGTGCGCAGGGCGATCGCGATCGCATCACTAGGCCGTGAATCAATTTCTTTGCGAACTTCACCTTGCCGAACCATGAGAACTGCGTAGAAGGTGTTGTCTTGCAAAGAGTGAATCACGATCCGCTCTAGCACCATGTCCCACTCTTCGAGGAGATTGGCCATCAAATCATGGGTAAGCGGACGGGGGGGAACTTGATTTTCTAATGCGCTGATGATTGCTCGTGCTTGGTCTTGGCCAATAAAAATGGGGAGCTGGCGACGCTCTGAGGCATCTCGCAGCAGCACGATCGGATGACGGGATACCGCATCCAAGGCAATTCCAGCGACTTTCATCTCAATCATGGTTTAGCCCTAGAATCCGTGACGGGAGGTAGTTCGATCGAAGCAGAGGCCGGACCTGAATCGAGTCAGGTTTCAAGTTTATCGATATAGGTTAGCATTTGTGGCCGAAGGGCTGTTTAAACGCACGCTATATTTTTATATCTGGTGACTCTCCACCGAATCTAAGCTGTCAAAAATAGGAGACAGCGTAAATTTCTGCTGTCCCATATACACTGTCCCATATCAGTACACTTGAGTCGGCAGTCATACACTAAAACCGATCTCCAGTATGCCCTGAATTTCGCCTCGGTTTCAAATCCTAAGTTTGCCCAGTTTAACTGGCCCGACTCCAGCTGAGATAGGGGAGACGACCCGCTGTTTGTTGAATTTGTTCAGCTTGAGCCACCAACTGACCACAAGCATCCCAGGTGCCGCTCAAGAACATGTTGCGTGCGCCTTCTCCCATGCTGATCGGAATGCTCGACTCGCCAAATTGCACCTGCTTTTGTTCCAGATCCAGCGTGGCGGTGGATTGGGGATTTGCCGCCAACCATTCTTGCAGAACTTGCACATCCGCAGGCGCAGCCGTGACGCAAGGCACACCCATCGCCACACAGTTACCAAAGAAAATCTCAGCAAAACTTTCGCCCACCAACGCCTGAATGCCCCATTTGGCGATCGCCTGAGGTGCATGTTCCCGCGAAGAACCACAGCCAAAGTTACGGTTGACCACCAGCAAAGTCGCGCCCTGATACTGAGGTTGATCGAACGGATGCTGACCTTGCATTTGGGTACGATCGTCCGCAAATACCTGCGCGCCCAACCCATCGAACGTAACACAGCGCAAAAAGCGAGCCGGGATAATCCGATCGGTATCAATATCGTTTCCGACCAGAGGTACACCACGTCCAACCACTGTTTTCACTTGACTCATCTTCCATTCCTCTCAAATGCTGAATACAAAAAATCCAAAAATTAATTGCTGCCAAGTTCCGCCCTAGGTAGTCTGGCCTAAATTTTCTGCCAGCATGTTGCAAAACAAGATGCCATGCTCCTTCGCATCATCCAGAGCCACGTGTGTATGGGGCAGATCGGGATCAAACCAATGGGGCGGCATGTTGCGCTTCGTGCTGCTGCGATAAGGCGTCTTTAGCATGGCCATTGCGTAGGTTTTGATGTCGATCGCCGAATGGGAAAACGGACTTTCCCCCGTGAACCGCATCAAATACCAATGCACAAACATAAAGTCAAAGGTGGCAGGATAGGCGACAAACACAGGCTTGCCGGAAAGCGATTTGACCCAGGCTAAATATTGCTGCATCGCCACTTCTGGAGATTGCAGATCCGTGCGACAAGCCGCCCAGGCTTCCGGTTGAGTTTGCCACCAGGCCATCGTGTCTGGATGAGCAGTTGCCCCAGGCAGGGTTTCCAGATTCGCTGAAAAAGTGCTGACCAGCGTTTTATCCGGCCAGTAGGCTGCTGATCCAAAACTCAGCATTGAGTAGGGACCGGGAATCGGACCATCGGCTTCAATGTCAGTGCTGACAAAAATTTCCTGGGGCATCGCTCATTCCAACCCTAAAGCAGCGTCCGAACATCCGTGACCGTTCCGGTGATTGCTGCTGCCGCCACCATGGCTGGACTCATCAGCAAGGTCCGTCCCGATGCAGAACCCTGGCGACCTTTAAAGTTGCGATTCGAGGAGGAAGCGCTGATTTGCCGTCCCTGCAATTTGTCTGGATTCATTGCCAGACACATGGAACAGCCTGCTTCGCGCCACTCAAACCCAGCCGCTTCAAAGATTTTGTCGAGTCCTTCAGCTTCCGCTTCCTGTTTCACGCGTTCTGATCCAGGCACCACAAAGGCTTTGATGCCCTCAGCCACATGCCGACCTTTGGCAACCTTCGCGGCTTCTCGCAGATCGCTCATCCGACCGTTCGTGCAGCTACCAATAAAGCAGACATCAATTTTGGTGCCCTGAATCGGTGTTCCCGGAGCCAGATCCATATATTGATAGGCTTCTGCGGCTAGTTCGCGATCGTTCTCACTTAACGCTTCAGGTGTAGGAATCGATTCGTTCACCGCAATCCCCTGTCCAGGCGTAATGCCCCAGGTAATGGTGGGCGCAATCTCAGCCGCATCAAAGATCACAACATCGTCATATTCTGCATCAGCATTGCTGCGAATACTCTGCCACCAGGTCACGGCCTTATCCCATTCGGCTCCTTTGGGCGCAGCATCTCGGCCTTTTAAGTAGTCAAACGTCACCTGATCCGGATTGACATAGCCACAACGTGCGCCGCCTTCGATCGCCATATTGCAAACCGTCATCCGTTCTTCCATGCTCATCTGCTCAAACGTGGTGCCTGCAAACTCATAGGCATAGCCCACGCCACCCGTCACGCCCAGCTTGCGGATGATATGCAGAATTACATCTTTGGCGTAGACGCCCGGAACCAACTTGCCGTTCACTTCCACCTTGCGGACCTTCAGCTTCGACAAAGCCAATGTTTGAGAAGCCAGGACATCGCGTACTTGACTGGTACCAATGCCAAAAGCGATCGCCCCAAATGCCCCATGCGTTGAAGTGTGGCTATCTCCGCAGGCGATCGTCATTCCGGGCTGGGTCAATCCCTGCTCTGGGGCAATCACATGCACAATTCCCTGGTTGCCTGAGCCAATGTTGTAGAAGGTGATGCCGTTGGTCTGGGTGTTCTGCTCCAGCGCCTGCATCATTTCTTCGGCCAAATCATCCACAAAGGGACGCGCCTGATTTTCGGTTGGAATAATATGGTCTACGGTCGCAACCGTGCGTTCTGGAAACATCACCTTCAGCCCCCGATCGCGCAGCATCGCAAAGGCTTGAGGACTCGTCACTTCATGGATGAGATGCAGTCCAATAAAGAGTTGAGTTTGTCCTGAAGGAAGCGTTCCGACGGTGTGCAGATCCCAAACTTTGTCAAATAAGGTGCCTTTACTCATAGCGATTCTGTGCGATTTGAATTTGAAGGTGTTGAGTTGAAATCAGGGAACGAGGGATGAAAATCCAGCCTCTGATCTTAGCGAAAAGAATTACTTCCCTGACAGATCAGGCGATCGAGTTTTGACCACAGGGCGATCAAGTGCGTTTGCGAAGCATGGGCATCGCCCAAACGTCTCGCTCGCGAACCCAATTTTTAATCCCGCTTACAAGCCTGGATGCGCAGACGGCGGTAATCCGCGATCCAATGACCATTTTGATAAAGAGAATCTCGGAGCTGCGTTTCGATCGATCGAACCACCTGCTGCTTTTGGTTAGGTAAAAGTGCTCGTAGCATCGTGCCTGCAAACATTTCCAGCCAGTTGGCTAAACCTGCTTCCCCGGCAGTAAGTTCGGTAGGGCGATCGAACAAAACGGCATATTGCACTTCAAATCCTTGCTGTTCCAGTCGCGTCGCGTAGTCGCTGATGCTGGGGAAGTACCAGGGAAGGGAAGGAGGGGTTAAACCTTGCTCAGCAAAGGCCTGTTGCAGGGCTGCCACAATTTTCTGAACATTGTCCTTGCCGCCCAATTCCGCGACGAATCTGCCGCTTGGCTTTAACGACGCATGGATCGATCGAATTACAGCATCTGCTTCTGGAATCCAGTGCAGGACTGCATTTGAGAACACCGCATCCAGGAGTCGATCGACCTGAAAATCTCGCGCATCCGCCACCTGAAAAGTGATCTCAGGATAATTTGTGGTGGCTTGCTGAATCATTTCAGCTGAACGATCGATGCCAATCACCGTTGCTCCTGTTGCTGCAATTTGGTGAGTTAGCTGACCCGTACCGCAACCCAAATCAAGAATCGCTTCTCCGGGTTGAGCATCCAGCAAATTTAGCAAATTCTCACCATACTGCCAGACGAAAGCATGGTTTTGCTCGTAGAGCCTCGCATTCCAAGATTGAGTAGGCTTCACAGTCACATTCATGACAAAACATTTTCTCGATAATTCCAAACTATCGAAGCGGATTATGTATGTCCAATATATTTTTCAGGGGAGATTGATATTTTAAAAATATTAGTTCTGTTTTGGCAGAGAAAATAGGCCGTAGGAAGGTCAGAAAGGGCGGTTTATCAGGCTTGAGCAAACCTCGATCATGTGATTCTGATAAACTTTGCAACCAGCATATTTTCAGGATTTGACCGACCTGCAAAAATCGAGAACAGATTTGTCGTGTTTTCCCCTAAAGATATGATTGGTTCTGCTAAAAAAACGCTCAAGCCGAATCCGTTTACCGCTGTCCGCGATCCACAAACCGGCGTTTGGTTGGTTTGTCGATCGAGTCATGATCAAGATTTTCAACATTCTCCTGAATCTGCGTCATCTATCGATCATTGTCTGGTCGATCGTTCCGTTGACCTACCGAATCTAGAGACTCAACTCTCTATCAACTTCGACCATCCTGCATAGGAAAAGGGTAGCGACTGTTCGACGTGAGAACTTGGCTAATTAGTGAATAAGCTACGTTTAAGTGAGGAGGAGTGCGTTATGCCTCCTCTTTTGCGTTATTCAGATCGAGGTCTATGATCGAACTTCGCCATCTTCGTTACTTCATGGCGGTTGCAGAGGAACTTCATTTTGGGCGGGCTGCCGAACGACTCCACATGGCTCAGCCGCCGCTCAGTCAGCAAATTCGCCAACTCGAAGATGAATTAGGTTTTTCGCTATTTCACCGCACCAAGCGATCGGTCCAATTAACCGAAGCAGGACAAGCCTTTCTGACAGAAAGCCAAAAATTATTTAAGCAGTTCGAACAGGCGATCGAAACTGGACGACGCGTCAGTCGGGGCGAACAGGGCCAGCTCGTGATCGGCTTTATTAGTTCTGCGGCCTACAATGTGCTGCCTGCCATTTTGCGATCGTTCCGCAGTCAGGTGCCCCAGGTTCGATTAGAGCTGCATGAAATGGGTACAAAGGAACAGCTCGATGGGTTACGAGACGGCAAAATCGATGTCGGTTTTTTAAGGCCACCGCTGGAAGATAAAACGCTGAGTTGCACCACGATCATGCGGGAACCGATGGTTGTGGCCTTGCCAGAAACCCACCCGCTGGTTGAGCAACCGCAAATTGTCCTATCGAGTTTGGCCAACGAAGCCTTTATTTTGTTTCCGCGTTTGCAGTCACCTCGCGTTTATGACCAGATCATTAGCTTGTGTCAGCAGGCTGGCTTTAGTCCGACTGTGGTGCAAGAGGCCATGCAGATGCAAACCATCGTCAGTTTAGTGGCAGGTGGCATTGGCATTGCGATCGTCCCCATTTCGCTCAATAATCTCCAGCGCACAGGTGTGGTTTATAAACCGCTGGAACAGCCAACTCCCTATGCAGAAGTCGCCGTTGCTTGGCGCAATCAAGATCTATCGGCCATTGCTCAGCGATTTCTAGAAATTGTGGAACAGGTCACGGCTGCTGAGCCAGTCACAATTGAACCAGTCACAGCTGAACCCATCACGGCTGACAAACCGGACAGAAATGGGCCGATCGACCTGCCATCTTGATCCGCTCGATCGAACGACCGCACTCACGGCAGGGTTCACCTTTTCGGTCATAAACCCAGGCAATACCGCCATAGTTGCCGTTAATGCCAGACACATCTCGAAAATCGCTAAAGGTCGTGCCTCTCGCATCAATGCTGTCTTGCAGCACCTTCAGAATCGCATGATAGAGACGATCGATCTGCTGCGGAGTTAACTTAGAACTTAAGGTTTGAGGTCGAATACCGCTGAGAAATAGGGCTTCATCCGCATAAATGTTGCCAATACCCGCTACTAAAGCCTGATCGAGCAAGGCATTTTTGATCGGACGTTGACGATCGCGCAATTTTTCTACTAAATAGGCCGCAGAAAACTCATCTGAGAAAGGTTCGGGTCCAAGCTGCGCCAATCCCGTCATGATGCTTTCAGGTAGACGATCGGGCGGCACCCACCACATCTGCCCAAAGGTGCGCTGATCGACAAACCGTAATTCTCGCTGGTTTGGGAAAAAGAGCCGCACCCGACAATGTTTTTGCAAGGGCTCATTCTGCTGCATCCACAGCAGTTGGCCGGTCATTCGCAAATGAACGCCGAGCCAGCCTGCAGATTGAGATGAGTCTTGGTCGATCGTTTCTAGGGCTGCCAGCAAATACTTACCGCGTCGATGCCACTGGACGATCGCTGTTCCCGTCAAAGCTGCCAAAAAATCCGCAGACGAAAAAGGGTGGGCAATGGTGCGATCAAGCAACACATCCCCACCTTGAATTGTTTGATTGAGGGTCACTTGATTAAGACCCTGACGAACCGTTTCAACTTCAGGAAGTTCAGGCACAGTTTAAGAGTTAATCTAATCTTCTGCTTGGGGCTTTATTTAGCCTTAGCAGCTTTGGGAGCTTCAACTTCTTCCAATTCAGCGAGTGCAAAATTGTTAGTATTCACACCGCCAGAGGTGCCGCTGAAGCCGTTGTAATTCACCGTGTCAAATCGAACGATGACTGGGTATTTAATCCCGCTTTGGTCAATGGATGCAACCGTACCTGTTTGGTTGTACCAGTAGGACTCTTTCCGAAGGATTCGGACTGTAGAACCACGTTGAACCATGGGTTTTTTCCTTTAGGGGTTTATTGTCATCTAATGCCTCAATCTAGCTAGCAGCAAACCTAAGGCTCACTGTTGCCAGACTGTTTAAGCTGTCGCTTCTCAGCGTACTACGACTGTTGTGGCGATCGGTTTCTCCCCAGCTTAAGTTTTATTACTAAAAATTGAAAATCGTTACCCTGAAAGTCCGGAAGAATCACCGCCTCACTGCTTTAGATGCAGTTAGAAAAACCCAAGCCTTGATTTAAAGCCTGGGTTTCTAGGGGATTGATTAATTTTGGCCCAGTCTGACATCAGCCTTTTACCCATTCTGTATGGCTGACATCAATGGTTGAGACACAAAGATTTTGATAGAACTTCAAGTGACAAAGCTTTAGGCTACGAGGCTTTAAGTTGCTGGTGTAGCAGTAGGTGAAACAGCCGATTCACCACTTTCTCCCACAGCCCGTACCACTTCAACCCCTTGCTGTTCCAGCACAACGACTGGATCAGGTCGATTGGTTTCAATACGACGAACCAAAACCTGTCCACCTGCTAAGCGTTGACCTTCCTGGACATAGCGGCTAGAAGGTTCATTAGGAGCATTAACAATGGCATAGACCTGATCGCCGACCTGAACCACACCTGTCACTTCCACTGCTCTGGCCAGCGTCGGTTGGGGACGAGGCGGATTATTGGCGATCGGACTCTTGGGTGCAGGTTTAACATTGCCAGAAGCCGTTGTTCCATTCGGATTATTCGTACCAGATGGCTTGGGCGATCGAGGAGGAGTCTGGGCTGTCTGGCGGACAGGCGGAGTTGCTACAGTTCTTCCCGTAGGTGGAAGCGCGGTCCCTGTCGGTAAAACAGTTGGAGGGCTAGCTCCTTCAGCAAGCTGCACCTTTGGCGTGGTCGGCAACAGTGAAAAGGGGTCAGATCGGGTTCCTTTGACTTGCTGCACGCGCTGGTTGGGGTCCGTAGAGCTAATCAAATCTGGAGGCAAAATACCTCTGGATGTATTTTTCTGCTCCACAGTCGGTGAGGGAAATGGTTGTGACGGGGCAGTCGGTGAGGGATTACTGGCAACCGGAGATTCTTCGGCAGCAGGCTGTTCTCCAGCTGTTTCATCGCCTCCGCCAAAATTACAGGCAGTTGCTGAAACTCCTAACACTGCAATTGCTGCAACGAGAAAAACTGATCGCATTTCCCTACCCCACAAATTCTTTCTCATAGTTCCAGGATAATTGAGATTTTTTGAACTGGCTTCGAATCACATTGGAGTTGCAAGGTTTAATCAGCTTGAAGCGAATTTTGAGCCTGTCATACCTGACCGAATTTCCTGCCCTCTCAACAAAGCTTAGAATGCCCTAATTTCTTACTCGATCATCGGTCCAGATTCCCTGAAGACGCTCTAATTCAGCCAACCAAATGATAGTTTGAACAGCAGAAATTGCGATCGACCAACCTGCCCTTACCAACAAGCTCATCCGCAACTTTATTCGATCATCCAACGTTGAGTATGCTAAATTTACTTTTCATAAAAAATATTAATAGTTTTGGCCCCTAAAATCTCCTTCTTAGAGGCTGAAAAAGTGGCTTTCTCTAGACTCCTGAGCTATCGTTTGGAAGATTAATTGGGACCTTAGTTTGCGAACTCTTCAGGAGGTTCATACATGCTCAAAATAGTCGATTGGAGAAGTCGATTGGGCGGACTGGGGGCGATGGCTCTTGGTAGCGCGATCGGCTTTGGTTTGATGCTCGCCGCAGCTCCATCTGCCTTTGCCCAAGCAGCTTACGGCAGCTATATCGGGATTGGTGGTTCCTTTGGAGTCACGGATGGTCCTTCAGGAGATGGCACAAGTGGTGGTGGGGTGATCGCCTTCCGCTACAAATTCCTGGAAGTTCCTGTCTCGATCCGGGCGCAGGCGCTGATTGGCGAAAGTACAGCCTTTGTACCTACCGTTTCCTATGATGTGCCGTTGAACTGGCAAACCGATGCCTACATTGGGGTTGGAGCTGCCATTCAAGATAGCGATCAAAGCACCTCTCCGGTTGGAAACCAAACTAGCTTTGTGCTGCAACCCGGCATTGATCACAGTTTCCCATACAGCAACGTTGTTCTCTTTGGCAATGCCATCATTGCGTTCGATGCTTATAAAAACAGCAACGATACAGCAGCTTCGATTCAAGGCGGGGTTGGGGTTCGCTTCTAAAGCACAGTGCTTATGCACTCCTTCCAACAGTGGGTGACTCAAACCAGCGGATGGCTAGAGCCAAACGGGTTAAGCCAAATGCGATCGAGTCTGTGGGCATGACGAATTAAAGATTCATTGAATGAAATTAGCAATTGCACCCCTAGAGGTTTTATAATGAGGAGCCGCTGGGTTGCAGAGATTGCAATTTACTTAAACAAGCCATGGGGGCATGGCGGAATGGTAGACGCTGCGGACTTAGAAAACTGAGCCTTGTTGGAGAAATCCATCAAGTGGATGCTCTCAAACTCAGGGAAACCTACCTCTGAACATTTGGATATCCAAATTCAGACATGGCAATCCTGAGCCAAGCCAATCCTGAATGTTCCGATATTTTGGATTGGAAGGTGCAGAGGCCCGACGGGAGCTACCCTAACGTAAAGGCGAGGGTAAAGGGAGGGTCCAATCCTCAAAATCTGTAGCAGATTGCAGCGAAAGCTGTGAGAGGGTGAAAATCCGTTGACTGATGAAGTCGTGAGGGTTCAAGTCCCTCTGCCCCCATTCCAAACTCTAAATTGATCTACTTTGATGGCCATTGGTGGCCAAGCAAGGTTGCTTATCTGCTGTCCTCATTGATTCGGATTTGGGGAAGATAGCTGGTGAGGAGCCTTTTTTAATTAGCACCAAGGTTTGACACACCTGTTGTCCCAAACCATAAAAACCAGCAGCCTTTGTCTTTCTAGTAATTTTTGAGAAGAAAAGTAACTTTTGATACTCGTACTCAAAGATCACGATCGACTCTGTTGGGCAAAGAAATCACATGAAAGCTCAGCGAGCGAAATAGGTAAAAGAGTCCGGACAGAGCAAAATAGAGCTTGAGATCACAGTCCTTCTGAATTCGGCCCGTTCACTCTTTGACAGAGATTAAGAGAGTGTAAATTTTGTGTGACAAAAATGACATCTGTAGAAGGACTACAGTACCTTGGGGTCATGGGTTGAGGAGGTCCCATTTGATGAATAAGCAATGAGCCGATATTCAGTTGCGATCAACTCGCTCGCAAGAACCGCCAGAATGTTGCAGCAAAACACCGAATGTTGCAGGAGAAAGCCGTCATCTCCCCGAGTTTTTCACGGTGGCAACTGTAGATTTACGTTGGAGCACTGTAGAGTAGGCTTTCCAACCTTTCAATTTCTACCCTTACGAATCGTTAAACGGTGGAAATACAATTTTTGACCGCAATCTGTTCCATTCTGGTCAAACTCTTCTGCCTTGGATAACGCTAGAACTGCCTTCAACCGTTCTAATTGACTTAATTTCTTAGAAAAAGAAAATTAATTCGCTCAGGTACGTTAGGGCAGTGGAACTTGTGAAAACGTAAAGAATCCCAGCAAGTCCTGCTTTACCAATGCATAATAATTGCTACCAGACGCAAATTGTATAGAACTATTGTTGTCAAGCAGGTCTCGCCTCCTTAGGAAGGTTAGAGATGTTGCAAGTTTGACAGGGGTACCAGGATCTCAGGGTATGAAGCATTCTTATCTTCCTCAAAGCGTCATTTAGTATTAGCGCCGTTTATGTTCGGAGACAAATTAGCAGCTAGCCAATCTCCCCAATCTTCAGTCAAGCAGAGTCAGTCTCGCCGGAATGTTCCAAAAGCTCAGGAGGCGATCTATGAGTTTTTGTTGGAGATTGTGAAGAACTGGTCCCCTGAGGAGGTGCTGAAGGAGTTCAAGCACCTATTTATTCACCATTCTGATACGGTCAGCTCTAATACGCTGCCTTATCTTTACGAAATTGTTTTTGCTAACCAAGAACAGGAATTTCGTAACACGCTGAAGCGATCGTGCTACATCCTGATCAACAACTGGGATATCACCCGCAACCACGAACCGATCCAAAAACTGATTCAGCTATTCTCAGATCCAATTCTCTATAAGCACACGATTTCGCCCACGCTAAAACGACTGAGAGAATGGCTGCGCAATTTTATCGCCAGCACTGACTTTCAAGAGCTGAAGCTGTTTGTCACGCGCTATGAGGATCGAGGCAGAATTCACTGGAGCCAGCGCTACGCTTCCTACTTGCTGGTCCCACAATACATCAATCTGGAAAATCCTTTAGAGCAGCGGCAGGCAGCTCGGAATCTATCGCGCAAGTTGAAGGAAAAATTTAAGTTCGATTTAGCGATGTATACGGCGCTGTCTCAAGAAGGGCCAGCCAAAGAAAGAAAACTGGAAAATCCCACAAGCTTAGGGGACGAAGTTCTGCGTCTGATTAAAAAGATTGTGGCGAAACGGGGATTCTTCAGCTATCCCAACATCGCCCATATCTTCCTGAATCAGACCAAGAATTTAAGCTATGGGGCATTCAAGCAGAGCTTGCTGGAATATTTGATTTTTTCGGTTGAGCCTGACGAATTCGCCAGCATGCTGAAGATCCAATTTTCTGAAAAGCTGAGTACGCTCTATAGCGATCACGACGACAAACCCATTAACAACGCGCTGATCTTAAGAACAGCCAATCGGGCGATCGAATACCTGACCACCGAAAATCACCAGGAACCCTCTTCTCTGTTTGTCTTGCTGCTATCTCAAGGCAATTCGCTGACGTTGGTGATTGTGCTGCTCAAAATTATTCTGATCTGCCGCTATTCTCGGACTCATCTGGAAGCGCGCATTGCCGATTTGATCCGTTACTATGCCAGCTATTCGGAAGAGGAATGTCAGTGGGTGGTCAATTTCTTCGAGATTTTCCGGATCATCACAGCGATCTACACGGAGAATATCGAGTACAACTTAGTCAATATGAATGATGCTTCTTGCTCCCACCAAAAACTTGAAGCTGATATGGAGGTCTACCGGATTTTCTCCCAGCTCAAGCATCGTGCCAATCTAGAGCAAGAACCTGACATTTTGGAGGTCAAAACCGTTGAGGCTGCTTTAGAAGAGGCTGCTTTAGAAGAGGCTGCTTTAGAAGAAGTCCCTTCTATAGAATAAAAATCAGAAGAGTAAAAGTCAGAAGCATAAAAATCGGAACCAAGCCACTTCTGAGCAGCATCTCAGCGATTCTGTGCCGATCTCGGCCTTCCTAAAATTCATGGTTGCGCAATTTAAACGCCATACGCTTGTCATACGGCGGGTTTAGATTGAATGGTGGAAGCTCATCACACAAGCTTTATCGAGTGCTCAATTCGCAAAGCTGCCATTTCTTTGGAATTTGCACCACTCATTCCCCCTACAGCAGGTTTCCTAACCTTATGACTATGAACCACCAAAACCCAGAGGATCAGTTGCGGACCAACCTTCCATCATCGACTCGATCGACAACCTCGCTGCGGCGGGGCTTCACGCGCTTCACTAGATCGAGCTTAGGACGGTCTTTGGGCCTCGTTCTCCTTGGTGCAGGCGTCGCAACGGCTGGTTCACAACTATTTGTTCAATCGCGTCAGGCTCCCCAAGCAACCCCAGTTGCAGCCACCATTCCTCAATCTTCGGCCAGTCCAACCACGGTTACCCAGCTACCTCCAGCAGCGGCGACCAATCCTAACTTTATTACAAACGTTGTCAAGCAAGTTGGCCCCGCAGTCGTGCGGATTGATGCCTCTCGGACGGTTCGATCGCAATCTCCCCAAGGATTTGACGATCCGTTTTTCCGGGACTTTTTCGGACAACAAATGCCAACGCAACCTCAGCAGTCTGAACGGGTTGAGCGGGGACTGGGATCTGGCTTTATCGTCAGTAACGATGGCCGGATTATCACCAACTCCCATGTCGTCGATGGGGCAGATACTGTAGAAGTCACTTTGAAAGACGGGCGGAAACTGCAAGGTCGGGTGCTGGGCAGCGATTCAGTCACCGATGTCGCCGTTGTGAAAGTAGATGCCTCTAATTTGCCGACGGTGAAACTGAGCAATTCCGATCAAATTCAGCCTGGAGAATGGGCGATCGCGATCGGTAACCCATTAGGTCTCGACAGCACCGTCACGGTTGGCATTATTAGCGCAACAGGTCGATCGAGCGGAGATGCTGGAATTCCAGATAAACGGGTCGATTTTATTCAGACGGATGCAGCCATTAACCCCGGTAACTCTGGTGGTCCTTTGATGAATGAACGGGGTGAAGTCATCGGCATGAACACTGCCATTCGAGCAGATGCCCAAGGAATTGGTTTCGCCATCCCGATCAACACGATTCAACGGATTGCAGACCAGTTAGCCACAAAAGGCAAGGCTGAGCATGCCTACTTAGGGGTGCAGATGGCAACCTTAACCCCAGATGTGAAGAAGCAAATTAATGATGGCAATTCCTCAATTGGCTTCAATGTGAATGAGGAGAGCGGTGTCCTGGTAATCAAAGTCGTGTCTGGTTCTCCGGCTGAACGAGCTGGAATTCGGGCCGGAGACGTGGTGCGGCGTGTCAATGGCCAGGAGGTAACAACGGCTGACCAGCTGCAAAACATTGTAGAAGCCTCTCAGGTTGGCAATAGTCTGCAAATTGATCTGAAGCGCAACAGCCAGGACCAAAACATTACTGTGCAAACAGGTGCTTATCCGGTTGGAAATAACAGTTAAGGGAATCATCCATCCTCAATTCGATCGAACAATCGTGCCCTGCATGTCGATCGGCAGAATTTGAGCCTTTACCTCAATCCCGAAGCTAGTCCAGGCTTCAGCAATCGCTCGTTGAACTAAATTGGCTCGATCGGGATGAGTCAGCGCTAATAAGGTTGGACCTGCTCCACTGATGACCAAACCATAAGCCCCAGCAGCAAGCGCAGCAGCTTGAACAACCTCATAGCCTGGAATCAAGGGTTGCCGATAGGGTTGATGGATCCGATCCTGGAGCGCTGTTTGCAACCATTCCGCTTTACCAGTCTGCAATCCCCGCAGCAGCAAGCCCAAGTGAGCTGTATTGAAAATGGCATCACTACGGCTATAGTTTGGCGGCAAAACACGACGAGCCTCAGCAGTCGAAAGCTCAAAATTGGGAATCGCAACGACTGGAACAACCTCCTCATGCCAGGGAACATCGCAAATGGTCCACTTTTCATCCTGGCTAGAGGCTGCCAGACAACAGCCCCCCATTAAGGCTGGAACAACATTATCAGGATGACCTTCGAGTTCAGTGGCTAAGGCCGCCAACTCAGCATTAGACAAAGGTTGGCCAGCAAGGGCATTCGCGCCGACTAAACCACCTACGATCGCCGTTGCCGAACTGCCTAAGCCCCTCGCCAGTGGAACTTCCAAATGAATCGACAGGTGAAGCGGGGGAGGCGTCTGGCCAATTCTTTTGTAAAGATGGACAAAGGCTTGATAGGCCAAATTGCTGTCATCCGTTTGCACCCGGTCTGCTTCTAGTCCTGAAGCTTCAATTATCAGAAACTGGTTTGTTTCAACCAATTGCGAAAACTGGAACCGATTGTAAAGAGAAAGGGCTGCTCCAATACAGTCAAATCCAGGCCCAAGATTAGCAGTGGTGGCAGGAACAGTAACAGTCAACAACATAGCAAGAACATGGCACGCAAAATTCAGACAGCATGGCGCTTTAGCAGCACTAGTTTACTAGACTCCCTGTGCTCTTGTTTGAAAAGTTTGCAGAATCCAGAAGGACACAGCCAAATTGAGTCAGCGATCGGCACTGATGCAAAAATTCCGCAGCGTAATCAACAAGTGACCTGATAGACAAAGCTGAGCGTTGCCCAGGCATTCACATCCAGCGCATAGCTGTCAGTCGGAAGATCAATCGGCGGCAGAACAGCACTGCTTGCGTCATGCAAATCTTGGAGAATAGCTTGAGCCACTTCGAGCGGATTCGCGATCGGGCTAAACGGTTCAGCAGCACTGCGTGACTCGGCAGTTAAAACCTGTTCAGTTTGATAAAACGGCAGGCGGCTAAAGATGATATGGGTTTCAGCTAAACCAGTCGGACTTTGAATTTGCCAACTCTTGAGCTGGTTGAGCGGCAAGATAATTTCTTCATCAGGATGAATTGAGCGACCCGTTCCCCTAGACTGGTCAGCATTGCTGAGGCCAGACTGAGTCGGATAGAAGATGACAGGATTCAACCTTGTATCTACCCCAGTGAGCAAGAAATACACCGGAAAACTGCCATAATTTTTGAGCCGATATCGAATTTGGCTGCCCTTCGTTAGAATCAGTGGCGCATTTGCAGAGCCAGCCCCTGGAGCAGAACTGGCAGGCAGAGGTAGCCGTAAAGTCTCCTGTTTTGCCAATAGACGCGCCTGCGGAGCAAGGGTTTCTAAGAATGCCCGCACACCTAACCGCGAAGAACCCTGATTTTGGGTAAGGCGGAGTAATTTTATCGCTAACAAGGTTTTGAATTGGGGAGCCATACGGGTCACTGCTGCTTTAACCGCCTCAATATTTTGAATGCGGGTATTGGGAATAGCAGAGTGGCTGGGATAGAACAACCCATAGCCATTCGTAGGCATCGCAGGCGGCAGCTCAGCTGGCTCTGGAGGGATACCCTGCATTGCTTGAGAAGACGCCGTAGCTTGAAGTGGCAACGAAGCGGCAATCAACGAAGTAGGCTGGGTTTTACCAAAGAGCAAATCTGCAGACTGTTCCCCTGCAATCACCGAAGAAACGCGCGGAATGGCAGCAAAAGCGCTGGTGGCATCCACTCGCTCAATCCGCTCCAGGCTATTGTCGATCGCCACCGTCAAGCCAATATTACGAGGCAAAACCCGCACCGCTTCCTGTACCTGCTGGTTAGGCTGCAGCATGATTCCCGTCAAGCTCCGGGCTTTTCCGATCAACCCTTCTCGCGATCGCAACTGAAGTTGAGGCACTGCCTGATCAGGCTGCTCCAAATTAGCGAGCGAGAACCAGGAAGCTGCCGCATTTTCTAAAACTGGAGCGGGCAATCCAGCCAGCCAGATCTGAGCTTTGCCATCTTCCTCAACGGACCGAATCACCCCTTCCGCTCCACTCGAACCAGTGGCATCCGGCAGGATTTGCTGAGCGATCGCCTGTCCATTTAAAACAGGCTGCTGTTCTAAACCCATCGTTTGCCAAATTGTGCCCACTGCTTGCTGAAAGGTGACTGCAATGGTGCTGTCTGGTAACGATTGCCAAAGTCGCTGGGTCAGGGCATAGGTGAATAAACCCGCACTGAATCCATTCCACTGGGCTTCCGTGGCAGGACGATCGAGACTGCTGGCCTGCAACACAATTCCAGGAACTTGTCCCGTTTGCCAGCGTTGACGGATCTGAGCGATCGAAATCCGGGTTTGCTGACTGAGCTGGTCTTGAACCGCCTGTTCCGCCGCATCGATTAATCCCACCGGCGTATCAGGTCGCGATCGAATGTGAAGATTGCCCTGCAAGGTGCGGCCCAAACGACTAAAGCCAGCATCCAGCACCGTAATCACCTGGTTAGTCGCCAGTGAGCTGAGCAGGAGCCCCAACGTGTCTAACAGCAAATCATGAACGATCGGCGTTTCAGCCGTTGGCAACATCCCATCTACCGGCACCAAACTGGCCTGCATCTCTGAAGTGCCATCAACCCGAATCTGGCTACCTAAACCACTAAAGTGAAACAGGACCACATCACCAGAAGTTGCCTGCTGAACTAGATGATGGATAAAGGCTTCCTCGATGCCCTGCCTGGTCGCCGCCTGATCCGTCAATACTAGAATGTCAGCAGGCTGAAACCCAAACCGGTGAATCAGCAATTCTCGCTGCAATTCCACATCAGTCAGGCAGCCATTCAAGGCCGAGCCACGCGGTGACACATAGTCACAAACTGATTCCGCATATTGATTAATGCCAACCAGCAAGGCTAACTTACGGCAGGTCGGTTGAGCCAGGGCCTGCTGATACCGATCGGTCAACAACGACAAGGCCGCTTCGCTGATTCCCAGCGCTGCCAGTGCCGATCCTGCCTGCTGTAGAAATGCCCGTCGCTTGAGTGTCATGCTTCTATTTGACCATGGAAATCGGGCTGCTGGCTGCGGAAATTTCAGGCTACGGTTGGGCTTTCAATCACGCCACCCCCTAGCAAAACATCCCCGTGATACCAGACGGCAGCTTGTCCAGGTGTCACGCTAAATTCAGGTTCGTCAAACACAACTTTCACCCGATCGTCCGATAAGGGCACAATGGTTGCCCCGACAGGCTGCGAGCGATAGCGAATTTGCACTTCTGCATGAATCGGCATCGTCGGCTCGCTGATTGACACCCAGTTGACCCGCTGCACCGTAAACTCAGTCGTTTGGGCATCTGTGCGATCCCCCACAATCACCTGATTCTTGACAGCGTCAATGCCAATCACATAAAGAGGTCGATCGGCAGCCACACCAATGCCCTTGCGTTGACCGATCGTATAGTGATGAACGCCTTCATGTTGGCCCAGCACTTTGCCTGAGCGATCGACAATGTTGCCCTGCTGCGGCGTCAGATATTTGTCGAGAAAAGTCCGCATCGAGCCATGGGCTTCAATCAGGCATAAGTCCTGACTTTCCGGCTTTTCTGCGGTATGCAAGCCGAATTCAGCAGCCATGCGTCGCGTTTCAGCCTTGGTTTGATCGCCCAGGGGAAAAACCGTGTGTGCCAAAATTTCCTGGCTCAGATCATAGAGAAAGTAGGACTGATCCTTGCTGGGATCGACTGCTCGCCGTAACTGATAGCGATCGGACGCTGGATCAAAAGTAATGCGGGCATAATGTCCGGTGGCAATGCGATCGATTCCCAATTCGCTGCGGGCGTAGTTCAACATGGGGCCAAACTTGACGGCTTTGTTGCATTGAGAACAGGGGAGCGGCGTAATGCCAGCCCCGTAACCGCTCACCAAATAATCCACAATATTCTTTTCGAACAGTTCGCGCGTATCGACGATATGGTGCGGAATTTCTAGCTCTTCACAGAGTTGGGCTGCATCGATCATGCCTTCCGAGCAGCATTGTCCCTTCCCTTTCATCAACCAAAGGGTCAAGCCAACTACGTCATAGCCCTGACGATGCAACGCTGCGGCTGCAACCGAGCTATCTACCCCCCCCGAAAGTCCAACAACAACCTTATTCATGCGCCTCCATGCGCTAGAAATGCGATTTTCCTTTACAAAATGCTCTCTCTAGGCTAGCACCTGCACTGCTTCGATGGCTGCGATCGACCCAACAAAAAACCGTTCACTTTCAAATTTCTATGTTAGGATTAGCGCCATTTAGATCTTTTTCTTCCTGTAAACCCTATATCTAGTGGGGCTGGTGCGCAATGACTCCTATGACTCCTCGATCGAATCCCACTCCCTTCACGAAAGCCTTCCTGGTGACGGCTGGGCTTTGTGGAGGACTCTTAGGTAGTTTTGTAGCTCAGAGTTTTGTGGCTCAGGTTGCTTGGGCCAAACCCGTGCTAAATGATACGAGTCATTTTCTGCTGGCCCAGCAAGTTGTCGATGGCTTACCCCCGCCACCACCCGTCATGTTTGGACAGGACAATTCGGCCAATGCCCAGACCCCGCAGCAATATCTCGTTGTCGTCAATGGAGACGATGCTGTTCTGCTGTCTCAAGTGCAACAAATCCAACCTTCGGCTTCCGTTCAGGAATATAACGGCCAGCGCTTCATTCAGGCCGGTTTATTTGGCGATCTGAATAGCGCCCAGCAGCAAGTTTCAACCTTGGCTGTTTCCGGCATTGGTGCTCAAGTAGTTGGAGTAACCACAGCTTCCTCTACCGTCAGTCAGTTACCGGCAACCAGTACAGGCTCCTCTAGTGGGCTCGAAACACAGACCTTGCCACCGCCAGAATTACTGCCAACAACCACCGTGCCATCTTCTTCGGGTGGAGTGGAGTTTGGCACCGCACCCGCTCCCCAACCTCAAGAAAGCGCTGCTTCCAGTGGACGGGCTTATTATGTGATCATTCCAGGTTCAGGCAAAGATATATCCGCCATTACATCTCAGGTGTCCCGCTTAACGGAAGGAATGGGGATCGATGGCATGGTGCAGTCTGGCAGTTCCAAAGGAGACCATGTGCGAGTCGGTCCGTTTAATAGCCGCAGTGCTGCCAATCGCTGGACCCGCTATTTCCGTGACTTTGGTATGGATGCTCGCGTCAGCTTCAGCCGCTAGGAGCCGATCGAACTATTTCAGAGACGCTTGAGCCGTTTGGGCTAATTGTTGAACAGTGAGGCGATCGGGAAATTCTCGATCGCTTTGCATTTGCAGCCAGAGTAAATATTCAATATTGCCTGCCGGACCCACCAGAGGCGACCAGGTCAAGCCACAGAACTGCCAGCCTAACGATTGCGCCGCTTCGCAAACCTGGACGATCGCATCGGCCTGATCTTTCACCTCTCGCACCACGCCTTTTTTGCCTACTTTCTCGCGCCCTACCTCAAATTGGGGTTTAACCAGCAGCACCACTTCTCTGGGAGATTGCAATAATTCCCACAATGCAGGCAGGACTTTGGTGAGGGAAATAAATGAGACATCTACCACGCCTAAATCTGGATAGGGTCGATCGGATTCATACAGATCTTCAGGCTTGAGGTGGCGAATATTCGTCCGTTCTCGCAAAATCACGCGCGGATCCTGACGTAGTTCCCAGGCTACCTGACCATAGCCAACATCAATGCCATACACCTGTTGAGCACCAGCCTTTAACAGACAGTCCGTGAAGCCACCCGTAGAAATGCCGCCATCCAAACAAATTCGATCGGCCACCGGAATCGCAAATTCGGTTAATGCCTTCGCTAACTTTTCGCCACCGCGCGACACATAGGGCGATCGAGCTTTCACCTGAATTTCCGCGATCGGATCTATTTCTGTGCCCGGTTTGTCGATTACCTGCTGGTTCACCATCACTTCACCCGCTCGAATCAGCCGCTGGGCCTGCTGGCGCGAGTCGCAGAGATTTCGTTCAACCAAAAGGGCATCAAGACGTTGTTTCAAGGCGGGTGTTTCGGGATAGAAGGGCAATCAGTCTAAAGGGATCCTACTATGCTAAAAGGGTTAACGGGGCAGGCCAAACGGAACGGGAGCGCAAAATGACAGGGCAATCGATCGATCGACCAATCAAAGCCAAACGAGCAGAACAGCCCCCAGAATGGCGGCAAGGAGAACTGCTGGAGCTGACGATCGAGAATTTGAACCATAACGGCGAAGGCGTCGGTCGCTGGCAAGGCCGGGTGATCTTTGTACCCGATACAGTTCCGGGTGATCAAATTGCAGTGCGCCTGGTACGAGTTAAGCCTCAATATGCGCAGGGGAAGCTGCATCAGCTCCTGGATGCCTCGCCCGATCGAATTCGGCCTAGCTGCATCGTGGCAGATAAATGCGGTGGCTGTCAGTGGCAGCATGTGGACTATGCTGCTCAACTCGTGGCAAAGCAGAATTTGGTGCAGCAAGATCTAGAGCGAATTGGCGGCTTCGAACAGCCTCCTGTCGATGCGGTTTTGGCCCTAGCCGCTCCGTTGGCCTATCGCAACAAAGCTTCCTATCCAGTGCGATCGAATGCATCGGGTCTGGTGCAAACGGGCTATTACCAGAAAGGCAGCCACCAATTAATCAATTTGAATCAATGTCCGATCCAGGATGAGCGGCTCAATCCCTTCTTAGCAGCAATTAAGCAGGATATTCAACGTCAGGGCTGGGCAATTTACGATGAACAAAAGCATCAGGGAGAGATCCGCCATCTCAGTTTGCGGGTAGGTCGCAGAACCGGAGAAGTGCTGCTGACGCTGATTAGCCGCAGTGCAAAGCTTCCTGGTTTGGAAGCACAGGCAAAACAATGGATGCAAAATTATCCCGATCTGGTGGGCGTTTGTTTGAATCTGAATCCCGATCGCACCAACGCAATTTTTGGGGCTGAAATGCGCTGTTTAGTCGGTCGTCCCTATCTCCGCGAAATTTTTGCAGATTTGGAATTTCAGATTCAGCCGACCACTTTCTTTCAGGTCAACACAGAACAGGCAGAAGCATTGTTGAACTGCATCCAAACCGAACTGGATCTACAGGGAGATGAAATTCTCGTGGATGCCTATTGCGGTGTCGGTACGATGACTTTACCGTTGGCAAAACAAGTGCAGCAGGCGATCGGCATTGAGAGCCAGCCAGAAGCCATTGCCCAAGCGCAACAGAATGCTTTAGTAAATCAGATCGAGAATGTATCCTTTCAAATTGGCAAAACGGAAGATCTGCTCCCTCAGCTCAACGTTCACGCTAATGTCATCTTATTGGATCCACCGCGCAAAGGCTGTGAAGCTGGGGTGATTGAAACATTAATTCAGCAGCAGCCGGAAAAAATTGTTTATGTCAGCTGCAATCCTTCAACGTTAGCGCGCGATTTAAAATTGCTTAGCCAAATTTACACTTTAAATCGAGTTCAACCCGCTGATTTCTTTCCCCAAACTGCTCATGTTGAAGCTGCTGCATTTTTGTCTCTAAATCGTTGAGTAAAAATGCCTATTTTTCACTTGATTTCGATTGGAAACTCAGCTTCATATTTTTATATAAATGAAAGCTTTTAACAAATTTTCATCAAAGTTTGCGGTTGGCAAGAAAGAGGGAATTTTTCCATTTCATTTGTGAGGATGGGATTGGCGATCGTGGTTTTCGTAATTGCCGCAACACAACATTTCATCAGGACGAACCATTCGGGCACTTAATCTTTGCGATGTCACTAAATCTATCACCCGAATGCTTTGCCCCTGCCGGAGCATTATGAAATCAACGAAATATTTGTGGACAAACGAAATATTTGGAATTAATTCTCTCAGAATTATTGTTATCGAAATGAGTCATTTGAAGTGATTTCACTGTTAGAAAAAGACCTGATAAAGGAACCCTATTGGGTGAGGCAAATCGCAATCGAATCTGCCACGATTGTGATGAATAACCACCCTAACTTGTTAAGAGGAACAATCTATGAGTCTGTTTGAAATTCCCGAAATGACGCTGATTCTGGTTTCGATTTGTGTTGTGGCTTGTCCCGCTCTTTGTGGTCTGATGGCCTATCAGGTCAGTCGGACTCATGAAGCTCGGAATGCAGGCTAAGCCGCTTAAACACATCTCCAATCAAGTACAAAGAACCACAAAGTACTATCGTTCCATCCGTTGACGCGACAGATTGAATGGCTGCCTGTAGCCCTGACTCAACCGCTTCGTAAGTGTTGCAGGCAGCTAATCCAGGACAAATTTCGATCGCCAAAGTTTTCAACTGATTTAAATNCAACAGGGACATGTTCCGGCACAGGCACCAAGTAGAGTCGATCGCTCGAACGGAGCAACGCCTTCAGAACATCCGCGTGATCTTTGGTGCCGATCATGCCAATCACCCAATGGATCGGTAAATCAGCAGCCGTCGCATCCAAATAATTGCGCAACATTTCAGCGCCAGCCGGATTATGCGCCCCATCCATTAAGATTGGCCGATCGTTCCAAGTCACCCATTGCAGACGTCCCGGCCACTGAGTTTTTGCCATCCCTGTTTGCAGCTGCGACTCGCTGATTTGCCAGCCTTGCTGTTGCAGAATTTGCAGCGTCGTCATTGCCACCGCAGAATTAATTAATTGATGGACACCCAACAAGGGCAACGGATATTCAATTGGCTGCAATTGAAACTCAGAATCATTGCGCAACGGATCGATCGATCGGGCGAATCCATTGCCTAAGTCTTGGGCAGGCTGCACCCAAATTGCCGGACAGTGTAACTCTGCTAACCGATCTTGCAAAACGGCAGTGGCGTCCGCAGGTTGAGGCGCAATCACGGCGGGACGGGTCGGTTTGAGAATGCCTGCTTTCTCGCGGCTAATATCGGCCAAAGTCGGACCGAGCCGCTGCCAATGTTCCATGCTGAGCGACGTGATGACGCTGACCAGAGGCCGATCGCAGACATTCGTGGCATCAAGTCTGCCGCCCAAACCAACTTCCACCACGGCAATATCCACCTGCTGCTGAGCAAAGTAAAGCCAAGCGGCGGCAGTAATCACCTCAAACTGGGTGGGCGAAGAGTAGGCCGGATCGATCGCCCCAATCACCTGCTGCAAAAGTCGGTGTAGTTCGATCGCCGGAATCGGCTGCTGATTTACACAAATGCGTTCACACCAGCTTACCAAATGCGGCGAGGTGTAGCGTCCGACTCGATAGCCTGCGGCGGTTAAAACTGAAGAGAGATAAGCACAAATCGATCCTTTACCGTTACTGCCCGCCACATGCACGATCGGCACCTGTTTCTGCGGATTATCTAATGCGGCCAGCAGCCTCTCGATGCGTTCTAAGCCCAACTCTACGCCAAAGTGAGCAAAGCGATCGAGGAGTTGATCGACTTCGGCAAGGGCTGGTTGGGGACGATCGGGGGTGAAATTGGTGGCAGGCATGGGGAAGGGAGAAGAGGGGGAAGGGAGTAGGGGAGTAGGGGGGAAGAGAGTGGGCATCAACGTATCCTACATTAATTTCGTCTTCTGACTTTGGCGATCAGTTTGGGAGTTAGCAAATAGAACAGTAGGAATAGGTCGAGGCCAAGTTCAAATGGTTGGAATATGCTGCCATGGTAGCGATCGTCCCAATAGCTGACTGGGCTGTGGAAGCGGGTGGTCCAGTTGAAGGGGAACAGTAAGAGGGGTCCGTCGTCGTGATGCGTCAAAATATCAACCAGGGAATGGCCGAGGCAGGCGAGCAAAAACCAGAATAGCCAACGCGATCGAGAACCAATGTTGCGACGTTTTTGCCAGACTAGCGCTAGACCCATGAATAGGATCAGCGGTGCATGCAGAAAGTTATGTAAGCCAACCCAGAGCGGATGTTGAAAGTATAAGGTGTCGAACATTAAACTGGCTGTGTTGCCTGCACTCCAGCCCAAGATGAAGCGGTAGTAAATGATGCCGCCGATCGATAAAATCCACAGCGGAATATCGGGCGCGATCGATCCAATCAAAAATGCGCTTTTGACGATCGGCACTCTGGGCAGCGCTTTCTCGGTAGCGGCGGTCATCAGGAAATGGGAAGGGGTGTTCATCGCAGTGGGTGTCAAAAAATGACCTGTTGTCAGGGATGACTTCCTTTATTGTCCTGATTTATTTGGAAATGTGCTCGTTGGCGCGATCGAATCTCAAACCGCTTTGCCATCATGCTGCGGTTGAATAGTATGATATGCCTCTTGTGGAATGAGCATCTTCTGGCGAGGACACCCATCCCACGATCGATCAGCCGATGCTTCTAGCGGATCAGGACCGACATATACTTACCTTCAAACGGTGCTGGAATGATTGGGGTGAATTTGACGCGATCGTTCGCAATCCGCTTCACATAAAATTCGTTGATCGTATGCAGAACTTGCTCTCGTGTGCCAATAATCCAGATTTGCGATTTATCGGTATGGGACTTGTCACCCAAAGGGGACAGCAGTTCGTTGAACTCTGTAGACATGATCTTTTCCCTCACTGAGGTTGGGTTTGTGGAGAAGAAAAGCCCAAGGTATGACTATCCAGACTTCGCTAAATTGCTGAAGATCGATTAAGATCGCAGCAATCTGGCTCTCTGGGAAAAACAGGGATCTAGATAGCTGGCTATGAGTGTGCTACCCTGGTTGACTGACAAAACTGATTGGGGATGAAACACAAGCTAGAAGGGAAGGAGAGCTTGATTTATGCTGGAAAGTTACCACACCTAACAGCAAAAACAATGGCTCCCACTTCCCGACTCTATCATGCGTTGAATGATTTCCTGCGTCAATGTGACATCGTGTGGCAGGATGCCCGTCACCTGCAAACACTATGCTGGATGATGATTGGCATGATCCAAAGCCAAAACGTTCATCTCAATGGCTTTGGCGTATACGTCGTCAGTCGTGCTCAACTTGCCCAATCGCATCAAAGACGATTTCGACGGTGGTTGTCGAATCGAAGAATTGATGTGGTTTCTGCCCATCATGCGCTCATCGGGCAAGCCTTGTCTCAATGGACGCAGGAACGACTGTATCTGAGTCTTGATACCACCCTGGTGTGGAATTGTTTCTGTATTGTCTGGGTTGGGGTGGTGTACCGGGGTAGAACCATCCCGATCGCTTGGCGAGTTGTCGCCCAATCCAGCAGCACAGTGCGATTATGGACGATT
>LUGL01000050.1 GCA_002796835.1 Elainella saxicola E1 | reverse complement strand
TCGAAACTAGCTAGTGCTTCTTCATAACGACCTAAATCATTTAGAACATTACCACGGTTGTTCCATGCTTCGTGTTTGTCCGGCTTGTATTCGATCGCTTTTTCATACGACTCGATCGCTTCCTCTTTGCGGCCTAAAGCAGACAGAGCAACACCTCGGCTGTACCACGCTTCGTGTTCGTCCGGCTTGTATTCGATCGCTTTTTCATAMGACTCGATCGCTTCTTCTTTGCGGCCTAAATCATCCAGGGCAAGTCCTCGGTTGTTCCACGCTTCATGTTTGTCCGGCTTGTATTCGATCGCTTTTTCATACGACTCGATCGCTTCTTCTTTGCGGCCTAAATAATACAGGGCAAGTCCTCGGTTGTACCACGCTTCGTGTTTGTCCGGCTTGTATTCGATCGCTTTTTCATACGACTCGATCGCTTCTTCTTTGCGGCCTAAATCATCCAGGGCAAGTCCTCGGTTGTACCACGCTTCATGTTTGTCCGGCTTGTATTCGATCGCTTTTTCATACGACTCGATCGCTTCTTCTTTGCGGCCTAAATCATCCAGGGCAACGCCTCGGTTGTACCACGCTTCGTGATCGTCCGGCTTGTATTCGATCGCTCTATCATACGACTCGATCGCTTCTTCTTTGCGGCCTAAAGCAGACAGGGCAACGCCTCGGTTGTACCACGCTTCGTGTAAGTCCGGCTTGTATTCGATCGCTTTGTTAAAAGACTCAAGTGCTTCTTCAGGGTGACCTGCCACACCTAAAGCATAGCCAATCTTCCACAAAAACAAACCGCTGCTAAATTCTGGATGAGTAGCAACTGCAATCCGTTCAGCCTGGGCTTTCGCTTTCTGTACCCAATCCAATCGTTCATCTGCCGCACAGCGTTTTGATTGATAAAACAATGCCGCAAACAAAGCCAGCCCCGTTAACTCATCCCTATTGCCCAAACAAACCTGAACCGCCTTGCGGGTGGCAGCAGGGGAAAAGCCATATTTTTTCTGATTGTAATCATCATCAATTGGGGCTTCCTCCAGCACGGCCCAACCCCGTTCCACCGCAGGTCGAATTTCGCTCAAAAACTGGCGGGTGACATGACTGAGAAAGGGATGCTTTGCTAACTCGGCTTCCGCTTCCACTGCCTGCAACGGCACCTGCACCAGCGCATCCTGCTCAAAATAGCGAGCCTCCAGCAAATGACCGATCCACTGCGGCTGCAAATTGGCCTGCCGGGTAAACAGCAAATAATAGAGATATTCCGTGCGGAGATTGCGCCAGTCCGGGTTTTCATATTTGTCGGGCGGAGCAGCAGCAGCCGGCACTTCCTGGTCCGACAAGCCTTTGAAATAGCGCATCAGCAGACCAAATGTGCGCTCAAAATCGGCTGGCTTTTCCCGACAAAATCCCTGACGAAACACATCTCGCGCCACATCATCCAACCGATAGCCCTGCCCCACCCGCTCCACAAAACTCTGCTGCGTCAGCCAATCAAAATCGATTGATAACCCATATTGCTGCCCCAACAATCCCAGCAATGCCGGATCAAACCAACGACAGCAGGCCGCCAGCTCAATCACCTGTTTACGCGACTGATCGAGTCCTTGCAGCAGCAAGCGCGCAATTTCCTGGTTGCCTTCCGCAAAATTCAACTCGCGGCCTTTCTGCTTCTCCTGCCAGATCCAATGCAAATAATAGGGCAAGCCTCGCGTTACTTTCTGAATCTGAGCAATTCGAGTGGGGTCAGTCATGCCAATCCGCTGCAAATAGTCCCGCGTTTGGTCAGGATCGAATTTCTGGAGCGATCGTTCATAAACCACCTGTCGATCTTGCTGCAACTTACGCCAGCCTTCGCCATCCAGCAAATTGCGCCGCCCCATCACCAGCACCCGCAGCTTGACCGAACGCAAAGATTCATGATTCCCCAGGAGCGATCGCCACAGCCAGTTATCCACATCCACCGGCGCTTTTTCGTAGGTATCCAACATCAGCAAAATGGGCCGCTGTTTCGCCCACTGCATCAAACTTTCTACAAACGCTGCTGTTAAGGTTGCAACGGGTTGCAAAATCAGCTGCCGCAACTCTCGCTTGTCCTTCGTGGCCCGATGCCGCTGCACCAGCGCCACTAAGCGATCTTTTTCTGATAAAGCAAGCTGTGCCCCTGATACGGTTGCCTCTGCTGCTTTTCCGACGGTTTCGGCGGCAAATCCGGGCAAGAAAAACTCGCTCGTCTCTTTCGCAACCCAGCCAATGCCCTTTTTCACCAAATCCACTTGCTCTGCGGTCGCCGCCTGCTTGCCATCCTCCGATTCAGATTGCAGCTTGTGGATCGTGTCGAAATATTGCTGATGGCGTTCGCCAAACGGGTCCAGACTCTGCAACGGCTTTTTTGGAAACTGGGCTAAAAGCTTCTCATGCAGCGTCTTCATCAGACCGATCGGTTCATCGATCCCTTCCGTCAACCCGAACGATACTAAAGCAGTCGCCGCTGGTTCAGTCCGTCGCTCTGTCGCTTCCCTCGCCTTGCGCAACAGCGTCGATTTGCCTACGCCACCCACACCCCAAACATGAAAGACGAATGGGGATGGCTTCGGTGCTTCCAGAGATCGATCGATCGCATTCAAAAAATCCTGAGCAACCGGGCGAATAATATAGGGGGCGGTATCAGGGGTAGAGTTAGGGATCGTCATCGGGGCAGTTCAGCGAACACTTTCCCAGATTTTAGCCTTGCCTGCACTGAAACTAGTGAATTGAGGAGTCAGAAGCTTTTTAATTGGGCAGCAGCAGTGAAAAATTGGCGATCGATCCCCTGGATCAGCAGAATGGTAGTGATGAGCGTTGTGATCGCCAAAATGAACATAATCAGCATTTGATACAGCGACGCATTCAACGGATCAACCCCGCCCAATAATTGTCCAGTGATAATACCCGGTAACGTCACCACACCCACCACCATCATAGAATTGAGCGTTGGAATCAAGCCTGCTTTGATCGCTTCTCGTCGATAAGTTTGAGTGGCTTGACGAGGAGTGGCTCCCAGACTGAGATGAGTTTCAATTTCAAGTTGGCTATTGTTCAGCGTACTGACAAATCGTTCTCCCGCCAGTGCTGCCGCGTTCATTGCGTTGCCCAACAAAATGCCTGCTAACGGCACAAGATACTGAGGCTCATACCAGGGTTCTAATCGCAAAACCAACAGATTAATGTAAGTCAGCGTGAATACTGTGCTGATTAAAATCGATCCTCCGACGATCGGCAACACATACGGCACTTTGCGGCTAATCCGGTTACGAGCCACCACGGTCGCGATGCAAACCATCACACCAATCACCGCCAACACCGCCCAGGGATTGTTCAAGGCAAAGACGATCGCCAACACATACCCAACCACGATCAGCTGCACGATCGTCCGCACGGTGGCCAGCGCCAATGTCCATTCCAACCCTAACCGTTGCCAAGCCGAAAGCCCGATCGCCAACAGCATTAACGCGACGGCAAAGCCCATGCCCACCAGATCGAGTTCAATTAACTGATTCATCGTTTTACCTCCAACATTCAATCGTAATTGTGCTTCCTACTCGATCGATTACTCTCCTATTGTTAAGTCTTTGTAACTGATTGTGCTCCGGGTGACCGATCACTTCTACCGCCTCCGATAGATGTAGGGCAGCTTGTCGATCGCTTATCGTCGGGCTTCCACCCTAATAAACAGCTTGAATTACAGAGACCGAACCTGAGAAATCTTTGATGAGAAAAATTACGCAAAGCAACTGAAAATAACATTTTTTGAATCAAATTTTTGTTTTCCCCGGTTTTTGTAAACTTTGACAGTAAGACTGAGAAATTTGCATTCTTTAGCCCCGGAGTGCCCATGAAAACCTTGCTAATTTGGCCGATTTTGCCGAATTCCTTTTGGTCTTATCAAGAAACTTTAGATTTAGCAGGCCTGCGATCGACAAACCCACCCTTGGGATTGATCACAATTGCCGCTATGCTGCCGCAAGATTGGGAATTTCGCTTGATCGATCGCAATGTTCGGTTAGAAACAGATGCAGATTGGGACTGGTGCGATCTGGTGATCATTTCGGCCATGGTGATTCAGCGCAAAGACTTTCGGGATTTGATTCAAAAAGGCGTTGCGCTTGGCAAAAAAGTAGCAGTTGGCGGTCCTTTCGCCACCTCGGTGCCTGATTTTGCGCTGGAAGCAGGAGCCCAATTTCTCATCCTGGACGAAGGCGAACATACAATTCCCCAATTTGTTGATGCCTTGGAGCGTGGCGCAGAAAGCGGTATTTTCCGAGCGATGGAAAAACCCGATGTGACGCAGACTCCCTTACCCCGATTCGATTTACTGGACTTGGATGCCTATCTCGCAGTGACGCTGCAATTCTCGCGGGGTTGTCCCTTTCAATGCGAATTCTGCGACATTATCAATCTCTATGGCCGCAAACCCCGTACGAAAACCCCAGAGCAAATGCTGGACGAGTTTGAAGCGCTCTATCAAACAGGCTGGCGACGTTTAGTTTTTGTCGTCGATGATAATTTTATCGGCAACAAGCGGAATGCCAAGGTATTTTTACGGGAACTGATTCCCTGGATGCAGGCGAGAAATTATCCGTTTATTTTATTGACCGAAGCATCGCTGAACCTGGCTGAAGACGAGGAAATGATCGATCTGATGGTGCAGGCAGGTTTCACGATGGTGTTCATGGGCATCGAAACCCCTGATGTCAACAGTCTGGCTGTTGCGCACAAGGAGCAGAACACACGCCAATCGCTGGTCGAGGCTTGTCACAAAATTACGCGAGCCGGATTGCAAATTATGTCTGGCTTTATTTTGGGCTTTGATGGCGAAAAATCGGGCGCGGGACAACGCATTCAAGCCTTCGTAGAAGAAACTGGCATTCCCCAAGCTCATCTCAACTTGCTGCAAGCCCTGCATAATACGGCCATGTGGCAGCGATTACAACTTGAAGGCCGTTTGCTAGAAGGCTTTGACGAATATCTCGGCTCCCAACGATCGCTAATGAACTTCATTCCAACCCGTCCGGTTGAAGAGATTGTCACGGAATACATCAATACATTCTGGCAGCTTTATGACCCGATGGCCTATTTGAAGCGCACCTTTCGCCACTTCCAAATGATGGAAAATCGGCGTCCCCGCAGTAAACGACCTATTAGCCACCATGAAGTCAGGCTCTTTCTGGCGATTTGCTGGCGGCAAGGCATTCTGCGATCGACGCGGCTGCGGTTCTGGTATCAAATGCTGGCGATCGCACTCCAAAAGCCCTATTTGTTTTATGACTACTTCACGGCACTGGGCGTGGGCGAACACTTCTTCACCTTCCGGCATGAGGTAAGAACCAACCTGGAAACTCAGCTCGCCACCTTCAAGGCTACTCAAACGCCTGCTGAAAAAGAGGAAGCTCCGGTTTATGTAACGCTGTAATATTGCCGAGGCAATTAAAGAGATTGGGTTGTGTGGCGCGCTTCGCGCGCCACACAACCCGGGTTCTCGAATCATGCATTCTCTTTCGTTACCAAGGTAATAAGTACAGGAAGTGTGGGGTAGAGAATCACGAAGGCTCAATTGAGACAAATTTCAGACAGACTCTCTCCCCCATTCCCTTACTCCGTCCCTTCCCACTCCCTCTCATTCCCTTCCTTCCCACTCCCTTCCCTCGCTTCCCCTACCGATATTTCCGGATTTGTAGAAAAACCACGATTGGTATACGCTATTGGTTAATAGAACTAACGTATTAATGAAGATGCGAACAGGTGTATTACTTTAGGCATGGCTGTTGCCTTTCACCGCTTCCACTTCATGAACGATTAATCTTCGCGTCGCCATCCGGTTATCTGCTGTCATGACTCCTGAAAAACCACTCGGTTCTGTGATTCAAGGCTCACTGAGCCAGGGCTTAGAGGTGCGTTTGCATCCTGACGTTCTGGTGGAAGATATGCGCGTCGGCAAATTCCTGGTTGTGCAAGGGGTGCGATCGCGCTTTTTTTGCATGCTGACCGATGTCGCCTTGGGAACTGCCAGCCAACGCATTCTGGCAAATCCTCCTGAACCCAGCAATACCTTCCTCCAGCAAGTCTTAGCAGGTACAGGCACCTTTGGCACGATCAACCTCTCCCCTATGTTGATGTTTACGCCCAAGGAAGAAGAGACGGGCGGAACTGAGAAACGTCAAAAAAAACAGAACTCAAAACTGAAGAGTCAAAGCTCAAAGTCCCTTGCTTCCTATGAAGCCAATACCAACAGCGTCGAACTGTTGCCGGTTAAAACGATCCCAACTCACTTCAGTCAGGTCTATGATGCGGCTGAACGCGATTTTCGAGCGGTGTTTGGTTGGGAAGATGATCCCCATCGCTGTAATTTTGCGATCGGTCAGCCGATCGATATGGATGTGCCGATTTGTCTGGATCTCGATCGATTCGTGGAGCGAAGTAATGGCGTCTTCGGCAAGTCAGGCACTGGCAAATCGTTTCTGACCCGGCTGCTGCTGTCTGGGATTATCCGCAAGCGGGCGGCAGTCAACCTGATTTTCGATATGCACTCGGAATATGGCTGGGAAGCAACGCGGGAAGGCAAGCAGTTCAGCACCGTCAAAGGCTTGCGGCAGCTCTTTCCGAATCAAGTACAGATCTACACGCTCGACCCAGAATCGACAAGGCGGCGCGGCGTGCGGGATGCACAGGAACTCTACATCAGCTACGACCAGATTGAAGTGGAAGATTTGATGCTGGTGCGGGGTGAGCTCAACCTGTCGGAAGCCAGCCTGGAAAATGCGATCATTCTACGCAACGAGTTTGGCAAATCCTGGATCTCGCGGCTGCTCTCAATGAGTAATGAAGAAATTCAGGAATTTTGCGAAGTGAAGATGGGCAGCAAATCTTCAATCATGGCCTTGCAGCGCAAACTGACCCGATTGGATGACTTGAAGTACCTGCGCGCGACTTCGCCGAAAAACTATGTGGGGCAGGTTCTGGAGTCCCTGGAAGCAGGCAAGCATGTCGTAGTGGAATTTGGCTCCCAGTCCAATATGCTGTCCTATATGCTGGCGACAAACATTATCGCGCGGCGGATTCATGCCAGCTATGTCCACAAGGCAGAACGGTTCTTGCAAACCAAAAATCCCAGCGATCGCCCCCAGCAGTTGGTCGTGACGATCGAAGAGGCCCATCGCTTTCTCGATCCGGCCACCGTGCGGCAGACGATTTTTGGTACGATCGCCCGCGAGATGCGCAAATACTTCGTGACGCTCCTGGTCGTCGATCAGCGGCCTTCTGGCATCGATAACGAGGTGATGTCTCAGGTGGGCACCCGCATCACGGCTTTGTTGAATGACGAAAAGGATATCGATGCCATTTTTACAGGTGTTTCGGGGGGGNCAGGCTTTGCGATCGGTGCTGGCCAAACTCGACTCGAAGCAGCAGGCTTTGATCTTAGGTCACGCAGTTCCGATGCCGGTGGTGATTCGCACCCGTCCCTATGATGAATCCTTCTATGCCGAGATCGGCGATACTCCCTGGGAAGACCTGCCCAGCGAAGCGATTTTTCGAGCAGCCGAGGCAGCTAAAGCCGATTTGGGCTTCTAGAGGAGAATCAGACAAGCGCGATCGTCATAGTCGTGAGTCATTCAGGCTGCAAGGTACGGGAATTACTGTGGGTTTTCCGTACCTCGTCTTTAAGACCAAACGAGATGATAAAAGAGAGCCGAACTCCTGTTCTCATTTAGAGCAAAATTCGGCTTTCAATCGTTCTATCGTGCTTTGATCTCCGATGTTTATTTCCGAAAGTTTGATTGGAACCAAAATTGTCTAAAAATGTCAAGCAAGTTCATCCGATCGGATGAATCCACCGCACTTTACTGGAGATTAAAGTTGTACTACTATGGTATATAGTTAAACTCATAACGATTTCGTATAGCGACCATATAGCGATCTGAAATAAATCCCTGCACCTGCGGCGCAAACTCTCGGTTGAGAATAAATTGATCCCCGTCTTGATGATTTCAAGCAAGCTGAGCTCCCTTTGACCGATCGCACTGACCCCTAATCAACCCTGAAAACGGCATTCTAGCTTTCAGTGAAAGCCTTGTTGTAGGTCGAAAGCTCCCCCCGCGTTAACCGTTACTTGCGCCAACTACTCTTGCCCCTGTCTCTCAAACTCCGCTTCAGCAGCATTCGTTTTGAGTAGTTTTCGTTCACCTTTCGGAGCAACGGACTTGATTTTTTCGGAAACTCTGGGTTTCCGTCTTTCGTATTTTTCTTAGCCCTGTTCGAAGGAGTTCATTACACCCCATGTCAACCGCCAATCTCGAAGCTAAAAATTCCACAACCAAAGCGACTCAGCCTCTCTTCACTGTAGACATGGTGCGCACCTACCTGCATGAAATTGGGCGGGTCCCCCTGCTGACCCACGAACAGGAGATTGTCTATGGTAAGCAGGTGCAACAAATGATGGCTCTGCTGGAAGTCAAAGAAAACTTGACGGCTAAGCTCGATCGGGAACCGACTACGACCGAATGGGCTGAAGCAGCCAAACTGAGTGACGCTGAACTGGATAAAACCCTGCGCATTGGTCAGCGAGCCAAGCAAAAAATGGTGGAAGCCAACCTGCGTCTCGTTGTGGCGATCGCCAAAAAATACCAAAAGCGTAATCTGGAGTTTCTCGATCTGATTCAGGAAGGCACGTTGGGTTTGGAACGCGGCGTAGAGAAGTTTGATCCGATGCGCGGCTACAAGTTCTCAACTTATGCCTACTGGTGGATCCGTCAGGCCATTACTCGGGCGATCGCTCAACAGGCCCGCACAATTCGGTTGCCGATTCACATCACCGAAAAGCTGAACAAAATCAAAAAAGTGCAGCGTGAATTGACGCAGCAGTTAGGGCGCAATCCCAACCCTGCCGAAATTGCAGAAGCACTGGAATTAGACACCAGCCAAATCCGTGAGTTTCTGATGATGGCCCGTCAGCCCGTCTCGCTCGATCTACGGGTGGGCGATAACCAGGATACTGAGCTGCAAGACCTGCTGGAAGATGAGAACGAAAATGCTTCTCCTGAAAGCTATGCCACGCAAGAATCCCTGCGGCGTGATCTGGAAGGGATGCTCTCGGAATTAACCCCCCAACAGCGAGAAGTGATTATGCTGCGCTTCGGCCTCCAGGATGGGCATGAACTCTCGTTGGCTAAAGTCGGTCAACGCATGAACATCAGCCGTGAGCGGGTACGTCAGCTCGAACGTCAGGCATTAGACCACCTGCGGCGTCGCAAGGCATCTGTGCGAGGTTATCTGGCTAGCTAGCCTGAAAGCATCAACTAGTACCGCAACTTAAACACATGAAGGAGATGCCAAGCGGTGTCTCCTGTTTGTTTCAATCGGTCTGCCCAATTGCTGTAATCTGGCAAAAGCTGCCGTTATCTTTTTCTTCTATGACAGATTTTTGGACTGAAATTGTCACCTTTGCAGAAGCAACAACTGTTCGTGTGGGAACCAAGTTACTAGAGGAGGTGGGACAAACTACCGCAACCGAAAAGTCAGATGGGTCCCTGGTGACTCAATGGGATAAATGGGCGGATGAAGCATTACGGCGATCGATCCAGGCTGCCTTTCCCGATCATGGCGTCCTCAGCGAAGAAGTGGAGCATATTTTCCCAGACACAGAATGGTGCTGGATTATTGATCCGATCGATGGCACCACAAACTTTGCGCGGGGTGTGCCGATTTGGGCGATTTCGCTTGGCTTGCTGTATCGAGGCACGCCTGTATTCGGCTATGTGTATGTGCCGTCGTTGCGCCACGCGTTTCACGGATTCTGGTATGGCGACTCTGGCCTCACTGGTCCGACGGGCGCTTTTCTCAACCATCAGCCAATTCACACGAGTGCGGCGGAACCTTCTGGGAACCAATTTTTTAATCTATGCGCGCGCAGTACTGCCGTGCTGCAAAATCCGGTGCCCTGCAAAATTCGCATGTTAGGCGTTGCCAGCTATAACTTGCTGACAGTAGCGGCAGGTGCAGCCCTGGGTGGCGTGGAAGCGACTCCAAAAATTTGGGATATTGCTGCCGTTTGGGCGATCGTCCAGGCTGCCGGAGGCGTTTGGGTGCCGCTAGAATCTGGTCCGCTTTTTCCGCTGCAAGTTGGCCAAGATTACGGTCGCCGCTCCTATCCGACACTGGTGGTCAGCCGATCGGAGTTGGTGGAGACGTTTTTGCCACTGGTGGAATTCTTGAGGAAAGATTAAGTTTAGGTTTTGAATATGAAGTTGGCACTTTTATTGACGACTGAGGAATAAATCCCAGTAGCTGTCTTGCCGTTCATTCAGGCATTCGTCGATCGAGACAGGTTTAATTTCTCCTCCCTGATCGATTTGGCGTAGATTAAAGCCAGCCGCCTGAATCGCGTCCAGAAATCCTTTGGGATCGGAGTAGCGGGCCACACCAAACTCCAACAGGATGATTAAGTTGGGGTGGCGTTGCAGCGTGTATTGCATCCCTTGCCAAACCGCAGTTTCAGCCCCTTCCACATCAATTTTGATTAAGTCCAAACGGGGCCAGTCCGCCGTGAGCTGATCGATCGTCACGGTTTCGACCTCCATCACCTCATCTTCCGGGGTCGCCATAATCCGAATCGAGGCATGCCCAGTTTTACCCGCTGGAACAATCAACTGCACCATTTCGCCAGACTCAGCCGCTGCCGCAACCGATCGCACTGCTGCCCGATCGGCAAAGCCATTCACCGATAGCGATCGTTGAATCAAATTCTCCAATTTGCGGTTAGGCTCCAGAGCCAGGACTCGACCGGAAGCTCCGACTAAATCAGCCATCAGCAAGGTGTAGTAACCGTGATTCGCGCCCACATCCAGGCAGTACCAGTTTGGCTGCATTGTTTTCAGCAGGGTCATGGTCAGGCGCGGTTCCCAAAATCCGTTGAGGCAAAGGTGCGGCACCAAATCCGTATCCTTAGCGCTGGCATACAGCAAATATTTGCCCAAAATTCGACACAGCAGCAGATCTTCTCCCAAATAAGCCGTTTGAGCCCCCGATCGACAGACCGATCGCAACTCATCGAGGGAGAGATTCATCAGGCTACGTTGGGCTAGGGCTGTACGGCTCTGAACCTCACGTTTGAGATTTTTGACCTCAGCTTCCAGCCCTTTGATGCGCTGTGCCAACTGGTCGGTCTGCTGAATTAAATCACTGAGCGCCACTGAGGCAATATCAGGCTTTCGCCGCCGCAGAATTCGTTTCAGCATGCAAACTTTTGCCTCACATTAAAATCCTTGCTCCATCTTAAAATTTCTGCCCGACATAGATCGATCGAACTTCACCATTCCGCCGCACGATCGCCTCTTGATTTTTGATGGAGACTAAGGTCCAACCGCTGGTGCCAATTGCTTCGCCAATTTCAATGCGCTGAGGCGTGCCGTTTACTTCAAAGAGGGCTGCCGAACGATCGCCCAATTCCAACACTCCAACCAGGGTATGGCTAGCCGTTGCGATATTGGGCACTGGGGAAGGCGCAGTAGGAGAGGCCGCAGGGGCAGGCGTCGTTCTGGCTGAGGCAGTCGGGGCAGGAGAACGGCTGATGTTGGGTTTAGGCGCAGGCGCAGCAGGAGAAATCGTTGTCGAGGGACTGGTGAGCGCCGGAGAAGGAGCCGTGGGATAGATCGGCACATAAACCCGTTCTACCACATTCGGGCTGGGTGAAGGGCTGGCCGCAACCGTAGGAGAAGGAGCCGGAGACTGTTTGGCTAACCGATCGAGCGATCGCTGAATATATTGCAAGAAATCAGCATCTTTAGGCGGTTCTGACTCAGTTGGAGAAGCTGCCACANGTTGATGTCGTGGTGTCAGACTTCCCTAATGTTGATAACCAGAAGCGCAAGAGCTGATCGCGAAACAGAAAGGAAAGAATGCCCGCACTCAACAGCAGCGAACTGAACAGCACCGCCAACCAGAGCGGATTCCAGCCTCCTTTCTCTGGCTCTGTCGGCGGGGTTTCCAGCACTGGTGCAGGCTCAACCTCTGGTGGCACTTCTGGCTCTAGTGTCTGTGGAATTAGATCGCGAGGCGCAATTTTAGGAGGGAGGATGGCTTCCAGGGGAATCACCGGAGCAGGGGCCATTGCTTCTTCAACCGTTCCAGACTCAACCATTCCAGACTCAACTGTGGCTGATGTACTTGTCGCAGGCTCGATCGGCAAAACTATCCCTCGCTCTAACATCTGCTCAACTTCATCAAACAGACTATCCATCAAGCGATGGGCATTATCTGCCATGGCTTCTGCTGTAACTGCTTCAGTCAAATCAAATCGTAGATTTGTAGATTCTGATTGCTCAGCAGGGTCGAGTAGGGTTTGGCGTTCGCTGACAGAGTGAGACATAGCGGTGGTTCTGAAGACAAGTGAAAGGAATGATAGCGCAGACTGTCTGATCGATCGAAGTTGGAACAGAAGTTTAGCAGATCCAATTTTGTCTGTCAGCTACAGGTGGCGGATTTCAAGCAATAAAAATGCCAACAACCGCCACATCTAGCGTATGACCCATCGTGAAGTTTTTGATCTTTGAGTCAGTTTGGGGTTGAGCCTGCCGCTATTTAGGGAAATCATCAATCAACAAAATTGCTGTTGAATTTGGGCGATCGAAATCTAAAGCTACGATCGACTCAACCGAATCAGAGTGTCATATTCATACTCATAATTCAGCCGTTTCAACCCTGAGATCAAATTGGCATGTTCAGGAGGAATTTGTTCAATCAGCAGATCAATATCCTGGGTATAGCAAGTTAAGGCCGCTTTATGCAGGCTTTCAACCCATTGTGGGGGCATAACCTGTAAGTCCTCAGGTTGCAGATCTGGGAGCAGCTCAGAAGCAGGAGGCCCTTGACCGTTAGTCCCTGGATCACCCTGAAACATTAGTTCAGCATATTGATATTGCATGCCCAAATGTTCTACCATTTTCTTCAAAATCACGCTTTCTTTGATAGGTTTGGTCACAACATCATCACACCCTGCCTCGATCGCCAACTCATGGGCATCTGTAAAGGCCTGGGCTGTGACTGCAATAATGATTGTTCTGGGGAATTGAGCGGTTGCGTTGGCAAGGTTTTGTCGATCGTTCAGACATTGCTGTTTTTCCGCTTCCCGGATCCGCTGAGTGGCTTCATACCCATCCATAATTGGCATTCGCAGGTCCATCCAAATCAGATGAGGCTGCCACACCTGCCAAGTTTGCAGTGCGGCTTCTCCATTGGCAACATCCCTGACTTCTAGCCCAATCCGGGAGAGCATCGTCTTCAAAAGATGTCGATTCACCGGTCGATCATCCACAACCAGAATGCGGTAATCTATCTGACCGGGTGCAAGACCAATAACAGAACAATGGCATAATTCTGGAAAATCATCCGGCTCTGCCACAATCTTAACTGCAAGCTGAAAAGAAAAAGTGCTGCCCTCACCGGGAAAACTATTCACTTTAAGTTCGCCACCCATCAACCGGACAAATCTGCGACTAATAGCTAAGCCCAGACCCGTTCCCTCAACAACTTGTCGCTCAGATTGCGCTTGAGCAAATGCATCAAAAATGGTTTCCTGCTCCTCCAGAGCGATGCCAATGCCCGTGTCTTCTACTTCAAAACAAAGAACGATCGGGGCAGTTTCATCGGAATTTAAGGATGCAACGGGGCTTTCCACCACCATAGTCCGCAGGATAACCTGTCCTCGTTCAGTAAATTTCACAGCATTTGCCAATAGATTAATCAAAACCTGACGCAATTTTTGCACATCGATTCTGATAAATTTAGGAACATTGTCAGCAACATTCAGAATTATTCTGAGTTTTTTACCGTTAATGCGCGGCAAAAACATATCTCGAAGAGACTGGAGCAAAACAGGTAAATTGACATTCATCTCATTCAAGGTTGTGCGACCTGCTTCAATCTTAGACAGGTCCAGAATGTCATTGATTAAATTGAGGAGATGCTCACCGCTACTATGGATAATGCTTAAGTTTTCTTTTTGATCTGCATTGAAAGCCGGATCAACACTCAAAAGTTCGGTGAAGCCGAGGATCGCATTTAGTGGCGTGCGCAATTCATGGCTCATATTTGCCAGGAAGATACTCTTCGCCAAGTTGGCAGCTTCTGCTGCTTCTTTCGCTTGCTGCAGTTCTAGCTCAACCTGTTTGCGATCGCTGACATCATAACTAATCAAGATCACGACCCAGGATTGAGATGCTTCTTCCCAACGCGATGTTACCGTTTCAGAAATCCAATGCCAGGTGCCATCTCGATGCAAAAATCGATATTCGTCGGTCGAAATACCATCTGTGAAAATTTTGTAGTAACGCGGTATTAAGATATTCTTCCAGTCTTCCGGATGCACATGGGTGAACCAAAACAGCGATTCGGCTGTAAATTCTTCGGTGGTATAGCCAAACACCTGTTTACATCCGGCTGAACAGAATTCGTAATGCCAATCGTCTATCCTAGTCCCTGCCTCAGAGAAGTGCGTAGCCAGCAGATGATCTCGATCGCCATAAATTCGGTAGCTAATAATTGCAGCCAGTGCACGGTTCAGAACGTCATTTAGTCGAGCTTCTGAGCTTTGCAACGCCAACTCAAGCTGTTTGCGATCGGTGATATCTCGAATCAGAAACAGCGTTTCATCTTCCTTATAAGCAACAACCCGCACCTCTTCATATTGCGTTCTCCCATTCACAAACTGTTTCTGTTCATAGATCTGCATCTGTCCTGTGTCTAAAACTTGCTGAATGGATTCAACCTGTCGGACAGCTTGTTCAGGCGGCAAAAACTCAGCAATGTGATGACCAACCGGATCGCAATCCTGTGGGATCAGATCGATCAGGTTGTTTGTGCGAATATAGCCTTGATAAAATCCTTGCCGATTAATCCGCACCATTAAATCGGGAATTGCCCGTAAGATAGCCTGATTCTGCGCTTCACTTTGATAGAGGGCTGCCTCGATTTGTTTACGAGCCGTAATATCTTTCGCTGCCCCAATCACGCAAGCTTGTCCATGAAGCTGACTGACTCTGGCAGATAACAAAACTGTTTTTGCTTCCCCCGATCGCCTCCGCCAGGTCACTTCCAGCCCTTGAATTTTGCCTTCTCGGCTCAATGTTTCCCTGAAATGCTGCAAGTCCTGTGGGTTATCCCACAATGCCAACTCCGTACAGGTGCGACCAATCACTTCTTCACAGGAATAGTCCAACAATTGGCTGAAGCTTTCATTCGCATTTAAACAGCGACCTTCATCAAACGTTGCAATCCAGGCGGGATCAGGGTTTGCATAAAAGATCGTTGAAAATTTCGCTTCTGATTCGCTGAGGGCAATTTCTGCTCGTTTGCGATCGCTAATTTCAATTACCACCACCCCAACCTGCAGTGGATGGTTTCTATTCTGAGAAGTGGTGTGCTCCGCAGAGAATAGCGGGAAATAGGAGACGAGCCAGTGGCGTAGCAAACCGGGTTGACTGGGAACCTCACCGCTCACTTCTTGGCTCAAAAGGGGTTGCCCTGTCTCCAGAACTTTTTGATAGAGTGGTTCGATCGCAGGAGCGATTTTTGGCAAAAGCTCCCGGATTGTCCGGCCTGCATAAGCTGTGATCGGATGGCCATCTATGTCAGCTAACTGCTGGTTAATTTGCACAAACCGCAATTGCTCATCTACGATCGCCATACCTGCTGGAGCAGACTGAAAAAAGGCATCAAATTGGCCTGACAAATGCTGCTTATCGGTTTCGACTGCGTTAAGGGAAGTTTTGAGCTGGACCACCATTTGCTGGAGAGATTGGGCCATCTCCTCAACTTCGGCGATCGGGCTATGATCCATCAGGGTTTCCAACTCTCCTGCCGCAATCCGTCTGGATATTTTATTGAACCGTCGCAGTGGATGAGTAATACAACGGGCTAGCCAAAAACTGATTGCAGATGAGGCGATTACAGCAGCGACACATAGTAAGGTGGTCGTGCGCGTATTGGCGTGGATATTTGCCATAAAGGCAGAGTCTGGTGCGATCGTAATCACCCGCCAATCTAGCCCGTACTGATCGCGAAAGGGCCGGACATTAATTAGGTAGGAATCCCCCTTTTGGGTCATCTTCAAATGTTGGTTACCCTGAAGCTGCACCAGATCACCCAACTGGTTTTGGATGTATTCACTGGTTTCCCGAATCAAAAGACTTTGGCTTTCGGTCGGTTTGAGCCGTTGAAATTGCAGTTGCGTTTGAATAGAACGATCGACAACGAAAGGGGTTGGATCAGCAGAACTGGCGATCAGGGAGCCATTGGATTCAACAATAAAAATCTCCTTATGCTGTTCCTGGGTTAAGGATTTTAAGAATTGGCTCATTTGATTCAAACTGGTGTTGACAGCAAAGACCCCCAGTAAGCTACCAGTTTGCTGATCATAAACGGGATAATAAGCACTGATCGCTAAAATATCAAAGAAGGCGAGTTGAAATGTAGGGCTCCAGCCAGGTTTGCCTGTCTTGACAGCTTGCTTATACCAGGGGCGATCGCGACGCACATCCAAGCCTGACGATCTTTTGTAAGAAGACGTTTTGTTACCGTTAGAGTCAACAGAGTAAGTATCAACCTTGTCCTGTTTGGAGAAGTCTGCAACTCCGATAGCCACTGCCCCGTTCGCAGCATCAGCTCGGGTCACACTCCGAAACAGGCCATCTGCCCCTGCAAACATCACTGTATCGACTGATTGAAATTGCAGCAATTGATTCAACAAATGCTTTTCCAGATGCGGCATATCTCGAAGGGTGAGCTGCCCTAGCCGCACTTCATTGGCATTCAGCCGATTAATCAGCTGGGGAGTACTCAAATAGGTGGTTAATTCTTGTTCAATTCGATCGGCCTCTTTCTCCATCAATTGATTAGCCAGATTCTCAACCGACTGCTGGCCGTTCCTGAAGGAGAGATAGCCAATCACGCCGACGGTTCCCAACAGTTGTAGGACAAACGGAACCACCAAAATCAGGTGGAGAGGGATTTGAAAAGTGCGTCGCTTGTTCGATCGCCGCAGAGCGCGTGGAACCATGCCTGCCCAAAAAGGTTGAATATAGAATTCGGCCTATACAACTCTATAACAAGGCCACTACTGAACTCATCCGGAATGTTTCAAAGGTTTACGGACTGTAAGGCTACTATTACAGAAGTCGCACAGTTGGTAAAAACCCTGAGAACTACTGACATTAAAATTCTAAAGGAAGATTTAATTTTTCTATCCCTAGATAAAGAGGTTCTTGAACAATCAATGGCTTATAACCAGTACTCCACCCTGTAAACTTAAAATAACAGATTTTATTCTTTGTGACACTCTAGTTCGATCAAATCAATGTCAGGTGAAGCGCATTATTTCACGATCGTTAACTGATATAGCTCTTTACGACAATTCGTATTAGCTTTTTTAACTTATCGAGTCGATCAATAATTTTCTGAATTGCGTTCAAACAGCCGATCGTGTCAAATTTACGCCGATCGTTCCAGCACCCTTTGCCGCCGGAAAATATATGACCGTTCTGGAAAGATAAAGTAACAATTCTTGGAGGATAGGCATCTCACTCGTCCTGCCAAAACACCGCTTTGACGTGGAGAATATAGCAACCGATCCTCTGAGGTCGATCGACGAAGCACTAAACTTTAACCAGGATAAGTCACAGTTTGACGCTTATTTCAATCCTGATTCCTGACTCAACTCACAAATTCGATCGAATCGAAAGTTATGGGCTAAATCTTGTAAATAGCGCGCTAATGAGGGATGAGTTTCAGGAATTTGAGTGATGAGCTGTTCTACCATTTTCACATCACAAGAGAGCGCAGCAAAATGGAGAGCACTTCGCCAATCGCACGGCATGATTGCCGCCAAAGTTTCTTGATAAAAACTGATAGGATGCTCAGTCCATGCTGCATCCCTCTGCCAAATTGAGGATTCAGGAGCAGTCATTTCATACAGGTACTTCAGAGGCAAATAGGTTGCAATTTTGGCGAGTAGAACCTCTTTTTTGACGGGCTTGGCAATAAAATCATCACATCCAGCTGCCAGGGCCAAAGTTTGGTGTTCTTCCATAGCACTGGCCGTTACGGCAATAATCGCGATCGCTTTTCCTTGAGGTGTTGCTTTGATTTGTCGCGTCGCGTCATAGCCATCCATGACAGGCATGCGCATATCCATGAAAATCAGATGAGGTTGATGCTCCTGCCAGAGGGCGATCGCTTGTTGACCATTTTCTGCCTCCAAAACTTCAAACCCGATCGGAACCAGGCTTTTGATGAGTAACAGCCGATTTGCACAGACATCATCCACCACTAAAAGTCGAAAAGCAGGCTGACTCGGCATAATGCCAATCACTTGTTGGGGCGTTTGATGTTTGAGATCGGGAGTGATGTGAACCGGTTTGATGGGTAAAACAATCTGGAATATGCTTCCCTGACCCAGTCTGCTGCTGACTGTAATAGTGCCGCCCATCAGCTGAATCAGTTTTCTGCTGATCGAGAGCCCTAAACCCGTTCCTTGCTTTAACTTACCAGCTTCTGCCTGCGTAAAAGGCTGAAATAGCGTTTTCAGTTCTGCATCAGAAATACCAGGGCCCGTGTCTTCTACTTCGATCTGTAGGAGGTGAGAGACGGGTTGTTCTTTGTGCTTGTCGGACTGGCCTCTCTCTGGCCAAGCATTATCCACCTGTTTAACATGCAAGATGACGCTACCAGCATCCGTAAATTTTGTTGCATTGCCTAACAGGTTAATCAGAACCTGCCGCAGCTTGCTTTCGTCAGCATAAATTGTTCGAGGAACATTAGTGTCGATATGAAAGACAAGCTCTAGCCCTTTGGATTCCGCCTTCAATCGCATCATTGCCTCAAGAGAGGTCAGCAAATCATGCAGATCGAAAGCTGCTTCTTGTAACAAGGTCTTACCTGCTTCAATCCTGGATAAATCCAACACGTCATTGATTAATCCCAGTAGATATTCACCGCTATGATGAATGATATTTAGATTTTCCCTTTGCTCTTGAAAGAGAGAGCGATCGCCCCGCATCATGTCACTGAAGCCCAGGATTGCATTCAACGGTGTGCGTAATTCATGGCTCATATTCGTGAGAAATTCACTTTTGGCTCTGTTCGCGGCATCAGCAGCTTCTTTGGCCTGTCGCAATTCAGCTTCAACCTGTTTACGCTCACTAATATTTTTGATGCTGCTAATCACACAGGTTTGACCATTGAGACTGGCGATTTCAGCAGACAGGAGAATGGTCCTCACCTCACCTGATTTTGTGCGGTGCATCACTTCCAGGTTACGAACCAGGTTTTTTTGCTGAAGTAGCCGCACTAAAGTTCTGTAATCTTCTAAGTTAGGCCAGAGATAAAGTTCCTGACAGGTGTAGCCAATCACCTCATGCCGAGAAAAGCCGTACCAATCAAGGAAGCTATCATTAACGGTGATGAATTTTCCCTCCCCGAACGTGGTAATTGCGATCGGATCAGGACCAAACCGAAAGACCTTGATAAATTTTTCTTCAGATTCGGAGAGAGCCTCTTCAATTTGTTGCAATGCTTGACCCATTTGGTCTGCCATTTGATTGAAAGACTGGGCCATGGCTGCCAGTTCGATTACAGGAATTCGATCGTCAATCCGCTGGTCTAAATCACCTTCAGCGATCGATCGACTGGCTTGATACAGCCGTAGAATTGGTTGAGAAATCCAGCGAGTGGTCAGAATGCCCAGCCCAATTGCGCTAATTAAGGCTCCCATGCACAACCAGGCCGTTGTCATCGTATTGGCATTGATTTGGGCCATAAAATCGGCCTCGGGCACCACCACCACCACCAGCCAATCCAGTCCCGGCATTTGCTGAAAGGGAAGGACTTGCACAAACAGACGTTCGCGATCGGCTGTGAAATCTGCCTGTTCTCGCTGATTGATCTGGCTGAGTCCGTCGAAGTGATTGATCAAATACTGTGTTGTCGTGCTCACTAAATGATTTGAACTATCAATGGCGCGAACCCGTTCCGGTTCTGCCTCAGGAGACGCTATCTTAAAAAGTTGCTGATCTGTTGAAGTCGCAACCAGCAGCCCATTGCGCTCCAAGATAAATGCCTGCCCAGTTTGGCCAATTTTTAATCCTCTGAGGTATCGACTAAATGCAGCTAGAGCCAGATCTGAACTGACCACTCCCAACGGTTTGCCTTGTTTGCCATAAAAAGGTTGACTCGCAGAAATCACCAGATCGGCTGGGGTAATCGTCACATAAACATCATTCCAGATCGGCTGGTTCGCTTTCAGCGTATCCCTGTACCAGGGGCGGTTGCGGTGATCATAAGTCAGGTCTTTGCCAAGTAATTGACGCTGTCCCTGGGAATTAACCAACCAATCAAACGTCCCTTTTTCCGCTTTGTTCCAAATCGATACATACAAAGAAGAGCGATCGTCCCCGTTGTATCCCAGTCCAATGTAGTCTGGTGCTTCACTAGCAATGGTAATGCTAGTAATCTCCTTAAATTGCCGCAGTTGCCGATCGAGATAGGTTTCCAGACTGACCAAATGATTTGCATCTAATGTTTCACTTTCTAGACCATTGACGTTAATCTGGTTAACCGTCTGAGCCGTGACTAAATAGTGCAACAATTCTCGTTCAATTCGAGTGGTCAACTCATCCCGAAGCTGCTTTGCTACTGCATTGACTGCCTTTTGACCGTTCTGAAGAGAGATGTATCCAGTCACGCCCACGGCGATCGTAATCTGGATAACAAAAGGAGCAATCAAAATCAGCTTTAAAGGAAACTGAGGATTTTGAGATTGGCGAACTAAATTTTGAATGAAATGTCGATTTAGCGGCATCAGGGTTGAGAAGGGATAGCGAGGCAGGTCCTGTATTTAATTTGACATCAAAATCATCCGTTTCTCCGTTACTTCGATCGGGTTACAGTCTATCAATAATCATTTCAACTGCTAAATTTGTCAATTGTATAAGAACATGTTTCAAATGGTTAAGATCCTCATAGAATGTAGGAAAGCCATGAGTAGGACTACTTAAGACACTGGTTTACTATTAACTGGTTTACTATTGATTGGTTTACTATTAAGCGTTGCAAGCAAAGCAGGAACACCTTCTCAGTGTCCGTGATAAGGATTATACGCCCTCTCTTCAGTACGGATTGTTTTTTTAACGGTTATAGCCAGAGCGATCGCCGACAATGCCGTTTACCTGAAGTCTCGGCTAACTTTTTCTTACAATTCGATCGAAACTGTTGCTCAGGTTTAGTTACAGGGGCTTAAAACTTATTCTTTGATCGGACTCGACCATAGACTTCTTCCATCATTTCGACAAAGGAGGCATCCTTATCCCAAAAGGCCGGATAGTCGCCTTGCTTTTTCACGAGCACAGCAGGCACACCTCCCGCAGGCGTTGGATCGATCGATTTGGGTAAGCGACGCGATCCTTGCCAAAACTCCCGCAAGCTCACCTCAGATGGGAGGGCAACGGGCTGGGGCTGGGTGTAATAAGAGTCAACTGGGGTCGGGTCGGTTTGCTGCGCATTCAACTCTGCTGAGAGCGCAATGCCAAGAGGCGATCGGGCTAATTCTTCCTGGAGTTTCTGCCGTGACAGGCCACGCAGTTCAAACAGCAAAAATGGATCGCGATCGAGTTCTGCGGCCACCAGATAGTAGACACCCGCGATATGTTTGCAGGGATTGCTCCAGTCGGGACAAGAGCAGTTCGTCTTCAAGTCAGATCCAGAGTGAGGTAACAAATGCAGTCCGAGTGGCTTGAACGCATCCTCGATGTTGTCGGGCACTTCGTTCAGCAGTAATTTGGAAATAAAGCTGGCTTTTGAGGCAATCAGGGCGATCGCCGCATTCCATTTGGCCGCGCTAATCGGCTGAATTTCTACTACTGTCGTATACAGCGGTTCTTTGTAGACGCCAAAGTAAGGGTTGACGGATCCGCGCACATGGGCGATCACCGTGCCGTCTTGAATATGAAACTGTTTGACTTTGCCACCCCGAGCATAGGAACGACCTCGGCTTAATCGACCTTCATCCGTAATGTCTTCTAAGGCATCAATAAAGCGTTGTCCCCACCAGGTTCGCGAAAAGTTTTTAGCCATAATTACTCCATCACTGCACTGCGGTTGAGTGCGATTAATTTCTTGAATGCATCGTTATCCAATTCCGTTAACCAGGATTCATCGCCACCCACAATCGATCCAGCCAACTTCTTTTTATCTTCGATCATCTTGTCAATTCGTTCTTCCAATGTGCCAATCGCCACAAACTTATGCACAAACACATTCTTTTGTTGTCCAATTCGAAAGGCCCGATCGGTCGCCTGATCTTCCACTGCCGGATTCCACCAGCGATCGAAATGGAAGACATGATTCGCTTTAGTTAAGGTAATGCCGACGCCGCCTGCCTTCAGCGACAGCACAAAAATAGAAGGCTCGGTTTCGGGATCCTGGAATTCCGCAATCATCTTTTCGCGTTTGTGGCGCACAGTGCCGCCATGCAGATAGTAAGTGTTGTAATGCAGCGTCTGTTTCAGATATTTTTCTAAGGCTTCGCCGATCTCGGTAAATTGGGTGAAGATCAGCAGACTTTCCCCTTCTTCCATCACTTCCTGCACCATTTCGGTAAGTCGATCGAGCTTGTGCGATCGTTCAGGCGTGAATTCACTATTGTCCTGCAAGAACTGCATCGGATGGTTGCAAATCTGCTTCAGCTTCATCAGGGTCGCCAAAATCAAACCTTTACGCTGAATCCCTTCTACCTCCTGGAGCTGCTTTTCCACATCTCGCACTACCGCCTCATAGAGCGACGCCTGCTCTTTGGTCAAATTGCAGAACAGCTTTTGTTCCACCTTATCGGGCAGATCTTGAATGATAGTCGGATCAGTTTTGACTCGCCGCAAAATGAAGGGCTCGACCAATTTCTTCAGCGTGGTGGCGCGCAAGTGATCATTATTTTTTTGAATTGGGATTTCAAACGATTGCCGAAACAGGGTTTCTTTGCCCAGATAGCCCGGATTCAAAAAGTTAAAAATCGACCACAGATCGAGCAGGCGGTTTTCGATCGGCGTTCCGGTCAGGGCTAGCCGATGATGGGCTTCCAGTTTGAGAATCGCTTTTGTCTGGGCCGCTTTAGGATTCTTGATATTCTGCGCTTCATCCACGACAATCCGCTGCCAGGTGACGCTGCTGAGTAACTTCTCATCCTTGCGGGCCAATGTGAATGAGGTAATCACCACATCACAATCAGCAATCGCCTGCTGGAAAGCCTCTTCTTCCTGAATGCGACCATTGCCGTGGTGAATCATCGATCGCAGCTTTGGCCCAAATTTCTCAATCTCCTTCTCCCAGTTGCCCACAACGGAAGTAGGAGCGATCAGCAAAGTAGGCAGCAATGCCACAGCTTTCTTTCCTTTCTTCGGCGCATTCTCCCGCTCATGCAGCAAACGGGCAATCACCTGCGCCGATTTGCCTAAGCCCATATCATCAGCCAGACAGCCGTTGAAACCCAAACTCTCCATGTAATGCATCCAGGAGACGCCGCGCTTCTGATAATCCCGCAAGGCCCCTTGAAACTGCTGCGGATCGGACAAAACTTCAAGCTGGCTCTTATCATTGAGCTTATCCAGCATGTCCGACAGAACCCGATCGCGCACGACCTCAAATTCAAAATCATCGGATTGGGCAGTTAATTTAATAAACTCCATCAAGCTCAATTCAGGATGGTCTTGCTTGTGGGTTTGCCAGAACTCCAGCATTTGCTGCATTTTGTCGCGATCGAGTTCCATCCACTGGCCGCGAAACTGCACTAAAGAAGATTTGCTGTTGACTAACTGTTGCCATTCTCGTTCGCTGACGGGTTCACCATCGATCGATAGTTCGTACTGATAATCCACCAGGGCATTCAATGAAAAATAGCTCTTACTTTTATCATTACCACCCGACTTGCGTCCGCTAGCCCGTAAGCGAATCTTGGCGCGCTGCCATCCCTTCGGCGTCCACCAGGCTGGTACAATTACCTTGTAGCCAGACTCCTCCAGCACCCAGGCCAATTCCTTCAAAAAGGCAAAGGCTTCATCAATGGTTAACCGAATGCCGATCGGTTCATCCGTTTCCAAGCCTTGCCAGAGTTTGGGATAAATGCGAGCTGCATAACCCAACTGCATCAGCAAATGCTGCTCGAAATTGCCGCCCATGCGTTTTTGAATCGCTTTACGCTTGGTTGGCGTTGTTTGCCAGTAATCCAATAAAGCAGTGCGATTCGACGGATCTTCCCGACTGGCTACTAGGAACTCTAGAAACCAGGACTCAGTTTGTTTCTCAGGCGCATGCAGCTGAAAGCAGAGATAGAAAGGTANAATCGGTTTGACTGCGGGCAATTCGATCGCGCCAGGTCTGCCACTGTTGATAAACCTTCAAGCCAGTTTCACCAGTCCAGGGTTTGCCGGGATAAAGGCAGCTATAAATCAGTGTATCGGCAATTTTTTTGGTAAAAGTGGCGCTGCTCGATAATCCGACCACTAGACTGTCCAGCAAACATTCTGAAAAATGCCGCAGCAGCCGTTCTCTGTCATAAAACTGGGGTGTGGCTGGCAACTCAGAAAAGCCGCTGACGCAGGCTAACGGCATATACTCTAAATGCCGCTCAATTTCCTGTTCATAATAGTTGGAAAGAATTTCCCAGCCGGGATAGATCTCAAATGCCTCAGGTTTTGCCGATCGAGCTGCTGTTTTTTCAGTTGCTTCCACTGTTTCAATCGCTTGAGCTGCTTTAGCCGATCGTTTTGCTGCAGTTTTCGTCGTGGTTTTCGCTGCGGTTTGAGTAGTGTCTTTGCTTGAGCGGCCTTTGCGGGTCGCTTCTGCTTTGGCTGGCGCAAGCGAGCGATACTTTAAGGCGGGAATATAGTGATCGCGCAAAAGCACTGGTTTAAAGCTCTGAGTATAGTGATACCAGAACAATAAATCTGCACCAAACTGAATTTCGGAGAGGTTGTTGATGGCAATAAAATGCAGATCGTTTAAGAGACGGACGATATTGCGATCGTTCGTGAAGTGATTTCCTTTGGTTGGAATCTGGTAGCAGTCAATCTGCCAATAGTCCCACTCAAATTCTTCGGGCAGCTCTTCTTCCAAGTAGCGAGATAGTTCTAGCGAGGGTAGGGGCTTGCCTTGATGGGTGGGCAGCAAAAAATAGCAGGGAGCCGAAACCTGAACATATCTACCGTCAGGAGCTTTGAGGCCGAGTTCTTTGTTAAGAAACGCCAACAAATCTGCCTTCAGTAAGTGACGCGGATGGATGTTGCTAGGATTTCGACGACGCTTGGCCTCGGTTGTTTCCACCCATAAACAAAAAAATCCCTTCTGCACAAAGTCTACTGCTGCTGGGATCCAGGTGCCGTGAAGAATATTCATGATTGATCTACAACCCCTCCTGCTGACTCTACCAAAATTATCTGGCTGAAGGAAGAGGCGGACCGCAAATCTTCAGAATTCCGCTATGACTGCGATCGACGGTGCTTTAACTGACCCACCAGCTTCATCAAAACCAGAACCATGAGTCCGATAGCCAGGATAGTTGCCGTAATTAAAATGGGCGGAATCGCTGACTGTCGGGTGGCGATCGCAATCAGTGCCCAGACAATTACGAGGGGATAGGCTATCTCTCGTCGTTGCACAGCCAACAGGCCACCGAGAACCCCAGCAATCACCATCATCAAAACGGTCCAGAAAACCGCAGAGCCGTCGCCGTGCCAGTTCTGACTGTAGAGTGCGATCGCCACATTGACGATTGTTGCGACGCTAATCCAACCCAAATAAATCCCGAATGGTACCTGAGCCAACCACTTCTCTGCTCTTCCGACGGGCTGTTTGCCCACTTCTAGTCTGAGATAGCAACCAATCAACGGCACCAAAATCAGCAGCATAAACACGACTGAAAGCCAGAACTGTTGGGATAAAAAGCTAAATACCCAGATAGCTTGAGCGATGCAGGCTAAAATCAGCAGCGGACGGACCGATCGCAAGCGTGGATTCTGTCTTTGCTCTGGTAGTAACTGATAAATCCCAAATCCTAAGAGTCCCAGATAAATCAATCCCCAAATGGCGAAGGCATAGTTTGCTGGAATAATCAGGACGTTCGCAAAGAGGGTATTGGAAATATCACCGATCGTCTGACCATAGAGGGGAGCAAAATTCGACCAGACGTTGACAACAAACGTTCCCAGAATGGCCGCTAATGTCAGCCATGATAGAAAAATTGTATGGCCCGATCGACTCGTTGATTGCATAACGTCTCCCCCATTGTCCTACTCTCATCCTAAGGGCTGATTAACAAATTCTCCTCTGTCTCAATATTGAACTTGTTTGGTTCAGTCGCGGGTTTTCAAAGTTTGGGTTAGCCTGAAGACCCCGCAAGGCGTTAGGATCAGTGTGGCATGCCCAACAGGGTATTCCAGATAGCCTTGTTACAGAACACGCTAAACCGAAGTCTTGTAAGCCGAAGTATTATAATCTGATGAACCTATCTCTCGATGAAGCTCAATCTCGACAAGTGGCAGAACAGATCAAAAGCAAAGCCCGCAAGCCTTTTGACAATGCCTATCGAGCAGCGCTGGCCTTGCAGGGAGCCACTTATGTCCAGGGTTTTTTGGTCTATGCAAACAAGCCTTATCGACTCGTTGAGCATGGCTGGCTGGAAGTAGGCGATCGCATTGTCGATCCCAATCTGCCTCATTTGAAGAAAAAGGCGGAGGATCTGTTCTACTTTGCTGCCCAGCGGTTAAGCGTAAAGCAGTTGAAAGCTGTGATCGAAGAATCGAAAGAAGACTATCCTGAGGATGATCCATTGCCGATTTATGGCTCGACTCCCTATGAATATTACGGAGACGTGATGCTGGGTGGCAAAGAATATCAGCAAGCCTATGCTGCCGCTGAAGCGAAATGTAGAGAAATGGCCCAAATGGTTGTGGATAAAAATTGAAGAGATGTATCTTGGGAGTTTTTTGATTTACATGGGTCTGATTTACACTGGTTTGACTTACACCAAACAGCAAAAACTGAGTTCCACCTAATTCATGAGCCTCAAAATCTACTTCATCCGTCACGGAGAAACAACCTTTAGCCAAACAGGTGGCTATTGTGGCATTCTCGACCCCGATCTAACACCTGAAGGTCATGAAATGGCACGTGCCTTTGGTGCCGCCTATCAACAGATCCCTTGGGCTGCGATCTACTGCAGTCCGATGCGTCGCACGATCGCCACAGCAAAACCGCTCTGTGATGCGATCGGCATGGAAATGCAGCTGCGGGACGGCTTGAAGGAAATTCAATATGGTCGCTGGGAAGGGCAAACCAACCAGTATGTCATGGACCACTATGCTTCAGATTATGTGCGCTGGCTTACCGAACCAGCCTGGAATCCTCCGACTGAAGGTGAAACAGCAGTACAACTTGCGAGTCGGGCCGCATTAGTGATTGCAGAAATTGAGCAGAAATATCTAGACGGCAATGTGCTCGTCGTTTCACACAAAGCCACGATTCGGGTCCTTCTATGCAGCCTCTTGGGCATTGATTTGGGGCGTTATCGCGATCGAATTGATATGCTAGCTGCTTCCGTGAGTGTGGTTCAGTTTGATGTCCATGGTCCCATGCTGCAAATATTGGGCGATCGTTCCTATATGCCAGCCGAATTGCGTAACCGGCCCGGTAGCTAACCGGTTTGTTCGGCCAGCACTACCTATTCACCCCTCATAATCCCAGCAAATCAGCCGTCTTCTGGGTCAACTGACGCACCATTCCTAAAAATCCAGGCATGCGGAAGCCCATCGGCTGAGGACGTAAGCGAGCATCTGGAGAGATCTCATACTTCTGCGTATTGATAGCGTTGGCGATCGCCTCCATGCGACGCTGCTGATCCTGACTGATGCGATCGGGCGTATTACCCAGACCTGGTGCGTTCCACTGTTGGGTTTGGGGATCGATAAAAGACTGTACTCTGGCCCATAAAATCGCATCTGCATCTTGCTTGCCCATAGCATGCGCTTGCGCCAGCCACTCAATATATCCCTCTGCATCAATCACCGCTTGAGGAGCCTGATTCGCCAGGTCAATGCCATTCAATGTTTCTTCTAACGTCAGCCGCAAGCCTTTCTCAGCAGCTTTTTGCTGCATGATCTGGGCTTGATGCTTCAACCGATTCAATTGCTTGGCATCCGCTTCTTCAGGGGAATTGGCTCCATGCTGATAGGAAAATGTGCCCAAGTTCCATACGCCATTACCGGGATCTTTGTGGCCATAAAACGCTTGATTCGGTCCTCCATCCGGACGACGAGTCCCTTCTGCATTGCCGACAATCACAGCAACGATCGAGTCAGAGTTGCCGTTAAATAAATCAGTCAGGGTGAATTCTGGCTTGCGAGACTGGGCAGTTGCGGCATCGGGTTGAGCCGGAGCAGGGGCGATCGTCTTGTTTGGCAGATCACTTTTTGGTAAATCACCTTCTGGCAAATTGCTCTGTAACGGAGTGGGTGGCTGCTGTATTGCTGGAGGGAGTGGTTTAGCCGAATTGGATAGATCAAACTCCACACCAATGTCGCTCGGAATCGGCTGTGCCAACTGAAGGCTAGGCAGATTCGCATCAGCAGACTCTCCTGATGGCATCATGCCAGGTGAGGACGAGGTTGATGGTGTGACTGATGGGATCTCAGAACTTTCGGCTAAGGCTGGGGGTGGGGGTAGCACAGCACGGTTATCTTGAGAACGATCCTCTGGATTGGCGGCACGATCGGTTACACCCAGGGGTGGCTCCACAGCAGGGGGCGGCAAAAGACCGGGAGATGAAGCCGTTGACGGTTGGGAAAAGGGTTTTGGTGTTCCAATTGGCGTTGAGCGAAGTGTGTTTTCTTGGTAGTCTAGGTTGTATCTAGACTCATAACCTGTTTGATATCCGGAGGCTGATTTAGACATCGTCCCCTGCCAATTGGGATTCACAGCCAGGGCTGGCTGGCTCAACAAAACGGTGGCCAACCCAGTAAGGCAGATAAGTGCTTTGTTCATGACGGGGTAAGTAAGCGTTCTAAGATTGAGCGAGAAGGTTCTACAATCGTCCAGGTCCCTTCGGGTAATTTTCTTAACGTGGCGAAGTGGAGATAATCCCCTGAACCGATCGCATCTCCTTGTTTGACTGCACCCAAGCGGGGCTGGTTGAGGCCACACATCCGGAAGAGATAAGCCGGAACTTCTGGACTGGAAAAGATGACACAATCGGGAATATTAGGTTGAACTCGACCTTCAAAAGGAGCATAAACCTTACCTCCTTTAAGTTCGATCGAAATATCTCCTAACCCGGCGGCAATTCGATAGTCTCCAATCGTATCACCGGGCTTGAGCTGCCAGGATTGCTGAATTTGAATGGTTCGCACTGGCTCAGAAGCAGACTGCGGGAAAATAGGCGGCATTGCCGAACAACCTACAGTGGCAATCTGTACGATCGCAACTGCAATTCCGCGTTTGCCCCAATCCCAGCGCCCCATCGCTTTGTCCGTTCCTCATTAGCAGGGATAACCCCCCATATATAGCATTGGATCGAACAGATGGGGATCACTGAGGGTTAGCGAGAGAAGGGTCAGCGGGAGACGCGAAATTGATAGCCAGCATACTCGTCGCCTTCATAGAGCACCACTAGCCAGGTTTGAGGATCAAAGGCCAGCCGGTAAACCGATCGCTCGGCAGGCACTCCGGCCCGCACTTCCAGCCCCGATAACTCGCAGTAAGGCATTTGCAGAATATCCTGCACGGTTGCCTTAGAGCCGCGTTCCGAAACGGTGAGGAAAGTGGCAAGCTGATCGCGTGAAATGGTTGCCGTTTCATTCACCTGGCCAACGCAATTTTCGGGCCGACGAGTTTGCTCCATTGAAATTACTTTGCGCATATCCATGGTGAGTCCTGCGATGACTGCGAGCGCTCCGCCCAAGAGACACAACCGCATTCCGATTTGAGGATGGGGATCAGATCGTTTCTTCATCATGTCCTCCAACTTTCTTGATGGACTTTACAGGGGGTTTGGCTTTGACATCAGCAGCCATCGATGCGAAACAGGAAAGCACAAATAAAATCCAAGCGGCACCAAGTAATAGGGGGCTCATAGTCTTCCTCCGAGTAATAGACCGATCATGATGGCGAACAAACGATAACCCCAGGCAAACCCCACATGGGGAGTGACCGTAGAGCGATACACGGCAAACAATGCGGGGGCAAGCATCACCAGCACGCTGGGAATCCACAGCATGGGATAGGTGACCACGACCCAATCTAGAAAAATCCGTAAGGCGGCAGAGCCGATCACAAGCACTAGCGCTGATTTAAGGCTAAAGGGAGCTTCGGTGGCAACAGCCCGCCGCCCTGAACCGCGATAGGTTTTGCGACGGGGCGGAACAGCGGTTTCTTGCGGAGCAGATTCTTTCAGTGCGGGCTCTTTCAGGAGTAGCCAACGAATGGGAGCAGTCACGATCGATCCCATTACGCCCAGTAACCCAATCGTCCCAGTTGTGAGTCGCCAGGTTAGCTGCCAAGTGAGTCGCCAAACTTGCGATGTGAGAGAAACCAACAGCGATCGACGGGGCTTGCGGCGCACTGTGTAGGATCGGTTCTGTCCTGCTGGCTGACCCGTTTCTGGCCGACCCGTTTCTGACCAATTGGTTTCCGGCCAACCGGTTTCCGGCCAATCGGTTTCTGGCCAATCGATCGATCGAGTCGTCAGCAAAAGTGTCCCATCTCGTTCCTGATCCACATAGGGAACTTCTGCACTGACATATTCACAAATCGGCTCAAATTCTTGATCAATATCTGTATCCGCTAACTGTAGTTCCTGTTCAAATCGATCGGAGAGCAGCATTAACTCCCGAATGATGGCTTCTTGCTGATGAGACAGCGAGTTAATTTGTCTGGCTTTTTCTTCTAAGATTTGTCGAACAACGGCTCGATCGGATGCAGTCACCACTGGAGTTTGATAGGGATTCGCTGGCGTAGAGGGGCGAGTCTGTTGCCGCAACTGGTCTACTATGGCTGCGAGTTCTGTCTCCTCAACGTTCACCCTGGCGTTATTTTTCGGCAGTGGAAAACATTCTATCGATCGAGTTTTAGATGATGGTTTAACAGGGGATTGAACTTTGCCAACTGGAGGATTGGCCGCCGGACGAGTAATCGTAGGAGAAATGGGTTGATCATACTCAATAGGCCGATTGGGTTCGAGCAAGGTTACCGATCGACCGGATGTTTTTTTATCTGCACGGATCGATCGCAGCTCAGCCTCGATTGCTTTGATTTCGGTTTGGGACTGTCTCATAGCCATGCCTGTGTAGAAGTGACGGACAACGGAAAAAAGTGCGAATACGTCAGTTCAGGGGCTGCTTCCATCTGTACTATGCTCAGGAGATCACACATCCCCAGAAGGCGGTTTTGAAGAGGGAGCAGGTGCTAAACTCAATATATAGTACATCTGTACTGAACTTGTCCTAAATCCTAGCACACATAGTTCTAATGTACTAGTACATCCGTAAAATTTTTTTGCATTTCACCAGCTCCGCCTCTCCCTAAATTGTTCAAAGGGCTTTGAATGAGCAGTTTAGGTGCTTTGAAGATGGAACTAACGCATGAGTACAATGAAATCAACCGGATGATTTCTCTTTGCCAGCTCTTCCTTGTATTGCTGATCTCCGACACTTCCTGTTGCTCGTGGGCCTGTACTATCTGCTGGCATCGACCATAATCTGTACGATCGACTTATCACTCATCGCTTGTACTCCCAATGGTTGATAGCCTTCCTCAGCAGCAAACTGTAGTGCCAATCCCGCCTTTGGAAAGTGGCGATCGTCTAACTCGTCATGAATTTGAGCGTCGGTATAACGCGATGCCCCACTTGAAGAAAGCTGAACTTTGAGTCAGGATGACTATCTGCCTCTAGAAGCCGATGAGCAAGAGATTGTTCGCAGCAAAGTTTGTCCTGGTTTGTGGTTAGCAACAACCGCATTGCTGAGCGGAGAAATGCAACAAGTCTTGGCCGTTTTGCAACAAGGTCTCCAGTCTGAGGGGCATCAGCAATTTATTCAGCGCTTAACTCAAGTCGGTTAGTATACAGCCTTTACCCCACGATCGATCGCAATCCTTTCACTAATCGTCCCATACCTTGCTGCACTGTCTCTGGTTGGAGTGCGCCATAGCCTACCCGCAGATAGCAGCCCTCCATGCCAAAGGCCATACCGGGAATCACGGCAACCTGATAGTCTCGAATTAACTTCTCAGTGAGTTGCATAGAATCTAAAGCGGTATGTACCTTTAACAGAAAATAGAAGGCTCCTAGTGCGAGCGGAACGGTACAAATCTCTTGAATCGTGGCCAACTGTTCCAAACAACTTTGCCGAACCTGAGCGATCGAGACCAAATGGCTGTGGCAATAGTCAATCCCAGCCTGCAAGGCCCCTACGGCAGCATATTGGGAAATCACCGGCGCACAAATTAAGATCGTGTCTTGAATTTTGCGGACAGCAGGCACTAAATGAGTCGGCAGGACCATATAGCCGATCCGCCAACTGGCAAATCCATAGGCTTTCGATAGGGAAAACAGACAAATCGTATAGGCATCACTGTGATCGATCGATCCGGGCGAAAAGTGGGGCTGACCGGTTGCAAGAGCAGATAGATGATCGCCATCCCCATAGGTGAAATACTCATAGGCCGCATCATGGATGTGATAGAGGCCATGCTGCCGACAGAGTTGATTGACCTGCCGCAAATCTGCTTCTGGGTAAACTGCGCCGCTGGGATTATTGGGTGAAACAGTGACGATCGCCCTGGTTTTAGCAGTAATGGCAGCTTGAATGGCGTCGATTTGCAACTGATATTGATCGTCGGTGGCAACAAAGACCGGCACACAGTTAGCCATCTGAATCGCCATTTCATGATTGAAATAATAGGGAACTTGCAGGATGATCTCATCTCCCGGATCGGCGATCGCCATCACGGCATTGATAAATCCCATATTGCTGCCAGCAGTCACAATCACTTGCCGATCGGCATTGATCGCGATGCCATTTTCCGTTTTGAGTTTGATTTCGATCGCCTGCAACAGCTCTGGAATGCCTTCGATCGCCTGATATTTATGGTAGTTGGGATTCGCCAGGAAGCGGCTGATTTGTTCGATCGCCTCGGGCGGCGGACCATAGGAAACAACTCCCTGTCCTAACGAAATCGTGCCGGGATTTTGCCGAATTAGGTCAGCAACGATCGGAATAATCGGCGACTGAACAACCTGCATGCGCGACGATTCAAACTGAGGCATAGCCCTTCCTAACTATATAAAGGCTTTGAATAAAGGCTCCGGCAAATAGGGCTGCGGCAAAATATCTCTTCAGAAACGATCGCCCAAACTCGCCCAGCCCAACTTCTTTTCATCTTAATGCGGATCTCAATGCGGAAAATGGCTGAGCACTGCTGAAGTTATTTCTATATCCGCTAAATCGACGCAATTCAGCGAGATAGAGCAGGCCACGGGTGCAGAAACTATTTTTATCTAGCAAAATTATTTTAAGCACTCCCTGACCGGGATTAAGGAGAACCGCAATGAGCAGCGATCGGAATTTCTGGCACTTGACTCAAATTGGCATTGCGACTGGATTGGCCCTAACTGTTTGGAGCACCGGACTCATCCAGAAACCGCTACCCAGCCTTGCCAGTGATGTCACAACACAAAAGATGGCCTACCTCAGACAATCTGCCGATCGCTGGATTGAGGTCAATATTTCCACCCAACGCCTGATCGCCTGGGAAGGCAATGTGCCTGTCTATGCGGTGGTTGTCTCCACCGGAACCGATGAGCATCCTACCCTGACCGGCTCCTTTGCCATTCAATCGAAATACCGCACGGCCCGCATGCGAGGCGCTGACTACGATGTACCCGATGTGCCCTTCACTATGTACTACTCCGGGGGCTACGCAATTCATGGAGCCTATTGGCATCACCGATTTGGCACGCCCGTCAGCCATGGTTGCGTCAATGTGGCCGTCGATCATGCGGAATGGCTGTTCGATTGGGCCTCGATCGGTACTCCGGTTGTTGTGCATTTCTAGGGATCGCAAATGGTGAAATTGCTGTCGGTTTATCGGGCTGGATGACTGACTGGATGCCTGAGCAACCATGCTCCAACGCTGTAACGCAATGGCCCTCTGTGATTCAACGGAGCTGTGATGGCTATCACTCAAAATCAGGATGTTCATCAGTTCTTCATAGGCTCGCCGATCACGCATTGGCTGATCAATTGTCACAGGATCGCTGTTTGACCCGTCACTCGCCTTCTCCATAAAAGCCGGGATACTAATCTCTGTGAGAACACGGAAGCGGATGCTCAGCTTAAAGGCTGCAAGCGATGTCTCGCAACCGTTCAGGGTGCATTACGTGAGGTGAAGGGAGGTCAGGGTTTTACCCATAGAGTCCTAACTTCTCTTCTTCCTCCTTCTTTCAACAGACGTTCCAAAAATCAGAATCCTATACTGGAGGTAGATTAAGACTTCCAAGGATTCTCAGCAATGAGTACAGTGGCAAATCCCGCCGTGATGCGGGCCGTTGAAAAGCTGGATTATCGAGTCACGATCGGCGATGTGGCAGCCCAGGCAGGTCTCGATATCCAAATTGCCGAACGCGATTTACTGGCGCTTGCTTCAGAAGCGGGTGGTCACCTCCAGGTCGCCGAATCGGGTGAGATTGCCTACCTATTTCCCCGCAATTTTCGTGACATCCTTCGCAGCAAATATTGGCGGCTCCGTTGGCAGGAAGCTTTCAGCAAGATCTGGAATTTCATTTTCTATCTGATTCGAATTTCCTTTGGGATCTATTTAATTGCTTCTATTGCGCTGATCGGCATCGCCATTGTGATTATCCTGATCGCCCTGAACAGTCGGGATGACAATAACAGTGGCGGCGATTGGGGCGGCAATTTTGGCAGCGGTAGTTGGGGTGGTGGCGATTGGTGGATTCTCTTTATGCCGGACTATTACAGCCGGCAAAATTATCGCTATAACCAGCCTAATTCCAACCGTCGCAAAGGCCGATCGTCCGAACCCGCCGAAATGAATTTCCTGGAGGCTATCTTTTCCTTCCTGTTTGGCGATGGTAATCCGAATGCAGACTTAGAGGAACGCCGTTGGCAGACGATCGGTACCGTCATCCGTAATCAGGGCGGGGCGATCGTGGCAGAACAAATTGCGCCTTACCTCGATGAGTTAGGCCGACCCTCGCAGCAAGAATATGAGGATTACATGCTGCCGGTGCTGAGCCGCTTTAACGGTCGCCCAGAGGTGAGCCCGGAAGGTCAGCTAGTTTACTATTTTCCCGAACTGCAAGTGACAGCACGGCAAACGAACCCCCAACCTGTTTCTGCTTACTTAAAAGAGCGACCCTGGCGATTTAGTGCTGCGGGCTCTGGCCAAATTATGTTGGCGATCGGTCTGGGGGCAATTAACCTGATTGGGGCATTGGTGCTAGGAAATCTGCTGGGAGATGGGTCGATCGCTCGCGAACTGGGTGGTTTGGTTGAGTTTGTGGCGGCAATCTATTGGTTGCTGCTGGGCTATGGCACCGGGTTTCTCGGTATTCCGCTGATTCGCTATTTTTGGGTGCAGGGACGCAACCGGAAAGTAGAAGCTCGCAACGACCAGCGTCAGATGCGGGCAATGACTTTAAATGAAGCAAGCGAGACGATCCAGCCAAAACTCAATTTTGCCCGTCAATTTGCAGCAGAAACGATCGTGCGAGAAGATGATTTAGCTTACACCACGGAAGAAGATCTGACGGAACAAGAACTCCGACGAACAGACAAGATTGATGCTGAATGGCAACGGCGCTTGGAGGATCGCTAAAGGATTAGTCGAAAAAACAGTATGGTGATTGTGACGCTAACGTCATGGACGATTGCCAGCACTAGAAGCAGATTTTGGAAACTTTTGGATTCATTTCTGAGAACACGATCGAAGATTACAGCAACTCCTCTGTAAGCACGGGTTGAATATAGACCATTGGATAGACTAAGTGCCAATGCTCAGATGACTAGAATGGGGGCAAGTCACTCATTAAGGAATATGAAGTTATGAATCCTACTCCAACCCGCCCTCCCGAAACTCGTCCCGCAACTGACTTGCCTCCTGTGGCACGCGAATATAATGGAGCCGATCGGAATGCTTTTCTGTTTGGCTGGAATCCTCAAGCTGAGCTGTGGAATGGTCGTCTCGCAATGATTGGATTCCTTGCCTATTTGCTTTGGGATCTGGCTGGTTTCAGTGTTCTCCGAGACATTCTCCATTTAGTATCCTACTAAGTCAATAAACTTATCTGAACTTAGTTGGCGAGCACTCTCTATGATGTTCTCAGTTGAGCTAGTAGTTTTGGGATAACCTGAAGCTGCTGGCTCAATTTTATGTGGCATCTTTCTGGAATGCTCTGGAACTTTTGTCACAGATAATTCTGGAATCCCTGATCTACGATGAGCAGTAATGAAGGGCTTGGATAAGGAGCCAGAATGATGCAGACAAATATTGGTCATGTCGATCGCTTGGTTCGCTTCACGATCGCAATTTTGGATGTCGTAGGGTTTCAGGCGATCGCCAAGTAGCTGATGATTATTGGTCCGATCGAGTGATTATACAACTCCTTCATGTTGTGACTCATTTACATGAAAGAGTACTGCCAGGATATAGCTCGGTCATCCTTACTAAACAGGCATCTGCTAACGGCATAGGAACATCTTGATATCGAGTGATCAGCTTGCTCCTCGTTTAGCTTGGGGCAGACTAGCCGCAATCTCTCTTGAATCAGCTTGACGATCGGCTTATTGCTTCGCAGTTCCACTCAAACCAGAATGAGTAACTAAAGCATTGGTTGCTCAACCAAAACGCCCTTCCACATAGTCGCGGGTGCGTGGATCGTTCGCTTGACCAAAAATCCGAGTTGTAGGACCAAATTCAACCATCTGACCAGTGCGACTCTCATCAGTGCTGAAGAAAGCAGTGTAGCTGGAAATACGAGCCGCCTGTTGTATGTTATGCGTAACAATAACGATGGTGTATTTTTGCTTCAATTCATGCATTAGTTCTTCGATGCGCCCAGTTGAAATCGGGTCAAGGGCAGAACAGGGCTCATCCATCAAGAGGACTTCGGGTTCAATTGCTAGTGCCCGCGCAATACAAAGCCGCTGCTGTTGTCCACCAGAGAGAGATAAACCACTGTTTTTGAGCTTGTCTTTGACTTCATCCCACAGAGCAGCATCCTTCAGCGCTATTTCGACCAACTCATCCACATTCCCTTGGTAGCCATTAATTCGTGCTCCATAAGCGATGTTTTCGTAGATAGATTTAGGAAACGGATTTGGCACTTGAAACACCATTCCAATCCGCCGTCGTACCTCAACAGGATCAACTGATTTGTCGTACAAATTCATGCCGCCAAAACGAACTCTACCTTCGACTCGTGCCCCTAGAATAAAATCATTTAATCGATTGAGACACCGCAGCAATGTGCTTTTACCACAGCCCGACGGACCAATGAGCGCTGTAATTTTATTTTTGGGAATCTCTAGATAAACGCCTCGGAGTGCCGGGAAAGCACCATAGTAGACTGAGACATTTTCAACTTGAAGGACAGTCTCTTCATCAATCACAGCATCAATCTGCATCGTGATATTCCTTGTAAGTTCAACTAATTTCTGGTTCGCTGCAACCAATTCCGCAAATAGACTGCTGTTGCATTCATCGTGATCAGCACCGCCATCAGTACAATAATTCCTGCTGCTGCTGCAATTTGGAAGGCTTCTTGGGGACGAGACACCCAGTTATAGATTTGAATCGGCAGAGCTGTAAAGGGTGAACGCAATCCTTCCGTTAAGGGAACCAGGGGTGGCAGAAACGCAATGAACGTCAACGCACCAATGGTAATCAGAGGAGCAGTTTCACCAATAGCTCTTGATAATGCTAAAATAGTTCCCGTGAGAATGCCAGGAAAGGCAATTGGCAATACCTGATCACGAACCACTTGCCAACGAGTTGTGCCAATAGCATAACCCGCTTGACGAATGCCTTCAGGGACAGCTCGTAACGCTTCGCGGGTTGCCACGATAATAATCGGCAAAACCAAAAGTGCCAGCGTTAATCCACCTGATAAAACGCTACGTCCACCTGTAATCGGATTCATCAGCCGCACAAAGACATGTAGAGCCAGTAAACCGTAGATAATTGAAGGCACCGCAGCTAGGTTACCAATATTCACCTCAATCACTTTTGCCAGTAGAGAACTTGCAGCAAACTCTTCGAGAAAGATGCCTGCTCCAACACCAATTGGAATAGCAACGAGCGCAGTAATGACTAGCAACCAAATTGTGCCAACAAGCGGAGAAAGAATCCCCGCCTGGCCAGCTCGTCGAGATGGATAATGGGTCAGAAAGTCAATACTGAGACGTGGTAGCCCATCTTTGCAAACATCAAAAAGCAATAGTGCCAGAATGACTAAACCTACTAGAGTACAGATAAACGCAGTACTTACAAAAACTCGATCGAACCAATATCGCTTTGCTAGATTCGAATCAAAATAAGAATCCACCTGTTCATCCGGCTTTAAATTGAGCGGAGTCATTAATCGTACTTCTCCCGAAACCGATTCACAAACCAGAAACTAACCATATTCAGTATGAGGGTTATGAGAAAGAGCGTCATTCCGACTGCAAAGATAGTTTTGTATTCTAATGAAGCTGTCGGAGCATCTCCGAGGCTAACCTGCACAATAAATGCAGTCATTGTCTGTACCGATAACCGGGGGTCAAGTGTCAAGCGAGGGTTCTGTCCAGCGGCGATCGTGACAATCATGGTTTCACCTACTGCCCTAGCAATAGCCAGAATAACTGAAGCCACAATCCCTGATAATGCGGCTGGCAGGACAACGTTTTGTATCGTTTCTTGCTTCGTTGCTCCTAGTGCATAAGCTCCTTGCCGCAGACTTTGAGGAACAGCATAGATGGCATCTTCGCTCAGCGAAGCAACGGTTGGCAGAATGGCAATGCCCATGATCAGTCCCGCGCTTAAAGCATTAAAGACTTCTAACCCTGGAATCACAATTTGAAGAATGGGTGTAACAAACAATAAAGCGAAATAACCATAGACAACGGTCGGAACGCCTGCCAAAACTTCTAGTGCGGGTTTCAAGTAACGACGCGTTTGTTGAGAAGCATGCTCACTTAAATAAATTGCTGTCATCAATCCCACAGGAATAGCAACAAGTAATGCAATCACAGAAGTAAGAAAGGTAGCGCTAATTAAAACGAAGATTCCATATTTAGGGTTGGCAAATAAGGGAGTCCATTCTGTATCTGTCAAGAAGCGTCCAATTGGAACTTCCTGGAAAAACTCAATCGTTTCAAAAACGAGGGAAAGGATGATACCCAGCGTGGTTGCAATTGAAATCAGCGCGAATGCTCCAAATATGAATTTTATAGCACGCTCAGACCATCTACTTAATGAACGCTTCGGTTTCCATCGTTCAGAATGTCCAACCTTAGACATTGATAAATTCTCGCTCATCTAAAAAGTTGAAAACTTTCAGATCAGTATACGTCTTGTTGGAACTGATTGATATTAAAATTGTTAAAAAGTATTTATAGTAACCGAAAACTGCAAGAGCTATGGAATTAACCGGACCATAACCCTTGTTTAAACTGATTATCATCCTTTGTATCATCAGTTCTTAATCCTTATCTACTATCTTGCTAATAGTACTAAGGGGTATGGTGGATAGTTAACAGGTTTCTGGTCAACAGTACTGAGTACTCAGTGCAGAGTGGCTGTTGCTGTCTCAGCACTCACCACCTAGCACTTTATACTCAAATGCGTATCCCCTGTAAAATCTCCCCTTAGAGAAGAAGAACTTAACTGTTACTAGGAGCGTGATCTATGGTGGTGAAGGGAGCAAGAAGTAAAATCATGCGGTTTATTCTGCTAGGGATAATTGGAGCCTTTGCTACAACCCTTATTTCTGCCCCTGCTGTTTTCTCTCAGGGAGCTAGCGTTATTAAGATTGATGGTTCTAGCACTGTATTCCCAATTACAGAGGCAGTTGCAGAAGAATTTCAAGCCGAGAATCGTGACATCAAGGTCACGGTTGGTGTCTCTGGAACAGGCGGTGGGTTCGAGAAGTTCTGTAATGGTGAAATTGACATCTCAGATGCTTCACGCCCAATCAAACCTGAAGAAGCAGACAAGTGCAAAGCTGCTGGGATTGATTACGTTGAGCTGAAAATTGGGATTGATGCCCTAACGGTTGTAGTGAATCCTCGTAATACTTGGACAAACAATCTGACATTGGCTGAGCTCAAGAAAATGTGGGAACCCGAAGCTCAAGGTAAGATCACAAACTGGAATCAGGTTCGTTCGGGTTTCCCGGATGCTCCACTGAAGCTGTTTGGTCCGGGTACGGATTCAGGCACATTTGATTATTTCACCGAGAAGGTGGTTGGCAAATCCAAAGCTAGTCGTTCTGACTACACCGCTAGCGAAGATGACAACGTTTTAGTGCAGGGCATATCTCGTGATCCCAATGCACTCGGTTATTTTGGCTATGCATATTATGCTGCTAACCAGCAACGCTTGAAGGCAGTTCCTCTTGATAGTGGCAATGGTGCTGTAGCGCCAAATCGGGAAGACGTAGAAAATCACACCTACCCACTCTCCCGTCCCTTGTTCATTTACGTCAGCAAGAAATCAGCTCAGCGCCCAGAAGTTGCCAGATTTGTCGAGTTCTACCTGAATAATCCTGATCTTGTCAGTGAAGTTGGCTATGTACCTTTGCCTGCTACAGATTACGAAGTTGTACGAACAACCTTCCAAAGACGCTAAACCTCGATTACTTCTGAGGGTAAAAGGACGTAGATACCAGAACGCTTGATTAACCAGGGCAGAAATTAACCCATCGAAATGGCTCTATCAGTAGGGGTGAATCCTGGTTCGCCCCTGCTGCTTGTTCTACTGGGCAAGTAGTTAGGCATAACTAAACGCAGGATATGAAAGCAAGGGAGGGGAACGGGGAATCCCCTGCTTGAGGGTGTAGCTCCAAACCTTCTATCTACGCTTTATCTAAACCACCTACTTACAAGTTGTTGAGCTATTCTCATGATTCCACCAGTCTATTAACATGAATTCTCTATTAAAATATCTATATCATCCCATGGTGATATTATCTCTTGCGCTGCATGCGCTGCTGCTGCTGTTGCCATTGCCTTCAAAAACGGAATCCACTCCTGAACAAAAACCGCCAGAAGAGGAAGTTAAGCTATCCAGCATTAGCTCTCTAAAAGTGAAGACTCAACCTGCTCAAGCTGTCCGACCAACCCCTAGACCTGCACCAAAGCCAGTGGTTAAAGCTGTCTTACCTCGCCGTTCTCCCATTCTAAATCCGGTTCGTGTACCTTTACCGTCTCCTGCTGCGGTCGCGACACCTACGCCTGTTGTCACCCCCACGCCCATTGCAACACCTACACCGATCGCGACGTTAGCCCCCGCAGCCTCCGCCTCTGAATCGCCTTCACCCCTATTGACTCAAGGACAGCTTCAGAGCAGTACTATTTCAGGTATTGGACAAGCTTCAGCCGCTCAGTTTTACAGCTTTTTCCCCGAACCAAGTGCCTTTTTTACAGCAATTAGCCTGCAGCAGGCTGACGCAAATTTGACTGACCCGGTTCCAATTGACGGCATTACTAATATGACCCGATTAGAGAACAAGGGCATTGACCAAGTACGCGAGGAAATCCTGCCACAGCTATATGTAGGCGCAAGCTTTACCCAGATAGGCACTTATGGCGGTGGTGATCTCTATGAAGTTAGGCAAAGCAATTCGCTTGGCTATGTAGTTCTCATTAAGGAAAAAAGTCTAGGTTTAGCAAGCTATATTGTTGAATGGAACCATAATCCTAATCAGGATTCTGCCCAAACAGTGGGTGCTTCTGCTGGTAACACACCTACCCAGTGAAACCTGTAATCGATCAAACTTGATTTAATAAAAGGGACTTATCGGACACTGACTATAGGTGTCAGACCAGTTCGATGTATACAAGCTTCCTCCATGTATTAATGCCCATGCTTCCTATCCTCCTTTGCCTTTGCCTTATCTTTATTCTGTCTCTCCAACCTCTTCTGCTGTACGATCGTTTTATTGTTTAAAAGGTTTGTGTTGCCTACAGGCTTTGCAAACGAAGTCTTGCCATAGCAGTAGCGTCTTGGATGGGGCTGAGTGCGGATTGATGCTTTAGGCTATCGAGCAGTGCAGGGGCAAGGAATATCGTGAAACGATCGATCACCACAAATTGCCTCCAGATAGGATCGAAACTCAACACCTGCAATAGCCATATCACTGTAGAACAGAAGACATGCTCATCATAGTCAATGTTATCTCTAGCCTTACTGCTGCGTTGCAACTGCGCTGAACTGGTCCGGTAAGTCCTCCAACGTTTTACCCTTCGATCGCATCAATCGATCGATCGCTTTCATTTGGGCGATCGTAAAGGTGGGCACATTATCCCCCGCTTCCCAACGGCTCACTGTTCTGGCAGAAGTGCCAATCTGTCGCGCAAACTCCTCTTGAGACATACCGAATTCATCCCTCAATTGCTTTAAGGGAGCCACCCCAACCTCTTCTCGCTCTTTTCTCTGTTTAGCCATTCATGAATAGACAAAGTGTCTAGACTGCTTGACAAAACCCTTCCTTGTCTAGACAATATGTCTAGTCACAGCCAAGGATAGTGAGTCGGATGCTCTGGATGCCCTGGCGTGAAGGTTGTTGTCATTGGACACACAAAATTATGCCTTACTCTGACCAACTCTCGCCTTGGGTGGTCTATCGTTTGCTGCCCAATTGCCAAAGATTGCTGATGGAGCGCTTTCGTAAACGCAGCAATGCCGAGGATTATGTGCGAGTGCTGCAACAACTCCAGCCGTCCAGCAAATTTACGATCGTCTTTGAACCCGTGGAAGTGAAACTCGTGAAGCCTTCTGACTAGTCTTGAGCAGTTTTCGAGGGTGACCAAGAGTTTAGAATTGTGGCGATGGTAGAACAGCCAAGTCCGATGGTTAAAAGCCCTGAGATCAAAGATCCCAAAAAACCAGGTGCAACTATGTGTGTACTCGATTTGAACTGAAATAATCCAAACACACCTCCGAATAAGTTGATCGCCCCCAATAAAAGACCGAATGTGGAGCGAGTTTGGCGACTGGCCACTAATAAGCCCCACCCCAGGCAAAAATAGCTGAGCTGTGCATTAAAAATCAGGAATGGTAGAACTGGCTGAACCGCAAAGTATTGCCAAGCAAATGCCAGCTTAATTCCAGAAAGCGCTGTAAAGCCACCGACAATGATGCCATAACATTTACAGAGTCCCGGCAAAATTGCAAATAGCAGGACCAAAAGGACGAAATAAAAGGGGATCTGGAACAGCCAAATCACATAAGCTACTGCAACTAGCGGCACGAGGATAATCAGGAGGGCGATGCCCTGGGTAATGAAATTTGTCTTAGCCGTTTCTGGAGAAGAAGCCGCAATTCTCTGGTCTAGCGCTGCTTCAGCCAATTTCACTTTTCTGACATGCTCAGGACTTGGATGCAATGCCCTTGTGCTTGTCCCAACGGATGATTCAGGAATATTACGTCGTTGTAGTTCGGCCTGTATCACTTGTTGGGCTGCTTTGGTGTAATGAGATAGCTCTCTCGCTGCGATTTCAAGCTGCCGATCGCTTTTTTGTCGCCATACGTCCTCCAAACCCACGATTTTCCTCCTTGCTTTACCTGCAATCGTTGATGAAAACTACTGTTTGGATAACAGCGCTCTTGGCAGAAGATATGCAGCTAATGCCATTTAAGCCAGCTTATGAGAGAAAGGCGATCGCGGGCTTCACCCGGTCTGCATTTCGATGCTGTCCCACAAGCCTCCTGCGAAATGTTAAGGTGCTGATGGTGGATAGAAATAGATCGATCGATGAGCATCTTCACACTCCAGTCCGTTAAAAAGGATTTTGGCATCAAGGAAATCCTCAAAGAGGCCAGCTTCAGCCTGGGTCCGACGGATAAAGTGGGGCTAATTGGCATCAATGGCTCCGGGAAGTCCACGTTGCTGAAAATGATTGCTGGACTGGAGCCGATCGATAGTGGCGAGCGCTTGGTCAACTCAGGCGTGCGAATTGTCTATTTGCCGCAGCAACCCGAAGTCGATGAAAATCGAACCGTTTTGGAGCAGGTATTTGCCGATAGCGGGGAGCATATGGCCCTGGTGCGGCAGTATGAAGAAATCACCGATCAGCTCGCGCATGGGGCAGCAAATCACGATCAGCTGATGTCTAAACTTTCCAGCATTACCCACCAGATGGATGCCACCGGAGCCTGGGAACTGGAAACGCAGGCCAAGATTGTGTTGTCTAAATTAGGCATTGAAGATTTTGGTGCCAGAGTAGGCGATTTGTCAGGTGGCTATCGCAAACGGATTGCTTTGGCGACTGCCCTACTATCTGAACCGGATGTGCTGCTGATGGATGAGCCGACGAACCATCTGGATGCCCTGTCGGTGGAATGGTTGCAGAGCTATCTGAATCGCTATCGCGGCGCATTATTGCTGATCACGCACGATCGCTATTTTCTCGATCGCGTCACCAATCGGATTCTAGAACTCGATCGCGGCGACCTCTACACCTATGACGGCAACTATTCCTACTATCTAGAAAAGAAAGCGCTGGCAGAAGAGGCTGAAGTTAGTTCGCAGCGGAAACATCGGGGGGTGTTGCGGCGAGAATTGGAATGGTTGAAACGGGGTCCTAAAGCCCGCAGCACCAAACAGAAAGCCCGCATCGATCGAATTCATGACATGCAGGCGAAAGAATTTAAGCAGGTGCAGGGCAAGGTTGAAATTACGACAGCAGGACGACGCATTGGCAAAAAAGTGATCGAGTTGGATGGGGTCAGCAAGTCCTTTGGCGATCGGTTACTCTTCCAAAACTTCACCTACGAATTTAATCCAGAGGATCGGATTGGAATTATTGGTGGCAATGGTGCGGGCAAATCAACGTTGATGAACATTATCACTGGCAAAGTAACGCCAGATGCCGGTACGGTAGAAATTGGCAGTACGATCCACATTGGCTATTTCGATCAGCATTCTGAAGATCTGCTGATGAATCCGAATCAGCGGGTGATTGAATATCTTAAAGAAGTGGCAGAGCTGGTCAAAACGGCGGATGGGTCAGTGATTACGGCATCGCAAATGCTGGAGCGCTTTCTGTTTCCGCCGAATCAGCAATATGCGCCTCTGCACAAATTATCAGGGGGTGAACGCCGCCGGTTATTCTTGCTGCGCGTCCTGATGAGTGCACCCAATGTACTGATTCTGGACGAACCAACCAACGATTTGGATGTGCAAACGCTGGCGGTTCTGGAAGAATATCTGGAAGACTTTAACGGCTGTGTGATTGTAGTGTCGCACGATCGCTATTTTCTCGATCGAACCGTGGATACAATTTTTGCGATCGAACCAAATGGCAGCATCAAACAGTATCCCGGCAACTATTCGGTGTACCTGGACTATAAACAGGCTGAACTGGATAGTGCAGATGAAAGCTCCAATGGCAAAAAGTCAGGGAATGCGCCAGCCAAAGCCGAACCAAAAGCTGAGAAGTCCCAGCCTAAACCCCCAGAAGCTGGCAAGCTCCGCAAACTTTCTTACAAAGAAAAACGGGAGCTAGAACAGCTCGAAACACAAATTCCAGAATGGGAAACGGAAAAAGAAGAATTAGAGAAAATGCTTTATAGCAATCCGCCTGCTGACTTTACAGAAATGCAGAAGTTAACCGAACGATTAGCTGAATTACAACGGACGATTGAATCTTCAACGGAACGGTGGTTGGAATTGGAAGAACTGAATGTTTGAATATTAAATGATTTAAGTTCGCGAGCGAGACGCTCGCACTCTGATTGATATTCAAGAGAGTTGCTTTCTCAGTTGCTTATTCTCTAAGCATTTTGACATATACGCGATCGCACCTTGCTGTTTCTACTCCTGTACTCGGCTGATATCCATTGTGTTCGTAGAGCTGGACTGCTTCTTTCAGCACGGTTGCGGTTTCAATCCAAATTTGATCAAAGCCTTTAGCGATGATGGCCTGCTCTAGCGCTTGCAGCAAATAGCGGCCTAATCCCTGTCTGCGTACTTCTGGCAGCAGATACATCTTGCGGATTTCGACGGCATTTTCCCCCCGATCGATCGGATAGTATCCAGCTGTTCCCACAATTTGATGCTGTAATTCCACCACCCAAAATTCACCACCTGTTTGCCAATAGGCCTCTTCCACATGCAGCACATCCCAGTCGGCGCCACCAGGCTGATCGGCAAGACCACAGGAAACCAAACCATATTCAGCCAGGACTTGGGCAATCAGATTGGCAGCAATGGGACGATCGTCAGGCTGCCAGTCGCGGATCAGGAAGTGTTTGTAGTAGGAGTGCATGGGAGATGGGGAGCAGGGGTAATTAGCTATGAATGCGGGGTTCGGGATGCAGGGTGGCCAACAGTTCGCTTTCGGTTTGAGCCAGTGCGTCTAATCGAGCATTGACAATTTCGCGATCGAAATAGGTGGTGGCCAGGGTCCAGTAGATGCCATAGTGACGGGCTTCGGAGGCCATTAAACTGCGGTAAAATTTGGCTAATTCGGGTTCTGGGCAGTGAGTTCCCAATAATCCTAAGCGCTCATGGCTGCGGGCTTCAATCAAACCAGAAATTAGCAAAGAATCCAACATCCGATCGGGTTCTTGCGGTCGAATTTGGGCTTTTAATCCAGCGGCGTAAGGTGGGGCAGAGAGAGGAGCCAAGGCAATGCCACGTCGATCGAGCCACTGATTCACCAGCTCAAAATGTTCCAGCTCTTCCTGGGCAATGGCCGTCAGCGAGCGGACTAATTTGCTGCTGGAAGGATAGCGAAACATTAGATTCAGGGCCACGCCAGCTGCTTTACGCTCACAGTGGGAATGGTCCAGCAAGATGGTGTCTAGATTGGCGATCGCCTGCTCAACCCAATCCATTGAAGTGGGCTGCTGCAGAAATTTGATCGTGGGTAGAGAGGTCGCAGTCATTGCAAATACTAAGGGCAGGATAAAGACTGAAAGGCATGGACTCAATCAAGAGATCATCAGACCACCCTTTACTTTAACTGAACCTTTACCCCTTAGGCCATTGCTAGGCCACAATCACAAAGTCGGTTGCGGTCAAGGCGGGTTTTGTTGTCAACACCGCAAATGCACTACCTGTTCCCAAGCCTGCGGCATTGCCATTCTGGTTGTAGAACAAATTGCCATTACCACTGTTGTACACAATAAATGCGTTGCTACTGCTGGCGGCGGCATCATCACTGACTACTGCAAAATCGCTACTGGCTAATCCTGTGCCGATCGGACTGGTTAAGCTTGTGAATACAGCTCGGCTCAACACTAATTTATCGCTGCGGCCAAGCTCATCGTTGCGACTGAAGTCTTTGATTGTATCCTGACCAAATGTTGAGACTTGATAAGCCTTTGTGCCCGTATAGAAGAAGCGATCGCTGCCGATATAACCTCCTAGAACATCATTGCCGCTACCGCCAGTTAAGCTGTCGTTTCCCTCCCCTGCATAAATCTGATCGTTGCCGCTGCCGCCATTCACGGTGTCATTACCATAATCAGTATTGATGAAGTCATTTCCTCCTTGACTAGAAATGCGATCGTGCCCCCCAAAGGTTGTGATTGTGTCCTGACCATTTCCCGTTGTGATGACATTATTGCCACCTCCAGCCGTAATATCAAAGTTCTCGAAGTTGGAGGCATTGAGAAAGTCTGGAATTGTAAAGCCGCCATTTACAACATTGATGTTAAATCCTCCAACGAAGATCACCAGATCAATACTGAGCGTATCCACTCCTGCACCGCCATCCACTGTTTTTAGCTGCGCATCTGAATAAAAGATATTAACAGTATCATTTCCCTCTCCACCAATTGCAATATCTGTGCCTAAATCACTAACTTCTAGGTGATCGTTACCACTACCACCATTCAAGACATCATTGCCATTGCCGCCATCAAGCAGGTCGTTCCCCCCATTGCCATTGATGGCATCATTCCCTTCTCCGCCATCAATCACATCATCTCCCTCTCCACCCGCAATCGAATCGTTGCCGTTGCCGTTACGAAAAGCAAGACGCTCAAAGTTCGTGGCAGTGAGAATACCTGCAAGCACAAAGTCACCGCCATTTGCAGTTAGATTCAAATCATTTCCATCTCGAAATCGCAAATCTAGATTCAGCAGATCAACTCCTAAACCTCCATCTAAGATTTTGCTGCCCGAGAGGCCGGAGAAAGCAATCGTATCGTTTCCTGCTCCTCCATTAGCTGCATCATTGCCTTCACTAACTGACAAGTAATCGTTGCCGCCAGAACCGTTCAATATGTCATCACCGATGCCATCGTAAATTGCATCATTCCCATTACCTGTAGTGAAGACATAATTGCCGTTTCCTGCGTGAATTTCGAAGTTTTCGAAATTAGATGCACTTAAAGCATCTGGAATAACCAAGCTGTTTCCTATGACGGTCAACGTTAGACTATTGCTGGTAGAAAAATAAAGCAAGAGTCGATCGATTCCCGCTCCTCCATTAAATGTCTTACTGCCAGATTCACTTTCAGAAAAGAAAACCAGGTCGTTCCCCTCTCCACCATCAGCATTACAGTTGCCGACTCCTGGGTAGAGGCGATCGGTGCCAGATCCACCAATCAGGGTGTCATCTCCATATCCTCCGTATAGGCGATCGTTCCCACCGCCTCCGTCTAAAACGTCATTTCCAGCACCTCCTCGCAGGCGATCGTTTCCACCAAATCCATTAATCGTATCTGCATCTGCGGCACCGTCTAGCCAATTGTCCAACTCGTTGCCATTAATGATTGCCATAGTCAACAGGAAAATATGAGGTGAGTTGTCAGTATACTGACTTTTATTAGGTATTTTATGATGCATAGAGATTGACTGGCAGTTAATAAACATAAAGCTTCTGCTTCTGGATGCAGAATAGCTGCCAGGAGCGTGTCTATCTCAGGATGACCAACCACAGTAGAAAATTTCTCTCTAGAGGCAGTTTTCTAAACTTTACGAGAGGCAGACAATCAAAAACAGACCGTTGGGCGAGGAACTCGATCGCCGTTATGAAAACTCTCTTCTTTGCGACACTGCTTATGCTGGTCGCCTGTAGCCAATCCCCTCAGGACAAGCAGGGCGATGCCATTACAACAACTCAGTCTTGGATCGCTACAGCTCGAATGACGGGAGAAGCATGGCAACAGGGTAAATTGCCAGATGCTTACACGGAACAAACGCTGATCAAAAGTCAGCAGAAAATTGTTCAGCAAAATCGATCGAAAGTCATTCCCTCGCCGTTATCAGAACAATTACAGCAAACATTACGGCAGATGATCGCTGACGTTCAACAGCACCGTCGAAACACGATCGCATCTTCTCTCGAAAAACTTTCCAACGAACAGCATCAGCTTGAGTCCCTCGCCAAAAATCGAGGAGTGCAACGATGAGCAAACTGTTTGAAATTGCTCTGGGCATCATTACTAGCATTGGTGGTTTTCTGGATGTGGGGGCGATCGCAACAGCAGCCGAAGCTGGATCGAACTTTGGTTTTCAGTTAATTTGGGCGATCGTGCTGGGTACTGTTTGCGTTGTCTTTCTGGTTGAAATGTCGGGTCGTCTGGCTGCCGTCAGTAAACATACCTTAGCCGATGCAATTCGGGAACGGTTTGGGTTTAATTTCTATATTCTGCCGTTGATCGCGGAAGTGATCGTTGATTTTTTGGTGCTGGGTGCAGAAATTGGTGGCGTTTGTATTGCCCTACAATTAGTCACAGGCGTTCATTTCCAATGGTGGGCTTTGCCCGTTGCCTTTGCGATCTGGTTATTGCTCTGGAAAGGCACCTTTGGCCTGATCGAAAATGGCATTTCCCTGTTGGGACTGGTGACATTAGGCTTTGTGGTCGCCACGTTCGAATTACGTCCCGCTCTGCCTGCTCTAGCAAAAGGATTGCTGCCAACGGTGCCGCATCAAGATACGGCTCATTATTTGTTTATTGCAGTCAGCATTTTGGGTGCTTTGATCAGTCCATACCTGTTTTACTTCTACTCTTCAGGGGCAGTTGAAGATGAATGGGATGAGAGTGATTTGGGCGTGAATCGTGCCGTTGCCGGGTTAGGCATGGGTTTCGGCAGCATTGTATCACTGGGAGTTTTGATTGTCGCGGCACAAGTTCTGCATCCCCAGGGGATTCAAGTCGATAGCTACGAACAGGCTGCTCTGATGCTGACGCAAACTTTTGGCTACTGGGGATTTATTCTATTTGCAGCTTCGTTGGGAATTGCCTGTTTTGGGGCTGCCTTAGAGGTGAATCTAGACACGGCCTACGTTACAGCTCAAGCTTTTGGCTGGAATTGGGGTGAAAATTTACATCCGAAACAGGCTGCTCGATTCAGCTCAGTGTACACCGTGTTTGTCTTTCTAGCAGCTCTGCTGATGGTGATTGGTACCGATCCGCTGCAATTGACGCTATTTTCCATGGCGCTGACCGCTGTAATTTTGCCGATTACAATTATTCCCTTTCTCGTTCTAATGAATGACCCGGAATATGTCGGGCAACATCATAACGGTTGGATCAGCAACGGCGTCGTGATTTTTACGATCGCCCTTGCTTTTATTCTGGCGATTGTCGCAATTCCCCTGGAAATCATTGGCGGTTAGGCCATTGGAGAATGAGGTATGGATCTGATTCGAGATGTTTTAGATAACCAAATTGTTGATCGCAATCAGCGCAAGATGGGAAAGGTTGATGGCATTGTGGTGAAACTACGGGACGATCGGCCTCCTCGACTGACCTATCTGGAAACGGGGGCAACGACACTAGCACGGCGGCTTCATCCTCGCTTACATGACTGGGTGGCCAATCTGGCGAGTTGCTGGGGCGCGAAACAAACGAAATCCTTGAGGATTCCTTGGGAGAAAGTGCGTAATGTTGGAATTGATGTTGAGGTCGATATTGAAGCGGAACAGACTTCTGCATTGGCCTATGAAATTTGGCTGCGGGAACATTTGATTAAGCGCATTCCAGGAGGTCAGTAATGTTAGATCACGAAATGTCACGCGAACTCCATTTAGAACTGCTGCTGGGCAAACTGGTGACTGATTCCAGAGGCGATCGCCTAGGTCGGATCGAAGAAGTACGGGCTGAGGAGCAAGCAGGAGAATGGGTGATTGTCGAATATCTGGTGGGATTTGCAGCAATCGTCGAGCGATTATCGGCCTGGAATATAGGAACTGCATTACTGCAACTGCTGGGAGCACGCAAACTGCATCATGGCCATTGTGTACCCTGGCACAAACTGGATTTATCGGATCCAGAGCATCCTCGCCTCACCTGTACGATCGCCGAGCTGCAAGGATTATAGCGAGCTACAAGCGATTATAGCGGTTTTCGGCTCAATAGAATACAGTGGATAATAATAAATTCTACCATGGATGATTGCTAGATGAAAGCTTACTCTGTACACCTGCGTTAGAAGATTGTGGATGCCTATGAGCAACAAGTAGGAGGACTGGCGGTAACATTCTTCAGCAACACAAAAAATTAGGGTGGGCCAGAAACTGACTCACCCTCGTTACAAACCAATCGATCGATCTTGTGAATGCGATCGCGAATATTACACCTGAGCTTCTTCGCGCACCAGCTTCTCCCAACCCAGATCTTTGAGGGCGTTGTTGCGGCGTAGCGGACGAGTGACTAACTCCAGAATGTCGCGGGCATTCGTGAAGCCATGAATTTGGGCAAAGGTGAATTCAACCGACCACTTGGTGCTGATGCCGCGTGCTTCCAGCGGATTCGCGTGCGCCATGCCCGTAATCACCAGATCGGGCTTGATTTCTTGGATGCGCTGAAGCTGATTGTAGTTGTCGGGTTTTTCAACAATCTTCGGCAGCGGCACGCCCATTTCGTGGCAAGTTTTTTCCAGCAGCGCCAACTCTGCGCCCTGATAGCGCTTATCCATATAGGGAATGCCGATTTCAGGCACGGTCATGCCGCAACGAATCAGGAAACGCGCCAGCGAAATTTCCAGCAGGTTGTCGCCCATGAAGAAAACTGACTTGCCGCGAATCAACTGCACATAATCTTCCAGGCTTTCCCAAATTTGGGCTTCTCGTTCGGCCAATCCTTTCGGCTCAATCCCGAATACTGAGCAAATTTTCTCAATCCAGGCGCGAGTGCCATCGGGACCGATCGGAAAAGGTGCGCCAATCAATTTGCATTTGCGGCGACGCATCAGGGTCGTAGCAGTGCGTGACAGGAAGGGATTCACTCCAGACACGTAATAGCCTTCTTCCAGCACCGGCAATTCGGTGAACCGTTTGGCAGGTAGCCAACCATCAATTTTGATGCCCTGCTTCTTCAATTCCAGCGTCAGGTTAGTCACAACCGGATCGGGCAGCGATCCAAATAACACCAGCGGCGGATGATCGGCATATTCCGAGGCTTCTTGCTGCAATTCTTCTTTCTTGCGGCCAAAGTTGAGCAGCTTTTGAATGCCATTCCGTTCGGCTTTCGCTTCTTCGCTCTCTGGTGCTTTACTGGGACAGCGGGTTGCCATCGATGCCAAGACTGTATCTTCTCCCTGCGTGAAGGCATAATCCAGACCGTTAGCCCGAGCTACAACGATCGGAATTCCCAATTCCGATTCCAGTTTGGGAGCCAGCCCTTCCAGATCCATTTTGATGATTTCAGTCGTGCAAGTGCCGATCCAGACAATCACCGAAGGATTGCGATCGCGCTTAATTTGGGCGCAGAGCCGCTTTAGCTCCTCATAGTCATTCAGCTGTGCGGAAATATCGCCTTCTTCTAACTCCGCCATGGCATAGCGCGGTTCGGCGAAGATCATCACGCCCATGGCATTTTGCAGAAAGTAGCCGCAGGTTTTGGTGCCAATCACCAGGAAGAAGCTATCTTCAATCTTCTGGTAAAGCCATGCGACACAGCTAATCGGACAAAACGTGTGATAATTGCCTGTTTCGCATTCAAAGGTCAGCGCTTGGGGTTGCGGATCAGCGATCGTCATGGTGTCAAGTTCCTCCCATCAGTTCAGGATGCAATCGGTTTGAGTAGGGGCCAAGCATTTGGCAGATAAGCCCGAAACATCGATAAAAATCTCGATCCAAATGCTTCGCCCAGATTTAGCGAGTTTTTCGACGGTTGCGATCGCGGCGGCGATTGGCAATTTCGCGATCGGGCAATTCATGGGCACTTAATTCAGCAGTATCGAGCGGCACGCGGCCATTCAGCTGATCGACTCCAAAAGGATTAGCTGCACTGCTTGGCAACAGCTTCACTTTTTCTGCATGGATTTGGGCGGCTGCCACCTCTTCGTCAAGAGCCTTTAGCTCATCTTCAGGGTTGAAGTTCAGTCCTAGCACCATGATGATGCGATCGGGATTGCTGTTCAGATCCACCACGAGCGGCAGCAATTGCAGCAGTTGAGGTTCGAGCGTAGACAGAGCACCGAGAATGAAGCTGGCAGAAGGTCGCCGCTGGTCCTGACAGTTCACCCAAACTCCTAATCGGACGATCCAATGGCGGTTTTTGCGGTAGTAATCCAGCCATTCAGACTTCAATGCTCTGCGGAGATGTTCAATGTTCATAACCTAGATGGGTGGGAAAATTGGAGTTTTGAGTTCTTAGTTTTGAGGTCTTGAGTAAGTTCTCAGTTTTGAATTAGAGCCTGAACTGGACCCACTATTCAAAATTCAACACTCAAAATTCAACATTCAAAACTTTATCCAATCCTGCCGACCCTCGATCGCCCAACTAGACCATCATCAAATCCAGTTCTGCTTCAGCGGTGGGCTGAGGTTGAGTGGGATTCAGGTAAAAGTCGGACAACAGGCTGAACAATTCGCGATCGGGTGCATCAGTTGGCACTACGCCTTCCGGACGCGACAAGATTTGATCGGCGATGTTGAGGTAATAGTCGCAAACGTAATTGAGCGAGGGATCTTTTTCGGCCATTTCAAACAGCGTTTTGCCCTTCACCCGCGAGACACGAATATCTTCAATGAGCGGCAAAATTTCCAGCACGGGCATCGGCACGGATTCGACATATTTGTCGATCAGATCGCGCTTGGAGGTGCGGTTGCCGATCAGTCCAGCCAGCCGCAGCGGATGGGTTCTAGACTTTTCGCGCACTGAAGCGGCGATCCGGTTGGCCGCAAATAGGGCATCGAAGCCGTTGTCGGTGACGATCATGCAATAGTCAGCATAGTTGAGTGGTGCTGCAAATCCGCCGCAAACCACGTCTCCTAACACATCGAACAGAATCACATCGTACTCATCAAAGGCGTTGAGTTCTTTCAATAACTTGACAGTTTCACCTACGACATAGCCACCGCAACCCGCCCCTGCAGGCGGACCACCAGCTTCAACACAGTCCACACCGCCATAGCCCTTGTAGATCACATCTTCGGGCCAGACATCTTCATAGTGATAGTTCTTTTCCTGAAGAGTGTCGATAATCGTCGGAATCAGAAATCCGGTGAGGGTAAAGGTGCTGTCGTGCTTTGGATCGCAACCAATTTGCAGGACCTTTTTGCCTCGACGAGCCAGCGCCACTGAGATATTGCAGCTCGTGGTTGATTTACCAATTCCGCCCTTGCCATAAACCGCTAGTTTCACGTGACATCTCCTATGACTTCGTCTTAAATGCCTTTCGCAACTGGAATGTATCGAAAGGGGTCGCACCAAACCTGGACGACCCTTAGCCTTAACCTCAAGCCTCGCTTGGTAACTGAAAGCATTATTGACAAATTTTGGCGGTCTGGGAAGGGCTGCAAAAAATGAAAAGCCTCGAAAACTGGCTTCTAATCCTTCAGAAGATTCAAAAACTAAATCTGAACGATCAGAGAATCTCTAAATCAGAAATTTAATCTCAAATCAAATTTTATGTTTTTATTTTTAATAAACCAGAACAAAAGACAAATAAGATCAAAGCTGTCTATCCTGGTCAGGACAGGTCTAATCCTAGAAATGCTGGAATTCCAGGCTGATGATATAGACAGTTTGTCTGGCTTGACGATCGCTGAAAAACCAAGGACTCACGGCTGTTGCAGTCGCATACGTTCAGGGTTGACGAACGCTGTCCCTTGTCGTGTGACGGCGCGAAAAGAGGCGGTGATGGGTCTGGAAACGGCTGGGCGATCGCAGTTTGTCAGGCTCTCCGGGCTCGGATTCCGATCGATTCTGGGGGTGGTTCTAGGGGAGCGATTAGAATTTTGTCAAAAATAGTAAACTTTGCAGAAATCCTGGTCTGAAATGCCGTCTCCACTAATAGACATCTGAAAAATATCTAAGTTAAAGTTGTAGTGAGTTTGCTTTAGAAGCTAATCGAAGCTAATTGTCTTCACCCCTTTGTCTTCAACCTCAAGTTTGAGTTCAGACCCATTGAGGTTTAGACCTGTCGCCCTAATGAGATGAGGAACTGCTGGACAAAATTAGGTTCGAAAGCTGTAATCCGCAACACATGATGAAATTTCGTGATTAAACTAGGAAATAGGTAAAAACTGTGACCCCACTCGAAACGAGGACGGCAGCAATGCATACAGAAGCTGCTAGAAGAAAACCAATTCGATCGCTCGAAGACGCCCTGGAACATTGTCAAACGTTGGGCATGCGGTTGAGTAAGCAGCGTCGGTTTATTCTTGAATTACTCTGGCAAGAAAAAGAACATCTTTCTGCGCGAGAAATCTACGATCGCCTCAATCAGCAAGGCAAGGAGATTGGACATACCTCTGTTTATCAGAACCTGGAAGCGCTCTCTGCTCAAGGTGTGATCGAATGTGTTGAACGGGCAGATGGGCGGCTCTATGGCAACATCAGCGATCCCCATAGCCATGTGAACTGCGTGGACACCAATCAAATCATGGATGTACATGTGGAACTACCCCCTGACTTGTTGCAGCAGATTGAACAACAGACGGGTGTAAAAATTACTAGCTATTCGATTAACTTTTACGGCTATCGCTCTTCAGAAGCCGCCTCGCTTTAGGAATCGACCAGTTCCAAGGCGCGATCGTTTTTTCAAGTTGGTCATGGTTGGATTGCAGGTGGATTGTCATGATCTGCCTGCATTTTTATCGCCATATTTTTCTTCCTATATATAAATATGTGATCGATACCTGGTTCCCCTGCAAAAACTGAAGCCAAAATCCCAAAAGATGCAACGGTTGAGCGATCCCCGTTTGTTCTCGGTTTCAGGCGTTGGTCTTTCCAGAAATTCCTGATGCAGATTTTAGATTTGCGAGTAAGCTTGACTATCCAGAGCCTCAGGGAGTCATTGCCCTGAACATGTGTAGAAGCAATCGGAGTCTATGGTCAGAGGACAAGCAAACCAATCTAGTGTATTCGGCACTCCTGGCGATCGCCCTTTTTCCCATCGACGCAGCGTTGGTCAAGAAAACCGGGCTAAATTGTCTGCTCAGCCCCGATCTATCCCTCAGGAGCAGCCGACTCAACCTTCTCCTAACCTGAGTTCAACCAGCTCTGAGGATGCAGCTGCTGTTGATGATTTGCAGGCACTGCCTGAAGATCCTGCTGCGATCGCTCCCACACCACTCGATGAAGATGCTGCAAAGGACGAGGATTTATTGGCTTTTGCTGAATCCCTAGTGCTACCCAATTGGGTCGTTAAGCCGACGCTACCCAAAGTGACGCTGCCGCGCTCTAAATCTGGACGCTGGGCCGTCATTTGTTTAGCAGCACTTGGCCTGTTTGGTGGTATTGGCATTTCGGCCTATTTTTGGTTGGCAGGATTACCACCCTTACCGGATTGCACTGCGACAACGCCGCTTTCTCCAGATGCCCATCGGCTCTATTGTGCTCAGGAAGCCGCGCGATCGGGCAAACTTGAAGACTTGCAAGCAGGACTTAATTTGGTCAAAAACTGGTCCCCCAGCCATCCCCTCTATCGAGATGCCCAGGCGTCGCTGACGAAATGGTCAAAATTGGTGATGCTGATCGCCCATGATCGGATGAATCAAAATGACTTCAAGGGGGCGCTCGACGCGCTCAACCAGATTCCTAGCAATAGCTCGGTCTATCCGGAAGCTCAGGAAACCCTGGCGGCCTGGGAAGCGGAATGGCAAAAAGGAGAAACCCTCTATGCCAAGGCGATGGAGGCGATTAAGCAACAAGACTGGAGTTCTGCCTTTGGCTATGTCACAGAGCTGGGCTATGTTGACCATGACTATTGGCGGCTGCAGCAGGCGGATCTGCTCTCTAGCCAGATTTTGGTGCAAAAGGAATCTCAGGAAGCTTTGAAGCAGGCGAAAAAATTAGCGAAAAAACTCACGCCTGAGCAGCTCGGGGAGGCGATCGAGCTACTGCAAACCGTTGCCCCCAACACCGAAGCCTGGGCTCAAGCTCAGCAGCTTTCAACAGAATGGAGTCAGTTTCTGGCTCAAACCGCGTTGCAATATTGGCGGGAGGGGAATCCTGCAATGGCGCAAGAACTGTCGCAACAAATTCCGATCACGACCGATCTGCCAGCCGACGCCAAGGATCTGGTGAAATTTAGTCATGCTCAAAAGCTGGTGGAAGACAGTTTGATTGAGGCGAAGTTGTCTGGTAAACAAGTTTGGGCGCTGCTCGAAGCCACCACGGCTGCCAAGCAAATTCAGCCCAACAGCCCGGTTTATTCAGAAGCTCAAGCCAAACTGCAAAATTGGCAGGCCCAGCTCCAGGATTTGCAACAGCTGCAATTTGCCAATTGGATGGCCGAGCTGGGGCAAAAGCCAACGCTGGAATATGCAATCGCTGAGGCCCAGCACATCTCATCCGATCGGCAGCGCTATCCTCAGGCCCAAAGTCTAATTCAGGAATGGCAAGGCCGGATTCAACAACTGGAAGATTTGCCCTTTTTACAGCGAGCGCAGCAGTTTGCGGCCTCCCAAACGATCGAAGACTTGCAGTTAGCGATCGCCCAAGCGCAGGTGATTCCCTCCCAGCGCAGTTTATGGACTCAAGTTCAGGCTCAAGTGACGGTTTGGCAAAATCAAATTGAAAAAATTGAAGATCAGCCAATGCTCGATCGAGCCCAAAAGCTGGCTAAAGCCAACAAGCTGGAGGAGGCTATTGCAGCAGCTTCTGAAATCCATCCCGATCGCAGTTTATATGCTCAAGCCCAGGCTGCCATCGAAGGGTGGAAAGAAAAAATGCGGGCTGCCTTGCTGGCTGAAGATGAGGCAGTACTAACTCGAGCTCGCAATTACGCCAGTCAAAGCCAACTGACCGATGCCATTGCGGCGGCGGCTCAAATTACGCCGGGACGTCCCCTCTATCTAGAAGCTCAAGCTGCGATCGGCGATTGGCTGCGAGAGCGAGATGGCGCACTGAAGACCGAGGATTCAGCACATGGTTCGATGGAGCCTGCTGCGGGTGATTTGCCGATCGATCCCACCAGTGACCCGGCGGCAATCAATTCCGCAGGGACTGATAACTCAACGCCAGATGCGTCAGCCGAGGCGGGCATGTCTACTGCTCCTGGAGATGCAAATGGTGATTTTGGCAGTGAACCTTCAGCTGCAACGGCGGAACAGCAATGAGGACGATCGGAGAAATCTTAAAAAATAGTTAAAAGAAATCAATATGGACCTGTGGGATTCATTGTTGACAAAGCCGAATTGCTACCAGTTTGCTTTTTTACAATCCTGGCGAGGTGAAGTCAACTAAGGGTGTAACGCTCGGTGTTCGACCCGGTTTGGTTTCTGAGCTTCAGGCTTGGCTGGAATGAGTGATAAAAAGGAGGAGATAATGAGTAGCCTTTAAACCGCTGTAAATTGTCGAGAGAGAATTTGGACACAATCTATGTTGATTGAGCAACTGAATGCACCTGATTGAAATTCCGCTGTTTTGCTGCTATTTAAACTACTACTTCACTTCTACAATATTTGGTTCTGAATCAGGCCGCTCTTCCTTGTTTCCCTGGCAGTGAAGATTGTTTTTTCAGGAGATTGAATCAGTGCTGACGCTGCTCCTGTTCAACAGATAGGTTCGATTAGGTTTGATAAATTGTGACTTGTCCGACTGGGAGCTGAAATCCTTATGGGTAAAATGGCAAGTAAAATCTACCTTTTTTAGGTGCTGGTCATTTTCAGACTTTGGTAAAGTGGCGAGTTAATTGTCTGGTCTGGGCTTGAGGTTCTCTGAGTGGCTTTTTTAATAAAATTTAAGGTTTAAGGGTTAGTTGCAAGGCGGTGAATGAAACCGCGAAGTTTAAAGCTGAATTGGGGAGTTTGGTCGATTCGCAAATGAGACAAAACCTGGCACATCCCAAGATCATTAGAGGTGATGTCAGTTGTTTAATTAGGCTTGTTTGAAATTTGGTCTGGTGTGGTGTGTAGACAAATGGTGTCATGGTGAAATCTTCTTTAATACGCCGTTTTGGCAAAAATTTACAGTTTCGAGACTGGATTGTGGCTCGCTTTCCGCTGCGTCAGCCCTTAGCAGCCCACCCCAATGTGCCGCATGAGAGCCGATCTCCGGCGAATGCTGCCACCGAGATGCGGATTGAAGGAATCAGCGAATCGTCGAGTGCTTCGCCTACCGATCGCACTTCCCCACCACCTTCCCCAGGCCGATCGCCCCAGATGCCCCGCCTACCTAAATTGCCTGAGATGAGCAAACCCTGGCGTTGGTCTCTGGTTTGGCTGTCGGCTCTTGGCGTATTAGGCGGAATGGGGGCAGCAGCGCTGATCTGGCTGGTATCTCTGCCGCCTCAAGTCGATTGCCGCAATGCGTCACGGCTGTCCCTGGATATGGAAAAGCTGTATTGTGCCCAAGAAGCGGCCCAGTCGGGTGAGCTGCCTAAACTCGTGGCTGGTGTTGAGCAACTGAAGCAATGGCAACCCGATCATCCTTTACAGCGTGAAGCGCAGCGATTAATTGGAGAATGGTCTGATCAAATTTTTACGATCGCCATTCGTAAAGTTGAACAAGGCGATCTCAAGGGGGCAGAATCGGCAATTAGCCATATTCCCAGTTCAACGCCTGTCTATGAAGATGCTCAGAAAGCGATTAAACGATGGCGCAAATACTCCAAACAAGCTTCTGACATTTATGCAACCGCTCAGACGGCTTTAAAACAGCGAAATTGGACGACGGTTTCGCAGCAGATTGTGCAGCTTGCAGAATTTGAGCGCGACTACTGGAATTTAGAAAAAGGAGCCGATCGGCTCGCCCAGCAAATGGGGGTTGAAAAGCAGTCCTGGCAAACCCTAGGTCAGGCGCAAAAAATGGCGTCTGGAGGGAATCTCAAGCAGCTCGGTAGTGCGATCGCGGCGGCTCAGCAGGTGCCTGAGAAAACCTACGCGGCAGAATCAGCTAAGACCAATATTAAGACCTGGAGCCAAAAATTAGTCCTGGCTGGATCGCAGCAATGGCAAAAGGGCGATCGCTTAGGCGCGCTGATCACTCTGCAACTGCCCTCCAACATCAAAAACACGCCGGAAATTGCAGATCTCTATCACTTCAGCCATGCCTATCAGTTGGCGCAGCCTGCTTTAGCTGAACAGTGGGTGCCCTCGGTGGGTGAAATTGTCAACTTGACCGAAGCGATCGCTGCCGTGAAGCAGATCAAGTCAAGCAGTCCCTTCTATGGTCAGGCCCAGTCGCTCCAGCGAAATTGGGAAGCAGAACTCGCGGACTTAATTCAGATAAAGTATGCCAGCACGATGGCTGACTTGGGGCAACGGACGGGTCTGGAATTGGCGATCGGCCAAGCAAAACAGATCGATGTCAAACGACCTCGTCGCCTCCAGGCCCAAACCTTAATTGCCTACTGGTCCCGCGAAACCGAGCGTCTTGAAGATCAGCCAGTGATCAATCGAGCGATGCAGTTGGCGAAAGGTGGCTCGATCGAGTCGCTCAAATCTGCGATTGCCCAAGCCAGCCAAATCGATCTGGGTCGGGCGCTGAGAGGTCAGGCTCAAACTCTGATTGCGGGATGGCGTGCGCAGATTCAAACGATCGAGGATCAGCCTAAACTCGATCAAGCCTGGTCGCTTGCGCATCAAGGAAAGTTGATGGATGCGATAGATGTCGCCAGCACGATTCAATCGGGACGATCGCTCTATCGAGAAGCCCAATCGGCGATTTCAGAATGGCGGGCGCAGCAGATTGAGGCAGCCCAGATTGCGCAAGATCAGCCCCTGCTCGATCGGGCTAATTCACTCGCAGATGGGGGCAACCTGTCGGAAGCGATTCGAGTGGCGACTCAAATTGGGGCAGGTCGCGCACTGCATGATGAAGCCCAAACAGCCATTAATCGTTGGGAAGATCAGCTTAATCCACCTGCGCCAGAACCGGAAGAAACGCCTGACTCCTATTGGGACAACCCGACTTCTCCCGATAACTGGTCACGGGATAGCTTCTCGACGGAACCCCCTGCTTTATCTTCTCCATCTGTGACCAATGGCGCTGCCACTTTCCCCAGCCCCACATCCTCGACGAATCCAGAACCGAATGGCTCGCCCAGTCCTCGCATGCCGGATTTACAGCTTGTGCCGCCCCGCGCAACCTATGACCCCTATCCGCAACCTTCGATCGAGCCAGATCCCAGTGCCGCGCCTGACCCTGAACCCGCCTCGTCCTCCTCTAATGTTGAGCCTGCCCTACCGACTGATCCCGTTCCCCCTGCGCCCGTTGATCCATTGCCCCCCAGTCCTTAGTGCCGCAGAGATTTTCAGGCGTTCAAAGTAGTATGGTGAGTCAGAGGGTTGTTCTATTCTGGTCTCATGTCTTTCGATCGCTCCATGAGTGTTTCTCAACCGCCTGCTGACTCATTTTTGCGCTTGCTTTTGGTCGATGAGGATCCAGTGTTTCGCTTAGGAATGCGGCTTTGGCTGAATCAGTATCCAGATTTAAGCCTGGTTGCGGAGGCCGAAGATGGCGAAGCTGCGCTGCAAATTTTGAATCATCAGTTTGCTCGTCCCATTCTGCCCGATCTGCCTGATCCGGTGCCCTCTGTCAATTTGGTAGTGCTCGATATTGGGGTGGGCCGATCGAATCCGGAGCAAATCCAGGGCTTGAATTTGGTTAGCATGCTGAAAGCCCAATATCCGCAGTTACCATTGCTCTGTCTCAGCACTGCCCTGGAACCGATCGTCCTGGCCGCTATTGAACAGGCAGGCGCGAATGGAATTTGTGCGAAACAGGCAGAACCGCTCGAATTAGTGCAGGCCATGCGGCGTGTTGCCAGGGGACAACCTATCCAGCAGGTTCTTGGCAATGAAAACAGGCAAACTGGCCCGAATGCTGCGATCGCACCCTCTATTTCTGCACCGTTAGTCATTTTTCGACGCAAGCTCCGCCGATCGGGTTTGGCTCAAATTGAAGCAGCCTTGCAAGAAGTCTCGGCAGAACTGCAAAATCTGGATTTGTCGTTACTCGATCGGGCCGTGATCGCGGGTCGGCAGCGAGAGTTACGAGCAGCCCGCTGGTTGGTGAGCCAATTGTTGGCAACGCCCAGCCTGGAAGATCTGCCACCTCAGGGGACTCGACCCAGATCGCCCAGTGCATCCAGACCTCCAGCCACCTTGCCTCCAGCAGCGATTCCTTCTACTGCATCATCCCTTGCCGATCGATCCCTTGCCGATCGATCGGGACAGCCGACTGCAATTGTGCCAACTGAAACCGTGGTGGATATTCAAAGTATTCAGGCCGTTGCCTTTGATGCTGTATTGCTCAGGGTGCAGGCGAATCTCACCAACCAGACTGAAGTCGCCTTGGAGATCGATATCTTACGGGAAGACCAGAAACGAGAGCTGTTTTATCTGGTGTTGCGCAAGCTGGAAGAATTGCTGAGCGAGTTGCGCTATTCCCAGGTAGAAGCCGAGCAGTTGCCGCCTAAACGATCGAGTCTGCTGCTGGATTTGTGGCAGGCGGTTGTGCTGGACTATTTTGGCAGATATTACACCATCCCCTTCAACGGCAGAGAAGTCGAGGTCGTGGATACGCTAGTGCGGGATGCACCGATCGTCCAGGCCGCCATCTTGGATCAAATTCCAGGAGTCACAGAGCTACTGGGCCATTTTTTGTTTCAAAGTCCGATTGCGGTAGACAGTGTGCCCTATGCGGTGGGCAATCCAGAATCGCTTGCACGGGTTGAGCTATTGCTGGAAAACCTGACGATTCAGGTGGCCAATGCGGTGATTCAGCCGTTACTCAATCATTTTGCGCAAGTGGAAGCGATCAAGCAAAACTTCTACGATCGCCGTTTACTCTCGAACCGAGAAATCGAGCGGTTTCGCAACAATTTNATCCTGGCGCTATCGGGTCGATCGGGTGTTTCGCGAGCCTAAAAACATTTTCGAGAGCCAGTATCAACTGTTCACGCTGACCGGACGCGGCATCAAGCAAACGACGATCTACGCTCCCCGCACGTCTGAATTAGAGCAGTTGACCGGTCTCCCCTATATTGTCACGTTAGCCCTGGAAACCCGCGATGCCATTGCGCCTCGGCTGCGATCGGCCATTTCGTTTGCTGGAAATAGCGTGGTTTATGTGTTGACGGAAGTGATTGGACGCGGCATTGGCTTGATTGGACGGGGTGTGATTAAAGGGCTAGGCAATGTCTGGGTGGATCCCGGTAAATATAAACGCGATCGCCAACAGCGCTAGGGCCTTCTGTGGGACTTTCTGCCGCGATTTGGTCCGATCGCTTGGTGGAATGACAGCCAATGCGACACAATGGCTTATGGCAGCTTCAAAATAGGTTTGTTAGAGAAGGTTTGATGAATTTGCAATTTCGATCGGCTGGACAATCCATCTTTCACAAGGGCAAACAGGCAGCATTAGGTCTGCTGCAATGCTGTCGCTTGTCGCGCCTCCGTCCTTTTCTGCTGAGCGCGATTTGTGCGCTTTTCCTGGCTCTCAGTTTCACTGCTCCGGCTGAGGCGTCGCTCACGGACGATCATTACGATGGCAACATTTTCCCGCTTTATGCAGGCAATGGTTCATTGGTACCGCCGAAATTCACGTTGGCTGAATCTCTGAAACGCGAACGTCCAATCCTGCTGGTATTCTATGTAGACGATAGCAGCGACTGCAAAGACTATGCGACAACGCTGACAAAATTTGATGCCTTATATGGTTGGGCAGCAGATATCCTTGCGATCAGCAGCGACATGATTCCAGTGAAAGACCACTACGAGTCTAACGAACCGGGTTACTACTACAAAGGCTATGTGCCACAAACGGTCGTCTTTGATAAGACCGGCAAGGTGGTTCTAGATGCCAAAGGTTCGGTGCCCTTTGAACAAGTTGATGATGTGTTGCGGGAAGTCTTTGATTTGCTGCCGCGATCGGAATCTGTAGAACTAAAACGGCGTCATGTGAATGAAGTCACAACGGAGTTGGTTCAATAAAAGGTCAAACTGATTGAGATCGATCGATCAATGTTGGAGGCCGTCAGAATTGGTACGGAGGGGATGGGACTGTCTCATCTCCTTTTTTATACCTGAAACGCAGTTCGAATACTGATTGAGATGACTGTTTCAATATAGGTGTTTCTTTGTCAGGGAGTATTGTTAGCGTGGTAAAGTAAGGACCATCAACAGCAATATGCCCCGCTTTGCAATGAGCTTTAACTAGAAAGATTTATCGTTTTCTATCTTTTTTCGGAGTTTTTTAGGAAGGCTCGATATACTCGATGTAGATATCTACATGCGCAAATAAGACTTTAGTAATGAGTCTTTGATCTTTGGAGGTGTGAGATGAGTAGGTGCTCTGTTCTGCTGAATCGATCCTTGAAAGCAAGTGATCGAGGAGGAGGAGAGCCGAAACATGAGAATGGAGCTCAATTAATAGAGAAAAATCAATCATTCTTAGGATAGGTTGCAAAATTCCAAATTGGTGACGTGAGTGATAGATGATCAATGCTAAATAGAGCTATCGCTGAATCGTCAGAGAATGGGTTAAGCATCGCTGAAGGCGCAAAAAAACGATCGCATTAGTCGATGTCGAAGCCCACTCCCTTGTGGTGGTTTCGATTGCTTGTTCCTTGCATTAGAGTGAAATTTGCGGTGATAAAGTACCCCAACGGGTAACGCAAAAATAGATCAGGTTCGTTTACAACAGAACTAGTTGGTGAGAACAGTGGGTCCTACTTTTAATGATTAGGAATGCGATCGCTGATACAGCGGAAAAACAGCTTCAATCAGTCCCTGATGTTTCTTTTTTGACTCAGTTGGAACTTTGCAGGGGTAAACTTCCGTCTCAGTAACTATCCATTCTTATTTGATTGAGCGTTGGCACGCTACAACTTGGGTGAAAAATTCTATCTATTCGAAACAGAAAGGAGCATTTTTGCATTATGTCAGTAAGTTTCAGTGCAACGACTTTCCCTGTTGGCCGCAATCCAAATTCTGTTGCTATTGCTGACTTTAATAAAGATGGCATTCTCGATATCGTTACCGGTGGCACTGTCTTTTCCAATTCATTCCCCTTCACCAGCACAGGCGGATTTTCGACGCTGCTGGGCAATAGCACGGGTGGTTTTGGTTCAGCCATCTCTTCTTCAAATGCCCAATTCGGTGCAGCCACTTCCATTGCAACCGGAGATTTCAACCAGGATGGCAACCTGGATGTGATCACAACCGGTGGCATTTTTGGTGTAACTTCTGGTGATGTATTTGTGGCTTTGGGAGATGGCACCGGTAAATTTACGCCAGGAACCAACCTGATTGTGGGCAGCAGTCCCGGATCCATTGTGACAGGTGACGTGAATGGGGATGGCCTGCTTGATGCAGTGACTGCTAATAGTGGCGGCACCAGTCTCTCAGTTCTGCTAGGAGATGGCAAAGGCGGATTTACCGTCAGCAGCACCGTGGTTGCAGGCAATCCGTCAGCAGTTGCGCTGCGAGACTTCAATGGCGATGGCAAACTGGACATTGCCGCAATTACAACGAGCGGTTCCTATGGCAATCGCACTGCAACGTTGTCTTTGTTGGTGGGAAATGGTCAAGGTGCGTTTACGCCTTCTGCTGACATTAGCCTTGGTGAAGCCAATGGTTTTGGCGGCTCTGATTTGACCGTAACCGATTTTAATGGCGATGGCCGACTTGATATCGCAGCAGTGGCAGGCGGCACGATCACGGTTCTACTAGCCGATCCGGTGCAAAAATTTATCCCAGTCTTTCAAACCGAGCAATCTACGTCATCGATTACGAGTGGTGATTTTAATGGGGATGGTCGGATTGATTTAGCAACAACATCTTTCAATAACACCAACACCACCGCCACAGTTTTCTTGGGAAATGGCAGCGGCAGTTTCAGCCGTCCAGCCTCCTTCGCGGCCTCAGGAACCAGTTTCTCGACAACCGGGCCTGATGGCATTGCGGCGGCTGATTTTAACAAGGATGGTAAAACCGATCTCGCAGCGATAACTTCTTCCTTTACAGACGCTTCTGTGTTGACCAACAGCACAACTGAAACGGATGCGATCGTTCAAGGAACAACCTCCGATGGCATCAATTTCATCGATGCTTCCAGTGAACTGAGTGGATCGATCGATGTGAATCTCGATAAAGGCTCGTTTGTTGTGAAATCCCCCACGCGGATTACTCGATCGGTCAAAGGCGTTGATGACGTGATCGGTACCGTTAGAGATGACACGATCGCAGGAAACAAAAACGCGAATTTCTTGAATGGCTATAGCGGCAATGATGAACTGAATGGAGGACTGGCAGACGATCGCCTCGTCGGTGGTGCAGGCAAGGATGAGCTAACGGGCGGCAAAGGTAAGGATCGGTTTATCTTTACTGCGACGCCAAACTATCCCGAAGGTCTGGAGATTCCCTTTAGAAAGCCGCTGTTGGGCACCGATCGAATTACTGATTTCGAAGTCGGCAAAGACAAAATTGTGCTGGATGCAGGTACCTTTACGAAACTCGTTGCCGGTAAGAAGGTCAACTTTGACACCGTGGATGATTTGAGTGAAGCGAAGTCGAGTAAGGGCATCATCACCTATGTGCGCGACAACGGTAAGCTTTACTATAACGCCAATGGTGGAGCTTCAGGATTCGGTGGCGGTGGCATTTTTGCCATCCTGGAGGATGCACCGAAGTTAGGCAGCAAGGACTTCTCTGTTTTTCTCTGAAGTAAACGTCTCTTGAGGTGAACTACCCACTAACTCTTCATTCCTGAACAAATTCATCATTAGCTGTAGCATAGCTTCTAATTGCAGATTTAATTTGCAAGTAGTTTTCTTCGATCGAGCAAGGACTATTCGATATAGCCAGCCCGATCGATTTATTTTAATTTGTTAATTTGTCTTGATCGCCAATTCTCGTTTGTTTAGCCTGATAAAAGTGTTTCCGTAATTACGGGGATTGAAATTCCTATGCCGATTAAATTTGCGAAAGCTACCACCTTAACGAGCGATAATAGTGATAGTGCTTTCAGCAACGGCACTAATTCTCTGTTGCTTGCTGATTTCAATCGAGATGGGAAGCTGGATATCGTCACATCAGGAAGCACATCTGGAGAAACGACAGGAAAACTTTTTACATTTTTAGGAAATGGCACGAGCAAGTTCGCCTCACCCGTTATTACTTCAGGTCAGCCACTGGGTTCAATTGTTAACAGCGATGATTTCAATCAAGATGGAAATTTAGATTTGATCAGAGTTGGAAACACTGGGGTACAATCTAGCAATGTCTTGGTGAGTTTCGGCAATGGTAAAGGAGAATTCACCTCTGGAAGCAGCCTGACCGTGAACAGTGCGATAGAATCGCTTGCGATCGGGGATGTTAATGGGGATGGCCAGCTTGATGCAGTAACTGCCAATGGATCAGGCCAGCAGACCGTTTCGCTCCTGTTAGGAGATGGGACTGGCAACTTAAAACGCGATCGCGATTTAGCGGTAGAGGGACAACCCAAAGCAATTGCCCTCAAGGACTTGGATGGTGATGGTCGGCTAGATATTGCGGTAGTCACAACTGAGCAAGGTTCTGTAACTCGATCACGCCTGACTGTATTCAAAGGCAATGGACAGGACAGTTTTGTTCCAACTGCAAGCATTGTTCTCAGTGAAAGTGCTTCTAATCCGGATATTGATAATTTGGCAGCAATTACGACCGGAGATTTCAATCAAGATGGTCGAACAGATATTGCAGCTAGCGCTGCTGGCAAGATTGCGATCCTTAAGAATGACTCCAATCAGAGCCTGAAATTGGTCTATCAGCTGGAACAGACTGCACCCTCACTTGCGGTTGGAGATTTCAATGGAGATGGACGAGTTGATTTAGCCACGGTTGGAATCGGATATAATACCTACCGCCCCAACTACTATTTGGGTAGTGGCACAACCATTCTTTTAGGAGATGGTTCCGGTAGCTTTAGTCGGGCTGTTCCTTATGCCGACGATATTATTAGCAGCCTCTCTCTGGCGGTTGCCGATCTTGATCAGGATCAAAAACCTGATTTAGCATTTTCACCCCAAGGGTCTGGATTGCTGTACGTCTTGATGAATCGGACTACTGATAAAGATGCCATTGCTGAAGGCGTAACCAGTCGGTTAACGGGTAAGAAAAGAACTTTTGTAGATGCTTCCAGTGAATTGCGAGCCGGAGTCACGATCGATCTAGCAACCAGAAAGTTGATCTTGAACACTGCTAAACCGCTCAAACTGTCTTTACAGAAAAACAATGAGGCGATCGGCACAAGGTTAAACGATATTCTCAAGAGCCGAGACCGGGGGAGTTTTTTGAATGGATGGGGTGGCAATGATCAACTGATTGGCCGCAAGGGCGACGATCGATTAGTCGGGGGTGCAGGCAAGGATGAGTTGACAGGGAACAGTGGGAACGATCGGTTTATCTTCAGCGCCACCTCTAATTATCCAGAGGGCCTGGAAATTAAGTTCAAAAAGAGCCTGCTGGGAGTCGATCGGATTCTTGATTTTGAATCAGGAAAAGACAAAATTATTCTGGATGCAGGCACCTTTACCCAACTATCGGAGGGCAAAAAAGTTAGCTTTCGCACGGTAGATGATCTCAGTGAGGCGAAGGCCAGTCGAGGCATCATTACCTATGTGCGTGACAATAGTAGACTCTACTACAACGAGAACGGTAGTGCTGCAGGCTTCGGCAATGGGGGCATCTTCGCTATCCTGGAGGATGCACCGAAGTTAGGTTCGAAGGACTTTTCTGTTTTTCTCTAATCCATTGTTATGAGAATGTTAGTCCGATCGATCCAACATTAGATTGATCGGGGTTTTACCTATAACAAAAATGTAAATTTTGTATTCTTTTAACTGAGACATTCAATTGAATCTATATAATCACATAGCTTGAGCAACCAAACGACACGAACCAATTTATAGAACCCATTTGAGATCTTTATAATTAGGAATAAGGTAATGAAAATCCCTGAATCGAAGCACTATGCCGTATTCCAGCAGCCTCACTGATGAAGAATGGGCGATTGTTGAACCCCTGTTACCCCAGATTCTCCCACCGAAAAAACGAACTCGACCGTTGGAGTGGAGTTATCGGGACATCCTCGATGGCATCTTCTATCGTAGCTGTCTATTTTCCGGGAGGTGAAAGTTGTGGAGAAGTATGCTAAATTTCAGGGCAATTGCCCTTAAGTTACTCGGTCAAACCTGCGATGTCTGATGAGTCCAGTCCGATTTTAGCGAGACTAATTGAGGAGATTAATTGCCTGACAAAGCGGGTGGAAGAGCTAGAGCAGCGAAATCAAGAACTGGAAGCACGAAATCAAGAACTGGAAGCAGAGAACAAACATCTGAAGGACTTGTTACATCGTCAAGGTGCATCCAAGGATGCCAAAGCGCCCCAGTTCAAAGAGAACTATAGCGTTGACAAACAAAAAGGCAAGGGGAAACGAGGGCGACAATCAACGGGACGACGGGCACAAGATGCAAAGCTTGACTGGGTGAGCTACGACGTTGATATCTATCCGGTGGGTGTGGCGAAATCGGAATGTATTGAACAACGACAACAATACGCATGGCGGTTCATATCGGGTCGAGCCGAGTATGTGTGCTACCACATCTATGGTTTGCCATTGGCAACTCAACTGCCAGCGATTAGCGGACTGCGGAACAGTCGCAGTGAAT
>LUGL01000049.1 GCA_002796835.1 Elainella saxicola E1 | reverse complement strand
CGGAAATCGAATGCCAACCGCTCAGGGAATTACATCGAAACGGACCCAAGCTTGAACCCTTGGGACCCTCGCAACCTGATTGTTTTTTGCGAGGGCTACGACGACAGTGATCCTGAGTGGCTGAAAGCTAAGTGCCCTGCCCATAACGGGATCAGCGACGATAGCCTACACGTCAATAAATTGACTGGGGGGGTTAAGTGCTGGGGTGGCTGTTCTCCTAAAAAAGTTCTGGCTGCTTTACGCAAACGAGCGATCGAAAACGGGTACAAACCCGATGTCGCCAAAGTCATTAAAAAGCGCCAAGCCCCCAAAGACCAGGCGATTACAGTCAATTCCCGGTATCTTGCTGATGCGGGCTTGGAGTTGCCTCTCTCTGGCATCATCGCCCTGAAATCGCCCAAGGGCACTGGCAAGAGCGTCTTCATCGGCCAAGAGATCACTAAGCGGTTGGAGATGGGTTGGAAGGCCCTGGCCATCACTCACAGAAAAGCTCTGAGTGCGGGGTTAGCCAAGGGTTGGGGGCTGGCCTATGCTGACGACGAGCACACCGGCTGGATGCGGAGTTTCGGGCACGCATTCTGTGTGGACAGTCTCCGTTTTGGTTCAGCGATCGGCTACTACTTGGCTGACTATGCAGGCCATGATTTGGTCATTGATGAGTTCGACCAAGTTGTTTGGCACATGATCAGCTCGACAACCATGAAAGCACACCGTACTGAGATCCTCCGCAACTTCGAGCTGCTTTGCCGCTTTGTGATTATGACAGGGGGCCGGATCATTGTCGCTGACGCAGACCTGAGCGAAGCTTCTCTTGAGCTTCTTAAGTTTCTAAGCGGGTGCAGCGATGTCCATTACGTCCACAACGAGTGGAAATCCGAGGAACCTCGCCAAGTTAGGTTATATGAAGACGGCTCTCCTGCTCAACTCCTCGGTGATTTGAAGTTGAGTTTAGAGGCAGGCCAAAAAGCCTACATCTACGTTGACCAACGTGCTGAACAGTCTCGGTATGGGACAACCAACTTGTTCAGAATGCTCACAGAGGAATATCCCCTGCTAAAGGGCATTCAGGTTGACTCCCATACGGTTGGAGATCCTGACCATCCAGCCTTCCGTTGTGGCGACTCTGTGAATGAAGTTCTTCAAAACTACGATTTCGCAGTAGTTTCGCCCACCTTCGGAACCGGGGTGTCCATTGACATTGACCACTTTGATGCAGTGTTTGCGATCGGCAACGGCAGGATTGCGGTCAACGATTTCCTCCAAGCGACTGCACGGGTCCGGAAGTCAGTTCCCTTGCATGTTTGGGTCCGTTCCTTTGGTATGGGCTTCATTCCTGGAACTGCTCAATCTGCTTATCCTGAGGTCTGTATGCAAGCCTCCTTGAAAACGAAGGCTGAAGCTCTCAAACATTTCAAGGAATTGAGTGATGCTGGAGCAGCCATTGATTCTTCAGTCTCGGCACCTTACCTGCAAACCTGGGCAAAGATGGCCTCCATCATCAACTTGGGCATGTATGGCTACCGGGACAACATCAAGGCTGCTCTAGAGGCTGAAGGTCATGCTGTAGAGGTTGTCCGATCTGAGAAGGCTATCCAATCAGAACTCATGAAGCTTCGGGCATTACAGATGGAAGCTCACAACGCAGAGGATCATGAGCAAATGCAGATGCTTCGAGCACTAGAGGACGAAGGGATGCGGGAAAAGACCAAGCTGGAATCTCTTGCGGATTTGGGTAAGGAGGGGATGAGCGAGGCTCGCAAGTTGAATATGCTTGAAGTTTGCCGGAAAGTTGCAAACGCTCAAGACATTGAAGCCCCTGTTGCATCTGAGCTGCGGACCTCTCCGATCAAAACCAAAGAGCAGCAGCACGAGTTGGAGAAGTTTAACTTGAGTGCGTTTTACGGGATCGAGATTACTCCCGATCTTGTCGAAAAGGACCGGATGGGTTGGGGTCCTAAGGTTCGCCTCCACTTCTACCTTGAGCTGGCTTTGAGAGACTGGGATGCGTTTGTGAGCTTGCAAAACAATCTGATTGAACGCAAGATCGTTGCAGGTATTAGCTTCTGCCCTGACCTCAAGACTCATTTCTCTAAAGTCGAATTCATGGTTAAGGAGTTGAAGATCCAAGACATCCTCATCCCTGGCAGGGTCTGGGCCGCTGAGGACCCTGAGATTCAACGCATTCATGCGATGCTACTTGGTCGCCAAAAGGACCTGAAGCGCTGGTTCGAGATGTCTCTGTCTGCCAAGGCAACACCTATAAAAACGGTTCAAACGCTGCTCCGGAAAATGGATATCCCGCTTACCGGCAAGCAGGTTAGGGGTGAAGATGGGGAACGGCATCGTGAGTACAGCTACGAAGCCCCTACAGACGGAAGAGACGCGATCTTCGAGATTTGGTCTGAGCAAGCCAAAGCAATCCTTCTGGAGTGGTCTGAAGGCTCTAAAGAGGTTGAGGACAAATCTCTGCCGACTCCTGATGTGGTTCAGGTGATTGACGAAGCCTTGATTGAAGCCAGCAAGGACCGGGTCGCTCAGCTCAAGGAATGCCTGGAAGTCTATGACAGCAAACCGTATCNATGGAGCGCCAGCCACCCTCTACACCCGCTGTTAAACCCTAAAAAAAATCCCCCGGTTCTGCCGGGGGACTCACTCATTTTAGGAAAAAACTTTATGCATTTATTATAGCAATACATTGAGTCTCACTATGAGACTATAGGCATATTTACTCAATTCGGCGGAAGATGTCTCCCGGTTCACAATCAAACATCTCACAGAGCTTCTCAATAGTTGTCAGACTGACTTGAGTAGTTTGGTTATTGAACACCCGGAAGACTGTAGTAGCGGCCAGTCCAGTCTCTTTAGCGATCTTTGCCTGACTCAATCGAGGTTCACCTGGCGCTAGTTTGGCGTTGTAGTTGTCCATCAGTGCAGACACGTTAAAAATCAATTTCATAGTCCCTCAATCTCTATCGGAAGTAATAGGTTTCTTAGCGGGTTAGAAATCTTTTTGCCTGCTATACTAATAATATTAGCATAGAAAAGAGGAAATTGCATGGACCTGAGTATTTCTACTGATTGCTTGACCCCAGAGGAGAGCCAACAGATTGAGGCCAAAGTTGCCGAGCTGAATCACGCTGAGAATCTTCGCACTCATTATGAGATCCGGCCTATATACGATGAGGCTGAAGAGGATTTTACAGGAGACTATGAGGGGTTCCTCCTGATCCAGACTGATGATATTGTGCATCCCGACCTCAACGAGGAAGCGCTACAGGCGTTTTTTGACGAGCTGGATTTGACCTTCGACCTGAATCCTGCAACGGATTTTGCGGATGCTGAGTACGATGTCTCGCTATATTTCTCCTCTGAGGAAGCCGCCAAGGGAGCCGCCAAGGAACTTCTGGCAATTTTCGGAGATCGCCGCTTTGATGTCCCCCCTAAGCATGACGAGGAGGATAAATGGGACATCTCAGATAAAGTCAAGGCTGGGGACTATGAAAAACTCTTAGATTGGCTGCGGGGGAGACACCCTGAGCTGATGGGGGTTTACGTTCGACGGCAGGACTTCCAATCCGAGTATGACTGGGCGGACCGAAACTATTTCCACCAGGCTGCTGAGGACTTGATTTCTTGGCAAGTTGGGGATGAATGGCTTGATTAGGCAGTTGTTCCCTGCCTAGAGTAAAATCTCGAAACTTGTTCCTTTTTATGTCTCAAACTTCACATCCACCCAGAGGGGTCCCACTAGGACCCTTTTGCAGTTTTTGCCGACCTTCCTTCAGAATCTCCAGGATTTCCATTTGCCCAATTCTGGTATGCAGAAGCAGACCTTCAAAGTTCGCTGCCAGTCTCTCCATCTGCCAACTTACCAGCGCCAACTCTGCCTCAAGCCTTGCGACCCTCTCTTCTAGATTCGAGATCCTCTCTTCGTGGTCTTCGTTCATAATTCGGGTAGCTGTGGACGATCTATTAGGTGCCCATAATGCTTAAGGATCATTCTGCCGTCTTTATGGCCTGCGAGGTATGCAGCTCCCGTAACGGACATTCCGCCCTCTACGGCATGACTAAGAAGTGTGTGCCTGGTCGAATAGGGCTTGCGATATGGGATTCCTAGCACCTCTAGCACAACCTTCCAATCCTCCCTAAAGTTGCCAGCGTCAATAATACATCCCTTTGCCGACCGGAATACAAGTGATCCGCCAACAGGGTTCCCCTCAGCCAATTTAGAGAACAACTCATGCAGCTCCGTTGTCATTGTGAGGTATCTGGCATTCCCTGTCTTGGTGCCCTTCCTATGCCTCTTGTAGCCATTCCCGGCCCTGTCCTTGGGTAACGACTCCCGAATGCAGATTTCGCGCCTATCTATATTAATATGTCGCCACTGGAGCCCGATCGCTTCACTGGTCCGCATCCCAGTTAAAAACATGCACTGGACGAATGGCCGGTAGTGTGGGAAGCGACGATCGAATTCTTCCAGGATCGCCCTCATCTCGTTTTTGCTGAAGGGCTTTATCTCAGGAGGTGAACTTTTCCTTGATTTCACGGATGACCACGGATCGGCCCCTAGCAGCCCCGTAGAGACGCCCCAGGTAGCAAAACGACGCATATATCCTAATCTCTTATTAAACGTGCTAGGCGCGATCCTGGCGCTAGTAAGCCAAGCAGTGTCCTTCAGCGTCGGTTCAGACTTCACAATCATGCGCCGGATCATTTCGTAATGGTCCGCTTTGGTTTCTGGAGAGAGTCCCAGTCCTGCAACCCATTTGTCCCAATGCAGTAAGAGGGAATCATCTTGAGTCTTATGAGACGCGACAGGGATTTCTCCAGGGGAATGTCGATAACGCTGGAGGGTGGGATCGAAATGGCCTGAAGCAATGTCTAGCTGGATCTTGGTGGCGATCGCCCTTGCAATTGCCATGTCTGCGGGGTCGTCAGGCTTCCCTCCTGGTATCGGGTGAAAATTGTAGCGCTTCCCGGCAACCGAAAACCTTAAGCTGATGCCCCCTTTATATGGGATAGGGACGATCGCACGCATCTCTGGCAGCTCCTCTGGCAGTCCCCCAAATTGGCGGGGAATTGGCGGTCTCACTGCCACCAAATTGCTGAAACGATTTGCTACTGTAGAGTTGCCGGTTGGCGAGCACCGCCCTGTCACGGCGGAAGTTGCGGGTTCGAGCCCCGTCGGTCCCGTCCTAAAGTCCACTTAGGATCTTACAGTAGTACCTCGTACCTCTGTAGGGTTCATTTGGCATTGATTTAATTCCCTGGCTTCCCTCATTGTAAAGATAAGGTTGGCCGCAGTAGGGAAATCAGTATACAGGTTGAAGCGATCGATTTATGAGACGTTGGAGCTTTTAGAAGAGCTTCAATGAGATATTGCGATTGTCAAAAACTTCGCGATTGTCAAAAACTTCGCTAACATTCGCTAGCAATGGGTTTGAACGAGCTGAAAAATTTGAGATTTCTGAAATCTGAGTTCCTGCAGCATGTCCCTCCTGTTGAGCAGGAATGAGGTGAACCATCATGATCCAAGCGCTACAGCAGCCCATTTCATTTGATGACTTTGCTGGGAAAAAGAATTCATTCTCACCCTCGGTAAAACGATCAAGCTGATTGTGAAAGTTGTTTCAACCAACTGGCAAGATGATTACATTTCGGGGTGGTGAACGCCTTTTATCTCCCACCTTTTCTAACCTGACGCTAACGGCAGATCGAGTTTTTGCTGCAGAGCCATAGACGATCGCGGATCGTACTTGCTCATGTAACTTTCAGCATTCCAGTTGCTCTCGCCGCGTTCCTACTTGGCAATTCATCAGTTTTCTAGATTCTATTTCTCTCGTATTCAATTCGCGTTGCTGGCGAACAGAGATGGCATTTCTGACTGCTTTGCAATTTCAGTTCCATTTCATGGGATTGTTTCAAAGTTGTAAATCCTGGTTGGGATCTGCTGGAGAAGCATTGCTGATGATGTAGATTGAGAGGCGAAACATGGGTATATTGCAATCGTCTCCTAGCAATCTGCTCTTGTGCAAAACCTGTCCTCCTGTTTGAACTGCCCCAAGGAGCATCCGCATGGCATACGCACTTAAACCGACTGTCGATACTTGGCTAAAGCTCAGTACCGCTCAAGGCTCTCTCCTGCCAGATGCGCAGCGACAGTTTGTAAGTGCAGGCACCTTGCTCCCGATTTCGAGTTTTGAGTTGGTCGGAGACGATCATCTGAAGGTCACACTAGGTCGCAATGCACAGGGAGAACAGCTGCAGTTTAAGGGTTACAACACCTGGTTTGTTTATCGACCAGCAGTTCAGGTATTACGAGATGGCCAAGTAGTAGCCATTCCTAATTCTTCCACTCCCAGTCCTACACCGGTTCCTACGCCAACGCCCGATCGCTACTCGCTCAAACCGCTTACTGACACCTGGTTAAAGCTCAGCACAACCCAAGGTTCAGCGCTGCCTGAAGACCAACGCCAGTTTATTTCGGGAGGAGCACCCCTGCCGATCGAGAGTTATGCACCGGCCCCCAATGATCATCTCAAAATTACGTTGGGTCAGGATGCACAGGGGAATCCGGTTCAATTCAAAGGCCGCAATACCTGGTATGTCTATCGTCCGGCAGTTCAAATTCTGCGCAATGGTCAGGTTATTGTTTCTCCCACTCCGGTCCCGGCTCCTATCCCAGCGCCTCAGCCCACTCCCCAGCCAACGCCTCAACCCGTTCCCCAGCCAACGCCTCAACCCGTTCCCCAGCCAACGCCTCAACCCACTCCTCAACCTACTCCAATGCCAAATCCCAGCCCGATCGTCACCTCGCCATTAGTGATTAAAACTGTGATCGATACTTGGTTGAAAACCAGTACAGGTCAGGGTTCAGCGCTGCCTGAGGACCAACGCCAATTTATTAGCAGCGGAACCGTTTTGCCGATCGAGAGCTATGCTGCGGCTGACAACGACCACCTCAAAATTACATTGGGGAAAGATCAACAAGGGCAGCAGGTGCAATTTAAAGGTCGCAATACCTGGTATATCTATCGTCCAGCAGTGCAAATTATCGATCAGCGTCCGCCCAGCCCGACTCCGGCTCCGACTCCAACTCCGGCTCCAACCACTGGCAAGATCAATGCAAAGGGGCTGCGGTTATTGAAATCTTTCGAAGGTTTGCGTTTAAGGGCTTATCAGGATTCTGTGGGCGTTTGGACGATCGGGTATGGCACAACCAGTGGAGTCCGTCCCGGCATGGTGATTACGGAAGCCCAGGCTGAAGAACTGCTCAAAAAAGACTTGGCTAAGTTTGAACGAGCGGTTGATCAATTGGTGACTGTGCCATTGACTGACGATCAGTTCTCAGCGTTGGTTTCCTTCACCTACAACGTTGGTGAAGGTGCATTGGCCAGTTCCACGTTGCTGCGGCTTTTGAATCAACGGGATTATCAAGGTGCTGCCGATCAGTTTTTGCGATGGGATAAGGCAGGGGGACAATCGCTGCCCGGTTTAACCAGACGTCGCAAGGCAGAACGGGCTTTGTTCTTAGGGCAAGACTACACCGCGTTTTTGTGATGTTTTTTGCCGATTCAGCACCTTCGAAAATCGCAAGATAGAATCTAAAAAGCATTGAGCCAACTTAGAGTTCTACCTGGCAAAGCAGTATGCAAAACAGTCAAAAATCATGAGTTTGCATCACGCTTTGGGACGGAATTCTATGTTGGCTTTTGTTCAGTCACTCGCCTGATTTAAGCGCTAAATCTGAAACTATGCCTGACATCATTGAGCTAGATGGACGTACCTTTGTCCCAGCAGAACAGTTGCCTTTACCAGAAGTCAGTGCTGCGCCGAGCCGCTTTCAACCGACGCTGACGCTGAAGGATGATGATTTATTCCTCATCACAGACACGTTGGGAAATATTAATAGCTCAGCCGCAGAAACCCATAACAGCCTGGGGTTGTTCTGCCGAGATACCAGATTTCTCAGCCTGCTGGAGCTAAAAATTGAAGGGCAAACTCCGGTTTTGCTTAGCAGCACGGCCCAAAAAGGATTCGCACTGTCGGTCCTTTGTGCCAATCCGTATGTTGAAGATCGGTTATTGGCTGAAGTGATCGGCATTCAACGAGAATTGGTGCTCAACGGTGGCCTGTTTGAAGAGCTGACTATCACAAATTACAGCCGCGAGACGATCACATTTGAAATTAGCCTAACTTTCGGGGCTGATTTTGCCGATCTCTTTCAAATTCGGGGTTTTACAAGAGAGAGTCAAGGCCGACTCATGCAACAGGTCAAACCTGGCTCTGAGTTAGAGATCGCTTCTCTGCATGAATTAGTTTTAGAAACAGGAGAACTTTCTCTGGCCTATCAAGGGCTTGATGGGGCGTTAGTTGAATCTCGCATTCAGTTTACGTTGCGTCAGCCCGATCGCTTCGAGGGGTTCACTGCAATTTGGCGGCTGGCTCTGGAATCCCACGAGACCCAGCAGCTTGGCTATCGATTGCAGCCCATGCTCAGTAGTCGTCCTGCTTCGATGGTGAGTGCGCCCATGACGTTGCGCCAAGCGATCGCCGCAGAGTCGATGGAGAAGCAAGATTGGTGTGCATCAGTCACGCAGATTCGATCGGATAATCGCGCCTTCAATGAAGTGATTGAACGGGCAGAGCAAGATATTTATCTCCTGCGGCAGACCTTTGGCAAAGATAAAGTGTTGGCAGCTGGCATTCCCTGGTTTTCCACGCTGTTTGGCCGTGATTCGATCATTGCCGCAGCGCAAACCTTAATTCTCGATCCCCGCATTGCTCGTCAGACGCTGGCCAGTTTGGCCCAATATCAAGGCAAAGTGGACGACGAGTGGCGCGAAGAACAGCCCGGTAAAATTTTGCATGAGCTTCGGTTAGGAGAGATGGCCCGCTGTGGTGAGGTGCCGCATACGCCTTATTACGGAACGGTGGACGCCACGCCTTTGTGGATCATGCTCTATGCCGAATATTATGCCTGGACGCATGATCGCGAAACCCTGGAGAATCTCTGGGAGAATGCGTTAGCCGCCATGGCCTGGATCGATCGAAGCTGCCGCGAGACAGGCTACCTCACCTACTATCGCAAATCGAGTAAAGGCTTACGCAATCAGGGATGGAAGGATTCGGAAGACTGCATCGTTACCCGTGATGGAGAACTGGCGGAAGGCTCGATCGCCCTCAGTGAAGTGCAGGGCTATGTCTATGCGGCCAAGATGCGTTTGAGCGAAATTGCCCGTCTGAAAAAACGGCTGGATCTGGCCGATCGCTGGCAGGAAGAAGCCAAAGAGCTACAATCCCGATTCAATCGAGATTTTTGGGTTGAAGATCAGGGCTATTGTGCAATGGCGCTGGATGGAGATGGCAAGCCGGTCGATGGAATTGGATCGAATCCGGGGCATTGTTTGGGGCTAGGCATTCTCTATTCAGACAAGGCGCGCAGCGTGGCTGAACGATTACGGGCTCCCGATATGTTTAACGGCTGGGGCATTCGTACGTTAAGTAGCCTTTCACCGGTCTATAATCCCATGGGTTATCACATTGGCTCAGTGTGGCCACACGACAATGGCCTCATTGCTGCAGGATTGCGATCGCTCGGCTTAATGGACCAGGCCCTCGAAGTGGCTCAAGGCATTATTGATATGACCTTGCAGCAACCCTATCAGCGTCCGCCCGAATTGTTCTGCGGCTATGAGCGATCGACAGATAGTAGTCCAGTCCGTTATCCGGTGGCCTGTTCTCCGCAGGCTTGGGCTACAGGAGCCATCTTCCAGTTCTTGCAAATTATGGTGAACTTAGTGCCGGATGCGCCAAGTAACCAATTGCGGGTGATCGATCCAGCCTTGCCACCTTCTGTTGGGCGACTGTCGCTTCACAATTTGCGGATTGGTGAGACGGTGCTAGATCTGGACTTTGAGCGATCGGGCAGTTCAACCGCCTGTCGAGTCACTCGAAAACGCGGTAACCTGCGGGTGATTATTGAAGCCTAGTGTTACTGAACTAAGGCTGAGTGAAATAGCAACCCTATTGGGTAGAGGCGGGTTTTGCTGTCAAATCCATTCCAGGATGCAGATTGGTCTGCTAAACCCGCCCGTACAATTTGTGGATTTATTAAGTCCCCGATCCATAGGGTTCGATCGCAATTCAATATCGTTAGTCAATATTGATTGAAGTTGGGCGAGATCCAGTTGTAGAAGCAGGTTCACTTGGAATGGCAACTTTACGGAAGGTGGTGTAAATCCGATCGCGCCAAGCCCAAAAGATGGAATAAGCGGGATCGTCTGCTAAACCGGGCACGCCTAATCCTTGCAAGCTTTCTGGCAAATTCAAATAAATGCCTGATGGAAATTTGACATACATTGTCAGGCCAGCCACAGCGAAATCCGCCAGACTTGGTTCATCGCCCAACAAATAGGAATTGTCTTGCAGCAACGCACACAAAGACTCTAGGTTCTGCTGCATCGTTTGTCTGGCCGCTTTGACAGCATCCGGGCCCAAGCCAGCTCCCAGTCCCAGCACATCCAGAGCCTCACGTGGTACGGCTTCGACTAGAGTCTTGAGAAAGTCTGGTGTTGAGGTGGGCAGCAGCGCTTTGCGGAACTCAGGATTTTGACTGAAGGCTCCCAGCATCACTTTACGAGCATTGACGCCGATCGATTCATCGGCCCATTCTTCCATCAAAAAACAGAGGGCACGCTGCTTCGGATCGGTTGGGATAATTGGCTGTTCTGGATAACGTTGGTCGAGATATCTAGCGATCGCAGTCGAGTCGGCAATAATTTCTGTGCCGTCTTTAAGGACGGGAACTTGTCGCTGCCCCGACATCCGATAGAGATCGAACTGTCCCAGCCCTGGTGTAACTTCAATCTTGCGGTACGGCAGACCCTTATAGTCCAAAATCAAGCGGACCTTTTCACAGTAGTGGGATAACTCAAATTGATATAGCTCTAACATTGCTGCCTCCTAGCAAACCAGCAAAATTCCTTGCCCATCGCATATTCCAAGGTACAGCAGATTGTTCAAGAACAACGGCATGGCCGCAGACAATGCAGAACTTCCATCTCAGGATAGAGATCTCTAGAGTTCTGGATAGTCTTCAAAATTTCAAACGAGATCTGCTCAAACCATAGAGAGTTCCTATCTAATTGAACGGAACCTGAACTTTACCAAAACGTCATAGTGCGTAAAGGAAATTCACAATTCCTTTACAGTTCAATCAGGAGGAAATCTCAATGAACTCTCTGAATCGTCCGGCTACAGTTAAACGTGCCCTTGGTGTAATTGGCGCATTTGCAGCAGGTGTTGCGATCGTGCTGCCAGTTGCCGCTCAAGGGAAGCCTCAGTCCGAGACCCTCCCTCCGAATACGGTAGCTCCTGCACCAAACAATGCAGCTGATGTTGCCCCTTCTCCAAATGATGCTGGTCGTGCATCTGAAGTTCCAACCCCAGTCAATCCAGTCAATCCAGTCAATCCTGGTGCTGCGATGCAGTCCCCTCCCCCGGTGAATTCAGGTCAGTCCACCCCTGCACCTTCAGCGAATTCAAATTCTTCCACAACCACCCCTGCACCGAGTGTTGCTACAACGAGTGGGACGATCGCAGATATTGCTTCCGCCAGCAGTTCTTTCCAAACGCTCTTTAAGGCGCTGAATGAAACAGAACTCACTCAAGTTCTGCAAGGACAAGGCCCATTCACCGTCTTTGCGCCTACAGATGAAGCTTTTGCCGCCCTGCCTGCTGGCACCGTCGATGAGTTGCTCAAACCTGAAAATCGAGCAGCTTTGATTCAGTTACTGAAATATCACGTCGTTGCAGGAGCCTATCCTTCTAGCAGTCTGGCTGCTGGGCAAATTCCAACTGAAGCAGGTGGGTCAGTGACGGTCAGCGTTAATAACGGTCAGGTGATGGTGAATGATGCCCATGTGATTCAGCCGGATATTACGGCAACCAATGGCGTGATTCATGCGATCGATCGCGTCATGCTTCCGCCAACCCGTTAAGCTCAGACGCTGTTCTCGCTTTTACACACTCCTAAAATCACAACAGAGGGCACCATCGGATATGAGTGCCCTTTTTTGCGTTTTCTCTCGCCCATCTGGGAATACCAATTTTTAGCAGTGTTGTGGCTGATATTTTTATGTAAACTTTTATTAAGTTTATTATGAGTTGTCCAAAGATGCTGCCTTCCCGTCGCACTTTTGTAAAGTCCCTGGTTTTTGCTTCAGGCAACTTGGCTGTGATGGGCTTTATGCCTGCTGCGCTTGCGTTAGGAGGTCCTCAGCCTCCTCTCGATCGGCCTGCTCCCAGTTTCAGCTTGCCCACAAATAGCGGAAGGGGAGAAATTTCTTTATCAGATTATTTAGGGCAGTGGGTCGTGGTTTATTTCTATCCCAAAGACTTCACCCCTGGCTGTACGTTAGAGGCAAGGCGATTTCAGCAAGATTTACCCAAATACCTTAAGAAAAATACCCAGATTTTGGGCATTAGCGCTGATGATGTTGAGTCACACGCTGAGTTTTGCGATTCTGAAGGGTTGAAATTTCCGCTATTAGCCGATCAGGATGGCAAGGTGAGTAAAGCCTATGGTTCCTGGTTAGGCTATACCTCTTTGCGCCACACCTATATTGTTGATCCGCAGGGAATATTACGCGCAATTTTTACTGGGGTGAGTCCAGTTGTCCACAGTCAGGAAGTTTTGGCTAAATTGGAAGAGTTGCAGGCGATTTCGGGATAAATGCGATGATTGAGCTATCTACCACCCCTGATTATCTTCAGACGTTAACGGCAGCAGCTCAGCCCGGAAAAGGCGATCGCCCAACTTCTGCGACAGTGGTGGACGCGCTGTTAGCCGCCGAAAAAGCCGCTAAGCGTAATCATTTGACTTATCCAGTTGAAATGCTGTTGGGACAATGGCGGCTCTATTTTGTCACAGGAACCAAAAAGCGAAAACAGGGCGGAATTGCTTTAGGAAAAGGGTTTTATCTACCCAGCCTGGTTCAGGCACAGATTGGGTTTGATCGCCCCGATGCTAACTCTGAGGAACTCCAAATCAGCAATCAGGTTCAAGTGGGGCTGATGGGCCTGCAAATTTTGGGGCCAGCTCGATATCTCGATCGCAAGCATCTGTTGGCCTTTGATTTTACAAAAATGCAGCTCAAACTTTTAGGTAAGCCAATTTATCAAGGTCCGTTTCGAGGAGGTCAAGCGAAAACAGCCGCTTTTGCTCAACAGCCGATCGCCCGACTTCCCTTCTTTAGTTTCTTTTTGGTGACTGAAACCTTCATTGCAGCCCGTGGCCGAGGCGGCGGCTTAGCCATGTGGACGAAAGCTGCCTGATTCGTCGCATTGGCTCAGTTCTCCACCAGGTCACCTTAGAACTTCTGCCCCAATTTTTCCAGGAACATCAGCACATTCGCTTCCAATTCCCGGCGGGCGATCGGCTCGATAAATTTGTCGAACGGATTCAAATCCACGATCCAGCGTCCGATGCGAATGCCAACAGGTTCTAAATGCTTGCCGGATTGCTCCAAATGCAGGAGTGGCCGATCGGTCAAATGATTCAGTAACCAACGCACATCGCTCTGGGTTTCATCCATATCCGCTACTCGACCGGCGATCGTATCCTGAGCCAGGGAAATTATAGCAGTGAGATGAAACAGGGAACTTTGGCGAATCAGACAGAGGGTTTGAGAACGACTTGGCTGTACCCCTAACCCTAACGCCTCAACAATTCTTGCCAAGGGTTTAGGAATGGCACTGTCCGTATCGCTAATATCAGGTGCAATTAGGAGCGATCGTTGACTGTAAATTCCCATAGTATCTGGGATACGAGTATCAATTTGCAACTGAGTTCGTTCAATTTGCTGCGACTCAAGACAAGATTTGCTCTGCTCTGCCCAACGGCTCGAACTCAGCAACTCTAATAGCGCCACGTATTTGCAGCCTACACTGTGGCCAATCCAATAGAACTGTTCGGGGGTTTGATAAACCGTAGTTGCGTAACCCGCATGTTTAGCCATTTCAACTAAAGTGGGGCGCAACTGTTGCTGTTCCTGCAATAAGCTGATGGCAACAGACCAATGGCGAAACGTAAAACGAAACGGTAAGGCAACGATCGTATAACCTGCCTGATAGATTGATCCTAGAAAATATCGATAGAAGAAGGTTGGAAAAGTGCCGAAAAATGCTCCTCCAATGAAGAAAATGACGCCTTTAGGGTCGGGATGCAGGGCAACCCAACTAGAGCCAATGGGTTGAAATCGCAGGGAATGGGACATTGGTGCTTTGGTTGTCAATTTTTGTGGGGACCAAACTGGCAAGGAGTGGGAGCATCCTTCTCAATAGGGCAAGCGCTCCCAATCAATCAATGACGCATGCTGGTTGGAATGCAGGCGATCGATTAAGGGACTTTCAACTCGTTGTTGATCAAGTCACTAAAGTTTTGCGGACTGGTAATTGGATTTTTCCGCACTAAATCACCAAATTCAACCAAGGCTTGCACTTGAGCTTGAGCATTGCTGGCGGTTGCTAGTCGCGCGTTCAACTGCTGCTTCAAGCTTTCGCGCACGGCGGGTGTAATGGAATTGAGGCCCAGCAAAAAGCTAGGTTCTGGTTCAATCGCGTTCAACCCTTTGCCAGAAGCGATCGCCAATGGATAGTCGATTTGGTCAAAATCCCCATCTAACAGGTCAGGGTAACCGTTCGGCAAGAAGGTTCCGCGCATTTCTGGGTTGATTAACACACGAACCGATTTGTTGCTCTGAGCCTTGAAGCTAAAGCTGTTGATGTCAAACAGAGCAGGCAGAGTCAGCACTGCATAACCCCGTACTTCCACATCTGGGTTCATGTCAGAGAATAAAAAGGGCTTGGGCAGAAGCTGCACAGAAATAGTTTGGCCTGCTGGTACTGTGAAAGAAGTAGCAAAGCGAGAAGAACCGCTACCTCCATAGAGGAATAATGGGTTGTTTGCACCCGCAATGTCGTAAACCACATCTGCTCTACCGTCTAATGTGCGATCGGGATCAACTGGATTGGGCCGACTGATGAAGAATTCCAACTGATAGGTGAGGTCGATCGCTTCCAAATTGGATAAGGTGAGGAAATATCCTTGGACGACGCGACGCGCCACTGCGGTTAGGCTGGGATCTCCGTTCAGAGGAGCAATCCGTTTTACCAAAATTTCGAAGGTTGAAAGTTCCATAAAGGTGTTCCTGAAAGGGGCTAATCAGATTCAGCAATTTGCTGATACTGTGATTCTGGCTAACCTTCTGGCTGAACAGGGGCACCCGTTTGGGTACTTTTGGAAGAAAAAATAAAAAACATAGGAATTTATCGCTCAAGTTGGAAAGAAACTGTATTTATACGGTGGATCAAGTAACCGTGAGTTTTCTAGAACATTCTTGCCGCAGAGAAGAAACTCAATCTAGATCGCTGGTAGGGCAAACTACTGTTTCGCTAACGGGGTTATAAGCTCGCTGCTGCGAAAAAGTAAAACTGGGTTCTTCAAGAAAAATCGTTAGCAATGTTGAATCCGGTGGGAATACTAACGACATCAATCAACTTCAGAGATTAAACACCTGAAGCAAGGACAAATTTGCATCTACGCTAACTGGACTGATCTATATTGCGTCCGATCTTGGAACTGCTGTTGTTGAAACAATGTAGGGACCTGTTAACCACATTTTGTTTCGTTGATTCACTCCTGTTTGCAACCAGTAAACAATCGTGCTGTTTCAATTACCACACCAGTTACCAATCATTTCCAATCTCTACCTCATTCCGAAATCCGGATGTACGCAACGATGTCTGCTGAAGAAGCTTTGCCGCTCATCTCTATCGAAGATTTTTCTGGCTCAAAACAAACAGCGTTTTTCAAGCTGTTGAAGCATCCCCAGTTCTCTGGCCAACTAATTTTATCTGAGCCCAAAGGACAGATGTGGACCTTCTACATCTACTTAGGACGCATTACCTATGCATCTGGNTGGTGTTCATAGCTTTCGATGCTGGAAAAGGAATGTATTGCTCCACTGCCCTCTACTGACCCCTTTTCCTGCTTTGCTGAAGCAAGCATTGAAGGATGCGTCTCAACGGGATCTGAATCAATGTTGGCAGTATCAAATTTTGAATTTTTGGGTAGAGCAGCGGAAAATTACCCGAGATCAAGCGACAAAGGTTATTCGCTCCATCATCGTTGAAGCGTTATTTGATGTCACGCAAGCAAGACAGGTTACTTATGAGATCAAGCAGGACCAATCCTTAGCTAATCATTTAGCGCTAATTGACGCAGAGCAAATTGCAGCTGAAGTTCAAGGGTTATGGAAGGTTTGGCAGACCGCAAATATTGCCGATCGCTCTCCCAACGCTGCTCCTGTAATCCGTCAACCACGAGGGCTACAAGAGAATACTTCTGCAAATCTCTACCAAGTCCTGAGTAAGCTCTTAGATGGTCAGAGAACGCTACGTGATCTGGCGATCCAAATGAAACGAGATGTGGTTGACATCACTCGGTCTTTACTACCCTATGTACAACGGGGATTCATTGAATTTGTCGATATCCCTGATCTGCCATCTCCGCTTTTACCGGCTGCAGGGGCTCCTACAGTTGCTCAGTCTGCAAATTGTCCACTGATTGCTTGTATTGATGATAGTCCTCTCATCTGCCAGAGCATGGAAGAGATTATTAAAGGGGCGAATTACCAATTTTTGGCAATCAATGATCCATTACGGGCAATTGCGACCTTAATGTCGCGCAAACCCGCTTTAATATTCCTTGATCTGATCATGCCCAATGCAAATGGCTACGAAATTTGTAGTCAACTCCGTAAGCTGGCCCTGTTCAAAGAAACACCGATCGTGATTCTGACAGGACAAGATGGTATTGTCGATCGGGTGCGCGCCAAGCTGGTGGGGGCTTCAGATTTTCTTTCAAAACCCCCAGAAACGTCAACTGTGCTTGGTGTAATTCGTAAACATCTGCACCAACAAGTTGGAATGTAGCACAACTGATTCTGATAGTTGGTCAGGTGTTCCATTGGAGAAACCGGGCATTCTAAACAGAGTGACACCTCGGTCAAAGCAAGTCATGAGGCTTGATGTTGATTTCGTTGTTGATTATTAATTAAAACAGAGGCGAATACAATGGCTACTGCACTAGTGATTGATGACTCTATGACTGATAGAGAAGTAATGACCGCTTGTTTAAAGCAGGCTGGCCTGAATGTAACGACTGCGAATACAGGCGAAGAAGGATTGGAAAAACTGAACTCGTCTCAGTTTGATATTGTCATCATTGATGTCGTCCTACCTGGACGTAGTGGCTTTGAAGTTTGCCGTGAGTTGAAGGCAGAAGCAAAAACCAGTAAGATTCCTGTCATCATTTCCTCAACGAAAGGAACAGAGATGGATAAGTTCTGGGGTATGAAACAGGGTGCAGATGCGTATATTCCAAAGCCGATCGACCAAGAAGAACTAGTTCGCACTGTCAAAAAACTGACGGGTAACTAACATCTGTCCCAATTTGCAAAGGAATACCGTGGTTATGTCTGACTTATCCCCCAGTTTAGGTTCCTCCGCAACTGTAATCGATGCAGCTTCACCGCTCTCAAGTGAGCAATTTTTACGATGTCATCTTTTTCCAGATGCATTAGTTGCGTTGCCAGTTGCACAACTAACTGAAGTGCTCAAAATTCCGGTAGGGCAAATTACACCTATTCCTCATTTGCCTGCTTGGGTGATGGGTGTATATAACTGGCGGGGAGAAGTCCTATGGATGGTTGATTTGGGACATCTCCTTGGGTTTACTCCTTGGCATCAGCAGGCTCTTAGCACTTCTTACTATACTGCAGCTGTGCTTCGTCCCGCTCCAAATGTTGCAGCAGAAGGCAGCAATAGCCAAATGATTGGTCTAGTTGTGACTCAAGTCCAGGATATTGAGTGGTTTGATCCAGGGCAGATTCAATCTCCACCTCCTTCTGCTGTCACGCCGGAGATGGCACCCTTTCTACGCGGTTACTGGCTGAAAACAAGTGGTGAAATTCTTGCTTGTTTAGATGGAACTGCGATTCTTGCGGCGATGCCAAAGGCGTAAAGCAAGCTGCAATTCTACATTATTCAAACTGAAATCTTGCTACCTGACCCGATTGAGAGAAATCCATGACTCAGAATCTTCCGAAACCTAATCCTGAAAATTATGCTAATGGTAATAGTAGTGGGAATGGCCGTGTAATGCGTAATGGCCTGACACCACCACCACCTCCTCCAGCCCGAAACTTGATGGCTGAATCTGAGGGAAGTTCAACCATACATTTTGCTGGCCAGGTTGCTGCTCCTTCACCGGAGCCAGTCATTGAGCAACCGGCGAAAGTGAGAAGTTTTTGGGCTGAATGGCTCCAGAAAAACCGTTGGCGGAAGCTCAGTCTCAGAAATAAAGCAACCATGCTGGCAATTGCAATTGGTACATTGCCAGTTTTGTTGGTTGGAGGTACTGCCTATCAATTTGCCAGTCATTCTTTGACGAAAGAAATTACAGACTCACAAACAGATAAAACGATTGAGGTTTTGGATAAGTTGGCGTTCTACATGCGGGAACGGTATGGGGACATCCAAATCATGTCAAACCTGAATGTATTTACCGATCCTCAATTACGTCTCACGACGACACGTCAGGATAAGCAGGCGGCACTTGATCAGTTCATTAAAGCATATCCTATTTATAATAGCGTTGCGGTTTTCGATCTGAATGGGAACGTCATTGCCCAGTCTCAAGGGGCTCCTTTATCTAACCACCGAGATCGAGCCTACTTCCAAACCGTCTTGAAAACGAATCAACCCGTTATCTCAGATCCGGAAGTTTCGAAAAGTTCTGGGATCTTAAGTATCCATACTGCTGCGCCTGTGAAAGATAAAGTGACGGGGCAAACAATCGCGATTGTGCGTGCCCGGTTACCTGTCAGCAATTTACATGAGCTGCTCGCGACGATCGCGCAAGGGCATGAAGGTGAAAACGATGAAGGGATGAAACTGTATTTGGCCGATCGCAATGGCAATATCTTTGCAGGGTCAGAAGATTCTTATCGGAAGCTGGAAACAACAGAAGACGCAGCTTCGCTCTTTCCTTCCTATAAGCAAATGAAACAGGCAGGAAAAGCGGAAGCGAAGGTAGAAGCCAATCAGGTTGTTAGCTATGCGCCCATGACCAAATATAGTGACTCATTCCGGATTGATTTGCCAGCTCTGGGATGGAGCACGATCGCCACGGTTGATAAAAACGTTGCATTTCGATCTGAAACACAACTCCTTTTGGCATTGACTTTGGGAACGGCTCTGGCTGCGATTGCGGTTGGTGCTCTGGCAGCATGGATTGCCAACCGAGCCACAAAACCAATTCTGGAAGCTGCGGAGGCTACAGATAGGATTGGTCAAGGGGACCTCAATACTCAGCTGCAGGTAGAAGGGGAAGATGAACTTGCCACTTTGGGGGCAAACATCAACCTGATGGCATCCCGTCTGCAAGGGATTCTGCAAGAACAGGCGATGGCTGCTGACAAAGCGCAGTTCCTAACCTCAGTAACGGCAGAGTCTCGTGCTGTTTCAGAAGAAGATCTCAGCCAAATATTTGATCAGGCTTTGGAACAGGCTCAACAGTTCTTAGGGGTCGAACGCGTGGTGATTTACCGCTTCAATCAGAACTGGAGTGGTTATATTTCCAATGAATCTGTGCTTCCAGGTTATCCCAAAGCCCTGAATGACCGAATTGAAGATCCTTGTATTCCTCAACACCTGCTGGATGCTTACCGCAATGGTCGAGTTGTGCCAACCAATGATGTGTTCAACGCGAATTTCCATCCAGAGCATGTCAAGTTAATGGAACGTCTGCACATCCGAGCAAACCTCGTGGTGCCAATCCTGAACCAGGGCCGATTGTTTGGCTTGCTGGTAGCTCACCATTGCGCGAACGCCTATCAGTGGCAGCAGAGCGAAGTTGACTTTATGACTCAGCTTGCGACCCAGCTTGGGGTTGCTATCTCGGTGCAAGAGGTGGAAGAAGCCCGTAGAACTGCAGAAGTTTTGGCAGTTGAACAAACCCAGTTGAAGGAGAGCTTGCAGCGTCGAGCCCTAGAACTCCTGATGGAGGTAGACCCAGTTAGCCGAGGTGACCTGACGGTTCGGGCGAAAGTGACGGAGGATGAAATTGGTACGGTTGCTGACTCTTACAATGCAACGGTCGCCAGTTTGAGAAAGATCGTACTTCAGGTGCAAGAAGCGGCTCAGCAGGTGGTGACGACCACAAACACCAACGAGACGGCTGTGCGTGAACTATCTGATGGGGCGTTGCAACAAACTGCTGAAATTTCCGCTGCGCTCGATCGCATTCAAGAAATGGCGAATTCCATTCAACTCGTTGCACAAAACGCGCAGCAAGCAGAAGATGCGGTGCAACAAGCGGCTCAAACGGTGCAAGCCGGAGATGCTGCTATGAACCGTACAGTGGAAGGGATTCTGGCCATTCGGGAAACGGTTGGTGAAACCGCGAAGAAGGTAAAACGACTAGGTGAGTCTTCCCAAAAGATTTCTAAGGTGGTCAACCTGATTGGTACCTTTGCGGCTCAAACTAACTTGCTGGCTTTGAACGCGTCTATTGAGGCAGCCCGTGCTGGTGAAGAAGGCCGAGGGTTCGCAGTGGTTGCGGATGAAGTGCGATCGCTCGCCCGTCAGTCCGCAGAAGCAACGGCTGAAATCGAAAAATTGGTGGCGAGTATTCAAGCAGAAACCAATGAGGTGGTTGCAGCCATGGAAGCAGGGACCGAACAGGTGGTTGCAGGTACGCAGCTCGTAGATGAAACCCGACAAAACCTGAACCAAATTGCGGCAGTGAGTGCGCAGATTAACAACCTGGTTAATTCGATCGCTCAGGCAGCTCAGTTGCAGTCTCAAGCATCGGAGTCTGTAACCCAAACTATGGCAGGTGTGGCAAACATTGCGGGTCAGACCTCTGCGGAAGCAACCCAGGTGTCTGACTCCTTTAAACAACTGTTGAATGTGGCCCAAGCCCTGCAATCAGAAGTGAGCCAGTTTAAGGTGCGCTAAGTCTCCTCTCGATTCGGTGGGCTTGGCTGAGCTAGGCCCACACCACGAATTCGGCCAGTTCGATGGAATTGGTATCTGTTCTCCATTTTTCTGCTCTCCCCCGACCTATGCTCAACTCCGATATTCGCGACCAGGCTTATCAATTTTTTGTTGAGGAAGCACCTGAACTCTTAGAGGCGATCGAGAATGGTTTGCTTTCATTAAGGGAAAACCGCAGCACTGCGCAGGTCCATGAAGTCATGCGAGCGGCTCATTCCATCAAAGGCGGTGCCGCAAGTGTTGAGCTTGATGTGATTAAAACTATTGCTCATCGGCTCGAAACCATTTTCAAGGCGCTTTACGATGAGACGGTTGTCATTGATACGTTCCTGGAGAGCCAGTTGTTGCAAGCCTATGACTGCCTGCGGCTGCCTCTCATGGAGCAAATTGAGCTGGGAAATCTGGATGAACAGCAAGCTTTGCAAGCAGCTGATGCGGTTTTTTCTCCACTGGAAGAGCAATTAGGAGAAGCCTTACAGCAAGCAGATAACTATCTGCCGACCTCAACTGATTTAGGCGTAGATATGGTAGCGTCGATTTTTGAGATTGACGTCGCCCAGGGACTTGAGCGCTTGATGCTGGTGGCTCAACATCCAACCACTTATCCGATCGCAGGAGAATTGCAGGCCCAGGCAGAGGTCTTTATTGGCTTAGCTGAATTGCTTGATTTGCCTGGATTTGGGACGATCGCACAACAAGCCTTAACTGCGCTGGAGCTTCATCCCGAGCAAGCCTTGACAATTTTGCAGCTCGCGCTAGTAGATTTCGAAGCAGGACGTAATGCGGTGCTTCAGGGCGATCGTATCCATGGAGGAGCCCCATCTGCTGAACTAACTGCGCTTGCTCAATCGGTTGCTGATGGATGCCCCCAGATGTCCTTTGAAGCAGCATTGGCAGAAGATGTGTTTGAGTTGGATGCTTCTGACCCTGGTCTCTCGGAATTGCTTAGCGAGACTGAATTGCTGGATTGGAGCCCAGTCGAAGTTTCTGCTGAACCAGAACAGGCTGATTGGGCACAGGCTGATTGGACTGCAACGGAGGAAGATCCACTTGGGCAAGATGGGCAAGAAATTTTGCCTGACCTGGAAACTCTCTGGGGCAATGCTTTAATCGCCGAGTCGGTGACATCTAACGGTCAGCGAGAAAGTGAAGTCCCGGTGTTAGAGGATGTCCCCAGTTTAGAAGATGTCTTTGAATCGGATTTATCAGAATCGGATCTGTTGGCTTGGAACGAAGTTGAAAACACTGACCAATTAGACGGGCTTACAACCCTGCCCCCATCTTTGGATGGGTTAGAGTTGCCCAGTTTAGATGCAGCTCCTTCAGAAATGATTCAAAACGGGCATTCCCTCGCAGATATGCCTACGCTGCCTGAATTAACGCTTTCTGACTTCAGCCTGCCTGAATTTACTGTCGCTCCTTCCCAGGAGATTGCAGATCGATTGCCGTTAGCATCTGCTTTGGATGAACAGCAAGTCTTTGATGAACAGCAACTCAATGAGTCAGCGATATGGTTGGAATCTCCACCAGAACAATTAGAAAAACTAGAAACAGCAGGCAGTGAGCAGGTTGAAACCGGCGATGACTTGATCCAGATTCCAGAAGAGATTGTTCATTCTCCGCTGTCGATCGAACAAACCATTGAAACGGTTGAACACCTGTTTGAGGAACTTCCTTCCCTTGCAGACGAAGCGCAGTCTCAACCCTTGACTTCCTCGAAACTTGCGACAGAGTTATCCGAAAGTCAGCCTTGGAAGCAATATCTTCGTTCTGCTGAATCTGCTGCTCAGGTAAAACCCACTAATTTATCAGTGCGTGTAGACTTGGACCGTCTGGAACGAATGAATAATTTGGTGAGTGAATTGGCGATCAGCCGCAATAGTCTGTCATTGCAGAATGAGCAAATGCAAAGCTCAGTGCGCAACCTGGCTGAGCGGTTTGATCAGTTTCAATTTTTAATTGGCCGTTTACAAGATCTCTCGGACCAAATGTTGGTTGCTCCCGTGAGTCGGGCTGGACAGCGGAGTGGTCTGGCGATCGAAACAGGTAGCGCTGCAACCAATGCCTCCACCCTCTTAGCGTCTTTTGACACGTTGGAGATGGATCGATACAGCATCTTGCACTTTCAGCTCCAGGATATTTTTGAGCAAGTGATGCAGCTTGAAGAAGCCCTGGGGGATATCGGTCTCTTTGCCGGACAGTCTAATCAAACTTTAGGTCAACAGCGCCAAAAATTAGCGCAACTACAAAATGAGCTGATGTGGGCTCGCATGTTGCCTCTGGGGAATGTGCTGAATCGGTTTCCTCGAGTCCTGCGCGATCTCTCTGCAAAATACAGCAAACCTGTCAGTTTGAAGTTGACTGGTACAGGTGTGTTGGTCGATAAGGTGGTTTTGGAGAAGCTCTACGATCCCCTCTTGCACTTGTTGCGGAACGCGTTTGACCATGGCATTGAGTTGCCGAATGTGCGGCTGGCTCAGGAGAAATCGGCTCAAGGAACGATCGAAATTCGGGCCTACCATCGCGGCAACCAAACGTTAATCGAAATTGCAGATGATGGGAAAGGACTTGACATTGAGCGGATTGGCCAGCGGGCAGTAGAGTTAGGATGGCTATCTAGGGAAGAATTGCAACAAACGAAGCCTGCTCAGTTGCTCGATTTTATTTTTGAACCGGGCTTCTCAACGGCAGTCCAGGTGAGTGAACTCTCGGGGCGTGGAGTTGGTTTAGATGTGGTGCGGGCCCAGCTGCGATCGCTGAAAGGCAATGTTTCTGTCAGTTCGACACCAGACAAAGGCACAACATTTACCCTCCGCATTCCTTTAACGCTCACGATGGCGAAGTTGCTAACTTGTTTGGTGGGAACGACTCCCATTGCTGTGCCTTCCGACAGTATTGAAGAAATCCTGGTTCCTCAAGCCAGCCAAATTAAGCAAACAGGTTCACAGCAATTTCTCTATTGGCGGGAGCATTTAGTGCCGATCTATCGCATGAGCCGTTTGCTCAACTATGCTTGCCTGATCCCTGAAAGTTCTACAAGTGAAGCGCTGACTGCTGTCACGACTCCAAAAGAATGGGCGCTTCCCCTGCTGGTGATTCAACGGGAACAACATAGTTTTGCGCTAGAGGTTGATCGGTTGATTACAGAGCAAGAGCTTGTGATTAAACCTTTTGGCAGTGCGATTGCACCCCCTACCTACACCTATGGCTGCACAATTTTGGGAGATGGCAGCCTGGTTCCTGTGATCGATGCGGCAACCCTCGTTGATCTAATGCTGGAACCTTCTCCTTCTGGTGCGGCAGCCAAGTATACTGCTGTTTCCATGAGTCATCCTCCTACTGAACGACCGGTTGTCGGTAGACAGGCTCAAACGATTCTTGTGGTTGATGATTCCTCTACGTTGCGTCGGATGTTGGCGTTAACGCTTGAGAAGAGCGGTTATCGGGTTGTGCAGGCCCGTGATGGTCAGGAAGCCCTATCTCATCTTCAACCAGGAACTTCTGTGCAACTGGTCATCTGTGATATTGAGATGCCCAATATGAACGGTTTTGAGTTTCTCAGCCAGCGGCGACAACAGCCTCATTTAACGAATATTCCAGTCGTGATGTTGACCTCACGCAGCAACGACAAACATCGACGCTTAGCGATGCATTTGGGCGCAACGTCTTACTTCAGCAAACCCTACATTGAACAAGGTTTACTCAGCGCTCTGAAGGAGTTATTGCAGTCCCAAACAGCTGCTTCAGGAGCAGAGGCACCTGTGAAATCTTAAGTTGGACTGTGTCAGTCACAATTTCTATGGGTGCTTGATTTCTTTTCCTCGATCGTCCTTTTCTCCTCGCATAAATTTATGTCAGTACCTGCCGCTTCTTTTGTAAAACCATCCAGCCCAACTAAGACTGCGCTGATCAAGCTTGTGGCATTTGAAGTCGGCAAGCTGAACTTAGCAGTCCGGATTGATCAGGTGCAAAAGGTTGTGAATCTTCCCACGGTTCATGGCAGCGGCCTTAATCCAGTGGGCTTGGCGAGAGTGGGGGATGAAGAAATCACAGTTGTTGATTTGGCTCAGCGGCTGTTTCGGACCCAAACCAGGCAATATGCCTATCTCATCCTGGTGCAACAGCAAGGGAGAGAAGTATTTGGCATTCCATCTGCTGAAACACCACTTTTACTGGAAGTGCCTGCAAATTTAATTCGTGTCCTGCCTGCTTCTTATCGACGGGCCGACACTCTGGAGATTGCCAGCCATATTGCGGTCATTCCAGAAGCGGAAGGGACGCGCACATTGTTTCTATTAGATGTCGATATGCTGTCGATCGAACACCGCCCCTGAGCAGGATAACCAGGAGGCTTTTATTCCATCGTGAAGCTGCCTTTTGGGAAGTCCCATGAGCACGATCGACTGATGCCATATTTTACAGTTCGTAACTTCCTGGGTGAGTTAGAGGACCAATCAAAGCCTTAGACTGTTAAGAATCGGCAATTGTTGTTCATTCTTTCTGTTCTAGGCAGCTTTAGTAACCTATGTTTCCGACCCATCGCCCGCGTCGTTTGCGTAGCCATCCTCAGCTTCGTCGGATGGTTCAAGAAAATGTGCTGACTACCAATGACCTGATCTACCCTCTGTTTGCGGTTCCGGGTGAAGGAATTGCCAAAGAGGTGAAATCCATGCCGGGGGTGTATCAGCTGTCCATTGACAAAATTGTTGAAGAAGCCAAAGAAGTTCACGACCTAGGGATTCCTTGCATCATTCTGTTTGGCATTCCTGCCGACAAGGATGTGGATGCAACTGGTGCTTGGCACGACCACGGCATTGTTCAGCAAGCCACAACTGCTGTTAAAGAAGCTGTGCCTGACCTGATGGTGATGGTAGACACCTGCTTGTGTGAGTACACGTCTCACGGACATTGTGGCTATCTTGAAGTAGGCGACCTGACTGGACGGGTGCTCAACGATCCGACGCTGGAATTGCTGAAGAAAACTGCTGTTGCTCAGGCCAAAGCCGGAGCCGATATTATTGCCCCTTCCGGCATGATGGATGGATTTGTTCAAGCTATTCGATCGGGCCTAGATGCAGCCGGATTTCAAGATATTCCGATCATGTCCTATGCCGCTAAATATGCTTCGGCTTACTATGGTCCGTTCCGCGATGCGGCTGAATCGACACCTCAATTTGGCGATCGACGTACCTATCAAATGGATCCGGCTAACGGCAAAGAAGCGATCAAGGAAATTGAGCTGGATATTGTCGAAGGTGCAGATATGCTGATGGTGAAGCCTGCTTTGGCCTATATGGATATCATCCGACGAGTCAAAGACGCGACTAATTTACCCGTTGCTGCCTACAACGTTTCGGGTGAATATTCGATGGTGAAAGCCGCTGCCCTCAACGGTTGGGTGGATGAACAGCGGGTGGTGATGGAAACCCTGATCGGCTTTAAGCGAGCTGGAGCAGATCTGATTTTGACGTACCACGCTAAGGATGCGGCTCGCTGGCTGGGCTAAAGGTGCGTCAATTAGTTGAAATCACGGCCAAAATTGGGTGAGTCACAGTTGGGGCACAGCATGTGCCCATACGAAATATTCAATTTCGCAAATGATTTAGAGGTAATTGAACGTTGTGCAGTGACCCAACTTAAAGCGATAGACTAGCGGAAGAGTTAGGTTGGGTGACTTGCCGCATGAAGCGAATTGTTTTGATCGCTGGATTTGAGTCGTTCAACGCCGATCTCTATAAAGAAGCCGCTAAACTGGCTCAGGCTCGCTGCCCAGAGCTGGAAATTTGTGTGTTTAGCGATCGCGATCTTGCAGCTGATCCAGAAGCGATCGAAGCCGCCCTTCAGAATGCGCAAGTTTTCTTTGCTAGCTTAATTTTTGACTATGACCAGGTTTTGTGGCTGCGGCAACGGGTGCAGCAAATCCCGATTCGCTTAGTGTTTGAGTCAGCCCTGGAGCTGATGAGCTTAACGCAATTGGGTCAATTTGCGATCGGCGATAAGCCTAAAGGCATGCCCAAACCCGTCAAATTTATTTTGGACAAATTTGGTAGCGGACGTGAAGAAGACAAGCTGGCAGGCTACTTAAGTTTTCTCAAAGTCGGTCCCAAGCTGCTGAAATTTATTCCGATCGGCAAAGTCCAGGATTTGCGCAACTGGCTGATCATCTATGGCTATTGGAACGCCAGCGGCTCAGACAATGTAGCTGCTATGTTCTGGTTCCTGGCTGAACAATATTTGCAGCTCAAAATTGGCGAAATCCCTGCCGCGATCGAAACGCCCAATATGGGCCTACTGCATCCCGACTACAATGGCTATTTTGAATCACCACAAGCTTACCTTCAGTGGTATTTGGAAAACGAGCAGCACTCAGCTTTGAATATTGAACTTGCTGAATCGACCCAAAATCCAAAATCCAAAATCCAAAATCCAAAATTCGAAAGGCCGATCGTCGGAATCCTGCTCTATCGCAAGCATGTGATTACCAAACAGCAATACATTCCGCAATTGATTCGAGCGTTTGAGCAGGCTGGTCTGATTCCGTTACCGATTTTCATCAATGGGGTTGAGGGGCATGTGGCTGTGCGGGATTGGTTGACCACCGCCTATGAGCAACAGCAGCGCCAACAGGGCAAAGTTAAAACACTTTCGTTATCCCCTGAAGCGGTAGAAGTTGATGCGATCGTTTCGACGATCGGGTTTCCACTGGTGGGTGGTCCAGCCGGATCGATGGAGGCCGGACGGCAGGTGGATGTGGCCAAGCGAATTCTCAGCGCTAAAAATGTGCCCTATTTCGTGGCGGCTCCGCTACTGATTCAAGACATTCATTCCTGGACACGCCAGGGAATTGGTGGCCTACAAAGTGTCGTGCTCTATGCCTTGCCAGAACTGGACGGGGCGATCGATACGGTTCCTCTAGGTGGATTGGTGGGCGATCGGATATATTTAGTGCCAGAACGGGTACAGCGGCTGATCGGACGGGTGAAAAACTGGATTGCCCTGGCTCAGAAACCGCCATCAGAGCGGAAGGTAGCGATCGTCCTCTACGGTTTTCCTCCCGGCTATGGGGCGACCGGAACAGCAGCGTTACTGAATGTGCCCAAGTCGTTGATCGGTTTATTGCAGGCGTTGCAGTCCCAAGGCTATCAAGTCGGTGAATTGACAACCGATGGCGAAGCCTTGATTCAGCAAGTGAAAGCTGCCGATGAAGCCATGTCGCCCACTGAAACCGAAACAGTTACCGTCAAAACGCTAGAAAAGTGGCTGGGCTATTTGCTGACTTCTCGCATTGAGAAACAGTGGCAGTCTCTTAGCAAAGCGGGTATTCGGACCTTGGAAGATGGCGATCGACCTGAAGATTCCCGCTATCTGTTAGGAGGTGTGCAGCGAGGTAATGTCTGGATCGGCGTACAGCCGCCGTTAGGCTTAGCAGGTGATCCAATGCGGCTGATGTTCGAGCGCGATTTAACGCCCCATCCGCAATATGCTGCCTTTTATCAATGGTTGCAGCGTGAGTTCCAAGCCGATGCGGTGATTCACTTTGGTATGCATGGCACGGTGGAATGGCTGCCCGGATCGCCCCTGGGAAATACGGGATATTCCTGGTCCGATGTGCTGCTGGGCAACCTGCCGAATCTCTATCTCTATGCAGCCAATAATCCATCCGAATCGATTTTGGCAAAGCGGCGAGGCTACGGGACACTGATTTCCTACAATGTGCCTCCCTATGGGCGGGCCGGACTCTACAAGGAATTGATGGCGCTGCGGGATCTGATCGCCGAATATCGAGAAGATCCGCTGAAGAACTATGCATTGAAAGAGGCGATCTGTAAGAAGATTCTGGATGCGGGGTTGGATGCGGATTGTCCGTTTTCAGAAGCCAAGCGGCTAGGGATCGAGTTTACGCCAGAGAATGCGCGTCTATTTAGTCAGCAGTCATTTCAGGACTATTTAGTTCAGCTTTATGACTACTTGCAGGTGTTGGAAAATCGCCTGTTCTCCTCCGGTCTGCATGTGTTGGGAGAATCTCCTGGTGTAGAGGAACTTCAAAGTTACCTGTCGGCCTATTTTGGCGATCGTCTACCTAATGTCGTTGTGCAAGCCGTTGCGGATGGCCAGGATCAGGCTGCGGTTTTGGCCACATATGAGGTGCATTTGCGAGCGGTTCGATCGAGCGATCGTCCTGATCCGGAGCTGGTCACAAATATTGATCAGGCCATCCAAATCCGTGATTTGTTGAAGCAAACCACCGATGAGCTAACCAATCTGTTGCGGGGACTAAACGGAGAATATATCCCTCCGGCACCGGGCGGCGATTTACTGCGAGATGGGATTGGNTGTGTTGCCGACGGGTCGAAATATCCATGCCTTAGATCCGTACCGGCTGCCTTCCCCGGCTGCCTATGAACGAGGCCGAGCAATTGCGCGAAAAATCATAGCCCAGCATTTAGAAGAACATGGCACTTATCCTGAAACGGTGGCTGTGATGCTGTGGGGCTTGGATGCGATCAAAACCAAAGGCGAGTCGTTAGGTATTTTGCTGGAGCTGGTCGGCGCGGAACCTGTGAAAGAAGGGACTGGGCGGATCGTGCGCTATGAATTGAGGCCCTTAGCAGCGCTTGATCATCCCCGCATTGATATTTTTGCCAACCTGTCTGGCATTTTCCGCGATAGTTTCGCCCACATTATTGAGTTGCTCGATGATCTATTCCAACGAGCTGCTGCTGCAGATGAACCGATCGAATTCAACTTCATCCGCAAACATGCCTTGGCTTTGCAGGAGCAGGGAATCGAGAATGCTTCCGCACGACTGTTTTCGAATCCAGCAGGGGATTTTGGTTCGTTGGTGAACGATCGCGTCACTGACTCAAACTGGGAATCGGGAGAAGAACTAGGCCAAACCTGGCAGGGACGCAATACTTTCAGCTATGGCAGACGCGATAAAGGTCAGGCCAGACCAGAAGTAATGCAAGCGTTGCTGAAAACGACCGATCGAATTGTGCAGCAAATTGATTCGGTGGAATATGGTCTCACGGATATTCAGGAATATTACGCCAACACTGGCGGCTTAAAGAAAGCAGCCGAGCAACAGCGTGGCCAAAAAGTTACGGCTAGTTTCGTAGAGAGTTTTTCGAACGATACAACTCCTCGTCGTCTGGAAGACCTGCTACGCATGGAATATCGCACCAAACTGCTGAATCCAAAGTGGGCAAAAGCGATGGCAAATCAAGGGTCGGGCGGAGCTTATGAAATTTCCCAACGCATGACGGCTTTGATGGGTTGGGCAGGCACGGCAGATTTTCAGGAAACCTGGGTCTATGATCAGGCGTCACAAACCTACGCGCTTGATACGGCCATGGCCGAAAAACTGCGCCAAGCCAATCCAGAGGCATTTCGCAACATTGTTGGCAGATTGCTAGAGGCGAATGGTCGTGGCTTTTGGCATCCTGATGCCGATCAGCTCGACCGCCTGCGTGACTTGTATGAGCAGACCGATGAAACCTTAGAAGGCGTTACTGTTTAGCGCCAGCTTGAGCGCCATGAATGATGATCCATTAAGTCAGGCTTGGGTTCGGGTGTGCCTGTGGCTTGGTCAGCAAACTATAACGACCGATCGAGAAATGCTAAAGTTTCTTCATCGCCTCCGCAATCTGGCTCATTTAATATAGATAACTTCTTGCAAATTTGTGGAATTCTAAAGGCTAAACCGATCGAATCAGTGAAATCGAAAGGCGATGGGGAAGAGGTGATGTTGCCTCAGGATCGTTCTGGCTCGAATTGACCTGATTGAAGGGTGAGTTGCCATTCTGCTAGCGGCTATTTGTCCGCAATCTCAAGTCGAATCGCTCAACCTTGGGTCGAACGGGATGATTTCATGCAAGCGTAAATTCCGAAGCAGATGGAACAGTTGCAACAAGTAGAGCAGGCGTATCATCTTCTCGATTTGTTACCAGTCGGCACTTGTGTGCTGCGGGCTGACTATCGGGTGTTGTTTTGGAGCCGTTGCCTGGAGGAATGGACTAATATTTCGAAAAAACAAATTATTGGACAGCCGATCGGTTCGTATTTTCCAGTTTTTAACCAGCCCGATTATCAATCGCTGTTGCAGGACATCTTTTCAGGTCGCAAAACACAGCGGTTGCTCCAACAGTTTCTGCCGCTCTTTTTACCTGATCTGGCGAGTACGGTTCAGTCTGAGGTTATGCTCAAGGCCGTTCCCACCCAGGCCAATTTACTTCCAATCCAGGCCAACTTCCAGGGAACAGACTGGGATGCGATGTTGACGATTCAGGTATTAGAAAAAACACCCCGATCGCTTGAAGCTGCCGCAAGTGACCCGCCCATCCCTGATCTGCCGGTATCTCATGAGCGATCGGCAGAGATAGAAGTGCAACGGTTGCTGCATCGCACGCATCTGTTAGAGCAAATCACGGCGGCAATGCGCCAAAGCCTGGATGCTCAAGAGATTTTCAAAACGATTGCTAACCAGATTGGTCGATCCTTTCAAGTCACTCGATGTGTCATCTACAGCTATTTGGCAAATCCGGTTGCCCAGTTATCCATTACAGCGGAATATGTGCAAGCAAGCCACCATCCCGCTTGGAATCTACAGCTTCCGCTTTGCGGTAATTCCCCAATTTGTGGCAATTTTCATATTCAGCAGATCTTGGCGGATGATCAACCCGTTGCTTCAGGCGATGTCTTGCAAGATCTGTCGTTACGTCAGATGACGACGTTTTGTGAACATTGCCAGATTCGATCGATGTTGTCAGTTCGTACGTCACTGCAAGGGGAAGCGAATGGCGTGATCAGTCTGCAACAGTGCGATCGAGTCCGGCAGTGGACAGCCGACGAAATTGACTTGTTGAAGGCTGTTGCTGCCCAGGTGGGGGTCGTGCTAACCCAGGTTCGCCTCCTAGAGCAAGAAAGATGTCAGCGACAAGAACTCATCCTGAAAAATAGTGCTTTAGAACAGGCTCGTTGGGCGGCTGAAGCCTCTAATCAAGCCAAAAGCAATTTCCTGGCTACGATGAGTCATGAGATTCGAACCCCGATGAACGCGGTGATCGGCATGGCTGAACTGCTGTTAGATACCGAGTTGACGCCACAACAGTATGACTTTGTTGATACGATTCGTACGAGTGGCGATACGCTACTGACCATCATTAATGATATTTTAGACTTCTCGAAAATTGAAGCAGGAAAGCTTGATCTGGAACAACGCCCGTTGAATTTGCGAGTTTGCATTGAAGGGGTGCTTGATCTGCTTGCACCGAAAGCGGTGGAAAAGGGATTGGAACTAGCCTATTTGATTGAACCTGATGTTCCTCAGCAGATCCTGGGCGATGTGACCCGATTGCGACAAATTTTGACGAATTTAGTGGGTAATGCAATCAAATTTACCGATCAGGGAGAAGTCACAATTGCTGTTGCTGCACGCCAACTTCAAGAAGCTCAGGAGGAAGCACAGGAAGCCATTCTCAATGCCCACCTTAATCCGCCCAATCTTCATGCAGATCTCTTGAATGCAAGGGCTACAGCGCCGCTTTATGCGATCCGGTTTACCGTGAAAGATACGGGGATTGGTATTCCTTCCGATCGCCTGAACCGATTATTCAAGCCATTTAGCCAGGTTGATTCGTCCGTTAGCCGTCAATATGGAGGGACGGGTCTGGGGCTGGTGATCAGTCAGCGCCTCAGCGAAATGATGGGTGGCAGAATTTGGGTGGATAGTGAAGTGGGCTATGGATCGACATTTTATGTATCCATTGCTGCCCGGGCTGTCTCTCATCAACTCAATGCGGCGTCACAAGCTTATCTGTCCCCACTCTTGAACAAACGGCTATTGATTGTAGATGACAATTGTACCAACCGCCAGAACTTAGTGCTGCAAGCTCGTTGTTGGGGCATGATTGTTCATGCCGTTGCAACGGGTCAGGAGATGCTGCAATGTCTTCACCAGGGATATCGCTTTGATGTTGCAGTGCTCGATCATCAACTGCCAGATCTCGATTACACCACCCTGACAACCGCAATTCGTCAATCATCGATCGGTCGATCGCTACCCTTAATTCTGTTAACGACACGTCATCAAATTGCCGAGATTGAAACACCAGATTCAATTCATTTGCATAAGCCGGTTCGACAATCGCAGTTTTACAATGTGCTGCTGGAGCTTTTTGCAGAGGCGACACCGATCGAAGCCTCTCTGCCACCGTCTCCTGATCCTGAACTGGCCAAACAACTGCCCCTGCGGATTCTGGTCGCTGAAGATAATCGCGTCAACCAAAAAGTAGTGCTCAAACTTTTGGCAAAATTGGGTTACACGGCTGACATAGTCAACAACGGCATTGAAGTACTGCAAGCAATTACTCATCAGTGCTACGACGTGATTTTGATGGATGTGCAGATGCCGGAAATGGATGGATTGGCGGCTACCCAGATGATTTGTCAACAGTATCCCACTGGCTCTCGGCCTCGAATTATTGCGGTGACTGCGAGTGCTATGCAGGGCGATCGCGAAGAATGCATGCAGGTTGGCATGGATGACTATCTCACTAAACCTTTGCGGCCTGAAAGTTTGTCTCAAGCGTTAAGGCGGTGCAGTCCAAGGCGGACGTTATCCTAAATTTTCCCTGATTAGGCGGCATCTCGGTTTTTGCAGGTTGCGCGTTAGACTCAAAAGAGCGCGTCTTTACCGAGTTCTCCCCATGCCGAATCGTTTAGCCCAGACCCAAAGTCTCTACTTACGAAAGCATGCCGATAATCCGATCGACTGGTGGCCTTGGTGTGATGCTGCGATCGAGAAGGCTAGACAAGAGAACAAACCCATTTTTCTGTCGATTGGCTATTCGAGCTGTCACTGGTGCACGGTGATGGAAGGGGAAGCCTTTTCCGATCCAACGATCGCAGAATACATGAACGCCAACTTCTTGCCGATTAAGGTCGATCGGGAAGAGCGCCCTGACATTGACAGCATTTACATGCAGGCGTTGCAGCTGATGACGGGACAAGGCGGTTGGCCTCTGAACGTTTTTCTGTCAGCAGATGATTTGTTGCCTTTCTATGGCGGCACCTATTTCCCGCTGGAGCCCAAATATGGTCGGGCTGGGTTTCTCCAAGTCTTGCAGGCCCTACGCCGCTTTTACGACAATGACACGGAGAAAGTGAGCGCGGTGAAATCTGAAATTCTGCAACATTTGCAGCAGGATGCTATTTTGCCAACGGGCGGTGAGTTGACCAGTGAATTGTTGCAGCGGGGACTGGAATATAGTGCTGGTATTTTAGCGGCCAAAGGCATGGGACCCAGTTTTCCGATGATGCCCTATGCTAATGCGGCATTACGAGGATCCCGATTTCAGTTTGCAGATGCTCAGTATGATGCAGCTACGGTTTGTCGGCAACGCGGCATTGATTTAGCGCTCGGCGGCATCTATGACCATGTGGGTGGCGGCTTTCATCGCTACACGGTAGATCCAACCTGGACCGTACCCCACTTTGAAAAAATGCTGTATGACAATGGCCAGATTGTCGAGTTCTTGGCTGATTTATGGGCCATGGGAGTTCAAGAACCTGCTTTTGAACGGGCGATCGCCGGTACGGTCAGCTGGCTACAACGCGAAATGACGGCACCAGAAGGCTATTTCTATGCGGCTCAGGATGCAGACAGCTTCGTGATGCCAGAAGATGCAGAGCCAGAAGAAGGAGCCTTTTATGTCTGGAGCTATGCCGAATTACAGGAATTATTGACTGCAGAAGAACTGTCAGAGATGGCAGAACAGTTCACCATCACGCCCGCAGGTAACTTTGAAGGCAAGAATGTCTTACAGCGCCGCTATGTCGATCGACTCTCACCCCAGTTAGAACGGGCGCTAGCGAAATTGTTTGCGGCTCGCTATGGCACGGAACTGGCTGAAACACCGACTTTTCCGCCTGCTCGCGACAATCAGGAAGCCAAAACTCTGGCCTGGGCTGGCCGCATTCCTTCTGTGACCGATACCAAAATGATCGTGGCCTGGAATAGCCTGATGATTTCGGGGTTGGCCAGAGCTGCCGCTGTGTTTGGTAATGCTACCTATTACAAGCTGGCTGCTCATGCCGCCCAGTTCATTCTGTCGCATCAATGGCTAGAAGGCCGCTTTCACCGCTTGAACTACGAAGGGCAACCGGGCATCATTGCTCAATCAGAAGATTATGCTCTGTTTATTAAAGCCTTGCTGGATCTTGATCAGGCAGCTTTGGCTCTGGCAGACGACATTGCCGCAGTAGAACAAGGCGCTGTGAAATTGGGAGATCCTAGCACTTGGCGATCGACAGCGGTGAACCTGCAAGTCGAATTTGACGAATTTCTCTGGAGTATTGAGCAGGGCGGCTACTACAGCACTGATGCCAGAGCCGATCTGGTGGTGCGAGAACGCAGCTATGAGGATAACGCCATTCCTGCTGCCAACGGCATTGCTGCCGCTAACCTGATCCGTTTGTTCCTCTTAACTGACGGTACGGAGTATCTCGATCGGGCGGAGCAAATTCTGCAAGCTTTCTGCCTGGTGATGCAAAAAACGCCCCAAGCCTGCCCGACTTTATTTGGGGCGTTGGACTGGTTGTGCCACATGACAGTAATTAAAACGACGCCAGCCTTAATGCATGCTCTGGCCCAGCAATTTTTACCGACCGGAATTTGCCGCGCTGAAGTGAATCTGCCCTCTGAGGCGATCGCTCTTGTGTGTCAGGGGCTCAGTTGTCAAGAACCAGCCTGTACTGAAGACCAGTTACAAGCTCAAATCCAGCAAAGCTTGACTCGGTTTGAATAGGCGTTGTCACAGCCTAGCGTCCGATCAGCTTCACCATGCCAACTCCTCCAAAGTAAAGCCCCAACACTGCACCGGCTAACAGGCTTTGAGTCACCGGATCGGTCGAAGGCGTGATTACGGCTCCCAGCACGGCAGCCCCTAAAACCACCGTGCGCCAACCTGATGCCATTTGTTTGGAAGAGACAATGCCGAGGAGTCCCAGTAGAAGCTGAATAATCGGAATTTGAAAAGCCAAGCCTGTACTGAACAGCAGCAGCAAAATGAACTCAAAGTAGCGATCGATCGACCACATTTGTTCGACCACGCCCTCGCCATAGCTAATAAAGAAATTGAGGGCTGCGGGAACCAGGGCATAGTAGGCAAAGGCCAAGCCACCAACAAACAGGACTGTGGAACCCAGGACGATCGGTCCCAATAGCCGCCGTTCTCGTCGCGTTAATCCGGGCAGCACAAACTGCACAATTTGATAGAGCACAAAGGGACTGGCCACCAATAAACCGCTATAGCCCGCCACCTTTAAGGAAACGAAGAAATATTCGCCCGGTGCCAACTGGAGAAACTTTGCGCCTTGGGCTGGCACTTCTAGCAGCCGCACGATCGGATTGACGAAGACAAAGCAAATAATAATGCCGATCACAACCGCGATCAGGGCATAAAAAATTCGCAGGCGCAGTTCTTCCAGATGGTCAAACAGCGACATTTCAAGATCATCGGGAACTTCGTCTAGATAGTCCTCTGAGGATTCTGGCGCGATCGATTGCCCATTCTGCTGGTCCGAATTGATAGCAGCGTTCGACGAAGTTTCAAGATCTGAAGGAACGGTCATGGGTTCAACAGTCGGCAACAATAATGGCTTTGCCTCATTTTATCGAGATTAGGAAGGCTAAGGGAGCGATGGTCGGGATTCTTGTAGGACGAAACGAGACAATTGCTTGAAATTGATTGCTGCCTCTTGCCACTTCCTAAAGCAGCCTGCGTCTTCCAAAGCAATCCTGAGAAAACGTTAGGATTGAAACTTGAAATTGATCGATGGTTGGGGTGCGCAGTTGCGGATCAAACAAAGGGAATGATCTAGGAAGAATTGGTGTGGGGAAATGCAGCAAAGGGCGCTTGTTTATTGCAGTCGCGGTCATCGCAACGCCTCTGAGAATCGTTTTTGCCTGACTTGCGGTGAAAAATTGCCAGTTCAGTTGGCTGCCCCTCAGGCATTACTGGGCGATCGCTACCGGATTGTGCATGAGTTGGGCCAGGGTGGATTTGGCCGTACCTATCTGGCTGAAGATATCAATCGCTTTAATGAAACCTGCGTGCTGAAAGAGTTTGCGCCTCAAGTTCAGGGCAGTACTGCATTACAAAAAGCAGAGGAACTGTTTGAGCGAGAAGCGGGGGTGCTCTACAGTCTGCAACATCCTCAAATTCCCCGATTCCGGGAGTTATTTCGGGCCAGTCTTGCGGCTCAGGATCGGCTGTTTCTGGTGCAGGATTTTGTAGAAGGACGCACCTATCGCCAGTTGCTAGAAGCTCGCCGTCCCCAGAACCTCTATTTTTCTGAATTAGACATTCGTCAACTCTTTGAGCAAATTCTGCCAGTTCTCCGCTACATTCACCAGGCTGGCGTGATTCACCGCGACATCTCACCCGATAACTTAATTTTGCGATCGATCGATCAATTACCCGTCCTGATCGATTTTGGTGGAGTCAAACAGCTTGCGGCGGCGGCTACTTCGAAATATACCGATACCCCAACCGCACCCGTGACCCGTTTGGGCAAGGTTGGCTATGCGCCCGTCGAGCAAATGTATGAGGGAATTGTTTCCCCTGAGAGTGATCTCTATGCGCTGGCAGTCACGGCTCTGGTGCTGATGACGGGCAAAGAACCCGCTGCTTTGATCGATCCCACTGGCCGAACTCATCCCTGGCAATCCAACGTCACCCTCAGCCCGGATTTTGCGGCAGTGCTGACTAAAATGCTAGCTAGCCGGTCTGCCGATCGGCTTCCTTCTGCCCAAGCGGTTCTGCAAGCCTTAGGAATGAATCGATCGCTACCCGATTCCCCTGCGAGTTTGCCAATCAACACAGCTGATCCCACTCAGGCGTTAGGTGCTGCGGCAGCTGGAACTCCTGGAATGGCGACTCCCGGAACGGTGACTTCTGGAACGGTGACTTCTGGAACAGGCTTGGCTGGCAACCCTTCAACCATGCCTGTCGCTCCAATTCCTCGTCGATCGTCCCGGCGGATTCCCCCCTTGTTGTTGCTGTTGCTGCCGTTGGTCTTGCTGACTGGACTGGCATGGGGATGGCGCGATCGCTGGTTGCCGCTGTTCTCTCAATTACCGCATCCTGCTCCGGTGGAGCCCGGTCAAACTGACACGCTAGAAGGTCTAGCTGGGACCGCTAATGTTGACTATGGCTTCTTGGTGAAATTGACAGATGCGACGTTTCGGAAACGGTATCCAGACCAGGCCGATCGCGTTTTGTCAGATGGTGAAGCAGATGCTAAGTGGCGCAAAATTTGGGCCGAAATTGCTGAAGACTGGTTGACCCAACTGCCGCAAATTCTCAGTACTTCCGCACGCCAAAAGCTGGGCAGCTACAGCAATGCCGATCGCGACCAGTGGAAGCAGACGATCAATCAGCGCTATGTAGGCAGTCGATCGCTTTATGACCTGACGGATGCTAAATTTTTCGCCCTGTTTCCAGAGCAGCGAGATCAGGAGTTTTTGCAGCAGCCGATCGGCCAGGTTTGGTATGGGATTGCCGCCGATCAGGTCGATGGTTTACAGGAAGGGCGATCGCTAGAGCGGATTGAATTTGCAGAGGGAGCCTTTAGCGCTCAAAAAAGTGACAGCCTGGAAGTGGGCGCAGGCCGGGTTTACATTGCTAATCTAGGCAGTGGACAAATTATGCGGCTGAATTTGCAGATTCCTGAAAAAAGCGGGTTACTGTCTATCTACCTGCCTCGACCCACCCAAGAATTGCCGGTTCTCCTGGAGGATTCGTCGGAACGGACTTGGACCGGGACGTTGCCGCAATCGGGTTATTACGAAATTGTCGTTGTCAATACGATCAAACAGCCGATCAGCTATCAGCTCAATTTAGCGGTGGACAATGTCACTGCCAATCCTGTGGCCCCAGACCAAGGAGAAGCTCCGGAGTCCAAAGATTAATGGGCTAAAGGAAACTACTACGGCAATTCCTGACAGAGTTGACGAAAATGATCGCCGCGTTGCTCAAAATTGTCGTATTGATCGAAACTGGCGCAGGCAGGCGACAGCAAAACCACTTTTGCTCCCAAATTCTTTGCTAACTCAGTGCCGCGTTGCACGGCTCGATCCATCGTTTCGACGATTTCATAATCGGGATAGCCAATTTGCGCTAAGCGTTGGGCAAAAGCGGGTGCTGCGCTGCCAATCAGCAAAACTGCCGCTGCTTTCGCTTGAATCGTTTGCAGCCAACTCTGATCATCTCCAGCTTTGGCTTCTCCGCCCGCAATCAGAACAGCAGGAGCGTCTACAGAAGCAAGGCCAACCTGGGCTGCATCATAGTTGGTAGCTTTGCTGTCATTGATCAAATCAATGCCATTCCAGGTTCTAATCCGCTCTAAGCGATGCTCGACACCGGGGAATGCCTCAATGGCTTGTACGATCGCCCCAGCTTCAATTCCAGCTAACCGCGCAGCCAGAACTGACATCAACAAATTTTGCTGATTATGGGCACCCACCATGCGTAAGGCGCTGACTGGCACGATCGGTTCACCCTGGACGATCGCCCAGCCCGATTCGATATAGGCTCCTCGATCGGCAGGACCGGGTAAATCAGCTTTGCCAGTAACGCGGGTCCAGTAAGCTGCTTCCCAATCAGAGGCCATGTTCCGCAAATAGGGATCATCCCCATTCAAAATCTGGAATTGAGAATGTTGCAGCAGTTTGGCTTTGATGTTGTAGTAGTTTTCCAGCGTGTGGTGGCGGCTGAGGTGATCAGGCGTGAAGGTAGTCCAAATGCCAATTTGAGGTGCAACAGAATTGGAAGATTCAATCTGGTAGCTGCTCAGTTCAGCAATAATCCAATCCGGCGTGGTAGCTGAATCTGAAAGGGCTTGCAGTGCCACTTCCCCGATCGCATAACCAATGTTGCCGCAAGCAGGCGCTTGGAATCCGGCGGCTTGAAAGATGGCGGCAATCAAAGCGGTGGTGGTGGTTTTGCCATTGGTGCCGGTGATGCCCACCCAGGGAATCTGCTGCAAAGTTTGCCAAGCCAGCTCAACTTCCCCGATCGTCTCAATTCCTAGCTCTCTGGCTTTCACCAGGTTTGGTAGATCCCAGGGCACACCCGGACTCACCACAACGCGCTGCATCAGGTCTGGATTGGGAGTAAACCGATCGCCCAATTGCACTGTGATATTCTCAGCTGCAAGCGCTTGTTGGGTTTGCTGTAATGCCTCTGAAGTGCCAGAATCACTGACGGTCACCTGCCATCCTTGCTGTTGAAGCAGACGGGCTGCTGCGATGCCAGAGCGGCCAAGACCAATGACGTAAGCACTAGACATAGGGTTCTAATTCGGATCTCGTCAAGTTCGCTGCTTTTTAGACTGTGACTCCAAGCCATTGAGCAGCCTTCAGCTTTTGCAGTCCTCATCTTACCTTGTCGATCGGATACTGAGGCTCTGTCACTAAAAAACATCCAGCCATGTACGGATTTTTCTGTTAAGAAACATTTTACAAATCGGTGAAATGTATAGTTCGATACAAAATAATGCCGCTGGACTTGGTGCAATCAAATTTGCAATTAATGCTAGCTCCTTGGTTGAGAAGTTACGTAGATCGTTTGACTTTAAAATTTCTAGGTTCAAGATCTGGGCATCTCCTTCCTCACGGTTCGCATAGTGCCCTTGCCTAGAGTTTTGGGTTGGGGTTAGCTGTGTGCGTTAGTCCTCTATGTCATCGATATCAGCTTCGTTCGTTTTCGTTAAGGAACACACCTGTGCTGAAGAATTGTTTTCTCACCCTTTTGTTGGTCTTGTGGTTCTTTGCAGTTCCTGGGGTCAGTGCTGCAATGGCTCAAGATGCGAATGCCAATCCGATTGATACTGGCGATACAGCCTGGATGCTGATTTCAACAGCATTGGTTATTTTCATGACCCCCGGTCTTGCTTTCTTCTACGGTGGTCTGGTCCGATCGCGCAATGTACTCAACACAATGATGATGAGTCTGGTGTTGATGGGCGTGGTTGGCGTAACTTGGGTGCTCTGGGGATATAGCCTTGCCTTCTCAGTTACTAAGGAGACCTTGACTGAGGCTGGCTTTGCCCAAGGAATTGAGAGTTTAATTGGAAATCTCAACTGGGTGTTCTTAAACGGAGTTGCGTTTGATGCTCCGGATCCGATCGGGTTTGCAGCAACGATTCCGCACCAGTTATTCGCGATGTATCAGATGGCTTTTGCCATTATTACGCCAGCTCTGATTTCTGGTGCAATTGTCGAACGGATGAGCTTTAAGGCGTACTTCTGGTTCGTTTTGCTTTGGTCAACGTTCATCTATTCGCCTTTAGCCCACTGGGTCTGGGGTAGAGGCATCATTGGCGCATTGGGTTCTCTGGACTTTGCGGGTGGAACCGTGGTGCATATCAGTTCTGGTGTCTCTGCTGTTGTGGCAGCGTGGATGCTGGGAGCGCGCAAGAATTACCCTTCTCAACCGACCATTCCCCACAATGTTCCATTTGTCCTACTCGGCATTGGCATGTTGTGGTTTGGCTGGTTTGGCTTCAACTCAGGCAGTGCCCTGGCATCTGGTAGTTTGGCAACGGTTGCATTTGTTTCCACTGCAGTGGGGCCTGCTGCGGCTGGATTAACCTGGCTGATTTTGGAATGGGTGTTACGCGGCAAACCGACTGCGGTTGGCATTGCCAGCGGGTTTCTAGCAGGTCTGGTGGGTGTGACTCCGGCAGCGGGGTTTGTTCAACCGATCGGTGCTATTCTGATTGGTTCGATTACGTCAGTGGTTTGCTTCTTTGCTGTGAGCTTGCGCGCCAAACTCAAGTTTGATGATTCGTTGGATACCTATCCAGTTCATGGTGTGGGTGGAACAGTTGGCGCAATCTTAACCGGTGTATTTTGCACCAAAGCAGTTAACTCCCTCGGCGATGATGGTTTGCTGTTTGGCAATCCCCTTCAGGTTTGGGAACAGTTCGTTGGCGTGCTCATCACCTATGTTTTTGCGGCGGTTGGCACTTTTGTCATTCTGAAGATCTTGGGTGCATTCATGGAACTCAGGGTCAGACCCATGGTGGAAGATCAAGGGTTGGATGTCAGCCAACATGGCGAAGAAGGCTACAGCGAAGACTTTGGTAGCGGCATTCCAGTTGGAGATGAAATTCCTACCTAACTCAATTTGCTAGCGGAATTGATGTAAAACGAGAGCGGGGGTAGCTAAGCTGAAACTCCCGCTCTTTTTAATTTCGATGGGTTGATTGAGCTTAGCCTTTGACGATTGCTCCAAAATCCGCCAAAACTCTAGCGTGATTGCGCAGTAATCCCAATAAATTGAGCCGATTGCGCCGCACCTCCAGGTTCTCATCCATTACCAAAACGCTGTTTGGACCATCGAAGAAGTTGCTAACCACGGGCGCAATGTTCGCCAAGGCATCGATCAGCTTTTGATAGTTGCGATCGGCTTTCGCGGCCTTAGTTTGCGGCACAATTTTCACCAGCGCATCATAGAAGGCTTGCTCAGACGGCTGCTGAAACTGTTTGGGATCGATCAACGCCGGATCGAGTTGAATGGTATCCAGATCTCCTTGGGCGGCGAGTCGAGAAGCCCGGTTGACCGTTGCGTAGATAGCATTCAGCTGCTGATTATTGCGGATCGCCTGCAAAAACTCAGCCCGATCGCGCACATCCAGCAGGTTTTGCAAAGCTCGATCGGTATATTCCGGATCGTTGTCGCCCAGTACTGCATTCACTAGGTCATAGTCGATCGATCGATCTTCTTGTAGAAGAGTCCGGACGCGTTGTAAAAAGAAGTCCTTGAGCTGAGCCAGTAAGGTAGTGGCATCGACTTTTGCTTTGGGTTGGTGTGCCAGAAAATCGGGGACGATTTTCTGCAATAGCTGATCGAGATTCAAGCCTAAATCAGCAGCCCAGGTAATGTTCACCACAGCAGTGGCGGCCCGACGCAGGGCAAACGGATCAGACGAACCGCTGGGAATCATCCCCAGGCTAAAAATGCCTACCAGGGTATCTAATCGATCGGCTAATCCCACCACCTGTCCAGCTAGAGATTGGGGCAACTGATCGCCTGCGCCACGCGGCAAGTAATGTTCAAAAATGGCGTTTGCGACCGCTGGAGACTCCCCAGCACTCAAAGCATATTTCTGGCCCATCACGCCTTGTAATTCGGGGAACTCGCCCACCATTTGCGTCACCAGGTCTGCTTTACAGAGCAGGGCTGCTCGTTCGATCGCTTTTCGCTCCGCCGCTTTCACCTTGAGCTGATTAGCAATTAACTGAGCCACTTTCACAATCCGATCGGCCTTGGCCCGCACCGAACCGAGGTCTTCCTGGAAGGTCACCGTTTCCAAACGGGGCAGATATTGCTCTAGCGGCTGCTTACGATCCAGATCGAAAAAGTATTTGCCATCGGAGAGCCGTGCCCGAATCACCCGCTGGTTGCCTGCTGCAATTAAATCTGCCTTAGCAGGATCGCCGTTAGAGATGGTGATGAAGTAGGGCAGCAATGCTGTTGAACCTTCGGTCTGCAACACCGGGAAGTAGCGCTGATGGCTTTCCATCTCGGTGATGATCACTTCTGAGGGGATCTCCAAAAATTCCGAGTCAAACTGTCCGATCACAGCTGTGGGAAACTCGACCAAATCTCGTACTTCTTCCAGCAGATCGGGATCGATCGCCGCCACTCCTTTGACTGACTGAGCTGCTTTCTGAGCCTGGGCCACAATTTGGCTTTGCCGCACCGCTGGATCAACCTCTACAGAAGCAGCCCGCAAACAGGTTACATAGTCTGATGCGGTGGGAATTTCAACCGGTTGAGCATGTAAGACCCGATGCCCCTGAGAAATCCGATCGCTCGTACATTGCTCTGACCCATTCACCAGCGTAATGGGCAGCACGGCATCATCCAGCAAACTGACCAACCAGCGGATCGGACGGGGAAAGCGGAGATCACCATCTCCCCAGCGCATAAACCGCTTGCCTTCTAAGCCAAAAATCCATTCGGGCACTAATTCTGTCAAAATCTCGGGGGTTGGTCGGCCTGGAATTTGCTGCTGCACAAACACAAAGTCGCCCTTCTCGGTCGATCGCACTTCGAGCGCATCCACAGAAACGCCACGGGAACGAGCAAACCCCTCCGCAGCTTTGGTCGGCTTGCCATCCTTAAAAGCGGCTTGGGCGGCAGGTCCTTTCACTTCCTCTTCCCGATCGGGTTGTTGTGCTGGCAAACCTTCAATCAGAAGCGCCAATCGACGTGGGGTGCCGTAGAAATGAACGGCTTGTGGAGTGAGAAAAGCCTCTGAAAGACTGGCAGGAATGCGCGATCGCCATTGGTTTAAAGCATCTGCGACAAAACTAGCAGGGAGTTCTTCAGTGCCAACTTCCAGTAGAAAGGTAACCATACCGACTTCAAAAATTAAAACTGTTTGAACTGCATTGGAGCTGAATGCTGAATACAGAGGGCTGCTCTAAGCCTTGTGCAATCAACTTCAACAGTTTACCGCGCCATTGGGGAGAACAGGCGAGTCGTCTGGCCAGGTTAATCTGCGAGAAGTCCGTTCCTTTAACGTCAGGCGAGGATCCCGCAGTCAAATTAAACCGAACTGTCTATAATTCAATGATTTGTTTTGGGCAATGATTTGTTTTGGGCAATGATTTGTTTTGGGTCGCGCATTATTTTTGGCATAGGAAAATTGAGATGAGCAAAATTGGATGGTGGTCAACCGGATCCCTGGCATTGCTGATCCTGTTGGCAGGGCGGGCAGAAGCATTACCGGGTGATTCAGTGGGGGATGTGGCTCGCTGGATTCAGGCAAATCCCTCCATGCAACCTGCTCCTGGAGAGACGTTGGTGGTGCGACGAACTGAAAGTCCTTCACGACGGTTTGGCTTCACTGCCTCGATCACAGCACCGGGCCAAGTTGCTTTAAGCGATCGCAGAGACATGATTCGCAGTGAAACCATTTCTTTATTCGATACGGTGTATGGTGTGAGTCAGCAGCGTCTAGAAGAATCGCTCGATATTATTTATGGACCTGATCTCTACCAGGACTATCAGCAGGCCGAAGTGGTTTATCAATATCCAACGCCTGAAACGCTGGCCAAAGCTGAGAAGTTAAATCGTCCGTTACTAAGGTTGTCGCAAGGGCAGGTGCGCCAGGGCGATCGATTTGCTTATTGGGTGGAAGTTGTACAAACGCCAGAAGGGAGAGCCCAAAATGGCCAAATCATGGTCCTTTTACTAGAAGACTTGCCAAAACTGACAGCCGAGTTAGAAGCTCGTTAAATCGTGGATGGCGCTTCATACCCCTGGCAGGTGGAGTGAATCTGACAGGCAACGCAACCGTTCTTCTTGACTAAACCCAGGGCATTCTAGAGGCCGAGAGTGGCTAATTGCTGCTTTTCAGCAGAGCCATTGCCCAAATATTGATTTGTAAAGGCGCTTTGAATTTGCGATCGCCAAAATCAGTCTCAGTAGATTGATGTTGGCTGGTATCAACAATTACTGGCATTTTAGGAAAAACATAAAGTCGATTTAGCAAAAAGACTGGGTTCTGAGTCGCTGGGTTCAGGTGCGATCGTACCAAAACCTGATCATGTCTCCTTATCATTGGATCTGCTTTGCCAGTCTCTGAATCGGGCAGTTAAATCTAGTTAAGCGATTTTTACAAATTCTTTACTCGGTTCCGGTATCAAAAATTACGAAGCATCCGGCATAACTAAAAGGTAAGCCCCCCTAAACCTGGGATCGAGATCAATGGGTGGTCCCAAATGCCATATTTCTTCAAAAAACTTACTTTTGTGGTGAATTGATTTTGTTGCTGCCTGTTCTCTCTTCTCACAACACTTCCTCCTCGGTCTGTCTTATGCCATATTCCACAGATTCAATTCCATTTGTTGATTTCACGGTGCAACACCAGCCGATTCAAGCCAAATTAGAACAAGCGGTTCAAGCAGTTATCCAAACGGGTGACTATGTATTAGGACAAGCATTGAGCGAATTTGAAGGGGCTTTTGCCCAAGCTTGCGGCACTCGTTATGGTGTTGGGGTGGCTTCTGGAACGGATGCCATTGCGCTGGGGTTACAAGCCTGTGGAATTGGAGTGGGCGATGAGGTGCTTTTACCAGCCAATGCCTTTGTCGCAACGTTGATCGGGGTATTGCGATCGGGTGCTACTCCTGTCTTTGTGGATTGTGATCCGCGAACGGCTTTAATTGATTTGATGGCTGCCGAAAAAGCGATTACGGCTCGCACCCGTGCCATTATTCCAGTTCACCTCTATGGCCAGATGGTGTCTCCTCGGAAATTGCTTGATTTGGCCAGCACCTATGATTTGTTTATCTTCGAGGATGCCACCCAGGCTCACCTAGCAGAAAGGGAAGGCTATCGGGCTGGATCGATCGGCATTGCGGCGGCATTTAGCTTTTATCCCAGCAAAAATCTGGGTGCTTGGGGGGATGGCGGCATGCTGGTAACTCGGGAGGAAATTATTGCCCAAACCCTGCGATCGTTGCGGAACTATGGGGCAACGCGCAAATATTTCCATACCGACCTTGGCACCAATAGCCGTTTAGATACGATCCAGGCGGCTGTGCTACAGGCGAAACTACCCCATCTCTATGACTGGAACTGCGATCGCAATCGAATTGCTCAACAATATGATGCGTTGCTGCAACCCTTAGCGAACCATGGAATTGTGCCCATTGCGAATGACTGTGGAGCAGGCCATGTCTATCATCTCTATGTGATTCGGGTAACGGAAACGAGTCCGATCGAACGAACGATGCTGCAATCAGCCTTGTCCGAAGTAGGAATTGAAACCGGCTTGCATTACCCGATTCCTTGTCACCTGCAGCCTGCTTTCCACCATCTGGGTTATCAGGCTGGCGATTTTCCCCATGCAGAAGTGCTCAGTCAAGATGTGCTGTCTCTACCGATGTATCCCGGCTTGACCGATGAGCAAGTGCAGCGAGTTGCCCATGCGGTGCGATCGATCGTTGAGGCAGAGCTTGCGCCCTTTTATCTGCCTGAAACCACCAGTCAGGCTTCTTTGATTTCGACTTGAGAGAGGATGGGCGACCTGAGTTGAAAGATGCCAAAAATGGATTGACCATACTGCATTGGAGCGCAGAGGACTTGGCGTCGCTGGGCTCTTTTACTTTTCTATCAGCCACTCAGAGGCTCGCTCGCCCAGATCGATCGGGATGCTCACAGCCTTACCGAGACGAGGCCGCTCTCGCGTTTGTTCAATAAACCGTTGGACTTGTGCCGAGCCCCCCAATCCATTGATGTAATTGGCGATCGTATTTAAGTGATCGAGATACTCAGCCTCAGTCATTGGAAAAGAGGCTTGCTCAAGATACTTCCACATCACCTGCAGAAAAACTTTGTTTTGAACTCGCCGTATTTGCACATCAAACGATCGACCCCATTTGGTTAGTAATAACTGGTGCAATTCTTCTCCAGTCATAATTTCTGCTCAATTCCGTTCACACCATTTCTGCTCGGTCCTGCCCTCTAAACTTATCTCACTGCTTTTCGTTTGAGAAGATGGATGGCAGACTAGCGTCTATACAATTTGTACAAAAACATGTGATTTTATCGTAGAAAAGCATTTACTCCGGTAGGATAGGAAAACATTGGTTCTAATTGCTTCGAATGTGCGGGCATGGAAATTCGGGAACAGCTAAACCGACAGCGCGTAAAGCACATTGTCAGTAGCTATCAGCTTGGGGGCAATGAGCAAACGCAGTTCGACTTGTATTTGGACGAGTTGCTGCAAAAATACCCCTGTCCTTTAGTCGAGTTGGCTTTAGTCGAAACATTGATCGATCGATGGCTGTCAGTGCCGTTGATTCGCGGCGTTGAATTCTTAGCCCAAACTCACGATAAGCTTAAAGCTTGGGAAGAACAGCCGATCGTCAGCACGATCACGCCTGACCAGTTTCAACACATCGCAGGGCTTGATCCCACGCCAGTTTTTGGTTCGACCGAAATTCCGCCCACCTGTCCGATCGTGCGTCCACTTTAGGAGATTTCTGTTGCTGATGCTTGCGCAGTTTGGGTTTTAGCCACAGCCACAACCCCGCAGACTGAGATTTGATGGCGTCGGAGGACTTGGGCTGCCGATCGCACCGTCGCGCCGGTTGTATAAATGTCATCTAGCAGCAGCACGGTGGACTGAGCAGAGCGCTTGGCGAAATCTTGGTTCACCCTGAAAGCGCCCGATAGGTTCTGCTCTCGCAGATCTGCCGATAAACCAAATTGGGCTTCTGTGGCTCGGTGTCGCAATAAGGCTTGACGGGACAGGGGCAGGCCTGTGCGTTGACAGAAAGCCTCTGCTAAAAGTTCAGCCTGATTGAACCCTCGCTGTTTTCGCCGCTGATCATGAATCGGAATTGGGACGACTACCATTGGCTTGTGAGTAGCTAAGTTGCAAGCTAGCCAGGATTGAGCCAACCAGTCTCCCAAGGGTCGCGCTAATTGGGGTTGCTGTTCGTACTTCAATGCCGCAATGGCTCGCTTGAGATTGCCACCATAGCTGCCCCAGGCGAAGACGGGTAACGCACCCTGCCAAGCCTGCTCAGACTGAGGTAGTTGAGATTGCCGCAGTTGACGTTCGCAGTGATCGCAAAGGATTTGGCTGGTCGATCGCTGACAAAGTGGACAGATGGACTGGAAGCAAAGGGTTGCGAGTCCCTTAAATGTTTGTAGCCAGTGACCCATACGAAACTTGATGGAATGAAAGCCTCAATAGTGAAAGAAAAACCTGCTGCTACCCCTGCACTATTACCAAAACCTTAAATCCCTCAGCTAGCACTGGACAGATAGTCTGCTGACGTGGCTAGAATAGCAGCATGTAACAAATCTATAGTTCCACTTTCAGCGGTGGGGCTTACCATATTTGTTATCTCGTTCAACTTTAGTAACGATTAGTAATTTGTAATTACGAACCGTAATCTGATTTCTCACTAAAGCAAAAAGCGCGAATCTCAATGCCCATGGCTTTGACCAAACCCAATCGAGACTTACCTGCGATCAACGAACGCATTCGCTTTCCCAAAATTCGTGTCATCGACAGTGACGGAAGCCAGCTGGGAATTATGGTTCCTCGGGATGCTCTTAGAATAGCCGAGGAAAAAGAGCTGGACCTAGTGCTGGTTAGCGATAAAGCCGATCCTCCAGTTTGCCGGATTATGGATTACGGCAAATTCAAGTTTGAACAAGAGAAAAAAGCGCGTGAGGCTCGCAAAAAGCAACATACTTCTGATGTGAAAGAAGTAAAGATGCGTTACAAAATTGAAGACCACGACTATCAGGTATTGGTTAAACGGGCCCAAGGCTTTTTGAAAGATGGCGATAAGGTGAAAGCAACGGTCATGTTTCGAGGCCGTGAGAGTCAGCATAGTGACTTAGCAGAGACTCTTTTGATGCGAATGGCCACTGATTTACAAAGCGAGGCTGAAATTCAGCAGGCTCCAAAACGAGAAGGCCGCAACATGATCATGATGCTTTCTCCGAAGAAGTAAATCTCTTTAAGCGAAGAACTCAGAAAGTTCTGTTTGTGGAGTTTCTCCAAGACAGAACTTTTTTGTTGGCCAATTTGTATTGAACGATCGCGCTGAACTGGGAACATTGTGCCAAGCAGCATGAAATATGGCTGAGATCAAATCGATCTCCCAACTTGGCTGAATTTATTACGCTGACCAGTACAGCGATCGCCAGTATATTGATGCAAGAAGTCTAATTTTCCTGCCTTCAGCGATTATTGAACGATTTCTAGACTCGAAGTTTATGCCTGGACTCAAAGTTTAGTAAAGCGAATTTAAGAAAAGGCGGCATGATTTAGATGATGAGCAATTTGCGATCGATAGTGTAAAGGTACGAAACCGCATGAAGCGGCAAAAAAAGCCCAGATTAAAGCAATTGAGTCACCATTCGGCGCGTGAGGGCTGGCTGAAATGGTTGAATCTTCGTCCAGAAGAAAGTGAACGCACTTTTTTGATGTTTCTCTTCTATACCCTTAGCTCTGTTGGAGTCTTGTGGTTAGAGGTCAGCATTGCGGCACTTTTTCTGGGGGAGTATGGGGCAGATTCACTACCCTGGATTTATATCGCCAGTGCGGCAATTGGGACGGGCTTTGGTTTTTTCTATGGTTGGCTACAAAAGCTGCTGCCATTACGCCATGTTTTGGTTTTAACGGCAGTTTTGATGGCGCTCCCGCTGTTTTTATTTCGAGTATCGCTGCATCCGGCGCTGTTGGGGGGCTACACCATTTTCCTGATGCGGCTTTGGCTAGAAGCCATTTATGTGATTAACGAAGTCAATACTTCGATCACAGCCAATCAGCTTTTTACGATTCGCGAAATTAAACGCACCTATCCATTAATTAGCAGCGGCATCCTGGCTGCTGATGTGCTGAGTGGGTTGTCTCTGCCACTGTTGCGCAACTGGGTCGGATTGTCCAATGTGATTATTCTGGCAGGGGTGATGTTGTGTGGTGGGGCAGCAGTGTTGCTGTATCTCACGAGTGCCTATCGCCAGTTTTTCCCCGATGTATCGCGTCGGCGATCGTCCGAAAAGCAATCTGAATTAGTGCAACCCCGGTTGCAGGATGACCTACGTCGCTATGTTTATCTCGTTGTTGCCTTTTTTGTTTCGCTGCAAATCTTGCTGCTGTTAGTTGATTTTCAGTATTTAAGCCAGTTAGAACGAACGGTCAGCGTTGAAAAAATTGCTGACTTTTTAGCAATCTTCGGGGCTTGCCTTGGCATTGTTGAATTGCTAACGCAGTGGTTCGTTTCAGGCCGAGTGGTAGAGCGCTTTGGAATCTTCCGGGTGGCTCAATTTTCTCCCATTGTGATGTTGGGCTTGTCGAGTCTGGTATTAATCCGCCTGTTGCCGCTGTTCCTGGGAGCCGTGCTGCTGAAATTTGTCGATGAGCTGCTGCGGTATACCTTGGTTGCAGGAACCAGTCCAGTTTTGTTTCAACCCCTGCCAGCCGCTCAGCGAAATCGAGTGCAGTCTGATGTTCGTGGCATTGCTGAACCACTAGTCACTGGCTTAACTGGTCTGACGATGTTGGCGATCATCTGGGTGTTTCAGCATTCCTTTGGCTTTTCAATAGAAATGGCCCAGCAGGGATCTAGTTTGACCTTTTTGTTTTGTACAGCCCTGTTGTCTCTTTTTTGGTTGCTAACGGTTAGGAAGCTGCGATCGCAATACTTGGATGTGTTAGTGCTCAGTGCCGATTGGGGTCAGCTCAAGCTCTCGCAATTAGATGTGCAGAAGTTGAAGTATGAACTCGAAGAAGTACTGAATCGTCCGGATAATGAATTTGATAAAGAAGCTTATATTGAACTGCTGATTCGGACCGATCCGAAAACCGCCGGCAGTATCTTAGCGCCATTGCTGCCGATGCTGTCTACGAATTTGCAGCGCCAGAGCCTGGAGGTGATGCTGAAGTATCCGCTGCCTCCCTATCGAGAAGCCGTGCGATCGCTCCTGCAATCCTCGCCTACACCAGAAGTTGCGGCAGCAGCCCTGCGCTATCTTTGGTTGACAAGAGACCATCCCGACCTGCAAGCCCTGCGTCCCTATAGCCGTCCCTCGGTGAATCCAGTGGTTCGTAGCACTGCCGCTGCACTGATGCTGCGATTGGGCGATCCTCAAGAAAAGGCTGTAGCTACCGATATTTTGCGTCGCATGTTGACCCATAAGCAGGAGCAGGAACGGATTAGCGGCTGCCGAGCTTTAGGAGAAGCAGTCTATTTACAGTCTCTGCGACTCTACATCAAACCGCTGTTACAAGATCCATCCATTCAAGTCCGCTGTGCTGTGCTGGAAGCGATCGCAGCCACACATGTCGAAGACTATTATCCGTCTCTGCTGAAAGGCTTGTACTATTCCCAAACGCGAGAAGCAGCGCAACATGCCTTGGTTCGACTTGAAGGTGAGGCAATTCCACTCCTGCAAAAACTGGCCGATGATGCCTATCAGCCTGCAATCGTGCGCCATCAAGCCTGGAGTACAATCGGTCAAATTGGTACCCGTGAAGCCATTGAAGTGTTAGTCACCCAGCTAATGACGAGTTGGGGCGCAACCCGCAAGATGCTGCTGCGAGTCTTGTTGAAATTGCCCCATGAAGCAGGGATTGATGCTGTGACCGATCGGCTAGGCCGGAGTGGCATTGAAACGTTGATGATGCAAGAGTTGCAGTTTTTAGCTCAAATTTGTGCAGCTCGGATTGATTTGGCGACTGATCTGAAAATTAAAGAAGCAGAACTGCTCCAGCGATCGCTGCGGGATACGGAAGAAGATGTGATCGAACGGCTGTTTTTGCTGATGCAGTTCTTGTACGACGTGGATAACATTCGGGCTGCGGCATTTAATCTCCAGTCTTCGTCGCGGGATGATATCGATCGCGGGTTGGAAATCCTGGACAATACGCTAGATATTCCTAAAAAGCAGACCGTGCTTAAAATTTTGGATGCGACGGCTGAGGATGAAAAGCTGCGCTACTTGTCTGAATTCATCCACTATCAGCCCATGAAGCCCAATCAACGCTTACGTTATCTCTTGGAATTACGCCACTTCCTGTCGGATTGGGTGCTGGCCTGCTGTTTCCATTTGGCGCGTTGTGCCCGCTGGAGTTTGACCGCAGAACAGACGTTGGCCTGCTTGCAGTCTCCAGTTGGCTTTGTGCGCGAATCTGTCTTAATCTATCTGCGGTCAGCTTCGCCCAAAGCATTGCGGCAGGTTTTGCCTTCCCTCAAGAATGATGCTGATCCGTTGGTGTTCGCTCAAGTTTATAGGATGATGACAGAATTGGGGCTTGAACCTCCTCAACCGATCGATCGACCTCGATCCTCGGCGCAGACAATTTCTGACTCAGAGCTCTCTGGGGTGGATTTGCTTTGAGGTGGCCAATGCCTGTTTTCTGACAGTTGTTCTGACAGTACTCCCTTGAGCACTCCGTTTAGCTTTCGACCAGGAATCTAGGATTGAGAGTGGCTTGGAATAATGTTTTCTGAGGTTTATGCTCACTAGCGTTCAGCGATTGTTGTTGATTCAAAAAGTTCCCATCTTTAGAGAATTGCGCGATGATTTTCTAGTGCATTTAGCCGCCACTATGGAGGAACTCACGTTTCCAGCAAAATATACCATCGTTAAACAAGGTGAAGAAGGACGCTCTCTTTATATTTTGGCGGCAGGGCAGGTGCAAGTTCACATTGGCCGCCGGGAGCTAGCCATTCTAAAAAGGGAAGCCTGCTTTGGCGAGATGGCGGTATTTGATGCAGAACCGCGATCGGCCTCAGTCACCACGTTGGAACCCTGTACTTGCCTGATGTTGACCCAGCAGCAGCTCTATGGGGCGATCGAAGAAACTCCCGGTATTGCAATGAACATTATTCGGCTGCTCTCACGGCGGATCCGAGAACTCAATCAGCAAATCAATGCGTCTATGTGATGCCACTCCTCTTCCCTCTAAACTGGAATTAGCCCATGCGCCTTTGATCAAGGGGTAGCAAATGGCCTTTACGATATCTGTGATCAGCTTAGCAAGGAGTTATATATTGTGAGTCGCGAAAGGATAATTCCAGGTCCTGGCCAAGAATCAGTATGGGACTATCCGCGTCCGCCCCGCCTTGAAGATTCGGCCAACCAGATTCAAATTATCTTTAATGATGTCGTGATTGCAGAAACCAACCGTGCTAAGCGAGTTTTAGAAACGAGTCACCCGCCGAGCTACTATCTGCCTCCAGAAGATATTCGGATGGAGTATCTGCTTTCGACTTCCCGATCGACGTTTTGCGAATGGAAAGGTCAGGCAGGTTACTACACGATCGTGGTGGGCGATCAGCGGGCTGAAAATGTCGCCTGGTACTATCCCAATCCCACTCAGGCATTTGCGAGTCTGAAAAACTATGTTTCGTTTTATGCCAGCCGCATGCAGGCTTGTTATGTCAATGGTGAGTTGGTGCAGGCGCAACCAGGAGATTTTTATGGAGGCTGGATTACGAGTGACATTGTCGGTCCCTTTAAAGGGGGCGCAGGCACTTGGGGTTGGTAAGACGTGGTGCAATCGTGCTGATTAACAATTCGTCCTTAAATATGACAATGATTTTGAGCAGTCAAAACCAAAAAATTACAAATTATGGGCAATTGTAAAACGATTGATGTATCCTTCTTTGTTCTTACTGAGTATTAAAACGATCAATCTCTGCGGGGATGAGGAATTCCCATTCCAGGCAAGCTCTCTATAACAATGTTCATTTGAGCAATTGAGTTATTGCAGCAAGGGTAGGGTTACTGATTCCTAGCGCTGCATTGTTGTTGCAAACCAGCTCTTGAGTACAGCTTCTGTGTTCGAGTTGCTAGAGTTGTTGAAGATTGGGGAGAGTCGATCGAGTGAGTGAAACGATTGATGTCTCAGCCTTTATTGCTGTTTAAAGACTCTCATTGCTCACCGAGAAAATGCGGATCTGCCAGAAAATTCTGACAACAAATAAGTGTTTTTACAGGTTACACTGACCTGACTTACATCAAATTTTTAACGTATGATTACTATTGCAGGTAATGCCTAAAAATGATCAGAAAAAATTGCAAATTGCATCTTTTTTTTCCGGAACTCCGATCAATAGGGTGGAACAGTAAGAAGTAATCATCGATACGATTCCAACTGCTCATCAGAAGGAACAACATTTCATCTCAAAACGACCCACTAACGCGATCGCATGGATCACGCATCTTTCATGCGCCTGATTTACCTGAGATATTAGTTTTGGTTCGATTGTGAGAGCACTAGATGATTGATTTTTTGAAAGTATCAACTACGCCAANTGATACTTTGCTGAAGAGAAATAAGTGAACTAAGGAGTAACTAATGGCTATCCCAGCAATTCAAAACGCAATTCTCGGTACTGACATTGCAGGTGAAGATTTATATGGAACTGAGTTAAATGATTCCATTATCGGACTTGATGGACCTGACAATATCTTCGATGACCAAGGTGGCGATGATTACATTATCACGGGTGCTGGCGATAACATTGTCGAAGCTGGTATTGGTGACGACTTTGTGATCGCTGGTGTTGGTAATGATTCCATCTCTGGAGAAGAAGGCGACGATGAATTCTATGGTGGAGATGGATCTGACCTGTTGCTTGGTGCAGAAGGTAATGACATCATCTATGGTCAAGATGGAGATGATATTGACACGCTAACCGGTGGAGTTGCAGGGATTGATGGCGGATCTGGAGATGACATTCTGTTAGGCGAAGCAGGCGCAGATACTATGGCAGGCGGCTTCGGCTCTGATTTTATCTCTGGTGGCGCTGACGCGGATACTCTGTACTCTCACACCAGTCAAGTAAGTAATAATGTCATCGAGCGAGATGAATTTTATTTGGGTAATGGTGCTGATGCAGATACTATCATCCTCAATACTCGGTATTTGGGAGGTGGATCGAAAGCCAATTCAAATCCCAAAACTGACCTCTCTAAGGCAATTATCTTTGATTTCAATAAAACTGCTGATACCCTCGATCTGCTAGGCTCGGCCACTAGCTATACGTATCGTGCATCAGGCAACTACTTTGGCAGCAAAAAGGCAGACACTGTGATTACATCTGGAAATAATGTGGTTGCGATCGTTGTTGACCAAAGCATCAATTCAACGAATGTTATCTAGACCGTTCTATATTGCTTTGCTTTGCCAACGAGATTAATCTGTCCAGTGGGGACGCAACTAGTGCGTCCCTATTTATTTAAGTAGAATCTCAGAAGGCAGCAGAAACTCAAAACTTATCGGTGACGAATAAAATCATAGATTTGCAGGTAATCCGTGCCGGGATGATTCCAGGAATAGTCACATTCCATCCCCTGTTTAGCCAGCTGTTGGAATTCTTCTGGATAGTGCTGCCACAAACCGATCGCCCGATCCATGGCAGATTCTAGCGCCTGCTGATCGGTTTGGTAGAAGACATAGCCATTGCGTTCTTCCGGCTGATGCAACTGATCGTAATCGCGATCGAACACCGTATTCACCAAGCCACCGACCCCACGCACGATCGGCACAGTGCCATATCTCAAACTAATCACCTGGGTGAGGCCACAGGGTTCATAGTTGCTGGGCACCACAATCATATCGGCTCCCGCATAGATCAAGTGCGAGAGTTCTTCATTAAAGCCCAGTTCCAGGTGGACATCCGGATTTTGGTCGAGGAAGCCTTTCTCATGCCAGAACCAGTTATTAATTCCGGGCTCTGTAGCTGAACCCAGTAAAACAAACTGGGCATTGCGATGCATCGCGTAATAAATCGCATGGTGAACCAGATGAACCCCTTTCTGGTCGTCCAGGCGGCCAATGTAGCAAATCAACGGTTTGTCGTCATGGCTGAGCCATAGCCGTTCCCGCAGCGCTTTCTTATTCTTGAGCTTTTCGCTCAGGTCATCCTGGGTGTAGTTGTAAGGAATATAGCGATCGATCTCAGGATTCCACACCTCATAGTCAATCCCATTCAGAATTCCGGTAAATTTGCCCTGATGGGTATCGAGCGTATGTCCTAAGCCATATCCGAATTCGCCATAATGCGCTTCCCATGCGTGATGGGGGGATACAGTGGTGACGAAGTTGGCATAAACGATGCCACCCTTCATGAAATTGAGCGCGAAGGGATTGAAGTTGTCTTGCAGGCGATCGTACTGGAAGTAATAAGACTCGTTGTTCAAACCCGTTGCCCAGAGGACATTGGTGCCAGCAATGCCCTGGTGTTTGAAGTTATGGATGGTGTAGCAGACACGCTGATACTCCATGCCGTGATATTTATAGATCTCAAACAGCAAAACTGGCACTAAGCCTGTCTGCCAGTCATGGCAATGGATGATGTCAGGTCTTTTGTTGGTCTGCTGCAAAAATTCCAGCGCCGCTTTACTGAAGAAGGCAAACCGCAGGTGATCATCTAAGGCACCGTAATAGCAGCCTCGATTAAAGAAATTATCTTCAGAGTGGGGTTCGATAAAAAAGCAAAGTCGCCCATGCACCCAACCACAGTGGACCGTACAGCAGACTGCGCCATCGTACCAAGGCACCATCAGGTTTTCATAAGCAACATGAAGACCCCAGATATGGTCATAGCGCATACAGTCGTACTTGGGCAGCACGATCTCGACGGCATGGCCGCGAACCTCTAATTCTCTGCTCAATCCATACACGACATCGCCTAAGCCTCCTGCCTTAATCACAGGAGCACATTCAGAGGCAATCTGTACGATGTACATTTCTACTCCTCACTCAGAGAAAAAAATTGGTTTGCCAATCTTTACGAAAGTATACAAGGAATTGGGACTGAAACGACTGGCCATGAATTGAGTCACTTATCTCAGTGCCCAAATTCAGTTTGTTCAGGGGGACAGAACCATTCCCAAATGGTTACGGGAAACCTGGTGGCCGTCGGGCTGAACTTGCATCAGAAGGCTGGCTTATTGCAAAAATGCCACCAGTTCCTCGACCTTTTGCCAAGCTGCGCCGCTAGCCAAAATTTCTTTTGCTCGCGTCACGCCCTGTTGATAAACCGCGATCGGATCAGTCGCTGGAGCAAGTACTCCACCCACCTTCAGTGCTAAGGCCGCATTGATTGCCACGGCATCTTGCTGCGCTTGAGTTCCTTTCCCTTGCAACACCGATCGCAGAATTTCCGTATTGGTTTCCACCTCTCCCCCTTTCAGTTCACTCAACGTAGCCGCAGTCAGCCCCAGGGCAGTCGGTTCCAGTACGATCGATTGCATTTGGCCATGAGACACAATGGAAAGATCGGTGGCATCTCCCAAACCGGCTTCATCCAGCTTCTCCCGCCCATGCAGGACGATCGCCTCCTGACGACCCAGTTTTTGCAAAGCTTCTGCGACCGTTGGAACGAGCGAAGCATCAAACACTCCCATCACCTGTCCCGTAATCGGTAGGGGATTTACCAGCGGACCCAGCAAATTAAAGACGGTTCGAACTTTGAGGTTTTTGCGGAGCGGAGCCACCGACTTCATGGCTGGATGCCAACCGGGCGCAAACAGGAAAGTGATGCCCACCTCCTTCACCGCCGCCATAATGCGTTCTGGTTCAGCTGCCAAATTAATGCCCAGCGCTTCTAACACATCTGCCGAACCCACCTTGCTCGATGCGGCCCGGTTTCCATGTTTTGCCACCGCAATCCCGGCGGCAGCAGCCACAAAGGCGCAGGCTGTAGAAATATTGAACGTAGAGGCTCGATCGCCACCCGTCCCGCAAGTATCAATCAGGGGGGCAGGAAAGCTGAGGACGGGCAACTCCTTCGAGCGGGACTGAGATTGCAGCACCTGAGCCATGCCTGCCAATTCGGACGCGGCCAATCCTTTCATTTGCAGGGCTGCCAAAATTGCGCCTGACATCACCTCTGGAATTGCTTCAGTCAGCCATCCCTGCATCAGGGTTGCTGCTTGCAGCATGGTGAGCGATTGGCGATCGAGCAGTTGTTGCAGCAAAAGTGACCAATCTTGCTCGATGGGCGACTCAACCGATACAACTGGGGAAGACAAAGAAACCTCACTCATAGGATTTAACTAATTAACTCGGGCTTACGATCTTCAGGTTGGCCATCCTGAGTGGATTCAGCAGCAGCAGCAGGCTGCACTTCTTCTGGTAACCCCAGAACGCGGCGATAGAGCTGAATATACTCTTTGGCTGAATTGGTCCAGCTAAAGTCTTGGGCCATGCCGCGCTTTTGCAGCTCACGCCACGGATCTTTAAACTGGAAAGCTTCCCAGGCCCGCACCATACAGGTATACAGGTCTAGCGGCTCATAGCGATCGAAGCAGTAGCCCGTTCCTTCACTCTTGGCTGGATTATAGTGTTTCACCGTATCGACCAGACCCCCCGTGCGGCGAACGATCGGCACACAGCCATAGCGCAAGGCTAACATCTGGCTAATGCCGCAAGGCTCAAATCGAGAGGGCATCAAGAAGGCATCAGAGCCAGCATAGATGCGACGGGCCAGGGTGTCGTTATGCAGCAAATAGGCCGAGACGCGACCCGGATAGCGAGAAGCAATTTGCCAGAGCTGGGTTTCGTAATAGCGATCGCCGGTGCCGAGCACCACAAACTGAGCATCCGTATAGGAAATAAAGCGATCGAGCATTTGCAGAATTAGATCCAGCCCTTTTTGCTCGACCAGCCGGGATACCATGCCGACGAGGAACGCGCCTGAATTCACCTCTAGACCGAGTTCTTCCTGCAAGGTGATCTTATTGGCCGCTCGGCGTTCCAGCGTTTCAGCCGTAAAGGTTTCTGTAATAGTGCGATCGGTCGCTGGGTTGTACAGATCGCGATCGATGCCGTTCAGGATCCCGACCGTCTTACCGGCAATATAGGACAGCAAGCCATCTAGTGATTCCCCATAGGCGGGCGTTCTGATTTGCTCGGCATATGTGGGGGAAACAGTGGTCACCATATCGGCAAACTGAACTGCTGCCGCCATTGTGTTATGCCCCTCCATATACCAGGGACACCAGGTAATTTGTTCTAATCGCCAGCGCCAGGGCCCTTGATAGGCCAGGTTATGAATTGTGAAAATAGTTTTGATATCGGGTGTTTCATGCAACCAGACGGGCAGCATGCCAGAATGCCAATCGTGGCAGTGGACAATCTCGGGTCGCCACTCATAATTCCAACAAAACTCGGCTGCCCCATTCGCAAATAGCGTAAACCGCCAATCTTCGTCTTCACCGAAATAGATGCGGCGCGGCATGAAGGAAGGATGGCCAAACAGGTAAAGGGGGACATCGGTGCCCGGTAACACTGATTCATAGACAAGGAAGTCCTGGAACATTGCGGTCCCCTTCCAGACCGGCTTCTCAGGAATTTTCATTTTGTCTGGCAAGAACCCGTAATAAGGCATAAAAATTCGGACATCATGCCCCATCTTTCTCAGAACTTTGGGGAGTGCTCCGACTACGTCTCCCATGCCTCCCACCTTGGCAACGGGGACTGCCTCTGCTGCAACAAACAGAATCCGCATATTACTCTTTGTCTTCCCTGCGAGTAGAGCCTGGATTGCGAACCGGACTCCTTTTCCAAACTGGATTCGTAGCCAGCCCTTATCAAGGTCTATAGTACGTTCTTTCGAGCACCTTTCAAAGGAAAATTGACCTGAATTCTGGCGAACCCGCTTACTGCACCGCTTCATCCTTCAGGAATTCTGACCTGGTCTGACCTGAATGCATACTTTATTGTGAAATTCGGTTTTTTAAACAACTTTTTAAGGATCTCAGTCGTCAGCGTTGAAAGCTGGGGAATAGGCGATCGATATATCGATATTAAGTCAATCAGCAAGCTGGACGACAGAGGTGGCTGCCCTGACGATCGTTTCTCCTCTATCTGCAACACTATCTGTTTGTTAATCAGTCAGTAGAACAGGGTTGCTTCTCCAACTCGGCTCGGATCATCTTTCAGCAGATCAAGCAGTGTACTTCACCTTAAAAGGCGATCGCAGGACAAGGTTAAACCCTGCCCTGACGAAATAGAACCTAATTCTAGCCGCGTGATTTTATCGTTTAATAACGGTGATAGTGGCCATAGTTGTCATACCAACCATCGCGATCGTAGTCATGACCGCCGTGGCGATCGTAACCGTGACCACCCCCATAAAAACGCCACCAAGAATGGGCAGAAGCAGGAGATGAAGCAACAGTGGTAACAAGCGCTAAACCAAGCAGGACAGCAGAGATTGTAGAACGATAGATAGACATTGTTTTACTCCTGAAGAAGTTGAAAAAGAACAATTTGCGAACAATTAGGTGGGCGATTTGGGGGACTATTGAATTGAGCTTGCTAATTTCTAGTAGCTGTGGGAGTCGCTCCGTCCATAGCTGTGATAGTGACCGTAGCTGTCATACCAACCATTGCGGTCGTGGCGACCTCCATCGCGATCGTAACGGCCTCCATCGCGGTGAAAACCCCACCAGGAATGGGCAGAAGCAGGAGTTGCGGCAACACTGGTCACGAGGGCCAAACCGAGCAGAGTAGCAGAGATAATAGAACGTTGTGTAGACATTGTTTTGCTCCTTAATGAGTAAGAAAAAGGGATATCAGGAAGGTAGGAAGAGAAGATTCAATCCGAGCGATGAAAGTGTTAGTTTTGTTCGGTTTCGGTTGTTGTCTTGTCGTTCCGTTCTCTTGATGTCTCTACTCTAAGCAGCAAATTCAAACGGGTCGATTGCTAAAAGTTAGGGAAAGTTAGGGAGTGAGTTAAGGGAAATCTGCTCGATGCAACCTACTCCTGCTGGCAGCGTGCTTCTAGCAGGCGAATCGATAGCAAAATTTCTGCTAAAACTCGCTGAAATGCGTAATACCAGCCTGCGGCACCATCCCGGACGCCCTGTCGCACAATCAAGCAGTAGACCAGGATGATCAAGGGGGCAATGAAGACCGATCGCCGTAATCGATCGCCCAAGGTTAAATCTGCCACCGGTGTATTGAGCAGCTTTTTCGCTTCTAGAATGGCATAGCGATCCTGCGCCCAGAGCCAACGACCTAGCGGTTTGCGATCGTCATGGTGAATTGCGGATTTTAGTTGAGCAGAATGACCGTTGACCTTGAGGATCTGGGTGTGGCCGTCATCCATGTAGAGTGCTTTTGTTTTGCGGAATAGGGCTTCTCGCGGCGGTAATAGCGTTCCCCGCAACGGTTTGCCAAACACGCAATACTTGAAGGGGATGAAGTAGCTATCAATCGCTGGATCATCTGCCAATGTGGCGATCTCAACCAGCAACTCATCGCTGAGCACATAATCTGCATCAAGGGACAGAACCCACTCCGTATGAACCTGCTGGAGGCCATAATTCCACTGGTTGGCATGGGTGTCGAACGATCGCTGAAACACTTCTACTTGCGGATATTGTTTCAAATACTGCAAAGTCTCATCGGTGCTGAAACTATCGACAACAACGATCCGCTGTGCCCAACTCAGTCGAGCTAACGTCCGATCGATATTAGGCATTTCGTTATAGGTCAGGATGACGGGCGTAATGTTGTGAAGCATAAACTGTGAGATCTAGATGTGGGTAGAAGAAATGGAAGAAAGGGATGACTTCAAAGATGTGGCGGACGCTGAATGAGAAGCGGACTGTAAAATGTTGGTGTATCGATCGATCAATTTTGCGATTACCTGTGACCAGGTAAATTCCTGCTGAACAACCTGACGCGCCCGATAACTCATCGTTTGAGCCAGGGCTGGATTCGTGAGAAACTGCCGCAGTGCTACCGTAATTGACGAGATTTCTGGTTGTGTGACCCAACCGAGCTGATGTTGCGCCACCGTTGTAGACAGGGCCACTCCCTCCGTTAACAAGGCAGGCGTCCCTGCTGCCAGGGCTTCCAAAACGGCAATGCCAAAATTCTCTGAATAAGAGGTCAAAGCAAACAGATCTGCTCCCTGTAACAGCAAATCTTTCAGCTCTCCGCCGACAAAACCAACATGATGGGTCCGCTGTTGGATGCCTGCTTCTGCTACTTTCTGCTGGATTTCTAGCTCATATTCCGGTGCGCCGTTGCCAGCAATTACAAATGCAAAAGGAAAGTCCTGGCAAGCGCCTAAAGCGGCGATCAGATTTTCCAGCCCCTTCTTGGGATGTAAGCGCGACAGAAAGAGAATAATGGGCACTTCTGCATCGATCTGCAAATATTGCCGCAGTTTTTCGCTGGCATCAGGAATTGTGACAGGTAAATCTAATCCGTGCGGCAGAATATAACCGGGCGTGCTCAATCCTAAATGCTGCGCTTCTTGCTGTTCTTGCACTGAAGTGAAATGCAAGAACTGGCTTGCTTGCAGGTTAGCTCGCTCAACGAATTTCAAATAAAGCTGTTTTTTGGTAGCCCCCTGCTGGAGAGACCAGTGACAAAGCTGACCGATCGGACGCTGAACATAGGGAACGCCACGGAGACGGGCGATCGTCATTGCAAATGTCGGTACATAGGAGAATAGGGCATGAACATGAATCAGATCATAATCAGTAATATGCTGCCAGAGCCATGTTGTGAGCGGAGCAGAAAAAGCAAATTCTCGAATTGGGGCGATCGCTGGCGAAAAACGTGGGAAAAACCAGATAGGAACTGTCTTGCCTTGACCGATCGAATAGTCAATTCGTTGATTTAGCCCAACCTCTAATCGACCCGTTCCATTGTCATCAGTGGTCAGAATTTCGGCGTCAATGTTTTGCGATCGCAATTCTCGGACCATCTCAAGCACGGCGCGGCTGGGACCGCCTCGAACAGGTCCGACAGAAGGAATAACGTGAAGAACTTTCATAGGAATTAACAATTAATTTTTAACTTTTAATTTTTAGCTTTGTTGAGGCATCATTTTGGTCGGATCAAAGGAATTCTGTGGCTGATCCAGCGCAGTTTGCATCAAGCTTGCCAGGTTCTGTTGGAAGCGATCGAAGCCGAAGGTTTGGATGACGGTTTCCCGGAGGCGATAGGGGCAGTACAGCAATAAATTGGGATGGGATTGGCTGAGAATTTGCGTTAACGTTGCAGCAATTTCTGGAATATTGTCGGGATCGACGATCGCACCTAACTGACCGTTACCCAGCGCATCGATCGCTCCATCCTGGCCACCCACCACGGGTTTTCCGGAGGCCATTGCCTCTAGATAAACAATGCCAAAGCCTTCTAGTTTGCTCGGCATCGCGAAGACATCACAGAGATTGTAATAGTCTGGCAGTTCGATATCGGGCACAAAACCTGCGAGCGTCACGCAATCTTGGAGCTGAAGCCGATCGATCAATCGTTCCAACCGGGGCCGATCATCTCCCTTGCCGACAATTAAATAATGGACTTTGGGTAAGGTTTGGCGAATCTGCGGCAGCGCCGCCAGGATCTGGTCATAGCTGTGGAATGCCTCTCCCGCAGCCAATCGATTAACGGTTAGAATGATCGGCTGATCGGCAGCTAGTTTATACCGCTGCAATAAATGGGCTGGTTTGTCTGCCACTCGAAACCGATCGGCATCAAAGGTATTGGGCAAAACGACAACCCGATTCGGATCAATTTCGAGATTCTGGAGTAACCGATCGCGAGTATAGTGACTGACTGCCAAAATTCGATCGGCATGGGACAATGCTTTTCGAACGGACGATCGCTGAATCTCCCAGGCTTCAAATCCATGGGCCACTGCCCAGTAAGGAATGCCTTTCAGCCGTTTGAGTTGATAGGCCAGCGGTGTGAAATTGACATGGGTGGTGAAAATTAAGTTGGGCGATTGCCAGAGACCGGCATTCAGTAACTTGGCAGCAAAGACGCTGGTGCGCAACCGGGCTGGAACTGTCCCGCAGCAGTGAAAATGAGTTGTGGATGAAAGGGGTAACGCTTGAGAGGTCAGCTGAGCAGCATTACGCCGAAAAGGAGGATGATCATGCATCAAGAAAGCTGTGGAATCGGCTTGAGGATAGAGCTGTTGCAGCGCCTTGAGCAGGAATGCCGAATAAACTTGAATACCGCCTTTGAAATCAAATAAGCCGGGAGCCCAAAAGTGGAACGAGGGTTGAGATTGGAATTGAGCCATGGTGTTGACCTATCTGTAACCTACTACAATCTGTCTATAATCCGTCTACGATCTGTCTGTCTTGCTGAGCTATCATCAAAGGAGTGCTGGGTCGCCAGTTTGTCAGACAAAGCGGCAGCAGAATCCCCATCCCAATCAACCAACCTAACCCATTCATAGGGAGTGCGATCGTTGCCAACTCAGTGCAGAACGTGACGCCATAAATGAGCCAAACCACGGCCTGTTGCGAGAGTCCTGCCTGTAGCCAGCGATGGTGTAGATGTCTGCGATCGCCGAACATAGGCGATTTACCATCCAGTAGCCGCGCGATAATCACAAACACCATGTCGAGGACGGGAACGGCCAAGGCAATATAGGGCATCAAAGTTGCTGTTAATGTACCTGCTTGCATAAAACCAACGGCTCCAATCCCGGCCAACATAAATCCCAAGAAATAGGAGCCACCATCGCCCATGTAAATTTGAGCAGGGTAACGGTTATATCGCAGGAATCCTAAAGTTGCCCCTGCAACGGCCAGTGCGATCAGCGCTACATCAGGATGAGAATGGACAGAGCAGAGAGACAGGGTGAGTGCTGCGATCGTCGAAATGCCTGCCGCCAGACCATCTAAACCATCCATCCAGTTGATTGCGTTCGCCATCCCTGCTAACCAGAGGAACGTAATCGGCAAACTGAGGAGACCCGTTGAGACTGCTCCGATTAGCGGCAAGGGAATGTATTCTACCTGAACACCCATGCTCCAAACAATGGTTGAGATAACCGCCTGTAAACTTAGACGAATCAGCGGCGGAAGATTGAAATAATCATCAGAGACGCCAATACAGAAGAAGCCAAATCCGCCCAGAATCAGCCCTAGAATCGGGAGTGACTCAGAGAAGGACGCGCTGGAAAATCCGCCCAATTGCCAGGTAACCAATAGGGCCATCAAAGCGCCTGTGCAGATTGCGACTCCGCCAATGCGAACGATCGGAGCTTGATGAGTTTTGCGTCCACCTGGCTGATCGACACAGCCTAATTGCCAACCTAACTGCTGGACCAGGGGGGTGATCAAGATAACAAAGAATATAGAAGTCAGAACTGTAATACTTGCGATCATGGTCAATTACCAATCTCAACGAGTCGAATACTTTGAGTGTGGCCTTGAGGTGTCCGTGATGGCGTCCGCTTTGATCAGCGCAGGTGTATATCTTTATCGATTGACTACCGCCGTGATGCTGAAAGACTTGGGCCAGATTTCTCAAGGCAGTTTGGCTGCGAATGCTGAATGGTGCGCCATGGACGATCGCCTTCGGGCACTTCAAACAGGTGCTTCAAACTGGGGAGTGCTGCCCGGAGTTGTCTCCATCACTCCCACATGAAACAGCGCCTTTTGTAACCCCTTTGTGGCTTGCTGATAGCTATATTGGCTGATGATTTGGCGGCTGGCTTGTCCCCAGTGCAGCAACTGAGCGCGATCGGCAAAAGCCTGCTGTAAGTTTTGAGCTAAGGCCGTGACATCTCCTGCTGGGAAAATCCAACCATTTTGGTTTGAACGCACCAGATCGGCAGCGCAGCCGACATGATCACTGACCAGAATTGGTTTTGCCATGCACATGGCTTCATTCACGGCTAATCCCCAGGTTTCGCCAGGACCATAACTGGGCAGCACAAATAAATCGGCGATCACATAGGTGCGAGGCATCCAGCTCTGATTTTGGAAGGGTGCGAAATAAATGTGGGGATGGGAAGCCGCTTGAGAACGCAACTCTGCTTCGAGTTGACCTGAACCGACAAAAAGCAATGAAACCAGCGGCAGTTTGGCTTGCACAAAGGCTTGCAGCAAATCTAAGGGTCGCTTTTTATCAATGAATTTGCCTGCAAACAAAATCACCTGATGATTTGCTGGAATGCCTAAGGACTGTTTCCAATCTTGCGCTTGCTGGGGAGCCGTTTCAGAGGCGGCAAAAAATCGATCGTTTTCAATCGCATGGGGGGAGAAAAAGAGCCGATCGACTGGAACCCGATGCGCCCGAAAATACTCATAATTCGCTTTCCCAACATAGAGAACGGCATCGAATCGACGATAGACTTGAGTAATCCACTGTTGGCGGGCCCAGGCTTTTGCTCCGGTTGCAGGCAGAATTCGATGTGAGTCTCCGCGAAACAGGATAGGCGTATCATGCCAATGCAGCAAAAAATGATAGAGACTGGCATAGTTGTAGTTCATCAGCAACACCGCATCTGGCGCATATTGCCGCACCTGGCGCAGCAGTGAAGGATTTTGGAGTCCCCAAAAATGGCTGGTTCCAGGTCTTTTGCTGGAATTGGGCACCTGGTCGTAGTCATATCCCGTGAGTAGAGGAATATCCCATTGGATATTTTGTTGGAATCCGGGATCGGTTTGTTGGGTGATGCCAAAATCCCACAAGTAGAAGACACGAATTGAAAGTTGCGGATCCTGGGCAAGGACCCGAAACCAGGGCGCGTAATATTGAATGGGATGGGAGGTGATAATGGCGAGTTTCTGCATAGGATTGGGTGGGGAAAGCAAATTGGTGAGTATTGACCAGAAATGCGATCGAACTTACGTTTGCAGGTTGAGAGAGGAATTAGAGGTATCTTCTTGCCGATCGAGTTCTGCTTGAAGTTCCTGTTCCAGGGCTGCCAGCAGCAGTAATTTTTCTTGATCCAGAAAATGCTGCTTCTGTCGGCTGCGGTAGATCTTCATAAACACAAACCGCATTCCGATTAACGGCATTGAGGATTGGAACAAACTGGCAAAATAGACGCCTGCGGTCCATTCCGTGGAGGCCAAAGCCATACTGAGCACCAAAACACCAAACAGAGAGCGGGCAGAAAAGATGGGTGCTCCCACCCCTAGCCGAGTGATATAGCCATAAAATGCGCCTAAAAACATGCCAACCCCTGCACAGCCGAGTAAGCCAAAATTGGCGTAGGCCTCAGGTAGGAGTCCCCAGGCGATCGTGGTTCTGAGCGTGTCCTGATAGGTCTGGCGATGCACATGGATATTCAGCATGTGAGTGCCTTCGTGACTGCGGATCTTATTAGGATTGAGGAAGCGAGGCAAAATCAACTGGGGAATGATCGCGTAAGTTGCCCCTTCCATATAGGGATAAGGATTGGGAATTTTGGCCTGGGCCATCATCAGCATGTGGATGACGCTCGATCGATCGGTAAAGGACTGGTGCACTTCTTCGGGTGGATCGTAGCGTTGTCGCTTATGGGTAAAAGATTCTTCCGAGTGGCTGACCCATTCCTGAAACCAGGCCGGATATTGCCAGGGTTGGACATGGTAGGTATTGGAGGCATCCCAGTATTTTTGCCGCATTGGGTGCTTCCCGTAATGTAAGGGGAGAAGACAGAGTAAGCCCAGAACTAGCGGTAAAACGGGCAGTTTGCGGCCTCCTACCACATAGGCAACCACAGAAAGCAAAAACACAGTCAGCGCGGTTTTCAAAATCAGCGTTGCAGCACTGGTCAGAATGAAAATGCTGAGCAACACAAATAGCAGTCGTGATTTAAAGTTTGTCAGCAGACCTGCGCCAGCCCGATAGCACAACACGAAAATGCCCAGTAGACTTAAGCCCAGCACAATACCGCGAATTAGAGCAAACAAGCCACCGCTAATGCTGAACCAACCGCCTAAGGAATACATGTTGAGCAATCCAGCAAAGCCCAGGATCGTTAAGAAGAAATTCTCAGCCCCAACGTTGGCGAGGGCGCGATAGGGTTTAGCGCTATTGCTGGGAGTATTAACGAATTGCCACCAGACGAACGTGCCGCTTATTAAAAAGATAACTGTTGAAATGGCAGCATAGAAATGGGCAGAGGAGGAATACATCCATACATTTGGATTCTCGCTGAGTAACGGTAAACAGAAGGTCCAAAGATAGGTCAATGTGAAAAATGGAAAAATTGGCATGCCCCTCACTTTTCCAGCGCACCAGAGATACATGGGAAACATGCAGGCCACCCCAATCAAGATGGCTCCTAACGCAGTAGGACGAGGGAGATGGATCAAATCTTTCGCATTTTTGAGCACTAACAAACCCATGCCGATCCAAAATACACGGGTCATTTGATAGCTTTTCTGGATACTCGACATGGGCTTTCTAGCGGAGGGAAGAAGAAGTTAAACTGCGATCGAACACCTGGCACAATTGGCGAGTCATTTCCCGTGCGGTATAGGGTTGAAACGCATTCCAGCAGGTGGGTGGCGCATAGCCTTTAGGCAAGTGCAGTAGATCCTCTAAGTAGGGCAGCAACTGAGCCGCCAGATTTTCGGGTCGATCGGCCTGAGTGAACGTGAGAACCTGGCCCACAGCGCAGGATCGTAAAATATCCACCACCGAACTTTGACGATGAAACACAGCCAGAATGGGCTTGCGAGCCAGAATGCAGGGATAAAGTTTTGAAGCGGTGTAGCCTGCATCATTGGAGCCAATCATCAAAATCGCATCACTATCCACCAGCAATTGCTGCGCTGCAAAATAGGGAACGCGCTGGGTTTGTTCTTGGACTAAATCACCGACACCGCAGGCCTGGGCGATCGGTTCAACGGTTTTGACGGCGCGATCGGCTGGGGCGTAGCTGGTCCCGACAAAATGGAGCTGAATTGATTCCCAAAGCTGGGGATTTTGCGATCGATGGGCCTGGATGCTGAGGAATAGGGTGCGAAGGGCTGTTTCCATTCCGGCACAAACGACACCCACATATACCCAATGCCGTTTCCCATCCTGTGGATCGAAAATAGGCTGGTGAATTTGGAGCTGGGGTAATTGCTCAAAATCAGCTTCTGGCGCACCAAACGGCAACACCGTAAATTGTTCAGGCCGCAACCAGGCATAGCGATTTTGTAGCGTTTCTGGATATTGAGGCGAGACGCTAATCACCTGGCTGGCATGCCGCATGGCATAAGGTTCGCAAAGTTTTGCCAGTCCCTGGGCGATCGCATATTTGAACGGTCCACCGGGCGGTTTGGCCCCAGTTGTTTTGTAATAGTCATTGCGCCAGGGATCTTGAAAATCCATGACATAAGGAACCCCAAACTTCTGGAACCAGCGGCGTCCGAGAATCATCACTGGGAAAATGGTGGTGGAGAAAAAGATCAGGTCAAACGATCGGGCGGATAAGAGACGATCGCCTTCCCGGATAAAAAAGGGTAAGCACCGCCAACCCAGATCGCCAAATCCAACTTTGCCGGTATATTGAAGGGGCAAGGCCGCAGTGCGAGTGATGGGTAAATCGGGCGGCAAGACCTGGTTGAGGTAGGCATCTTGCGGCAAGGAAATCTGCTGCGGATCAACCGTTAAGACATGGACTTCCCAGCCAAATTCGGCAAAATAGGGCAGAGCCACCCGGATGCGTTGATGATCGGGGGCATTGGTGGGCGGAAAATGAGGACTGACGATGAGGACACGCCGTTTAGGTGGAATCCCGGATGCTGAAGATAAGGTTTGGGAGCAGGTTTGCATGATGCGACACCAGATGGATCAAGGTTGCTTTCCTTCCACTCTCCCTAACCGATGCTTGCAATCATGCCTCCGGGATGTATACGAATTGTTCAACTTCTTGAGGTTCAACCGGATGCCATTCGATAACAGAACTTGGGTAGTAGAACCTGAACCTACAAACCGCCCTGTCCAGTCTGATCTTCACCTGGTTTTGCCTTGACATTACCGAGAATTAATCGATCGAACTCATTTCTAACTAACTGATAGCATTCACAGGAGCCTTCTTCCAAACCTTGGCGATCGAGGATTGTCATTCTGCCCCGGCTATAGCGAATCAGCTCTGCCTTTTGCAACATCCCGGCGACAACTGAAACTGTGGGACGGCGCACGCCTAGGATTTGCGAGGCAAACTCCTGAGTCATAGGAAAAGTGTCTTGGCGAACTCGATCGTGGGTCATCAAAATCCAGCGGCAAAAGCGTTCTTCTACCGAGTGAAAACGGTTACAGGCAGCCGTTTGTGACACCTGCATCAGCAAAGCTTGCGTGTAGCGTTGCAGCAGACGATGCAGCGGACCATGCCGATTGGCCTCCTCGCGAAAGTCTTCCGTCTTCATTCTCATGCCTTCGCCTTCAACTTGCGTGATTGCCAGACTGGATACGCTATCTGTATCCAGAAAGACCGGAAGACCGACGATGCCTTCATAGCCTACGGTACCCACTTCAGCAGTCTCGCCGTTTTCCATAACATTGAGCAATGAGACTACAGCCGTGTTCGGAAAATAAACATACTCAATGCGTTGGTTTGGCTCGAACAGGGGTTGGTGGAACTCCATCCCAACTTTTTTCAGTTTGGGCAGCAACCGTTCGTACTCCTCTTTGGGGAGAGCTGCCAAAATTCGATTTTCAACATCTGTATCAGCCTTTTCACCCATAGTGGCTTAATGCCCATAATGGCCTGATGATAGTGATGGAGAGGTATTCAGTCCATCATGGTTATGTTGGCTAGCCTACAGATTGGCTGATGTATGTTCCTCTGTTGTTGGAGTCAGTTTACATGAACAATTTATGTTTATGGTATACCTACCAGTCGCAAGTGGCTTCTCCGGCTAAGCTCGTTCAGCTTGACAGGATGGGATGCTTAAATAATGGATGACATTAGAAAGATGACGATCGATCGTTTGCTTGAGTGATTCAATCATGAAAGGTTTTATCAGGTAATCATCAAAACCGGCTGCCAGAAATTGTTCATTGACAGTTACATCTGTTGCTGTTACTGCGATCACAGGAATTGCTGCTGTTTGGGAGTTTTGTTTAAGGTAGCCCGCCACCTCATATCCATCTACCCCAGGCATACAAATATCTAGCAAAATCAGAGCAGGTTGGTAGTGTTGAGTGACCTGTAGGGCATTGGTTCCATCTGGGATAGCAATACTTCTGTAGTCGAAGATTTCTAACATAAATTCCATCAGTAGACGATCGTCTTCACAATCATCTACTATTAAAATCAAAGGCTTCATAAGCAGACAGCAGGTTTCTAGCGGATTAACAGCAATGGAAAAGCACCAAGCATGAAATTGGATCGTGCTACTCCTTGCTTCCTTTCCTATCCTAGGGATTTATTCAGCAGTTGTCTGTCTGTGGTCTGACATAACAGGCATAATATTGATCTCAGTTTTGCTGATATGATTTGACGAGCGATCGGTAGAAAAGATATCCGTTAATACTTTCATTGCGATTGAATTACCTTGCCAACCTCTATGAGTCCGATCGGTAATTGTGATTGATGGTTTCGAGCGACGATCGTCCCAAAACCGTGTGGCGCACAGAACCCATCATGATTCATTGTTGAGGATTTTGACTAGGATGCGCAGAACATCCTCTAGATCAGCAGGAACCCGAAAGAGATTGAGGTCCTGAGTGACGATGCGAGTTTGACGATTGAATTGTCCAAATTGCCAGATATTTCCGGTGGAAATTGCACCTTGTAGAAGGGTTTGATCGGATTCTATCCATTGATCGAGGGCGATGAGTTCGATCGCAGGCTGGACAAAGCTGCGTTCTAGATCTTCGTTTTTCGCCTCAATGAGCAGGAATATCTGCTGATTTTGCAGCAGGTAATCTAGGGAGCCTTTCAGTTGGTTGCTGACAGCAACAGGATATTCAACGTTAATTGACACTCCCCGCTCTAAAGAGCGGAGATTCTGCTAGATGGCCCAAAGACGGACCCTAGAAGGCGCTGTCAATTCGCCTCTACCAACTCCGCTCAAATCAAGTTCAAGCATCGTCGCTACTTTTCTCAGTACATTTGCAGCACCGTTACAGTCTGCGTTGATATACCAATTTGAAGCCGTTCTGAATAGACCTCTTTTAACTCGCTTGCCTGACGATTTCCAGCCTTCGGGTTTTTCACCGTGCTTAGGTAGGCTATCGCCATCAATGAAGCTTGCTTGAGAGGTATAGGCTTCCTCTGTTTCTACAAACTCAATCACGTACTGTTCGCACAGTTGAGAGATTCGAGCCTTGAGCCTTGCTGTAGGGATTTGGACAAACTTCTGATTGTTCTTTCGTCCCATGTTTGCCCCGTCTTTTTGCCCCTGATTCCACCCAAAGACAATTCGCCCAATGCCATACTGTAAACAGTGGTTCACTACAATTCGAGCCGCTTTGTTGACAGCATCCCGCATCTGCCGATTTCGTTTCTCAGTGATGCTGGCTAACTGCTTAGACCAAAAGCCTTGAGCCTGACCTTCTTTCAATGTGGCAACCCGTTTGTTGTACCACTGATTCAAAGACTTTAGATGCAACCCATCAATGATGAAGCTCGTCCCAACATTACTGATGCAGGTCAGCCAATTGTTCAATCCGTGGTCTATACCAAGTGCTTTGGTAGGGTCTAGCTGAACTTCCACCGTTGCAACCGAATAGACAAACTCAGCATAGAAACAACCGTTTCGGGGTAGGATGCGAACGAGTGCATCCCGCTTTTGCGATGAGTATAAGTGCTTAAAGGTGTGTTTAGAAAACAGGGCTAAACTTTGAGGATGAAACCTTTACCCGATCCCACCAATGGACGCTGAGAGAAAAGCCCAAATCCAAGCCCACGCTCGTGCCCTTGCCGCCCTGCTGTATGAGGAAACCGACCCGGAGCAAGTGAAAACGTTGGCAGGGATCGAGGTGGCGGTGCGAGGGCATCTGCTCGAACACGTCAGCCCAGAGATCGGGGATTTTTTATCGCAACAAGCAGTGGTACCACGAGTGGACGAAAGCGCAGCCTCGACAGTATCCTCGGACGACTGCAAGTGAGTGAGAAACAGGCCCAAATTCTGGAGGTGAAAGCTTACACACGCTGGAGTCCTTATCTTGAGCAATGTTGTTTGTTGGTGAGTGCTAACGAATCGTATGAGCGAGCGGCAGAAGACATCGAAGTGTTGACTGGGGTGAAGGTTTCTCACAGTACTCAACAGCGGTTAGTGCATCGCCTGTCTAATGTCAACTACTTTTGCCGAATGGCGACAATTACATTTCCGGTTTTGGAACAGAAAAAAGAAGACATTCTAGAACGACAACTAACAGTTTTGTACTACAACAGTGGACTTAGAGGGTGTTTGAAAAGTCAGGCATTCAGTAAAAAAGCTCACTCAGTGTAAGCTGCGAATAGCAAAACACACAGCCCTGAGTGAGACCCATGAGTAAAGCGTACCCTAGTAACCTCACCCGTGATCAATATGAATTCCTGAGTGACCTGATCCCACCCGCAAAACCTGGTGGTCGTCCTCGTGAAGTCGATATGTGGCAAATTCTCAATGCTATTTTCTATGTGTTAGTAGAGGGTATCCGATGGCATGCCTTGCCTGCTGACTTTCCAGCTTGGCAAACCGTGTACACTTACTTTCGCAATTGGCGCAAAGACGGAACCTGGATCAAGATTCACGATGTTCTGCGGGAGTGGATTCGCATTGAAGCTGATCGTCAACCGAGTCCCTCTGAAGCCATTATCGATAGCCAAAGTGTCAAGAGTGCGGCAGGAGTGCATCAGGAGGTGGGCTTTGACGCAGGTAAACACATTAACGGGCGCAAACGGTT